>JAFDZM010000088.1 GCA_018266915.1 Bacteroidota bacterium | reverse complement strand
TTTTTCTGTCTTGATCTTTTGGTTACTTTTGGATCAAGCCAAAAGTAACTAGGCCCCCGCGGCTATGAGCGGTGTAATATCAAATGAAGCAGCAAATGTCTTCTTATCCTCTCTTCTCTACCCTATCATAAAACCCGCCAAACGTATTCATCTTCACACCATCTTCCCTGAAGAATTCTCCGGGAAAGCCTAATTCAATAGCGCTGGCATCGTTTAGTCGTTTGATATGATCTTCGCTCAAGATTACTTCGACAGTTTTCAAATTATCTTCTAATTGGGATAATTTGGTAGCCCCTACTATCGGGATACAATGAAATCCCTGTTGCATGGTCCATTTCAGAGCAACATTGCCTGGAGATACATCTAATTCTTCGGCGACTGAGACAACTGCTTTTGTAATTTCGTTTGCATTATCGTTACGGCGTTTGCTTTCGGGTTTGATGCGGCCTTGTTCCCCGCGAATATATTTCCCGGTTAGAACTCCGCCACCTAATGGCGCCCAGGGCATAACAGTCATGCCATAATGTTTTGCCATTGGTATCAGTTCACGTTCCGGGGTACGGGCAATCAGGCTGTATTCGATCTGCAAAGCAATGAGCTGGCTCCAGCCCATCAGTTCGGCTAAGGTGTTTCCTTTGGAAATGATCCAGGCAGGGGTGTCGCTAATGGCTACATAGTTTACTTTACCTTGCCGGACCAGGTCATCCATACCACGCAATACTTCATCAATCGGGGTCAGGTCGTCCCATATATGCAGGTAAAGCAGGTCAATAAAATCAGTTTGAAGACGTTTCAGGCTTTCTTCCACGCTGCGCATCATGTTTTTGCGGTTATTGCCCGAAGCATTGGGATTAGTGGAATTATCCTTTAGGGAATATTTGGTCGCCACTACAAAAAAGTCGCGGTCGTGGTTGGATAAATACTCGCCTATGATCTTTTCGCTGGTGCCAAGCTTGTACATATTGGCCGTATCCAGAAAATTGCCACCTGCATTGGCGTAGGCGTCCATAATGGCGAAGCTGCTTTCCTTATCTGCGCCCCAACCGTTTTCGGTACCGAAGCCCATGGTACCCAAACATAATTCCGAAACTTTAAGGCCCGAGCGGCCCAGTAATTTGTAATTCATGGTGTGATCTGTAAGAATCCGAATGTGCGGATATTGTTTGATATAAAGGTAAACTTAGTGCAAGCTTTTTCTTTTTACAAGGCCGCCGGTAGTGTGGTCCACGCTGTGCTGAACAATAAAAGCAGCAGGATCGATCTCAAGTATTCTTTGCTTTATGGCAGGTATCTCCAGGCGCGTTGCTACGGTAAAAATGATATCGCGGGTATCGTTTACATGCCCATCTTTTCCATAGCCACTCTTCCCTTCATACACGGTTACTCCACGCCCCATATCAGTAATGGCTTTCCGTATCGCCTCACCTTTAATGGATACTACTGTAATGCCCGTGTATTGTTCGATACCGTTCAGCATAAAGTCGATCATTTTAGAGGCGGACAGGTAAGTTAGAATAGAATACAAAGCCGATTCGACACCTAAAAAGAATAGCGCAGCCGTGAAAATGATTACGTTCAACAATAATACAGCATCGCTTACTTTTAGCAGTTGGGTGCGTTTGCTTAATAACACGGCGGCAATCTCCGTTCCATCAAGCACTGCGCCGCCGCGCATGGCAAATCCTGCGCCTACTCCTATAAAGAAACCGCCGAAGACTGCGGTGAGCAACTTATCATGCGTTACATCGGGGTAATTAATTAAAGCCAGGGCAACTGCCAGGCCGCCTATAGCTGCTGCACTTTTAACAGCGAACCAAAACCCCAACCTCCTGTAGCCTAAAATAACAAACGGCACATTGATAGCGAATATCAGGAACGATATGGGTAAACCGGTCACGTCAGCTATCAACATCGATATCCCGGTAACGCCTCCATCGATAAAATGACTGGATAGCAGGAAGCCTTTTACCCCCATTCCTGCGGATAAAATGCCAACCAGGATCATGATAAACTGTCCGATTATCGTCTTTAGTTTCATGCTTAAAGATAACGGAATAATTCTCAAAACAGGCTTCAAACGCCCAAAAAGGAAACAAAGCAGGGTGCCAATTGTAGGTATTTATATAAAATCTACAGCTATGAAAATCATCACTCTGCATAAAAGAATTAAGACCGATGAGTTATTTGATCTTATCCAAAGGCAACTTAATTCGCTTTTTCACGAACAACGAAAGTCTGATTTGAATTTTACTGTTACCCATTCAGGCGACGTAATTGACATCACTCAGCCTGATTTATACCCGGGTGATATTCTATATCGTATCGAGATAAAACAGGATAAACTGCACATCACACGCAGTGAGCATTATGTGGATGATGTGAACTCGCTGACGGTTGAGTCTATTTTGAATGACCTGTTTAAAATAGTTGCGGGTAAATCGGGGACGGATTTGATTTTGGAAGGGTGATATCCGGTATTTTCATTAATTTTAACAGAAAAAGCTATCAATGTCAAAGCTTTGCACTATTCTTTTACTCGTATTAACCACGTTTACTGTACCTGTTTGTGCCCAGAAAGCTGCCGAAGCAAAAGGCGAACCCATTGTTGTTAATCAGGATACCCTATTTAATCTTTACGCCGGGCAAGGACTATTTGATACAAAGGAACGGGCGGATATAGTAAGCAAGCGGATAAATTACGTTGTTAACAAGCTTGATTTTAATGCAGATTCACTTAAAGTTAAAAATGACAGTAACCTTTCTGTCATTGCCTACAAATCCCAAACGCTGTTGGCGCTGACCGATAAAGACGCCCAATTTTCTGAACTAAACCGACAGGAGCTTGCGGCAAGTTACCTGGATATTCTTAAAAAAAAGTTAGGCATTGCATTTGAAAGTAATAATATTAAGGACCTCATTATTAACGTACTGGAGGCTGTAGCTGTAATTATTCTGCTATTTCTGCTTATATGGGGTGTTAATAAGGGGTTCAGAATTATCAGGCTTAGATTGTTGCAAAATTGGGAAAACCGTATGGCCAAGTTAGCACAGAAAGGCGCCCCTTTCAGATACGCCAGGCAATTACTTCCTTTTCTCAATAACCTGATCAAGGCCGCACGCATATTCATTGTGATACTGCTGGTTTATATAGCGTTGCCGGTATTGTTTATGATATTTCCATGGACAAAACCGATCGCCAATAAATTACTGAGTTACGTGGTCACGCCGGTTACAGATATTTTATTGGCTTTCCTGCATTATATCCCAAACATGCTTACGATAGCAGTTATCTATATTGTAACGCGGTATATCATTAAGCTGGTCAAGTTTATCTCTGACGAGATAGAGAATGGCTCTTTTACTATTCACAACTTTTATCCGGAATGGGCCTTGCCTACTTATAATATTATCAGGGTATTGTTGTATGCGTTTATGTTCGTCGTAATATTTCCGTACCTGCCCGGGTCGGAATCGAAAGTTTTTCAGGGAGTAACCGTTTTTGTAGGTGTCCTTTTTTCATTTGGTTCTTCGTCAGCTATATCAAATATGGTTGCAGGCATTGTATTAACCTATATGCGGGCATTTAAAATTGGCGACCGTATTCAAGCGGGCAATGTTATTGGCGATGTATTTGAGAAAAATTTGCTGTTAACCCGCATCAGGACTATTAAGAATGAAGATATTACCATTCCAAATTCCACTATTCTGAACGGATATACGATCAATTATACATCGTCCTCAAAAAGTCTCGGGCTTATATTGCATACAACCATAACGATTGGTTACGATGCGCCATGGCAAACTATACACGAATTGATGACCAATGCGGCATTGGCAACCGATGGCGTTTTACACGAGCCTAAACCATTTGTGCTGCAGACAGCATTGAATGATTTTAATGTAAGCTACCAGGTGAATGCTTATACCTCCCAACCGCATAAAATGGCGGCAATCTATTCGGAGTTGCACAAGAATATCCAGAACAGGTTTAATGAAGCCGGGGTAGAAATTATGTCGCCGCATTTCACAGCCCTGCGTGACGGGAATAACATACAAATACCGGAAGATTACATAGGTAAAGACTACCGCGCTCCGGGCTTTATATTTGAAAAAGATAAGTAGCTTACCCGTTTATCCAGCTGAATTTATATTCCAGCATTGGGTTTTTCATGCGTTCGGCTACGCGGAGCAGGCGTGCGGGGAGGTTCATGATATAATCGCGGGCTTTTTCTCCGCTTTCATTCAGGTCTTTCGCGCTTTCAATATGCCAGTCTTCTATCAGCTCTTTCAGAATATCCACATAGTCTATAGCGGTGTAAATACCTAAACGCTGTGCCGCATCGGTAAAATGGCCAAATGTCTGACCAACTTTTAAACCTACTTCGCGAAGGAAATGGGCCGGCATCACGATCTTCTTGCGCATCATATCCTCAAAGGCGATCATCGCCTCGCTCGGATCAACTTCAAATACTTTTTCGATAAAATATTTATATGCTTTAGCATGGCGTGCCTCATCCCCGGCTATCACACCGCACATTTTTGAGAGCAAAGTATCACCGTCTTTTTTAGCTTGCGAAGCTACACGCCGGTGAGAAACATTGGTTGCCAGTTCCTGGAACGAGGTATAAATGAAATTGCGGTAAGGGTCGGTACCTGTACCAATATCAAAGCCATCGGCAATAAGGTATTGGGTAGACACCTCCATCATGCGCATATTTACACGGCCCGACAGGTACAGATATTTATTTAGTAAATCACCGTGACGGTTTTCTTCTGATGTCCAATGACGGGTCCATTTCATCCAGCCGCCTTCTTCATCTTTCGATACGCCTTCAACCATGGTTAACCATGATTCGTAGGTTGGTAAAGCTTCTTCGGTAATGGTATCGCCTATCAGAACAGCGATCAGATCGTAGGATAAACCTGCTGCGCTTTCCTGTAATTCTTTGATCTCTGAAAAGAAGGTTTCGCGGGTTGAGTCGGGCAAAAAATCAGACGGCTGCCAGATAGTTTCTACAGGCTTCAGATACTCGTTGATTTTTTGGAGCATAAATATTTCAATATGCTTCATAACTTCTCTGCGCTTCTCTTCAAAAAATCTCATGGTTATACAATAGTGTGCAAAGGTAACTATTTAAATAAGTAAATACTAAAGTATTTATTTTAGTTCGGGGTATGATAACTTATCGCATCTTTCATGCAATCAGGCAGATTTGCCATCGATGGTTTGCCTTCAAATATGGAGAAATTACTGTTATAATCCCACAAAATTCCGGGGATATGCATGGTTTTTAAAGTTTGCCTTACTGCTTTAATATACCTGCACCGGCTATCCAGATCAGCGTATTTATTATAAGCGCCATATTCGCCGCATAATAAAGGAACATTATATTTTATCCCCCAGTTTTTTACAATTTGTAATTTATCTTTTACCGATTGGGCATTACCGTCCGTCCGGTACTGGTAATAGTTGGTTTCGCCCCAGGTATTTTTCGCCCTCGGGTTTAGCTGTGGAAAAGTTGAGGCATTATATGGGAACGGCACGCCGGTAGTAGCTACCTGGTCGCCTATCCATTCAGCTCCCTGGTGGGTAAAGAAGAATGGCTCGTAGAAATGAAAAGTGTAGATGATGTTATCGTCATTCAATGGTGTTGTACGGCTCAGCTCATAAATGCTGTTGAAGTTTGACGCGCCTATTATCAGTGTTCGTTTTTTGTCGATAGTCCTTATTCCTTTAATGATCTCATTAGCTGCATTTTGCCATATACCGGGGTTCATGTGGGGTGGCTCGTTATAGAGTTCAAAGAAGAGATCATCAGGGCTTTCCTGATAATATTTTTTTGCAAGCATTTGCCACAGATTAATAACATTCTGAATTTCAAACCCATACATGTTTTCATCTAAATTTCCCGAATGGTAACAAATGATTACCTTAAACCCGTATAAGTGGCTAAACCTAATGATTTGATCGATACGTGTAAGCAGGTTTGGGTTATAGGAGTTATTGGTTTGAAAATGCCTGAAGGCCACAGGAACCCGGATGCATTTGAAGCCAAGTTGTTTTAATAAGCGGAAATCGGATGTCGTGATAACATTGCTATCCAGGACGTTCTTATTCCAGGTCTGTTCGAGCCATGAAAGGCTCACGCCGTTATCAAGAGTTTGTGCTCTTTCAAACGCAGCAGACTGATTATTAAACGACTGCGCTTCGCAACCAATTGAAACAAATAACGTTAAAAGTGAAACCATTCCTAACAGCCTGTTAATAAACATTGTTGAATACGGCAATATTTTCACTTAATTTTATTTTATTAGCGTACGAAATTAACAACTGGTTTAATCTTATTATAAATTAAGAAAACTAACTCTAATGTTTGTTCAGATCAACAAAGACGAATTATTAAAAGAGATTACCAAAAAGGCCTGGTACCAGACTAACATCGTTATCTGGTCCATTATCTTCCTTTTTCCTCTTTTCAGTATAATTGATTTCATTTATACTCCGGGCCTTTGGCTTCAGTTTTTTATTGTTCGCCTCATTATTGTTCTGGTAATTTACATGTTATTTAATGTATACCAAAACAAGGGGCAGAAGTACCGGCTACTGCTGCATGTTGCGTTTTTCCTGCTATCAGCAAGTTGCGCGCTTATGTGTACGCTGGTAAACTCCCAGGATCTGAGCGTTTATTTCCTTTTATACTCTGTAGTGATTTTGTTTTTCAACCTGCAGGTGTTTTGGGAGCCCATCAATTCATTTGTTCAAACACTGGTTGCCATACTGCTGCTTACTTTGTTTTTCAACCTGTTTGCCGATTACGGCGCAGATATATTCATTAATAACGGCGGTCAGTACTTCTTTATCGTAGCCATTATTTCCTGCTTAATCCCTAATGCGCGCTATAAAGTAATTATGCGCGACGTGCGCTCCTCTATCCTGATCGAAAAATCAAACGAGCAGTTAAAAGAGCAAAACAGGGATATTTCTGAAAAGAACAACATTATTGATATGCAGTATGAAAAGCTGCGCAGGCTGGACGAGCAGAAGAACAGCTTTATCAATATCGCAGGTCACGACCTTAAGAACCTGATCGGCTCTATCATCATGAGTAATAATATGGTGAAAGAAGAAGAAGACAGGCTAAGCAACGACCAGAAAGAAT
Organism: Bacteroidota bacterium; assembly: GCA_018266915.1. GTDB lineage: Bacteria > Bacteroidota > Bacteroidia > Sphingobacteriales > Sphingobacteriaceae > Mucilaginibacter. The sequence continues at coordinate 12,759 of JAFDZM010000088.1, read as the reverse complement.
TTGTAGGCTACATAGGCGAATCAGCCGAGAAAATGCAATATATGCTGAACAAACTGATGGATGTCCGCGAGATTGAGGCTCCTGAAATGAAGTTCAACCTCGAAATTTTCGATATCAATACCGAGGTACAGCATGTGTACAGAGGCCTGGCTGAAACCGCCCAAATGAAAAATATTCACCTGATCGATAACATTCTAAAACTCCCCCTCAATGTAAAACTCGATCGCGTATTTACAGGTCAGATATTCCAGAACTTATTATCCAACGTCATTAAATTTTCACAAACAAATAACAGCATCAAGGTAATTACCAGCCTGCAGCGCCAGAAATTCATCTTCGAAATTGTGGATGAAGGCATCGCTATAGGCCAGGAGGAACTGGATATGATGTTTAACAAACTAAAAACATTAAACGACGCATCCGGCAATGTGGAGAGCCGCTTAGGGCTTGGTTTATCAATAGCCAAGCTGATGACCTATGAAATGGGTGGCGAACTTGCTTACAGAAGCGACGAAAACGGAAATTATTTTAGAGTAGAATTCAACGTGATCAATTAATACTAAAACAAATGAATAAATTTTTAAGCCTTTTAGCTCTTGCATTACTGTTAAGTACGGCATCAATAGCGCAAAGCATTGTGTCATTCAAGGCAATGGGACATGACGATGAGTCAATTTATGGAATGATCGGAGCAAGTTCATTCTATTTAAAAGTAAGCCCCCTTGTTGAGATGAAGGGAAGTAAGCTGGTGTTATACATCGAGCCTTCCCAGGCTTTAATAAAAGATCATTCTTTTGTGAACATCGTTATCAACGATCGTCCGGCCTACAGTGCCCGTCTTACTAAAGACACGATTGAAAAGATAGCAATCAACTTAACCCCCGAAGATCTTTCAGCCGACAAGTTCCTGAAGATCCAGGTAAAAACCTTGCTCACGGTATCTGACGACAAGTGTAAGGACCTTGACAACCCTGCTATGTGGGTAAAGGTTAAGAACTACTCTTACCTGTCGCTGATCAAAACAAACGACAACTTCTTCAAAAATGTAAACCTGAGCAATTGCTTTGACTCCAAAAAAGCCATCGTTTACCCTGCCAATCCAACATTGCACGATTTAAAAGCCGTAGCATGGGCCTATGCAAAACTGAAAAGGTCTATGAACAGGGATATCAAGGTTTACACCGCCGATCAGCTTCCTGACAGCGTTAAAAACTATGTACAGGTAGGTAACTGGAGCAGTTTGCCAGCCGATAAAAAAGCATTGATCAACGTTGCGCCAAAAGCTAACCAGGGTTTATTATTCCTGAGCAAAGCTTTGGTAACCTATAGGGATACTGCACGCTCTGATGCCAAACTGACTGAACCGGGCGAAATATTATTTGTGACCGGTGCCGATGATAACGGCTACGAAAAAACTATTACCACTTTGGGTAATTCAAATATTCTTAATTCATCTTTCGGTCAGTACATCCTGATCGATAATGCACAAAACAACTACTTTAAAACTGTTGACGAAAACCGCTCTAAACTGACTTTAAGACAAGTAGGCGGTGCACCGAATTTTATGTCGGGTATCGGTTCGTTAACTAACGTATACAGCTTCAAAAACAGTGATTTCAGCTTCACCCCGAAAGAAGTTGAAATTCACTTTGTAGCAAACTACAGCAGCCTTTCGCCAGGCGACCGCGGCTACTTCAATATTTATTTGAATGGCGCCCTGATCAGCAGCGAACGCCTGGATGCATCGGGTAAACTGAATACATCAGTTTCAATCAACCGTTATCAACACCACAAATACAACACTGTTCAGGCTGAGTTCCGCATCTATCCAAGCAGCGGCAACTGTATCAACTCGTTTACCAACTTCTTTGCTGAAATTGATGTAGACAAATCATACCTGGAATCAAAGAATCCGTTTATTACTAACGACTTGAGCTTCTATCAGTATCCTGAAGCATTCAACACCGGTACTACCCGCATTGTGGTAACAAAAGAGTATGCAAAATATGCTGCTACCGCGATGGGCGAAATCATTTATGAGCTGAACAACAACATCAACTCAAATAATTTCCCTGAGTTTGTTTATTCGGATGATGTGAAAGATGCTGATCTGAAAAAATATAATATCGTTGCCCTTTTATCTCAGCACGACCAGATGCTGGACAAGTTCCCTGATGCGCCGATAAGCTTTAACAAAGAGTTCCGTTTATATAATAACGAAAATAATAAGCCGGTTTACTCATTGTCCGACTCAGTATCGAACGGTTTGGCGCAGATATTTTATGGACGAAGCAATAATGCCGTGCTGGTGCTTACCGCAACTGGCAAAGAACAAGCCGACGCATTTACGGCTGCTTCAAAATCCATTACTGAACAGTTATCGACCCTGTCGAGCAACGTGTGCGTTGCCGACGTAAACGGCAATAAATATTTATTTAACATCAATAAATCAAGCGAGAACCTGGAGTATGTAGATACCAAGAACGCTTTAACCCGTTTCTGGGAAAACTATAACCTGTACATATTGCTCGGCATACTTGTACTGATATTAATGTCATTCCTCTACGTACGCTCAAAAGTTCAGAAATCGCAGGAGTTGTTTAACGAATAATTGCGAAGAATTTAAAAGACAAAGAGCACCTGAAATTTAATTTGAGTAGCCCCGGAAAACATCTGAGGCTACTCAAAAAATAAACACCTTTTATACGATAAAATGAAGATCTCTATCCCTGAACTTTTGGTTAATGATGGTTTTATTACACCAGGTGACCGGGAAAAGATTGAAAATTTTTCTGCCAGGACTGATCTGTCCTTTATCAAAATAGCGCTCAACTACGGTTACATATCCCGCAAAAACTACGAGCGTTCGATGAGCAATGCGAAGCTAGATTTTAAACCCGTAAGAGAAGAAACTTTTGATAAAGAAGTGCTCGACAAGATAGACCTTAAATTTGCCGACGCACACCTGGCTTTGCCACTGCGGATAGAGAAAAAAAAGGTCGTTACCCTAATGGCTGACCCAAGCGACCAGCTGTTTCTCGACTTTATCCGGATGACCTATAACATGGAGCCCCATGTAATTATTGCGGATGACCTGGAAATCACCTGGATGACGCACAGATTGCTGGGCGAAGACTATGTTAAATCTTCGGTATTCGAGCTGCACAACCACGATGCGGATAGCTCCGCGCTTACCACCTTTACTACGGGACAATTGGTATTCATCTTCCTTATTGTTGGTGCGCTGGCTGCCGGCTTGGTATTGAATTTTAAGAACGTTACCATTACCGTTAACGTGGCGATGAGTTTGTTTTTCCTGATCGCTATCATCTTTAAGCTTTTTCTTTCCCTGGTAGGCTCCAGGTTCGAATTGTTCCAGGCTGTTAGCCGCGAAGAAGTGCGCGCCGTAAACGATGGAGGGCTACCTGTTTATACTATACTGCTGCCGGTTTATAAAGAAGACAAACTGATCAAAAAGCTGATCTGGAATTTGCAAAGTATCGACTATCCGCGTGAGCAACTGGACATTAAGCTGCTGATCGAAGAAGACGACGACCTGACATTGAACGCAGTTCGTGGCCTCGACTTCCCGGCGATATTCGAGGTGATCGTGGTGCCGTTCCACATGCCGAAAACAAAGCCTAAAGCTTGTAACTATGGTTTGCATTTTGCCCGTGGCCAATACCTTACTATTTATGATGCAGAGGATATCCCGGATACCGATCAGCTTAAAAAAGTGGTTACCCTGTTTAATAAACTGCCGGATAACTATATCTGCGTACAGAGCGCATTGAACTACTTTAACCGTAACGAGAACTTCCTGACCAGGATGTTCACCCTTGAATATTCTTACTGGTTTGATTATATGCTGCCGGGCCTGGATACGCTGGATATCCCTATTCCATTGGGCGGAACCAGCAACCACTTTAAGATGGATATGCTGATCGAGCTGGGTGCATGGGACCCGTTTAATGTGACCGAGGATGCCGATTTGGGTGTGCGCGCTTATGCAAAAGGCTATAAAGTAGCTATTGTGAACTCCACCACTTACGAGGAAGCGAATAATGAACCGTTTAACTGGATTCGTCAGCGTTCACGCTGGATAAAGGGTTATATGCAAACCTACCTGGTGCATATGCGCAACCCGGTAAAACTGATCAAGAAAATTGGTTTCAGGGGTTTTATAGGTTTCAACTTCTTTGTTGGCGCTACACCTATCACCTTTTTGGTGTACCCGATATTACTGTTCATTTTCTTAGCCTACGTGGTATTTAACCTTGCGGCTATAAAGACACTGTTTCCTGACTGGGTGCTGTTCATGTCGATATTTAACCTGATGGTTGGGAATATATTGATGATCTATGTAAACATGATGGCGGTATTTAAACGCCGTTTTTATGAGCTCATCCTGTTTTCTATAGCTAATCCGGTTTATTGGCTGATGCACTCGGCAGCGGCTTATATGGGTTTATACCAGTTGATCGTGAAGCCGTTCTACTGGGAGAAGACCACGCATGGTTTGAGTAAAATTAATAGTGCCACTAACGTGATAAACTAATGAGGAACAGAAGAAGACTATATCTTATCCTGATCACGGTTTTTATCGCGGTGTACTACCTGTTTTTGGGTATCTACCTGAACAGGCTTGGCTACTATAACCACGAGTCGCTTTTCTTTATTGAAAAGAGCAAAATACTGTTTGAAGGATTGGGTAACCGCCTGAAGGTAATGGGGCTCACAACGCCTATCCTTCCTTTTTACGGCACGGTTTTCTTCTCGTGGATCAATCCGCAATTAGCGCCGGTGATCGCGTCGGCATTAGGTACGGCATTGCTGTTTTATGTAATGTGTTCTACGCTCATAAAGCGTACTAATGATGATTTTTATCTGTTGCTAATCATCGTATTGTTTCTTTTTCATCCGGGGTTATTATACAGCGCCTGTTCGGGAAAATCAACCTATATGGTGCTGCTGTTTTTCTATTTGTTCTTTTTCCATATTATCCGGTTCTACTCGTCGAACACTACTTTCCATATTTCCATCGCGAGCATTTGCCTGGTGATCCTGGTATTTTGCGATTATAAGTTCATCTGGCTCAACCTGTTTTTTATTCCGCTGGTATTGTTCATTGCTACGCAAAGCTTGAACCTGGGCGAAAAGGAAACTATATTCCGGTTGTACCAAAGCTTTAACAGTCCGGCCCTGCGCCGTAAGCTGGTGAACAAAACTTTTGCGATCTATATCATCCTGTTCATATTGCCGCTGGCGTCGATCCTGATCTACAAGATGCTGAACCTGACGCACGCCAACGACTTGAACTACTTTATAGAAAGTCCGTACGCTACGTGGACCGTATTAGCTGATAAGATCAACTTTGAAACAGCAACCAGCTTTGCGCACTATCACTCATCGCAGATATCACCGATAGTGACTGCCAGTATTGCCCTGTTTTGCCCGATGATATTACTGGCGATCTACCTCTTCAGGAAAAGCACCTATCAGATCCTGACCATTGCCGCACCATTTGCTTTTGTAGAATTCTTACAGATCAAATACGACAAGATATTTCTTTCGCAGGAGTATTTCCTGATCTTCCTGGTTCTGGCTATGCTTTGCGTAACGCTGAAAGTTCATGAGTCCAAGCACCAGATTGGTATGAAGGTATTACTGAGCCTTCTGGTATTGTTCCAACTGGTAACCGGCTATTTCTTCCTGAAAAAGTCGTTCCTTACCGAAGAGCAGGATTTTGTAAAGGTATTGTTCAATCCATCACCTGTCGACCAGCAAAGTGATAACATGGAAATGGCAGATTACATCAATGGATTGCCAACAAACGCACAGATCATGGTGGATGATGCCATCGCCTACCAGGTGGTTGCCTTTACGCATCATATACAACGTTTGACCATGCCTTACCAGGAATCGTACCTTAGCTCGAGCGAAGCTCCTGAGCATTATGTAAACTACATCCTGGTAGCAACCGATCAGAATATTCTTACCGGCTACACCCAGCTCAATACCCGTTACCTGCCAGCCATCAAAAAATCCGACAGTCGCCTGAGCCTGCAAAAGGTTTACGAGACGGGGGATTGGGTGCTGTATAAGGTGCTGTAGTTGGTTGAATGGTTGATTGGGTTAAGTGGTTGATTAGGTTGACCAAGCCCAAATTTTCTTTGTAATTCTGAGTGATAGCGAAGAATCCATTACTACATATCTTTAGTACCCAACAGCTTTACGGAATAGATGCTTCACTACGTTCAGCATGACAAAAATGTTATGGTGTCCGTCAGGCTGCTCCCTTTTGGTATGACAATAATTTCCCTTTTGAGAACTATCGTGTACCCCTAAGTGTGTCATCTTAAAAAAGCGGCTCCATTAGGAGCCAAATGTTGGTAGAAATAATAATTAACATAGCTTTTGCTCCGTAGGTGCAATACCCCGACATGATTCTGGCTAAACATGGCGAAAATGTTTTGCACCTACGGAGCAAAATGGATGCTATGGCTCTTTTCTACCAATATGTTGCCCCGATGGGGCAAGGCATAAAGATGTGGATACACGGCAGCTCTTGAGAAGGGCAGAGATGGTTCTCCTATATATCATTTTTACGTAGCAAAAAAATAAACTTTCAAAATATTTTGAAAGTTTAAAAACTTATTTACCTTTGTATATGGAATTGGCAGAAGCAAAGCAAAAGTTTATTGAAGCCTGGGGGAAACTGGGGTCTGAGTGGGGTATTAACCGCACGATGGCACAGGTGCATGCTTTGCTGCTGATCACTCCTGAAGACCTGACTACGGAAGAGATCATGGAGACACTGCAGATATCACGTGGTAATGCGAACATGACCCTGCGCGACCTGATTGGTTGGGGATTGGTAGAGAAACGCCTTAAGCCCGGTGAGCGTAAAGAATATTTTTATGCTGATAAAGATACCTGGAACATTGCCCGCCAGGTTGCTAAAGAGCGCCGTAAAAGGGAACTCGACCCGATAATAAAAATACTGGATGAGCTTTCTAAAGTGAAAGGTGAGAAGAACGACCCTGAGTTTAAAACATTTAATAAATCTATCACCGATATCAACAAGCTGGCTAAGAATGTAGATAAAACTTTAGAAACCATGCTAAAGGCTGAAGAAAGCTGGTTCTGGGGTTCTCTGCTGAAAGTATTCAAATAAAAATTTTTATTCACATATTTCATTTTTTTCTGAAAGTTCAATCTGTACAATTAAAATTTAAAACTTAAAAATCATGAACTACTTTATCCTAACCTACGCAGTCTATTTAGCAGCAAGCATTGCTTTAACCATTTGGGTAGCAAAAGTTTTATTCAGGAATGGCCGTGTCTTCCTGGTCGACATTTTTCACGGCAATAATGAGCTTGCCGATTCAGTAAACAAGCTCCTGGTCGTGGGTTTTTACCTGGTAAACTTCGGCTATATGAGTTTAGCGCTTAAAGAAAGCAGCAGCATACCCAATACGCAGGTAGTGGTTGAGGTGCTGAGCTTTAAGCTGGGCTGGATCATACTCATCCTTGGCGGAATGCACTTTCTGAACCTGACCATCTTCTTTAAGCTAAGAAAACGCGCTCAAAAACAACCTGAGGAAAACAACATTTAATACCCGCGTTATGAAAGCATTTAAAAATTACCTGATCCTTTACGACGCTGAATGCCCGGTTTGCACACTATATGCGAAGACACTTGTAAAAGCCGGTTTATTTGAAAATAAAGGCCGAACACCTTATCAGCAGCTCGCTACAAACGCCTGTCCCATGGTGGACAGGCAGCGTGCTGTAAATGAGATCGCTTTGGTAAATGAGCAAACCGGTGAGGTTACTTATGGTATCAAGGGTGTGTTTAAGATTTTCGGTTCAGTAATGCCCTTCTTTAGCCCGCTGTTCAACTTTGCTCCTTTTGTGTGGCTGATGAGTAAGCTTTATGCTTTCCTATCTTACAATCGCAGAATGATCATTCCCGCTACCGGTGATAGTTTCCAGCTTCAGCCTACATTCAGGCTTAGCTATCGAATTGCCTATCTTGTTTTCACATGGGCCGTTACCGCTTATTTTCTCACCCGGTATGCTGATCTGCTTATCGGCATTATCCCGGCAGGAAATATTTACAGGGAAGCTTTGATATGCGGTGGTCAGATCTTCTTCCAGGGAGTTATCATCAGCCTGGTTAATAAAGAAAAGAAATGGGATTATCTTGGGAACATGATGACCATCTCTTTTGCCGGCTCTTTAATGCTGGGTGTGATGCTATTGTTTTCCGGCTTAATTGGTCACTATCCATTATTGTACAGCTTTTATTTTATGATGGTAGCCTTCTTAATGTTTTTAGAACACATCCGCAGGACTAAATTATTAAAACTGGGCTGGACGCTGACGATCACCTGGGCTTTGTACAGGGCTGCATTATTGGTTATCATCTTTTTAATCAACTAAACCATGAAATACAAAAAGATCATACTCGCAGGCGGCAACGGTTACTTAGGTGGTGTGTTAGCCCGGTATTACCGCTATATTGCTGAGGAAGTTATCATCCTTAGCCGCAAGCCAAAAGCTGCAGAAGATAATATTAAAACTGTATTGTGGGATGGAAAGACCAAAGGCGAATGGATAAAAGAACTGGAAGGCGCTGATATGCTCATCAACCTTTGCGGCAAGAATGTCAATTGTCGTTACACTGCCAAAAACCGTGAGGAGATCATCCGTTCAAGAGTTGTTCCGACCGCTTTGCTGAATGAAGTTGTTGGTGAACTGAGCAACCCTCCTGCCCTTTGGATCAATATTACTTCCGCCACTATTTATCGTCATGCCGAGGATTTTGCACAGGATGAAGCTGCAGGTCAAATTGGTTATGGGTTTTCTATTGACGTTTGCCGTCAATGGGAAGAGACTTTCTTTAGCGAATGCAAAGTGTCCGCTCGGAAAGTTGCCTTTAGGATGGGAATAGTGTTGGGACGCAGCGATAGCGTTTTTCCACGACTGCTTAACCTGGTTAGATTCGGTTTGGGCGGAAGGCAGGGAAACGGTGAGCAATATGTATCATGGGTGCATGAGCAGGATGTGGCACGAAGCACCGAATGGATATTGGATCATCCAGAAATGATTGGCGTGATCAACTGCACTGCTCCGGAAGCTATTAAGAATACCGAGCTGATGCATGCCCTGCGTAAAAGCTATGGTATGCCTGTCGGCTTGCCTACTCCTGCATGGCTGCTGAACGTTGGCGCAAGGATTATCGGTACCGAAACTGAGTTGATACTCAAAAGTCGCTGGGTGGCTCCTAAACGCTTGCTTGATTCTGGCTACCAGTTCCTGTTTACCAAAGCTGATTATGCCATAGATGATATTTTAAGCTTAAGAGTCTGATCGCTATGAAAACACCTGAACAATATCTTAAAATCCGTATTCGCATATTATTGATCTTCTTCATAACCGGGTTGGTATTAAGCGGCATTACCGCCTTCCCGATTGAAAGTGAGCTGTCCCTCATTGCAACCAACCATCCCACCAACAGCTTACAGCAATGGATCAATACGGTTTATCATGCTGTTGCTGCTACGAATGCCCGTTACCCGTTCATGCCCTATGGCACCGACTGGCTGGCGTTTGCACATATTGTTATCGCGATTGCTTTCGTCGGGCCGCTGAGAGACCCGGTACGGAATATTTGGGTGCTGCAGTTTGGGATGATCGCTTGTGTGCTTATTATTCCGCTGACTTTTATTGCCGGGCCTGTAAGAGATATCCCTATTGGCTGGTCGCTGGTGGATTGCAGCTTTGGGGTTGTCGGGATTATTCCGTTGTATATCTGCTATCGTTACACCAAAAAGCTGGAAGAGGATTTTGGTTAAAAGCACCTCATTCGCGCCAGGGATAGGAATGGATACCGGCCAATTCCAGTTGGCAGTTAGGAGTTGGCAGTTTGCAGTGTTTACGAGAAGGTTGTTAGAAGCACTAAGCGCCTAAGGCCTGCAGGTGTATGAATGGATAGCCCGCCCGGGCGCCCTGATTCAGTTGGCAGTTTTTAGTTGGCAGTTGGCAGTTAAGCACCAGGCAACGTCATCCCGAACTTGTTTCGGGAACCCACAGGACCGGTCGACGCCATGCTGTAGACCTTGCATGTTGCACACTTAGCAAGTGGGGTGCTGAAACAAGTTCAGCATGACATGACTTTTAATTATTACCAACTAATGCGAACTGCCAACTCCGAACTGCCAACTGAAAATCACTGCCCTACCGCCTTATTCAGCGCAATAATCGCCGTCTTAAAATGTTCTCTCGCTATAAGGAACTGGATGTTCACCTTGCGGAGGGCCATACCGGCGCTGATGATGTTGATGTCTTCTTTTGCAAGGGCTTCGGTGCTGCGGGCGAGTAGTCCGGGTTGATCCATATTGGTGCCGAGCAGGCATACCAGGGCGGCTTTTTCTACCGTTATCTTCTCGAACTTCTTGCCCAGGTCGTCGATCAGTTTTTGCGAGAAATCGCTCTCCCATATCACAATCGAAATACTGTTGGCGCTGGTGGCCTTAAAGGTGTAGCTGATGCGGTGATCGTAAAACACCTGCATTATCTGCAAGTCGCTGCCCACGTTGCCTACCATCAGGGGGTCGTACACGTCGATGATCAGCATTTTGTCGTAGCCGGTTATTACCTCCACGCGCTTCAGACCTGAGACATAATCTTTGGTGATGAGCGTGCCCGGGTGCGCCGGCTCGAACGTGTTTTTTATGCGCAGGTTAATCCCGTTTATCTCCAGCGGTTTGGACGCCTTGGGGTGAATAGCCTCCATGCCCACGTCGGCCAGTTGATCGGCAATGTCGTAATTGGTGAAGCCAACGGGCTTGCAATTGTCCACCCCAACCAGGCCCGGATCGGCGGTTGAGAGGTGGTACTCCTTATGAATAATGGCCTCTTCAGGCTTCAATATCTGTGCGATCTTACTGAAGGTGACCTCCGAATATCCGCGGTCAAACTCGCGCATAATACCCTCGGTACCTTTGGCATAACCGGTGACGATGCAGATGCACGATGCCAGGTCGATGCCGGAGAACACGTCGCGGATGCGCTGATCGATGGTGAAAGGGCGCATATCGTCAAAACCGCCCAGGTCGATAAACTTAGCGTTCGCCCCCTTATTTTGCAGGATGTTGGACAGGTTAAAAGCCGAGTGCGTTTCGCCTATCGACGCCAGGATCTCCCTCGCTGCCTGCAAAATACCCTCCCTGCTCACATAGCCGGATGCCAGCACATCCACCAGGTTGTCAAGGTAGGTCTCCGCCTTCTTTACGTGCTTCTCAATAAAAGCATCGGCAGCCGCCACATCCAGTCCAAGCGGTTTATATTTTTGGTTGATCTCCTTCAGTTGGGCAACCAGCTGGTTCAGCAGATCGTGAAAATCCTCGTTATTGGCAATACGGTGATACACGCCCGGCTCTTTGGTCTTCTTATTTTCGAGCAGCAGGTTGGTAACGCCCGAGAACGCCGACACTACAAACACGCGGTTATACAGGCTCTCGCCCTGGCGTTCAAAATAAATAATGTTATTCAATACCTCGGCAAGCGCACTCATCGATGTCCCGCCGATCTTCTCAACAGTAAGCATGGGGCGAAGCTACTAATTTTTGTGCGAATGGTAGGTGGTTATTGGTTAATCAGTTAACCGGTGATCGGTTATCAGGAAGGCGAAGTCGGTTAATGAAATATGTCATCGAGGAGCACGGCGGGGGGTCGTGCGTGGGGGCTATTACATACTGTCTGAACCAAAATTATCAGAATGCAGGAATTAACAGAATAAATGGCTAATTCAATCACCCAGATTTGCAAGCATTTCCGTCATTTCGCGTTTTAATGCCGGCAAATCATTATTAGCAATTTCCCAAACCAGTTGCAGGTTTACTCCGAAATATTCGTGAATAGAGATATTTCTAAAACCGATAATAGATTTCCATGGAATTGATGGGTATTGTGCTTTCAATTCGTCGGATAAGGCGTTGCAGGCTTCACCGATAATTTCTATTTGTTTAATAGTGGCGAAACGTTTTTCGGAGTTTTGCAAAAATTGCTCGTACGAAACATTCTCAAGGTAAATCTCAACTTCATCAATGGCATCCAGAATATGCTGCAGCCTTACTTTGTCGCCAAGTCTACCTTTCATAAATCAGTACCTTCTCTTTGTCAATATAGGGTTTAATATACCTGGAGATACCCTCATCGCTTACAATATCTACCTTCTTTTTAAGCAGATTTTGCAATTCATCCCCGAACGAAAAAAAGCGCATACCAATCGGGGTTGAATGATCCAGCTCGACCAGAATATCTATATCGCTGTTTTCGTCAGCCTCGTTGCGCGAATAGGAGCCAAACAGGTATGCCTTCTTTACCGGCAATCCGGAAAAAAAATGCCTTATTGTTTTGATATGCTGCGACGAGAGTTGCATGATACACAAATATACGTGTTGTAGAATAATTTATGAAAGGGGATCGACTGGTTATACATTGCCAATCAAAATGTATAACTTAAAATGTACTACATATAACCTAAATGCAGTGTTGTGGCATTACTGCGTATTGTCTGAACCATAATTTTTCACGGATGATTGTTTTTTCAATGGCGTTCAAGAGGGCTACGCCGTTCGCTTGATTAAATGATTTAATAGGATTGCAGTTAAATTCCCCTCCTGGGAGGGGGTGCGAAGGGTTGTGTAGTGGCAGGGGTGGGTTCACTGCATATTGTCTGAACCATGA
>JAFDZM010000087.1 GCA_018266915.1 Bacteroidota bacterium | reverse complement strand
CTCTTTTTGTAAAGCTATTCTTGTCCTCGAATTATCTGACCTTTACAGCAATGACATAACAGATACTTAGGTGGCTCAGTCGAAGCATTGGCGGGTAAGGCCTATGCGCACAACACTTCGAGCGCCTCAGTGTGACACCCTTTTTATTTATTAGGGTTGATTGTATCTTTAGCTTTTCAATCAACCGCAATGGATACATCTGTCTTCAAATACTTTTCCGATATCGCTACTAAAGAAGTAGCGCCGGGATTTTTCTCTAAACTGATCCACACCGATACCAATACCATCAATTTCATCGAAGTAAAGGCCGGTAGTTCCATCCTACTGCATAAGCATGTGCATCAGCAATGTTCATTTGCAATAGAAGGTAAGTTCGAACTCACAGTAAATGGCGATGCGCAGGTTTTAGAACCTGGATTCTTTGCCATTATTCCTTCCAATGTAGAGCATGGCGGCAGGGCTTTAACAGATTGCAAACTGATCGACATTTTCAGTCCGGTAAGGGAAGATTACAGGGCATTATAATAAATGATTGTCCGCAAAAAGAACAGGGAATGGCTGGATTGCGTCATGATCGCATTTGCGATGTTGTTCCCGCATTATGCGCATCTGCCTATGTATGCCTATCCGTTTGTAGTGTTGGGCGTAATATGGATTTACCTGAACTTCAATGGCGAAAGCTTTAATTCGATAGGTTTTCGTTTCTCTGATCTAAAATTCAAAGCTTTTTACACAGGCGGTGCTTTAGGATTGCTATATGCAGTTTTTAGTTTTTGGATATTAGGGCCATTGATTACCCACCTGGGTTTTAAGAGCGCTAACCTGTCCGATTTTAACTTTATCCGGCATCATCTGCTTAATTACCTGCGACTGATTTTGCTGGCGGCTGTTTTGGTGATTCCCTATGAAGAAATTGTATTCCGGGGATTTATCTTTAACAGGGTAAGCGCAGTGCTTGGTAAATCATTCCTAATCAGTGGAATAATTACCAGCGTTTTGTTTGCGCTGTATCATTGGCAGGAGGGAGTAGGAGCAATGATCGGCATATTTATTTTTGCGCTGGTCATTACCTGGTTGTATAAAATATTTAAAGGCAATTTATGGTACCTCATTTTCTTCCATTTGGCATATGATGTGTTTATGCTGGGGATGATCTGGATGGGCAAAATGTAAATAAATCAACTTGGTCAACTTTATACTCATAGGCGTTTGTATGATAGCCGGAATGCTTTTCCGGATGTCCAAATTATTGCCTTCAGATGCGCATAAAAGCATCAACGTATGGATCATCTATCTTGCTTTACCGGCAGTATCGTTCAAATACCTACCGCATATACATTGGAGTAATCAGCTTCTACTTCCTGCGCTCATGCCGGTTATCGTTTGGATCGGGGCATGGTTATATGTCAAATTATACTCATCTATAAACAAAATAGGCAAACCAACCGAAGGGTGCCTTAAACTTTCATCGGGTTTATCTAATACCTCATTTGTTGGTTTCCCTTTAATAATGGCCTACTTCAGTGATAAGCAATTAGGGATCGCCGTAATTTGTGATCAGGTGACTTTTATGATGCTTTCGACGGCAGGGGTATTGGTAGCAATCAATGCTTCGCAAAAGCAGGAACTTTCTGCAATATCCATCGTCAAAAAAGTACTGCGTTTCCCGCCATTCCTGGGGTGTGTTGGTGCACTTACTATTCCTAATTTTGTCGATATTTCTTCGCTCGATCCTTTTTTTGATAAGTTGGCGCTTACTGTTGCTCCGCTGGCCTTATTTTCAATCGGTCTTCAACTAAAATTTGATGGCTGGAAGAATGAACTAAAACACATTGGCGCATCGATGACCTATAAACTATTGATAGCGCCTGCTTTGGTATTGGGTGTAGCATTGATGATGGGCTTAAAAGGAGTGATCCCTCAAATTGCCGTCTTTGAAGCAGCTATGCCTACGTTACTTACTTCAGGCGTAGTGGCAGAGGAATACAATGTCAACCCCCAATTATCCAGCTTAATTATAGGCATAAGTATCCTGGCAGCATTTGCTACTACTTCGCTATGGTATCATATCCTGCAGATTTTATAGAATTTGCTTTTATTGTCAGCAAAATTTAGGTTTGTACAAAATGCAGATAATTAAAGCCACAATTGCCGATGTTGCCGAATTAACCCAACTGGTTAACAGCGGGTACCGTGGCGAATCCTCTAAAAAAGGCTGGACGACGGAAGCTCATCTATTAGACGGCATCCGTATCGATGAAATGGCCATGATCAAATATTTTCAGGATCCTTATATCACCATTTTGAAATATCTGGATAATGGTGGCAAGATTATTGGATGTGTTTACCTGGAAGTCAAAAGTGAAAAGTTATACCTGGGCATGCTTACCGTGTCGCCGCTTGCACAAGCAAACGGTATCGGACGCCAGCTACTTCATCAGGCAGAAATAGTAGCTACAGAATTAAACTGCAAATCCATATACATGACGGTGATTAAAAGCCGTAAGGAATTAATAGCCTGGTACGAGCGCCGGGGTTATCACGCTACTGGCGAGATATTGCCGTTTCACGAAGGCACCCGTTTTGGGGTTCCGAAAGAGGAAATTCAGTTGGCGGTGTTTGAGAAAGAAGTGTAAAGTTCAGAAAACAACTAATCGCTGATCTCTAATCACTGATCACTAATTCCAACACCTCCCTCAACCGCTCCACATGCCTGAAATTCTCATGCTCTAATTTAGTCTCTACATGTTCATGCGCCCAGGTAGTATGATAGGGTACATGAATAGCATGACCACCAATGTTTATTACAGGGATTACATCTGACTTGAGGGAATTGCCGATCATCATAAATTCTTTCGGCTGAATATCCAGATGCCTGATCAGCTTTAAATAATCGGCTTCTTTTTTCTCAGACATGATTTCGATGTGATGGAAATAATGGCTCAATCCCGATTTTTTGAGCTTACGTTCCTGGTCCAGCAGATCGCCTTTGGTGGCGACAACGATTCGGTAATGTCCTTGTAAGGACTTTAAAACATCTTCCACGTCGTCTAATAATTCAATCGGTTCATTAAGCAATTCCTTGCCGTAGCCGATGATCTTCTCAATAGCCTCAATGGGAATATTGTTGTCTGTTACTTTCAGGGCGGCTTCGATCATGGAAAGGATATAGCCTTTAATGCCATAACCATATAGCGCCAGGTTTTCGATCTCGATTTTTAGAAGCTCACGCGATAAGGTATGTTGTGGTAAAAATTCTTCCAGCAGTGCGCAAAACTTCTTTTCGGTGTTCTGAAAATAGGGCTCATTCACCCAAAGGGTATCATCGGCATCAAACGCGATCACTTTTATATCCATCTGCTCAAAATTTTGTGCAAGTATAAGCTATTGGCCTGACTCTCAGTTTACCGGATTGGATTTTTAAGAAATTTTAAAAAAGCATGCAACCGTTTTAAAAAAGTGTCGTCTTATAATCAAACGTTCACAAAAAAATTCATTTAAAATGGAAGATGTACTGCCCGAATTAAAGGAATTTATTACCGGATATTGCGACCGTTATAAAATACAAAAGGTTGATCCGGACGCGCTGACTGTGGATACCAGCATCGATCTCGACCTGGATATTTTTGATATTGAGATCGACCTGTTCCTTGCCGAGTTTGCCGATAAATTTCGTATCGATGACTCGAAGTTTACCTGGTATAAATACGGATACCCAAAGGGGTCGGTTGGTGTGGATATGATCAAAACGGTTTTCGGATACCGTTATACATGGGTGAAAAAAGTAGCCAACAAAATATACAAGCCAAAATTTAAAGTGCAAAACCTGCAGGAGGCCATGAAAACGGGCCGGTTGGTATAGCGAGGAGAGTAAATGCAGGAAACGGAGTAGTTCCGGCTGGTGGGTCAGCTTTCAAATTCTAAGCCTGCCGGTCCGGGATTGCTCCATTTCCTGCAATCGATCTTTAGAACGCTTCGAAAACAGTCTTATTGCCTTTATCTAATTTCACATTTTTTACTTCGCCGGTTCCCTGGAATCTATAGCCGATCCCGATAATATTTTCATTATATAGTGGTCTTGGCGATTCGTATACCAACTTATCGTTGATAAAGTATTGAATCTTGTTCCCAACGCTTTTGCAGCCCACTTTGGTCCATTGCGAAAGGTCACTGCCGAAACCTGACAGGTCGTTATCCTTTCCTGAAATAAAATAGCCGCCGTTCAATAACTTGAGATCCGATACACATCCTTTGGCAGACACTTGTACGATAACGGGAGTATAATCAGTGAAGAGTATGATATCGATAAACTGGCAGGCAGCAGCTCCCTCATGAAAATCATTCCTGACCTCGTTGCTGAAGGAGAATTCCTTCAAAGGCACCCCCTCAAAATTTCCCACATTATAATATTCTACTCCCGGCGGCTGCGGGCCGAGCGGGATATTTTTTTTGTAGATAAGCGATGAAGGTATCTTCATGCCTTCTTTGCTCATAAACTCGTTTTGCTCAAGATAAACCGGAACAGGATATTGTGTTATCATTCCTAACCATCCTGTGGTCGGGATCATCAATAATTGCTCTTTTAGCACTTTATTATTGACGCCAAGTTTAGCGTGATAAAAACCAGGGCGGTAATATACAGAGGTGAATTGATGTTTGTTCTTATTGACGATCACCCTGGTATCCGGATCCCACGATTGTTGAATGAAAACTGAATCATCGGGATTGGTTTTAATGTCATAAGTGAAAATAACTGAGTTGGGTAAAGACCTTGTAACCGGACGCGTGTGGAACAAAATAGTCCCCTTCGGATCAGCCGGTGTGCGTTTACCATAGATGCCCAGTAGACTAACTTCAATTGCACCGGCGATAATCAATACAGTTTTAAAGAGCCAACCAGTCTTTTTAGAGGATGATTTTACATGTTGCTTAGTTAATTCTTCTGAAATGACCTCTTTTGATGCGGTAAGTACCAGTGTGTCTTTATTTCGTTTGGTAAAGGCTCTCCAGTTTTCAAATCCTGCAAAGCGGGCCAGTGTATCCAAGGTAGTTCCGCTAGGTAGATGATTGTATTCAACCCGCCCCCATAAACGACGTAATGTGCTGGCGCTTAGCGATACTTTTGTTTTTTCGAGGATGAGTTCGTTCAGTATATCAAAATCCTTTCCCTGCCAGCCAGACGGATCGCCCCAGTCCAGTTGTTCTTCGATAATGGCCAGTAAACTTTTCAGGTCTGCCGTACTCATGATCCAATTTAATCAATTCAGATGCATTTATCCGTTCCTTTAGACGCGGGAGAATGGATTATGTGACAGAATTTTTCAACTGAAAGTGATAAAAAGTACGGTGTGCTATTTCAGTCGATTCAAGCTCAAACCCCAAATTCTTTAAAACATGCACGGAAGCCTCATTCCCTGCCTGCACATGCGCGACAATTCTTTTCAATCCTAACTCCTCAAATCCAAATTTTATAAAAGCCAGGCCGGCTTCGGTTGCATAACCCTGATTCCAAAAAGGTGTTGCTATGTAAAATGCTAACGTGCCTTCGCCCGGTATCGTACTTCCATCATTATTAAAATGCGGATAGATACCGCATCGCCCGATGTATTGCCCGGTTGCTTTCAGCACTGTTGCCCACATGCTCAATCTATCTTTAACTGGTTCAAGAGTTCCCATAAATCTTCGTTCCGAATCTTCCCTTGACCGTGGTTGACCACCCACATAACGCCTTACATCGGCATCCATTTCCATTGCGCAGTAAGCGTCCAAATCCCCAGGAATATGCTGACGGAACAGCAATCTTTCGGATGAAAGAATAGGTGTGGCATTATTGTAATTCATTTAAATTCAAAAAGATACAACTTGAAAAAACTTGAACAGGTTATGAATTGCCTTGCCCGTAGAGGCTTAATAAGTTTGTGTAAACCTTAAGAAGAGGCAATTTAAGTATAAAAACATGAACAAGTTATTTTTTGCGATGATGGTTTTATTTTTATTAATCAGCACATCGCTATATGCACAAAAAGGCATCTGGAATACTAAAGATGCTTACCTGGGGCAGAAGCTACCGGGCGATACCCCCGAAATATTTGCCGCAAACATACTGGCGAAGGCAGACACCTTTGCGTTCGACCGTGTGGCCTTTTCAGATGATGGTACTGAATTCTATTACCCAACCAACAATACCTGGTTCAGTGGTGTAAATGGCAAGGTCCGTTACATGAAATTTGAGAATGGCAAATGGAACGGGCCATTTGTTTTGAATGAGCATTATTATGCGCCGACCTTTTCAGCAGATAATCAAACACTTTACTTTTTAGGCGGACAGGGTGATGGAAAGCATTCTTTTGTATGGCAATCGCATCGCACTGCTAAAGGATGGACTGCACCTGAGATTTATCTAAAAAAGGGTTATGGCTTATACGATTTTATGCCTACAGCCAGCGGCACCTGCTACGCTGCGAGTAATGTGCACCCGGACAAGAGGACAGATTTCCAGGACTATGATGTGAGCGAACTGAAAATGACGGCTACAGATACTACCATACATAGTCTGGGTGAGCCATTGAACACGCCGGGTTTTGACGGAGATTTTTTTGTGGCGAGAGATGAGTCATATATCGTAATCAGTGCCAAAGAACAGAAAGATTATGAATGCGAGCTCTGGATCAGTTTCCATAAAAAAGATGGAAGCTGGACGGCGCCTGCAAGTCTTGGTCCAAAGATAAATGATGGGCCGGCACACCGCTGGGGCGAGTATGTAACTCCTGATGCTAAATATTTGATCTACTCAACTGGCCATAGCCCAAAAGATTGCCACCTGGCGTGGGTAAGGTTCGACCACCTGCTTGCAAAATTGAAGAAAGAGAATTTAAAGGATTAAGGCCATGAAGAGAGCAATTTTTATACTGGCTGCTTTGTTAACGAATGTCGTGTCATTCAGCCAAACAATCGATCTGCAAAAAATGCTGGCAGGTGGAAACCTAATGTATGGCCCTTCAAGCCAGGTGAAGCCTTTTGATGAAGGCGATAAAAATGGAATAACCTGCCGTGATAATGTCTGGTTAAAGGATGTCGATTTTTCTTATGGAACAATCGAACTGGATATCCGCGGCAGGAATGAATTTCTAAAAAGCTTTCCGGGCATTGCCTTTTATGCAGTAGATACCTCAAGGAATTATGATGTGATTTATTTCAGGCCATTCAATTTTAAGCATTCCGATCCTGTTCGGCGCACCTGGTCGGTGCAATACATGAGTCTGCCGCAATATGGGTACGACCGTCTCCGCAAAGAAAATACAGGACAATTTGAGAGCGAGATCATCCCAAATCCTAAACCTGAGGATTGGATACATGCACGGATCGTTGTAGCTAAGGACAGCATCAAAGTATATGTGAATAATATGGACAAACCTTCATTATCTGTACGAACGCTTCAGGGCCGGAGCAAAGGGATGTTTGGGTTATGGACAGATGGGACTGCGGCGGAATTTGCTAACCTGACGATTACTAATGATAAATAAAAGGGGGCTGTAAAATTCCCCTCTTGAGAGGGGCAGGGGTGTGTCTCTACGGGCGATTGGAAGACGCTAAACACACCCCAGCCACCACTTAATCAGTCGCGCCCCCTCGAGAGAGTAATAGCCCATGAATAGACAGAAAAAGTTTGTATATTTATGCAAA
>JAFDZM010000086.1 GCA_018266915.1 Bacteroidota bacterium | reverse complement strand
ATTCATTTGCATAAATATACAAACTTTTTCTGTCTATTCATGGGCTATTACTCTCGAGAGGGGAATTATTTTATCTAAGACAGTATATCCTTCGTAAACTTCGGCGGCACCCGCTTCTTTGTAGCCTGCTCAAACGCATAACCTAATTTGATAATACCGGCTTCATCATAAGCAGTGCTTACAAATGATATCCCCAAAGGCAAATCATTCCAGTAACCCATTGGCACAGTAATATGCGGATACCCGGCCATGGCAGCCGGGCCAGAGTAAGAGAAGCCATTATCATAATCGCCGTTGATAAGATCGATGCAGCAAGCAAAGCCGTTGGTAGGCGCTGTGATAGCGTCAAGCTTATTATCTTTCAGAATTTTATCGATTGCATTGCGGGTGATGGTTGTCGTATTCTTCACCGCATCCAGGTATTCTTTTGTATTCAAATCGCCTTTTTTATCTGCTAATTCCAGTGTTTCCTGTTTAAAATAAGGCATGGCTTTGGCTTCGTTCTTTTTATTGAATTCGATCACATCGGCAAGGTTTTTCACCTTTGCATTGGCCGTTTTTAAATAATTATTCACGCCATCTTTAAACTCATAAAGCAATACGGTAAACTCATCCTTACCGGCCTGCTTTATTTCCTTATACACATCAACTTCTATAATCGTAGCGCCTTTACTTTTTAGGAGGTCGATGGCTTCCTGGAATATTTTATCCATACCGGGGTTCACTTTCAAGCCACCCTTTTCCACACCGATACGTTTTCCTTGTAATCCGTTTGCATCCAAAAACTTGTTATAATCAGGCTGAATTTTGCCTTTATTAGTCGATGTATAGGAATCCTGTGGATCTTCACCAGCTAAAGCACCTAGTAAAATGACTGCATCCTTTACCGTCCGGGCCATCGGTCCGGCCGTATCTTGTGTTTTGGAAATAGGGATGATCCCTGACCTGCTCCACAAACCTACAGTAGGTTTTATGCCGACCAATCCGTTTACTGATGACGGCGAAACGATAGAGCCATCAGTCTCTGTCCCAATGGCAATGGCGCACAAATTAGCCGATGCTGCCGACCCAGAGCCAGCACTCGATCCGCTTGGATTACGGTCGAGCACACAAGGGCACTTAGTTTGCCCTCCCCTGCTGCTCCAGGCACTCGTAGAATGTGTGGACCGGAAATTGGCCCATTCGCTCAAATTAGTTTTCCCTAAAAGTACTGCACCTGCTTCACGCAATTTTTTAATAATGAAAGCGTCCTCTTTAACAATATTTCCTTCAAGGGCCAGTGCACCCGCGGTAGTCATCATCTTATCCCCGGTATTGATATTATCCTTTACCAACACAGGGATACCGTGTAAAGGTCCGCGTACTTTACCATTGGCGCGTTCCTTATCCATTGCATCGGCTATATCCAAAGCGTCAGGGTTAACTTCGATGACCGCATTTAACTTTGGGCCAGCTTTGTCAACAGCGTCAATCCGTTTCAGATAAAGCTCAGTTATAGAACGCGAAGTATACTCCTTGTTCTGCATTTTTTGCTGAAGCGTGTCGATGGTCACTTCGTTCAGCTCAAAATCATCATGAAAATTTTCGTCCTTCTGGTCTTCCTTTTTATCTGTCGGCACAGTATTGCAGGCCCCTGCCACCAGTGCGGTTACCCCGGCTACCGAGGTTGTTTTTAAGAAATTTCTCCTGTGCATGATAAGTATTGATAAGCAGCTACAAGTAACGTTTTTTTGGAGAAAGAAGCAAGAGCCTCACCCCAGCCCTCTCCTTTGGAGAGGGAGTTGTAAGATTTTTTAAAGTCCTCTCCTTTGGAGAGGATTTAGGTGAGGCTATATCGTCGGATTCGCAGCATATTCCTTCCACAACTCATCCACTGTTTTACCCGTCGCTTTCTTCCAGCTATCATCGTTATAAGCGTGCTTGCGGAGTTGGTTGTTCAAGTCTTTTACCAATCCAGGTTTTACTTTCTCTTCTATCCAAACCAGGAAACGGGCAGTTATGCGGTAGGCATTATCATAGTTCTGCGTCGGTTTAAAATCAGGCAGCGACCATTTGGCAGCAGGGTTATTCAAACCAAACTTATAACGGGCATAATCTGCTATACCCTCAGTCAGCCATCCGGGACCAACGCTTTCACCATAGTCTTGTACAATATGCATTACCTCATGTGTCACCACGTCAATATCCTCCGGGCGTTTATGCAGCCAGGCTGAGCTGATGGTTACTTTGCCGTTATCGGTTTCGGCAACACCTTTATAAGTGGTGTCGATCACCATTTTCACTTCTTTCAAAGTTTTGTGATTGTAGGTTTTTGCCAGTTCAGGATAAACCGTAAAAAATGTATTGATCAACCGCTGCTGTTCGACAGTATCCAGAGCAGCATCGTAATTGATGAATGTGAGGGTATAACCTTTCTTTTTGATAACCTGAGTTTGCTGTGCCGACACAGTCAGCGCCGCTAAACAAACCAATAGAGTGAAAAAACAATAACGCATATTGAAAATAATTTGCGGCAAATATAAATGCTGCATCCAAATCAAATTGTAAAATTGCTATCGACAGTCGGTACAATATTCCGACTTAACTAAAAAGCTTTACTTTTGCTGCGGGATTTTTCCCTGTATCTATGACGCAAATAAACGAATTGCATACCCAGGCTGTACAACTATTGCAGCAGCTTATTTCAATACCATCATTTAGCCGTGAAGAAAACCTGACGGCGGATGTGATCGAAAAATATCTGAAAGAAAAAGGCATCCAGACGCACCGGAAAATGAACAACATTTGGGCGTGGAACAAACATTTTGACGTCTCAAAACCGACTATACTGCTTAATTCACACCACGATACCGTAAAGCCTAACTCTGGCTATACCCGCGACCCGTTTGATGCTAAAATTGCAGATGGCAAGCTTTATGGCCTTGGCAGTAATGACGCAGGCGGTTGTCTGGTGTCACTGATCCATGTATTTCTCTATTTCTACAATAAAGAGGGCATGAAATATAATTTCTGCCTGGCTACCACTGCCGAGGAAGAAATATCCGGCGTAAACGGCCTCGAACTGATCATTCCTGAACTGGGGCACCTGGACTTTGGCATTGTTGGCGAACCTACATTGATGCAATTAGCTGTCGCAGAACGCGGTTTGATGGTGCTGGACTGTGTGGCCCATGGCAAAGCCGGTCATGCTGCACGAGAAGAGGGCGAAAATGCCATTTACAAAGCGGTAAAGGATATTGAATGGTTCCGCACTTTCCGTTTTCCTAAAGAATCCGAAGAATTCGGGCCGGTTAAAATGTCCGTAACTATTATCAATGCTGGTTCTCAGCACAATGTAGTGCCTGCAAGCTGCACGTATACAGTCGATGTACGTGTAACCGATGCTTATCGTAACGAAGAGGTTTTAGAGATCATCCGTCAGCATGTAACAAGCGATGTAACGCCAAGATCGATTCGTCTTAAACCGTCTAAAATCGATAAAAATCACCCTATAGTTCAGGCTGGTATTGCTTTGGGCAGAACCACTTATGGCTCCCCTACTACATCCGATCAGTCTTTACTGGATATTCCATCATTAAAAGTTGGCCCTGGCGATTCTGCGCGGTCACATACTGCTGATGAGTTTATTTATGTTGACGAGATCAGGGAAGGCATCGACCTGTATATCAAAATGCTCGAAAGCATTCTGTAAGCCAAAATTGCTATCTTTAAGGCTTATAGCGCCCTATGGAATTAAAGATTAGCAAAGTCGGCCTTAACGATATTCTCGAATTAAGAAAGCTATACCTGTATGAAAACAACATGCAGGTGCGCTATAATGCCTGCCATGAGCGCGGATGGACGGACTCTTATATCATCACTATAGATGATGCCATTGTGGGTTATGGATCTGTAAAAGGCCTGGACGATCTGTGGTTAAGAGAAGCCATATTTGAATTCTATATTCTGCTTAAAGAGCGGCGAAATGCCTCTGCCGCTTTTGAAGAGTTGATCAAAGTGTCTGGTGTAAAAAGCATCGAATGCCAGAGCAATGATCTGTTATTGTCGACTATGCTGTATGAATTTGCCGATCACATCTCTTCAGAAGTTATTCTTTTTGAAGACGATCAGTTTTCATTTCTTACTGTCCCGGGGGCTACTTTTCGAAAGAAAGAGATCGGCGATCAGTCATTCGACCATAAAAGTGAACCTGACGGAGATTATGTCATAGAAGTGGATGGCGAAATAGTGGCTACTGGGGGATTTCTATTGCATTATAATGTCCCTTTTGCTGATCTCTATATGGAAGTGCGGGAAGACCAGCGCAAAAAAGGCTATGGAAGCCTGATGATACAGGAATTGCGAAAAGCCTGTTTTGATGCCGGCCGCGTACCCGCAGCCCGGTGCAACATTACCAATAAAGCATCAAAAGCCACCTTAATGAAGGGTGGATTAAAGATTGCTGGCAACATGCTCGTGGGAGAAATCAAACCGAAGTATTTATGATCTTCCCGCCTTTTACCAATCTCTTCACTGAACGCCTTGTTCTCCGCGAACTACAGGCAAAAGATGCGGATCAAATTTTTAAGATCCGTACCGATCCAAGGGTGAACGAGTTTCTCGACCGTGAGCCTACCAAATCGGTTGATGACAGTTTAAAATTCATTAATAATATTCTAAAAAATCATGAAAAACAGAACGCAATAATGTGGGCCATTACCTTGAAGAATGAACCTCAATTAATCGGTACTGCGGTTTACTGGCATATTGTTAAAGAAGAGGACAGAGCGGAACTCGGCTATGAAATGCTGCCTGAATATTTCGGTCAAGGAATTATGCGCGAGGCTTTGACAGAAATGATCCGCTTTGGGTTTGAAACTATGCAACTGAAAACCATTGTCGCCGAAACAAGGGCAGATAATTTAAGATCGGTCAATGCATTGGAAAAATGCGGGTTTGAACAAAATGGATTAATGGATGATCGGTATTTAGTTTATCAATTAAACAATATTTTATAAACCCTGTCATTGCGATGAGCGGCCTGCGCGGTGAAGAAGCAATCGCGAACTATGCATATCCGCCCTGTATAGCATGCGATTGCTTCGTATCCTCAATGACATAGTTTGATAATCCTATAATTTTACTGTGATTAATCCCATATTTGCACCATGAGCAAGTTATGGCAAAAAACCACCAATGTTAATGAATTAGTAGAAAACTTCACCGTTGGCCGCGACCGCGAGTTCGACGAACAAATGGCCGCTTTTGATGTACTGGGATCACTTGCTCATACCCGCATGCTGCAAAGCATTGGATTGATGGATGAATCTGATCTGAACTTGGTTCAAAAAGAACTGAAAGCTATTTACAAAGATGTACAGGCCGGCAATTTCAGCATTGGTGAGGGTGTAGAAGATGTGCATTCGCAAGTTGAATTGTTGCTTACCCAACGCATTGGCGACGCTGGCAAAAAAATCCACAGCGGTCGCTCACGT
Organism: Bacteroidota bacterium; assembly: GCA_018266915.1. Taxonomy (GTDB): domain Bacteria; phylum Bacteroidota; class Bacteroidia; order Sphingobacteriales; family Sphingobacteriaceae; genus Mucilaginibacter. The sequence goes on along the minus strand of JAFDZM010000086.1, from coordinate 18,358 downwards.
AACGACCAGGTTTTAGTCGATCTGAAACTGTTTTTCCGTAGCCAATTGCAGGAAGTGGTGGAAGAAACCCATACGCTATTCAAACTGCTTATCGAACTAAGCGAAAAGCATAATGACGTATTACTGCCGGGCTATACGCATTTGCAAATAGCAATGCCGTCATCCTTCGGTTTATGGTTTGGCGCTTATGCCGAAAGTCTGGCTGATGATCTGGAAACTGTTTTAGCGGCATATCGAATTACTAATAAAAATCCTTTAGGTTCGGCTGCTGGTTATGGCTCATCGTTTCCATTGAACCGTACTATGACTACTGAGTTACTTGGCTTTGACAACTTAAATTACAATGTAGTTTACGCCCAAATGGGTCGCGGTAAAACTGAACGCATCATTGCGCAGGCTATTGCCAACATTGCTGCTACACTGGCAAAAATGGCGATGGACCAGGCGTTGTATCTAAACCAGAATTTTTCTTTTGTAAGCTACCCGGATACACTGACCACCGGCAGCAGCATTATGCCGCATAAAAAGAACCCGGATGTTTGGGAAATTATGCGCGGCAAATGCAACCGCTTACAGGCGCTGCCAAATGATGTAGCCATAATGACAACCAATCTGCCATCGGGTTATCATCGCGAACTGCAGTTGCTAAAAGAATTACTTTTCCCTGCCTTTGCCGATTTGAAGAATTGCCTGCACATGGCTACGTTTATGCTGCAACACATCGAGGTAAAAACAGACATCCTGAACGATCCGAAGTATGCTTACCTATTCAGTGTAGAAGAAGTGAATCGTATGGTGCTGGGTGGTACTCCATTCCGCGATGCTTATAAACAAGTTGGTTTAGCTATTGAACAAGGCAATTTTAATCCCGATAAAAAAGTAAACCATACCCATGAGGGAAGTATCGGTAATTTGAACAACGCCGAAATCACCGCCTCAATGGATAAATTGCTGGCGAATTTTAATTTTGATAAGGTTCAGAAAGCTGTAAACTATCTTATCGCATAGATGAATAAGAAAGCGATCATATTTCTTATACTAAATATACCTCTGACGTATATTTTACTTTGCGCTATTGGTTGGCTTTTTTATTTTATTTTACACAGTAATCCGACTTTTTTTATCCCTTTACCATATCTTTTGATCATCTTTTTCACATTAAATATTTTACTTATCAGTGTTATTTTAAAGTATCTGAAAATACATAAGTTCTATATATCTATAATTGCGATGTCTGAATCTGCCATAATATACCTTTTAATTTGGTTCTTAGGAAAATAGAGAATTATATTGAACGAAACACATGAACAGTCAAAACAGAAGCGATATTCATCCGGGATTGGAAGTTGATATAATCCTTAAAAAAGATCAGCGCAGCGGAAAAAGGACGCGGGGGATCGTAAAAGATCTGCTAACCAGCTCCGCTTATCATTCCCGTGGCATAAAAGTGAGACTGGAAGACGGACAAATAGGCCGTGTTATAGAAATTATTGAAGAATAGCCGGGAAATAGTAATTTAGTCCTTCTTAAACCCCGAAAATGACTAAAACCATACAACCTGATAAACGCGTCTTTTTTCGTTTAGATGCACATTACCGTTTATTTATATCATTGGCAGCAGCCATTATAGCTTTCTTCAGTCTTCGTGGCTCTCATGGCCTGCCTGCTGTTATTCTGTTCACCTGGATCAGCTTTGCTTCTACTATTATCCTGATGGACTGGATCATTATCCTCTCGTCCCACCCACGCGAAGTACGCAGAATTGCCAAATTGCAGGACTCAAGCCGGGCGTTTTTGTTTTTATTCGTAATAGCTGCTTCGATTGCCAGTTTCGGCGCTATTGTGTTCTTGTTAAAATCATCCAAAGGGCATAGTGCCGATGCCGGTTCACATATCCTGCTGGCTATCACAGGTGTCATCATTTCGTGGTGGCTTTTGCATACCATTTTTACGCTGAGGTACGCCCACCTGTATTACGACCTAACCAAAGACGACGGCACACCAAGAAAAGGCGGTGGATTAGAATTTCCGGGAAATGAAGAGCCTGATTACCTTGATTTCGTATACTTCTCTTTTGTTTTGGGTATGACTTTCCAGGTGTCGGACGTTGTTATTACCTCAAAAAGCATTCGGAGGTTGGCTACGATGCATGGATTGCTCTCTTTTGGCTATAATACAGCTATTCTTGCCTTAAGTATCAATGTGATCTCGGGGATGGTAGCGCAGTAGTTTAGCCTCACCCCGGCCCTCTCCAAGGGAGAGGGAGCTAAAAGTATTTTTTGAAGCCCTCTCCTTTGAAAAGGATTTAGGTGAGGCTTAGTCTTCTATTTTAGAATATTTCCTTGTGTCACCCATCGCAATATAAACGATCAGCGAGATCAGGATACAACCCGTCACATACCAGTAGAAATAATTCGCATGATGGCTTTGCTTAAAGGTGAGAGCTAAAGTTTCTGCCGTACCGCCAAATAACGACACTGCTATGGCGTATGGAAAACCTACACCCAACGCTCTTATTTGCGCCGGGAAAAGCTCAGCCTTAACCACCGCGTTTATAGAAGTGTATCCGCTAGTGATTATCAGAGCGCACATCACCAGTAAAAATGCGGGCCAAACTTGCTTGGTGTCTCCTAACGTAGTCATAATAGGCACTGTCGCTAATGCTCCTGCAATACCGAAACCAATAAGCAAAGGTTTACGCCCGATCTTATCCGACAACAAACCAAACAAGGGTTGCAGCAACATAAACGCTACAAGACTGAAAGTTGATATTAAGGCGGCATCCGCATTGCTGAACTTTGCCGTATCTACCAAAAATTTTTGCATGTAGGTGGTGAAAGTATAAAAGGCCACTGTACCGCCGATAGTAAGCCCGATTACAGTTAACACAGCTTTAGGATGATGCAGCAACGCTTTTATAGTTCCTCTCTCGTCTTTTGAGTCCTCTTCTTTAAAAGACGTCGACTCCTGCAAGCTTCGCCGCAGATACATTACAGTAACGGCCAATATCGCCCCAAACACAAATGGAATACGCCAGCCCCATTCGTGCAATTCTTTCTCAGTTAAAAACACCTTCTGCAATAATACTACAAAACCAGAGGCGATCAATTGCCCCATGATGAGCGTCACATACTGAAAGCTGGAATAAAATCCACGGTGCTTCTTGGTGGCCATCTCGCTCAGGTAAGTGGCGCTGGTGCCGTACTCCCCTCCTACGCTTAACCCCTGTATAATTCGCGATAGCAATAAAATGATGGGCGCTGCAATACCGATCTGCTTATAACCCGGCACAATGGCAATAATGAGTGAGCCAATACTCATCAGCAATACGGAGAATGTCAGTGCTGCTTTACGTCCTTTCTTATCGGCATAAGTGCCCATCAGCCAACCACCTATAGGGCGCATCAAAAAGCCGATGGCGAATATTGCCGCTGTACTTAATAACTGTACGGTTTGGTTCCCTTTCGGGAAAAACGTCGCTGCAAAATATAGCGAGAAAAAGGAGTAGATATACCAATCATACCACTCCACCAGGTTTCCCAGCGAGCCGCCGATGATGGATTTAATGCGATGAAGTTGAATTTGGTCGGGTTGAGGCATCTGGGTTTCTTTCGATATTATTTGGTGGGTGTCATGCTGAGGCTCTCGAAGCATGGTGGGCAAAGGCCTCTGCGCGCCGCACTTCGACTATGCTCAGTGTGACACCCTCTTTTTGTTCGTTCATAAAAGTAAATTAATCCTTTGTAAAACCAATTGATTTTAGACAAATCTTCCCTATCTTGTCTCAATGTTTTTTACCGAAGACTTTATCACTTACATCTGGAAATTCCGCCTGTTTGACCGCGATAACCTGCAAACAACTGCAGGTGAAAGCATCGAGGTATTTTCTGCCGGATTGCCTAATAAAGATTCAGGTCCTGATTTTCATAACGCCCGTATCCGTATCGGCGATACTACCTGGGCCGGGAATGTGGAGATTCACATCAACTCGTCGGACTGGCATAAACATCATCATACCCACGACAAAGCCTACGCCAACGTAATACTGCACGTGGTTTACCGCGATGACGAACCGATCACCCTGCCTGATGGTCGCCAACTGCCGACACTGGAATTGCACAACCGGATATCGCCTGAACTTTATAACCGTTATCGCCATCTCATCTATGGTAACCAGCAGATCATTCCCTGCGAGGGTAGCATCCGCCATGTAGATGACATTACCCTGCGAAACTGGCTGACACGGGTATTGGTTGAGCGGTTGGAAAAACGTTCCGTTGCCGTAATGAAAGCCCTTGAAGTTAACAAAGGCGATTGGGAAGAAACCTTTTACCAGTTTTTGGCTGCACAATTCGGGTTCAAGACCAATGCTGTACCATTTGAGTTGATGGCTAAATCTTTACCGCAACTTACTTTAGGAAAACATAAAAATAATCCACTGCAAATTGAGGCGCTGATATTCGGTCAGGCTGGGTTTTTGGATGATGATTTCAAAGATGAGTATCCGCAAAAATTAAAAGAGGAATACGCCTTCCTGCAAAAGAAGTATAACCTGAAGCCTATCGAAAAACACTTGTGGAAGTTTATGCGCTTGCGTCCACAAAACTTCCCGACTATTCGCCTGGCACAATTTGCGGCTTTGATCGTTAAATCAAATCACCTGTTCTCGAAAGTGCTGGATATTAAAGATGCTGAAGAGCTAAGAAAATTATTTACCCGCCTGGAGATCAACCCTTACTGGGAAACGCATTACCGCTTTGATGCGGAATCGAAACCGATAGGAAAAAGTCTGGGACAATCTTCCATTGATATTTTATTATTGAATACCTTTGTATTATTCCTGTTTAGTTATGGCAAACACACGCAGCAGGAGTACTTTATCAACAGAAGTCTTAAATTGTTGGAAAAATTACCTGCCGAGCAAAACAAAATCGTAACTAATTTTGATTCTGTTGGTATAAAGGTTAATACCGCTTTTGATTCGCAGGCGTTACTGGAGTTAAAAAATAATTACTGCGATCATAAGAAATGCCTGCAATGCAGCGTTGGAAATAAAATACTTAGAATGGCTTGATATGTTGCAAAGGATAATCACTTTTTTTGAACGATACTCTTTCGGCGTTTGTACGTACATCGGCGAGCGCTTCAACATTTCTATTAATAAAATACGCCTGTTTTTTATTTACTCGTCATTTCTTGCCGTCGGCTTCCCGCTCATCATGTATTTCTTCGCGGGCATAGTGCTTGATTTCCGCAGGTATTTTAAAAGGAAACATTCTAAGGTAACGGATCTGCTGCCGTAACCTTTTCTGTCATGCTGAACGATAGTGAAGCATCTGTCGCGAGTCTTATCTCCTTTACGTGCATTTGTATGTTAAATTATTCGGTTCGATTAAAAATTCCGATTAATATCTAAATTCCGTCATAGATTCTTCGCTCTAGCTCAGGATGACAGGCTCTTTTTTGTGTTTCCTACCCCTACTTTGTAAATAAATTGTATCAAATACACTTTCTTTTTAAAAAAACAATTTTTGCTCTTATCTTAAAGGCGCCCAATTATTCTATTTTTCAACCTTTATAACACGTACTTTTGAAAGGCTTTTACAACCCTGCCCGTTTTAAAATACCCCTTCTATTATTCGGCTGCCTGCTGACTATCGGTGCTTTCGCACAGAAAAAAAACGCATCTTATAAATATCATATCCGTCGCGCAACGTCCAATATTACCATTGATGGCGTTGCTGATGACCCTGCATGGCAGCGCGCCGACTCAGCAACTAATTTTCACATGGTATTGCCTATGGACACCAGTCTGGCTAAAATACCTACTACCGTGAAGATGGCTTATGATGATAAAAACCTATACATCCTGGCAATTTGCTACACACCCATTCACGGGCCATACATGGTGGAGTCGATGAAACGCGACTTCAGCTTTGTAAAGAATGACAACTTCATTTTCTTTATCGACCCATTTGATGCCAGGACTGATGGCTTTACTTTCGGTGCCAACGCTGCGGGCGGGCAATGGGATGGCAGTATGTATGCAGGCGGTAGTGTCGACCTGAACTGGGATAATAAATGGACATCGGCAGTAAAAAACTATCCGGATAAGTGGGTGTTCGAGGCCGCCATTCCTTTTAAAAGTATTAGATATAAAAAAGGTATCAAAGAATGGGGCATCAATTTTAGCCGAAACGACCTGAAGGGCTCCGAGAAATCATCCTGGACACCAATACCGCGTCAATTCCCTACTGCATCTCTTGCCTATACAGGTGTTTTAGTTTGGGATGAAGATCCGCCTACAGCCAGCAGTAACGTATCCATTATCCCTTACGCTTTAACTGGTGTCACTAAAGATTACCAGGCAAACACTTCCGCAGCATTCAAAAAAGAATTTGGCGGAGATGCTAAAGTAGCTTTAACACCATCCCTCAATCTGGACATGACTGTCAACCCGGATTTTTCGCAGGTTGATGTTGATCAGCAGGTAATCAACCTGAGCCGATATGAGCTTTTCTTCCCGGAGAAAAGACAGTTCTTCCTGGAGAATGGCGACTTGTTTGCCAATTTTGGGTACTCTGATATTAGGCCATTCTTTTCAAGACGAATCGGACTAAACCAGCCTATCGACTTTGGTGCAAGAATGACCGGCAAACTGGATAAAGATTGGCGCATCGGCGTAATGGACATTCAGACGGGTACCTCTGAATCGAGTGATCTGGATGCAGGGAATTACGGCATCATCACCATGCAGCGCCGGGTACTCGACCGCTCCAACATTGCTTTTATGTTTGTGAACAAGCAGGTAACCGAAGCACCCAACAGCAGTGTAATCGGTCCGAATGACTATAATCGTAATGTCGGTGCTGAATTCAACCTGGCCTCTCCAAGCAACATGTGGACCGGAAAAGCTATGGCCATGAAATCATTTACACCGGGAGAAAACGGTCATGACTGGGTATTGGCAGACCATTTCCAATATTTTAGTAAGTACTGGCAGTTATACCTGCAAGAGGAATATGTAGGCAAAAACTATAATGCGGCGGTGGGTTATGTGCCGCGTGTTGGATATATCAAACTAAATCCGCTTGTATTACGCAATTTCTTCCCGAAGAAAACTGCTGTGCTGAGCTACGGTATACAGGCTAACTCAAATTATTTTTTTAACGAGAGCTTTAACCGGACAGATAATGAAAGTGTGCTATCCTTCATTACCACTTTTCGGAATCGCAGCACAATCACCATCTCAGGCATCAACGATTATGTAAAACTGCAGCAGCCTTTCGACCCAACTAACACCGGGAAGGATAGTCTGGCCATAGGTACACAGCATCGATACAACTCACTGGATATTTTGGTAGTATCCAAACCACAGAGCGTGTTTACTTACCAGTTGGAGACTATATTCGGAGGATATTATGATAACGGTCACCGTTTGAGCTTTAACGGCACTGTTGGTTACCGCATTCAGCCTTATGTAAACATCGCTATTAATGGTAATTATACTGACCTGCGACTGCCTGCTCCGTATGGTGATACCAGGTTTACGCTGATCGGTCCAAAGGTGGATATTACGTTTACCAATACTATCTATTTTACCACTTATGTGCAGTACGATGATCAACAGAAGAACATGAACATCAATACCAGGTTCCAATGGCGGTACAAACCGGCATCAGACCTGTTTATTGTTTATGGCGAGAACTCGATACCAACGCCCTATACCCCCAAAAACAGGCAGCTGATAATTAAGTGGACGTATTGGCTAAATATTTAATAAAAGGAATACTATTTATCCCGAATATTTTAAATTTACCCTGATAGTTTTTAAAAAACTGTCTCTGCTTATAAACCTCTTAAAAAACGCAAATGAAGACCCAATTCAAACTACCGGTATTCCTGATGATCGGTGCAGCCTCATTAGCTTTCACCCTTCCGAAACACGACAAACCTATTGTAAGTAAGGCCACTGGCTGGATCAGCATTTTTGATGGCAAAACACTAAAAGGCTGGCATAACTACAACAAAAGCGGCCCGGTTAAAAGCTGGGAGGTGGAAGATGGTGCGCTTGTATGCCTCGGCACAGCCAAAGATGCATCAGGTGGCGATATTGTAACCGACAAGAAATACACCGATTTTGAATTAAAATGGGAATGGAAAGTAGATAAAGGCAGCAATAGTGGCGTATTATATCACGTACAGGAAGGCCCTAAATGGCACGGCACATACGAAACAGGGCCTGAATACCAGATTATTGATGACGTAACCTTTCCGGAACACCTGGAAAATTGGCAACAGGCCGGCGCAGATTATGCGATGCACCCTGCCAATGATCAAAAAGTATTGAAACCCGTTGGTGAATGGAACCAGAGCCGGATAGTTTTCAAAAAAGGCCATGTAGAGCATTGGCTAAACGGTAAAAAGATCGTAGAATTTGAAGCCTGGAGCGACGACTGGAACAAAAAACGCACCGAGGGCAAATGGAAAGATTATCCCGACTATGGCAAAGCCAAAACCGGTGAGATCGCTTTACAAGACCATGGCGATAAGGCTTACTATAAGAATATCTTTATCAGAGAGTTATAAACAATCACTCTGTGAACCTCTGTGAAATCTCTTTGTAAACTATGTGGTAAAAAATTTAACCACAAAGGTCGCAGAGGGTTACACAGAGCACACAAAGCAAATCTTTTTATATATTTTATTCTGACTAATTCATGGAAGAAAAGAAATTAGACACCCGGCGGGAGTTCCTTAAAAAGTCGGCTATTGCAGCGGCGGCTTTTACCATTGTTCCCCGTTTTGTTTTGGGTAAAGGATACATTGCCCCAAGCGATCAGCTCACCAAGGGCATCATCGGCGTAGGCGGTATGGGCAGAAACCATATCCCTTATGGCAACACCAAAGTAGTGGCCATCTGCGACGTGGATAAAAACCACTTGCAAGAAGTATCAACAATGCTGAATAACGGAGCAAAAACATTGTCCGATTACCGCGAGCTGATCCAATTGCCTGAGGTTGACATTGTTCACATAGCTACTCCACCGCACTGGCATGGCATTATGGCTGCCGATGCCGCGCGAGCCGGAAAAGATATCTGGTGCGAAAAACCGATGACCCACACCATTGGCGAAGGTAAACGCGTAATGGAAGCCGTACAGCAGCATGGACGTATCTTCAGGCTGAACACCTGGTTCCGTTTCTCCGATAATTTTTATGGCATGGGAACCACTGTTAAGCCGATCAAGAAACTTGTAGAAAGCGGTTTGCTTGGCTGGCCGTTGACCGTAACTGTAGGCAGGCACACCGGCTTCGACTGGAAGTTTTACTGGGTTGGTAAAACCAATTTACCAGAAATGCCTGTTCCGCCTGAGTTGGATTACGAAACATGGCTTGGCCCTGCGCCTTACAAGCCATATCATCCGCACCGCGTACACCAAACCTTCCGTGGGTATTGGGATTACGATGGCGGCGGTTTGAGTGATATGGGGCAGCATTATATCGATCCGATTCAGTATTTCTTAGGTAAGGACGATACCAGTCCGATAAGTGTTGAACTGGATGCACCACAACAGAACATGGATGCCGTAGGTACCTGGCGCAAGATCACTTACACTTATGCCGATGGTTGCAAGATCATACTGGACGGTGAAGGCAGCGTGGAAGGCGTACCTTATATCGAAGGGCCAAAAGGTAAACTGTATCCGGGCTTTAAATCGGATATACCAGACCTGGAAAGAAAACTGGCAGCCTTCCCTGATCCTGAACCGCAGGTGGTCGACTTTATCGATGCGGTAAAGAACAGGAAAAAGTTTGCGCTGAATGAGCAGAACGGCTACCGTTCATGTACCATCATCAATATGGGATTGGCAGCGCTTCGTTTAGGACGCTCGTTAAAATTCGACCCTGTTAAACAGGAGTTTATTGATGACGAAGGTGCAAACCGTTTGATATTCCCGCCGCTTCGCGGACCATGGACCATTTAATTCAAGTTTGAGATCACAATCATGAAAAAAATATTTACATCAATTGCCGTCTTGTCCCTATTCGCCACCCTTGCAAAGGCGCAGGACAGCAACATAACCGCAATATTAGATAAAGAGCCTGCAAATAAGGAAAGTGAGCTGAACGCCAATGCTGAAAAAACCATGGCTTTGGGTGAGGCGGGCATTGTAAAAATGCTCGAAATGCTGCAGGCGCCCGGTCAGGCAGATAATACAAAAATCTATGACGCTATTAGTGGCTTCTCTTTTTACATCACACAAAGAACCAAAGAGCCCTGGCGTGCAACCGCAGTAAAAGCTTACTGTACCGCTTTACCAAAAGTAAGCGACAAGTATAATCAGGCTTTTATCATCAGTCAGCTGCAAATGATTGGCAAGGATGATGCGGTGTCGTCACTAAAAGGTTATTTGGGTGATGAACGCCTTTGCGATCCTGCTGCGCGTGCTTTAGTGAAGATCAATACAACCGCTTCAAAAGCGGCTTTATTGTCAGCTCTAAGCGGTTCGCAAGGAAAATGTACAATAACCCTGATAGAGGCTTTGGGTGATAGTAAGAATGCGCTGGCTGTGCATGGCATCTCGGCCAAAATGGGTAAAGATAAAATGACCGATAAGGTTGCTTTGTATGCATTGGCTAATATCGCCAGCCCGGTTTCTATCAACCTGATGGCAAACGCTGCTGACCAGGCTAAGTATACCTACGATGTAACGGATGCTACTTCGGCTTATCTGATGTTCATCCGCAACCTGGGTACAAAAAATGCAATAACCGCAACAAAACTGGCAAAGGCATTACAGACTAAAGCCAGTTTAGCCAACCAGGTGCAAACACAAACAGCTGCTTTAAAAATCTTGGTCGATCTGCAAGGCAACAAAAGCACACCAATGCTGATCGTAGCTGCGCGGAATAACAATGCGCAGTACCGTGACGCGGCATTGAAATTTGCCCAGCCCTACGTTACGGCAACCACAACCACTTTGTGGATAGCGGAACTGGCAAAAGCCGGAACAGGCGAAAAAGTTGCAATCATCAAAATGCTGGGCATTACAAGACCTGCTACCGCTTTACCTGCTGTCGAAAAACAACTAAACAGTCCTGATAAAGAAGTGGTGATCGCTGCTGTTGAAGCTGCCGGAAAAATTGGACAGGATAAAGCTATAGGCAACCTGCTAACTGTAATGCGCACTGGTGATGCAGATAAAATTGCCGCTGTCCAAAATGCATTGCTGATCATGAAAGGCCCGACCGTAGTAACTAAAGTGGCAAACGCATTACCAGACATGCCGGCTGATGGTAAAGTAGCTTTAATCAATGTACTGGCTGCACGCCAGGCTCATAGTAAGATCGATATCGTAACTCCGTTGCTGAATAGCAAAGACGCCAACGTTCGCGCTGCGGCTTATGCATCGTTAAAACAATTGGCCGGACAAGATAACCTGAGTCATTTGTATTTGATGCTGAAATCACCTGCATCTGCAACTGAGGCAGCAGATGTCCAGGCAGCCATTATTAATGTTTTGGGCCAGGCTAAAGATAAATCGAACCAAAGTATACAGGTATTGACAGAAATGGATCAGGCACCTGCGGATAAAAAGCCTTTATACTTTAATATCCTGGCAAGCATTGGCGATAAAAAATCACTAGCGGCTATCTCTTCGGCTTATGCAAAAGGCGATGATGTTACCAAACAGGCCGCAGTTACAGCGCTTTCTCAATGGATTGATGTAAGCGCTGCTGCTGAATTATACCTGATCAGCAAAGAAACAACCGATGCCAATTTAAAGGACCAGGCACTACGTGGTTTTGTGGCTGCCATCAGCAAATCAAACTATCCTGCTGATGAAAAAGTGATCTACCTGCGTGATGCAATGGATGTAGCGCAGACCGTTCCGCAGAAAAAATTGATATTGGAAGAAACTGCCAATAATAAGACCTTCCCAGCATTAGTGTTTATCAGCAAATACATGGATGATCCGCAACTGCAAGGTGACGCTGCAGAATATGTCTCGAGCATAGCAGTTTCCGATAAATATTTCTATGGCAATGAAGTGAAAGCATGGTTGAACAGATCCATCGAACTGAAAAAAGGCGGCGATAGCGACTATGAAAAAGTAGCCATCCGTAAGTTCATTGCCGAAATGCCTTCTGATCCGGGTCTTGCACCGATATTCAACAATAAAGACCTTACCGGCTGGAAAGGCTTGGTTGGAAATCCAATTACCCGTAGTAAAATGGACGCTGCTACGTTAGCCAAAGAGCAGCATAAGGCGGACTCTATTATGAACAAAGGCTGGTATGTCAAAGATGGTATCCTGAATTTTAGCGGCGAAGGTGAAAACTTATGTACGGTTAAACAATATCGTAATTTTGAGTTATATGTAGACTGGAAGATAGAACCAAAAGGCGACGCCGGCGTTTATCTGCGTGGATCGCCACAGGTGCAGATCTGGGATACTTCCCGCGTAGATGTTGGCGCACAAGTAGGCTCAGGTGGATTGTATAACAACCAGGCCCACGAAAGCAAACCGCTTAAACTCGCTGACAATGCCATTAACGACTGGAACAACTTCCACATCATCATGAAAGGCGATAAAGTGACTGTTTACCTGAATGGCGTATTAGTAGTAGACAATACCGTTCTGGATAATTACTGGGACCGTAAACTACCTATCTTCCCTAAAGAGCAGATAGAATTACAGGCACACGGCAACCACATTTATTATAGGGATATTTATTTGAGGGAGCTGCCGGATTGACAAAGAGCGCTGTCATGCTGAGCTCAGTCGAAGCATATGCGGGAATGGCCTTTCCGCACACCCTTCGACTGAGCTCAGGGTGACACCCTCCTATTATGGGTTTAATTCTTATCCACAAACTTCCAATTCGCTTCACTATAGCGATCACCAACATTCGGATATTCAAGCAACAACACTTCTATTTGTTGAATATCCTCAGCAGTCAACGTAACATCCACACTTCCAGCATTATCTTTCAGGTTCTTGCGTTTTTTAGTCCCAGGAATCGGGATAATATTATCACCTTGAGCCAACACCCAAGCCAATGCCAGTTGCGCCGGACTACATCCTTTTTGCTGAGCTATCGCTGCAAAGCCTGAGGCAAGGTTCTGATTGTTTTCCTGGTGATCTTTCTGGTAGCGTGGTAATGATTTCCGGAAGTCATTATCGCCAAGCTCATTTAAGTTTAGCGTATTGGTCATTAATCCACGAGCCAGCGGGCTAAACGGAACAAACGTAATACCCAGCTCTTTGCACAGTGGCACTATTTCAGCCTCTACATCCCTAGTTAATAAAGAGTATTCACTTTGCAAGGCACTGATCGGATGGACAGCGTTTGCCCTGCGGATAGAATTAGCCGATGCCTCAGATAATCCTAAGTATCTTACTTTACCCTCTTTCACTAACTCTGCCATGGCGCCAACCATCTCTTCAACAGGCACATTCGGATCGATGCGGTGAGCATAGTAGAGATCAATTGTATTAATCTTCAAACGTTTTAAACTCGCTTCAACAGCTTGTTTCACATACGCGGGGCTACCGTCGAAAGTGTTCAATCTCCCGTCCGGGTGTGCGCGGAAGCCAAACTTAGTAGCGATAAATACTTTGTCGCGATTGGAGCGCAGGACGTTAGAGATCAGCTCTTCATTTCTGCCGTTGCCATATACATCGGCGGTATCCCAGAAGTTGATGCCGAGATCGAGCGCAAGGTGTAATGTTTCCAGTGATTCCGGATCATCAGGAGTGCCGTAGGCGTGGCTCATGCTCATGCAGCCCAAACCAATGGCCGATAATTGTTCGCTTCCAGCGAAGGTTCTGTATTTCATAATGTTGATGGGTGATTTTTGTGCAATATCCCTATAAAAGAATCGACGCGTTTAATTGGTTTGTAAAAATTTAAATCCAAATACTTTTTTACATTTGGTGAACTATGAAAAAAGTACTCAATACTGCCATTATCGGCTTCGGATTTTCGGGCGAAACATTCTTTGCGCCATTTGTTGATTCGAGCCCCAATTTCAACCTAAGCAAAATATACACTTCCGATCCCACCCGCGTAGCTAAAGCCAAATCATTATATCCCAATGTGGAGATTGTCGACAGCACCGACAATATTATGAATGATCCGGCAATCGATCTGGTTCTGGTAGGTACACCCAACACATCGCACCTGAGCCTAAGCAAACAGGCTTTACTGGCGGGTAAACATGTTCTGGTTGAAAAACCGTTTACAGTGACAGCAGATGAAGCTAATGAGCTGATCGCCTTAGCAAAACAACAGAATAAGGTATTATCCGTTCATCACAACCGCCGTTTTGACAGTGGCCATAATACCATAAAAAAAGTATTAGCTAGTGGTAAACTGGGCCGCTTGGTGGAGTATGAAGTGCATTATGACCGTTTCCGGAGGGAACTAAGACCAAATGCATGGCGCGAAAAACCGCTGCCCGGTTCAGGCATATTGTATGATCTGGGCGCCCACATTATTGATGGTGCATTAGAGTTATTTGGCAAACCGCTGGAGGTTACCTGCATTATGCTCACTCAGCGTCCCGGATTGGAAGTAGAGGATAATTTTGAGATCATACTCACCTACCCTGCCGGACTAAAAATAACCCTGAAAGGCGCTATGCTGGTGAAAGTTCCGGGCCCAACGTATGTACTGTGTGGCGATCATGGCACCTTTATAAAATATGGCATGGATGTACAGGAAGCTGAATTGAAAAAAGGCGGCAGACCGGATAAATCAGCTAACTGGGGTATTGAGCCGGAATCGATATGGGGTAAACTCACTTACGAACAGGATGGGAAAGACATCACGGAAACTGTAAAAAGCGAAGAAGGCCATTATGAAGATCTTTTTCAAAACGTATACGAAGCCATTACGGAAGGAAAGCCATTGATCGTTAAACCAGAAGAGGCAAGAGATACCATCCGTGTTATTGAGCTTTGTTTCCAGAGCAATAAGGAAAAGAGAACTGTACCATATTCGGATTAATTTTTATTTTGTCCTAACCAACCGTATCACCTGCCCACCGCCTGCAGCCAGATCAGTATTCAGGATGCTTTTATTATTCACCTGTTGCACAACTTTAACCAAATGATTGGGGTTGCTATCTGCATCGGGAGCATCGCTGTAAATTTCTGCGTTGTAATTCCCTTCAGGTAAAAACGACAGACTGGTTTTAATACTATGCGCCGTATTATTGCTAATGGTGCCGATATACCAATCATCACCTTTGCGGCGTGCTATAGTAACGTAGTCGCTCATTTTGGCATTCAGCACTTTGGTCTCATCCCAGGTAAGCGGCACCTGCTGCAAAAACTCAAACCCCGGCTGACCGATATAAGCGTCCGGGAAGTCACATACCATCCCCTGCTCGTTCTCCAATACCACATACATCCCCAGCATGTGACAGCGTGTTCCCAAAACCATTGGAGCTGTATAATGCGCTTTAAATGTTTTGAGATTAGCCGCCCTGAATCCACCTAAATGATAATCGGTTGAGCCAGCTAAGGCCCGGGTAAAAGCTATATTCACGTCAGCATCTGGTGTAACCAGCGTATTCCACTTATCGTTTTCATAGTTCAGCGTACCTTCACGTGTAAACTCGTTTGGATAAGTACGGGCAGTTCCGGTTGGCTTATAAGCTCCGTGAAATTGAATATGCAGGTGATGCTGCGCCGCTTTTTCCAATATTTCCGTTTGCATGTTCACCATTTCCTGGTCGTCACGGTCCATAAAATCGCACATCAGGCCTTTTATGCCCCACTTTTCAAATTGTGCGAAAGTTTCATCCAGTTTAGGGTATAAGGCATAAAAATGCACCCAAACCCGAATGCCTACTCCGACTTTTTTAGCTGAATCGCATATCTGCTGCATATCCAATCCGGGTACAGCCTTGCTCGGGTCGGCATGAGGGCCGGGCTGGAATCCGGCGCCATCGTTCACATACCATTCGTGCAAGCCATATTCAACTACGCTGTGATAACTTAGGCCGTATTTCGCACAGAAATTTACGTAATACATATTGGTCTCATAGTTGTTTCCGGGAGCGAAAGAAGTATCAGGTGTTACATTTCCATTCCACCACGGGAAAGTGGTTTTTCCCGGCTTTATCCACGAAACATCTTTAATACGGCAGGGTTCGCTCAGGTTGGTCAGAATATTGGACTCCATCAAAGCACCTACCCTATCACTGATCATCATCGCCCGCCATGGGCTATTGTGCGGCAGTTTAGCAATCACTTTGATCTCTTTCTGATGTGGTAAAGGTGATAAGCTGCTTTGCAAAACACCATTATGTTTGATGAGGTACATTCCGGCGTAATCCAGCAAATTAGCCTCTGTAATCGCCATATAGATGCCATGTGGGTACTCAAACGTAGCAGGCATATCCATCAATGTATCCGGCTTTATTTTGCTTACCGGCAGTTTATCATATAAACCCTCATGCGAGGTTGTATAATTCTCTCTGAATAAAACCAGGGCCTTGGGATCCTGAGTTAGATTAAACTGATCCGACTCATCAGTAATCTCCACCCTTTCACCATTCTTACCAGGCATTACATATCTAAAAGCAGCTCCATCATTAAATACGCGTATCTCGATATTGATTTGTCTTTTAAGCCCAATGTTTTCCATAACTGGCACCATCAACTCATTACTTAAGCTGTGTATATGACTGCTCTTTCCTATCACAAGATCGTAGGTTTCTTCCATCTTTTTAGAAGAGGATTTGCCAAATGTGATATCCTTTCCGAATTCACCGCCTTCCTTAAAGCTCAGACTCAGGCGAGATTTATCAACCAATAACTGCCCTTTATAAGTTACAGTGTAAAACATTCCGGACGCATCTTTATCCAACATAAAAGTTATTTTTTTGTCGGGAGAGCTTACAATAAGACCTGATTTAGCAAATGCAGAAGTGATGGTAAAACATACCAATAGAATAGTTAACCGGATAGCAGGCATAATTGGTTTTGTTGGTTTATAAATGTAAAAAGAATAGCTGATGACTGTAATTGAAATTAGTATTTTGTTTCGGTTTAGGCAGATTCACCATTTATGAAGATTATCACCTGGAATTGTAATATGGCTTTTCGAAAGAAAGCTGACTTGCTGATACAATACCAGCCCGATCTTCTGATCATACCCGAATGTGAGCATGCTGATAAAATAGTTTTTCCGGAGCCCCCAACCAGTGCTTTGTGGCATGGTGATAATCAACATAAAGGACTGGGGGTATTTTCATTCGGCGATTACAAGCTTGAATTGTTAGAATGTCACGAATCTTCCTTTAAGACAATTCTTCCGATTGCTGTGTCGGGTGGAGATATCGATTTTATGCTTTTTGCGATATGGGCCAACAATCCACAGGATAAAGGCAATCAATATGTCGGGCAAATCTGGAAAGCGATAAATCACTACGAACATCTTATTCAACCAGAAAAAACGATATTGATCGGCGACTTTAACAGTAACAGTATTTGGGATAAGCCGCGACGAATCGGGAATCATACAGACCTGGTTGAGAAACTAAGTTTAAAACAGATTAAAAGCGTTTACCATCATCATTTTGATCAGGCACATGGCAACGAACAACATGCAACTTTCAACCTGTACAAAAATATCGACAAGCCCTATCATCTCGACTATTGTTTTGCATCAAAGGACATTATGCTAAAACTAACCGATATGCAGATCGGGCCATACGATGAGTGGAAGAAATACAGCGATCATCTGCCTCTGATAATCGATTTCAATTTTTAAAAATCTCCTTTTTCATTCAGGATAAGTAGATATTTTTGTTTACAAACATCAACCCTATGGAACAATTTATAATAATACTGCGTGAGCCCGACGGTCGCGCGGATGAACATGGTGCCGAAGAAATGTCCGATCACCGCGACAAATGGAACAACTGGTTCGCTAAATATGCCAAAGCTGGAAATTTATTAGGCGGAAATGCGCTTTCGCTTTATGGCAAAATGGTAAGGGGTTATGATGCGGAGGTAATTGATGACATTCATAAAGTAGGTACCGAGATTGTGGGCGGATATTTGTTGATACAAGCTGAAGATCTTGATAATGCTGTGGAGATTACCCGCGAATTACCAGTTTACGAATTTGATGGTTACGCCGAGGTAAGGCCATTTAAGATATATAATGTGTGATAGGTTTGTCCTAAAGCTTACCCACTCCGTCGTCGCTACGCTCGACATCTCTCCCTAAATTTAGGGCGAGAGAGTTACCTTAACTCCTCCCCTGGAGAGCTATCGTGTACCCACAAGTATATCTCCTATGAAAGGCAGCTCCATTGGGAGCTAAATGT
>JAFDZM010000085.1 GCA_018266915.1 Bacteroidota bacterium | reverse complement strand
ACTTCCGACTTCCGACTTCCGACTTCCGACTTCCGACTTCCGACTTCCGACTTCCTCACTCCCCTCCATCACTCAGCTTATACTTCTTTTTCAAATCCGCGATCAGGTCATTAGCATGATTTAAAATACTATCAGCTGACACCACATTACGGTCCAGGAATCTCGATCTTACCATTTCCACATACTGATTAAATAACACTTTATCAGTATTCAACAACGGTGGATTGGTTTTTAAAAATGAATCGATCTTCGCGAGGCGGGCTTTCGAATCTGTTATGTGCGAAATATTATTAATGGCAGCGTTGTATTTATAATTAAACAGTTGTGCCCGGTATTTCCGCGCCTCGACGTAAATCCCTGTAGTTTGGGTTTCGAACAATTTAAGCGTTTGGCAAAGCTGATCATATTGTGCCAGCTTGCGGTTAAGTGGCAGATCGGCAAAATAACGCAGCGATCCGGAGTTTTTCATTTCTATCAAGGTCGCATCATGCGGTATAAACACACGATAAGCGCCACCCCATAAGCCATACCAGTATAATTTGGCTGATGGTACGTCTTTAGGGTCAGCATCAGCCAATAATTGCATCAACGTATCAATGTTAGTTACCGCTGATTTGGTGTAGGTCAAATAACCATGCAGTTCAGCAGTATCGGCTTTTAAATCGGCATAAAGGGTTACGGCAAATTCTTTTGCCTGGTTACGCTCATTGATGTGCTCTCGCAGGCTCTCTGCAAAAAAGCCCATCGTGACAGCTACGAAGATCATCAGGCCTTCTAACAAATATTCTTTAAAGTTCTTCTTTTCTACTTCGGGGTGATGGTGAACTTCCATGTTTCAGTATGCAGTTTTGAGTTATCAGTTTGCAGTCAATTCACTTAAAATTATTATTTAATTCCTATTTACTAAGTTTGTCAACTGCCCACCGGCAACTGCAAACTGGTTCCCTCTATTCACTCCTCGTATCATACTCACTCTCGAGTTCCTTCAGAACTTCATCGGCTATTACCAATTGTTTTCTGTATTCCTGCATCGACCTTAAGGTTAAAATTTTAATAAAAATAACCATGTTGAGGTATTTTTTTGCCACAACCGGGTCCCAGTCTAAATGGGCATTATGTGTGATCTTTGCCCTTGTCATAATATCATAAGAAACCCCCAGATCGCCTGTGGTCATTATTTGGGGAATCATCTGTTCGGTAATAAACTTTTGAGTAATATCCTCACGTCGTTCAACATGTTTTGCCTGCAGATCATATTCATTCATCAGGCTTACCATCCTCTGTTTAAAACTACGGATGATACCCGATGACTTCATCTGCTCATAATTCTCCGTTGACGGTTCAAAAGGCAAAACTGCGCTCGCAACAATTCCTTTTTCAAAAATCACAGTATCATTCCAGGCGGCAGGTGGTTGGCGCATGTCAGTTTCAATACTATCAATTGCCGCTATCTTATGAGTAGAAAACCGCAGGGCCTGATGAAGCAGCGCAGTGTCCTTTTTTATATCGCCGTAGTATGATCGCGCAAACTCAGCAGCTCGTTTGTGCTCAGAGATATTCTCCCTGATGTTCTCGGCTATAAAGCCCATCATAACCGCAATAAATATCATCAGGCCCTCTAACATATATTCTTTAAAACCTTTCTTTTCTACCTCGGGGTGATGGTGAACTTCCATATTGCGATTCCAGATTTACGATTTCAGATTTGTCTTTCTATTTTAATCGGTTATTATCTAATGACTAATAACTAATGACCACTCACTGCTTCACCTCCACACTAATGATATGTAATTCCTGTTCGCCCACATTTTTCAACGCATGCGGCCCCAACGGTTCCGACCACAATGCGGTATGTGGCGCAAATGTTTTCCCTAAGTTCCTCGAATCTAAGAGCAAGTTTCCGCAGGCATCATAACGGATAAAATCAGACCAGCTAACAACAATATGCGATGCGGCAAAGCGGTGGGTATGCACAGCCGTCATACCCCCTGCAGGAATATTGGCGTCAATAACGCGCACCTTTTCGTTTTCAAACAGTAATTTATGATGTTCCGGTGCGGCTATCAGCGCATCCAGTTCTGGCGGCCATTGTTCAGGTTGCATACTCGATTATAAATATAATATAATCAAGGATTTATTTCACATCTTTTAAATTTATACAAAATATAAGGATTTATTTTATCCCTGTCCGATTTATTCTTCGCACTTTGACTTCCCCGAAAAATTGCTTATCTTGTTATGACATTTAATCTTTAATTAAAAATAGACTTGTTTCTTTGCTTAAGCGGGTTATTTTTGCACAACTACTTTACTACATAATTTAATGAAAAGCGGGCTAAATAGAAGTTTACAATACTGGTTTGGAATTTCTATTTTCATACTGGTTGTCATCTCTGCTGTTTCTTATACATTTATCACCAACTTGCTCGAAAGCAATAACCTGGTAGATCATAGCAATTCCGTTATCCTGAAGCTTGAAAAAGTGATGTCGGTCATGAAAGATGCAGAGACCAGCCAGCGTGGATATATTCTTACCGATCAGGACGATTTTTTAATCCCCTACAAGGGCGCCTACCAGAATGCATCTAACCTTTTAAACCAGGTTCAGCAATTAACCACCAGCAATCTTTATCAGCAGCATTATTTAATAATGGCCAAGCGCCTGTTGAATAACGAAAACAATTTGCTGGCCAGCATGATACAAAAAGAAGATGTGCGTGATACGATTTATGTGGATGACCTGCGGCTTGGCAAATCCATGATGGATAGCTTGCGTAAGGCTGTCAGCAAAATGGAGAATCAGGAAACGGAGTTGCTTCACCTTCAGCTTAAGGAATTAAATAAATACACCAACCTTGCCCCGGTAATGATCATCGTTACATCGATTGCTGCGGTAACGGTTTCACTGTTATTCTTCTTAAACATCAGCAGGGGAATTGATGAAAAAGAAGCCATGCAAAAGTTGCTGGAATACAAGGGAAAGGAAACAGCCGAAGCCAATAAGAAGCTCGCTTCAGCAATAGAAGAGCTAACGAGTTTGAACGAAGAGTATATTGTAAGCAACGAAAGCCTGAACGAATCGAAACATAGCTTACAGGCGCTGAACAACGAGTTGGAAGCGCGGGTGAACATGCGGACTAAAGAGCTTCAGGAAAGTGAGAAGCAATTGAGAAATGTAATGGATACCATTCCGCAAATTGCATGGACCAGCACACCTGATGGCGGCGTAAACTTTTACAACAAACGCTGGTTTGAATATACCGGCCTTAATTTTGAGGAATCAAAAGCCTGGGGATGGAAAACGGTGATACATCCGGACGATCTGCAATACAACCTTGATCAGCTGAGCTTAATTTTAGGAAAAGGAATTGGCGGGGAATTTGAGATACGCGAAAAAAGCAAAACAGGCGAATACCGCTGGCACCTGGTGCGGATGCAGCCCATCCGTAATGACGATGGTTCTATACGGTTGTGGGCCGGCACCGCTACCGATATTCAGGAACTTAAACTATTGCAGCAACAAAAGGACGATTTTATAAGTATAGCCAGCCACGAACTGAAAACGCCGGTAACTACTCTGAAGGCATCGCTACAGCTTATAGAAATGCAAAAGAGCAACCTAAGCGGTGACAAACTTGATGATATGATTGGCCGTGCTAACAAAAGCGTAAACAAAGTCACTTCACTTATCGATGGCTTGCTTAACGTGAGCAAATTTAGCCAGGGGCAATTTAAACTGCGCAAATCGACATTTGATTTAGTTAAGCTCATTCGCGACTACAGCAACGAGATGAGCACCCCTAAAGGCTATAACATAAACATATCCGGCGAAGATGAATTGCAATTAACTGCTGATGCCGAACGCATAGAACAGGTGTTGACCAACCTGCTAAGCAATGCCATAAAATATGCAGAAGAAAGTAAAGAAATTGATATTCTTATAGAAAACAGACATATAGAAGCCAAGGTATCCGTTATTGACCACGGTCCGGGTATACCACCATCAAAAATACCTTACCTGTTCGACCGCTATTTCCAGGTACAAAACAACGGGAATAACAGCAATTCGGGATTGGGAATTGGCCTTTACATTTGTTCCGAGATCATCAAAAAACATAATGGAGAAATTGGTGTGAATACAGAATTAGGTAAAGGCAGTACTTTTTGGTTTACGTTGCCGGTGTGATTAGTTTGCAGTTTTGAGTTTGCAGTATGCAGTCAGTCGTTTATAAGGTTACTCCTATAGTCTGCCAACTGCCTACGGGCAACTGCAAACTTCTGTCCGACTTCAATCCCCTTCCAACGCCACAACAATCGCCGTTCTCATTTCAGGGTTATCAAAATCCGGCGCAACATGCCCTTTATCACTATCAAGTACCAGCAATTTAGCAGGCAATAATTTAGAAAATTCAATTGCCGGTATCGGATTCACCAGGTGATCTTGTTTTGAGCTGATGATCAGCATTTTTGCTTTAACGTGATTTGCTGCTTCCTGCATGGAGCCGCCAAACGGCTTGGATATATCATGACCAATAACTGCCTTGCATTGATATAGGTAGTCGTTCCAGTCGCGGGTTTTGGTAGTTTCCACTTTCTTCATCCATACCGCAAAACTATCCCGCGACATGGTCCTCACCTTATGCTCAGGTGTAGTTGCCGAAAACTCCGATAGCATCACAGCAGGCACTATTATGGGGTTCTGTTTATAATAACCATGCTGAAAAGCCGGATCATCCTCGATCACTCTGGCGTATATGTTATAACCCATCAAATCATAACTGCTTGGTCGCGGGCTGCCTACTATCGGTATCAGCACATCCATAAAATTAGGATGGCTCACCGCCCACTGGAAAGTTTGTATGCCGCCCATAGAAATGCCCATCACCGCATGTAAATGAACTATTCCCAACTTACTAACAAGTAAACGGTACTGGCTCTCCACCATATCCCTGATACTGAAGTGCGGAAAACGCGGCCCATGCTGCATTGTGCTATTTGACGGTGATGACGATACGCCATCACCAAAAGCATCTGCAATAATGAGGCAGTATTTAGTGGTATCAATAGCTTTCCATGGCTCGGTATATTCTACATCCTTTGCTGTACCGCCGTACCAGCTTGGGAACAGGATGCCGTTATTTTTAGCACTATTCAGCTTCCCATAAATCCGGTAACCAACACGGCAATTCTTTATCACCTGTCCCGATTCGAGTTTAAAATCACCCAACGATGCAAACCGTTGCAGATCGGGTGCTTTTTGTCCATAGCAAAAATTAATGCCGATAATGCATAAAAGGATCAGGCAGCAGGTTTTCATAAGGGGCTCAAGATTCTATATTATCCAGTTCATCAATATGTATCAGCAGATCCTGGTGGAAAGTATCGCGTTTAAAGCCATCAGGAGTATAATACACCACATTCACATATTCATCGCTTTCAATAAAGCCGCCCTTGCCGTCATCCTCTACAACATAGCCTTCCACAGCCATCTTTGGACCGTCGGCAATCATTACCACAATATCACCTAAAATGAATTTCTTTTCCATAATGGTAAAGATATTAAGCCGAAAACGGTTTTCGCAATTCGATCTGCAAATTGGATTCAAAATATGCAAATTTGTTTATGCGCATTTTTAAAGTTGAAATATTGAATCCAAAGGCAATCAAGTTATTGAAGAATTTGGCTGATCTAAACTTAATAGCAATAAACGATATTCCTGAAAATGGCTTCTCAAAAACCTTAGTACATTTTAGAGCCAAAGGACAAAAACCGTCATTGGAAGAAATTACTGCAGAGGTAGAATCTTTTAGAACTGAAAGATATGACAGTTAAGAAAACCCTCGACGATCTCCTGCTCCTCGGCGACCCGCGCTTGTACCAGGTATGTGAGCCCGTTATGCCAGATGAGCTTCCCAAAGTAAAAGATTGGATAGACGACCTGCATCATGTAATGCAGCAGATACGCGAGCGTTATCATTTCGGTCGTGCTATTGCTGCGCCGCAATTAGGTATCATGAAGCGGTTGATCTATATGAATATTGATCGGTCAGTAATCTTTATTAATCCCGTCCTGAGTAATTTAAGTGAAGAAAAATTTGAGCTTTGGGATGACTGCATGAGTTTCCCAAACTTGCTTGTAAAAGTAATGCGGCACCGGGAGATCACAATCGACTACCTTGACGAAAACTGGCAGCCACAGCAATGGCATATGAAGGATGCTCTTTCCGAGCTACTGCAACACGAATACGATCACCTGGAAGGTATTTTATGCACTATGCGGGCGGTGGATGATAAATCGTTTAATTGGAGAAAATAAAAAGTTCTACTTCAATTTCAAATGCGTTGCAATATTCATATTGATATAATCGATCAGGAAATGCGTTACGATAATTGCTTTTATATTACGGTACTTGATATAATAAATACTGAATATTACGCCGATAAGAAAAGTAAAAATCAGTTCGCGCAGACTGCCATATTTATAATGCAACGCTGCAAACAACAACGACGAAACGATAACTGCCGCAATATTATTCTTAAACCACTGCGACAACCGTGTAAGCAAATATCCCCTGAAAATAAGCTCCTCGGTTACCCCCGCTGTTAACGCAATAAAAAATATCATTGCCTGGTGCCCGGTGACTATAGCCACTATCTTTTTCATCATAGCATCATTCTCGTGCTCACCCAGCAAAACCGGCACTGCTGAAACAATAGCTGCCCCTATGCTCGATAAATACAGCAAAAACACCGAAAGCAGGAAGAAACCGATTGCATTATTCTCCTCTTTCCAAAGCAATAATGGCTGGCGTTCTATTTTTAATGCATAAAAAAGCAATACCACTACAATACCCCAGTATATAAAGCGTGAGTAAAACAGCTTGTCATAATAATTCATCTGGACATGGCTCAGCGAGAAATCAAATAGAATGAGCAAGCCCAATGTTAATATGATGCCACCAAAAAGAACTGGATTGCCGGGCTTGTTAGAATTTGTGATGGTCAAGGTGTTCATTATATTAATTAAACATGATGAAAATAAGCAAATCGCTTGTAATCGCAAAATTTAAAGTAGTCAATGGTCAATAGTGAATAGTCAATTAAAATTATTTCACTAATTCATTCATTCACTAATTCACTAATTTAGCAACGTGGATACCGCGACCGCCCTCACTAAAACACCCCGGCAAATACGTATAGCCAATGCGCTGTTTTTCTTCGTTTCGGGTTTTGGGTATACCACCTGGACATCGCGCATTGTTTACATACAGCAATCACTCCATCTCAATGAAGCATTCCTGGGTTGGGCGCTGCTGGCGCTTCCTGCCGGATTGATGATCACTATGCCTATTACCGGGCGCATGCTCGCCACTTTCAGCAGCAGCCGTATCATGCTGGTAGGTGCAGTGGCGTTTAACCTGATGTTGGGACTATTGGGTTTTACTACTGAGTATTGGCAGTTTATCGCCATATTGTTTTTCTTTGGCTCATCGCGCAATATCCTCAATCTTAGTATTAATACACAGTCGGTTGGCGTGCAGAAACTGTATAAAAAATCCATCATCACTACCTTTCATGGTATATGGAGTTTTGCAGGACTTTCAGGATCAATATTCAGTCTCATCATGGCATCGTTTAAAGTACCACCAACCTGGCATTTGCTGGTGGTAAGTATAGGGCTTTGTCTTATCGCCTTCCTTGCCTGGCCCAATACACTGCACGAAAAACCCGAACCACAGGAACGCAAACCAATATTCTCACTTCCTGATAAAGAATTGCTCAAATTCGCGCTCATCTGCTTCTCATCCATGGCCTGCGAAAATGTGATGTACGATTGGAGCGGCGTCTACATATTCAAAGCAGTACACGCTACAAAAGTAGTAGCAACAGCATCCTTTGTGGTCTTCATGATAGCCGTTACCACCGGGCGCTTTGCCGGCGACCATATTGTGAACAGAAAAGGCATCAAAATGGTATTAAAATACAGTGGTATACTCATTGTCAGCGGCTTTGCGGTTGCCATTGCCCTTCCTTATGTTATCCCCACCATTGCAGGCTATGCCCTTGTTGGGCTCGGCGTATCATGCATGGTTCCCCTTGTGTTTAGCGTAGCCGGGAGATCAAAATCCATGAGCGGTGGCCCGGCTATTGCAGCCGTATCAACTGTAGGTTATTTAGGCTTTCTGCTTGTACCGCCGTTGGTAGGTTTTGTAGCACAAGCAGCCAACCTGCGCTGGGCGTTCTCGTTTATTGCAGTTTTAGGCTTGTTGATTGTATGGATGACATCGAAGATAGAAGAGTAGCCTGCTTGATTTTAGATTTTCTTAAAATAATTCACTATTGACCATTCACCAAAACGAAAAACTTTTAATTCATAGCTATATCTTCAGTTTTCTTTCTTTTTTAATTTCGGCACAGTAAATAAATGTAACAGGAATGATACATTTTACCATTCATATGTACCTCGAATTAAAAAATTTACAATTTTATCATTATCAATAATTTAGGTATAAATTTAATCTACCAATTCTCACCCTAAATCCCTAAGTTATGAAAAAGCAATCCTTGTACTTATGTGCACTTTTACTGTGTACATTTTTGTTAGCCGGCAAAAGCGCCCAGGCACAAAAAGACACTACTATTTGGATGACATCGCTCGAATACCGTGTTCACGATGAAAGCGTTTATGAAAAGAACTATCCTACCGTAAAAGCGTGGTGGCTCAAAACCGATGCAGACATCGAAATGGGCCGTATAGCTCATACTTCTGAATCCGGCAGGGTATATGGTTCTGTCTTATTTAAGGGCGCCGACAACCTGGGCGCTTACATAGCCCGCCGGGTAAAAAACCTGGATAAATTTAATGCCGAAAATCCCGTTGCTGGCAAAGAAAACAGGGAAAACATCATCGGCCCGGTGATGCGGTCTATCTGGATGCGGGTTGATTCGATCAGCTACCAGGAGCCAGGTTACAACCGGGATAATTACCCTTTCAGAAAGATGGTACTCATATCAGTTTCGGCCGACAGAACAAAGGATTTTGAAGCCGGGATGCGCAAACAGATGCTACTGGATGCAAGTCACGGCATTAAATATAATTCGATAGTTTTCAGGTGCACAGACGGCTACCCTGCCAACACCTACATGGTGGTATTACCTGACAAATCTTTGCTTGATTATTACAAAAACCGCGAAGCAAGAAAGGAAAAAAGAGATCAGTTCAAAAGCGAATATGGCCCGCTTCATAGATTGTCCAACGATATTACCACCGTCGTTCGCATAGATCATTTGACAATGGTGAAATGATTTAGTTGATTGGTTAAGTGGTTGATTGAGTTGAATAAGTTAACTTAATCCAACTCAATCAACTTTTTAATCAATAAAATCCTAAAATCGTACTTATTTTATCTTCAGCTCAAAGCTGCCTTCCACATCATATTTAGGTGTAGTGGCTTTGGTATCTGTAGCAAGAGTGGTATGGAATGAGCCTTTGGCAAGTGTAGTATCCTGGTTATATTTTTCAATGGCTATATTGCCTGATCTCTGCGGCTGCTCACTTTGAATCAAAGTATATTCCAGGTTCTTTTTCCCTGTTCCTTTTAACAAAAACTGGGCCCCGGATATATAGCTGGCCTCATCATCAATAGGTGCGCCTGATGAACTAATGCCAAAGCTAACCGTATGGGCTTTATTGATAGCAGTAACACCATAGTATTGCTCACCATCTATGTTGATGTTTACAAATGCGATGGAATCCTGTTCCGCATCAAAAGTATAAGTAGAATCTTTAAGCTTAACAGTAAGAGTACCTTTGCTCGCCAGAAAATTACCTGATGACGGGATGGTGCTTATTTTAGTGGAATCGGTTACCTGGGCGGTAGTTTGGGTTACATTTTCATCCTTCTGGCAGGCAGTTAACACAACTGATATCAGCGTTAAAAAACCTAAAAAAAGGATGGAAAACCTCACCATAAGCATGTCCTTTTGTGATACCTAAATTTAGGTAAATAATTACGTTTCACAATACCTTAAAAGTCATAATATTGAAATTTAACAATTATTAACGTTAAAGTTAATAAACTCCCGATGAGTGTTTCCCACATATAATTACCGTACAAGTACGCTTGCTATGCCTTGTAGATCGGTCTACCTTAGATGAAAAATATTGGCGACCCTAACTTTTTGATTTTTGCTTTCCAGCTCTGGGATAATAATTATTTCATACATCATTAAAAGGAGGATATCATGCCAACACTTTCAAACTACTGGTTCCAGGAAACAGATTTCCGCGGGAACACAACTTATGCAAGCGTTCAGCACCCCGCGGGGGGATGGGCCTGGGTCAATTGGTCGGACATCGGCGACAAACACAGCACACTTTGCTGGGAACGGGAAGACCGGGAAGTAACTTACGACCTTGTAAGCTTACTCAATAACCCTGTTGTCTTAAACCTTATCGACAACAACCTGGGTAGCAGCGCCAATCGTACTTCTGCCCTGCGTGTAGGATGGGTACCACGGAAGTATCTGCCCTATTCGTCGTCAGGCGGACCGCTTGACCTTTTTCTGCGCATGTCGTTTGATTTTCACATATCAACGCCCTGGTACTGTTCAGATGCAAATGGGCATATTGATTATATCCTGGTGTGTTATCTTGATGGCAGCGGCAAGCTGAACGGGTATGTTGACGGATGGGCATACCATTACGATGGCGGCGGGCCATTTTGCACCGGCGCAATCTCCAGTGGTTTAAATTCTGCTGTTCCGGGAGCTATCGGAACCTTGCAGCAACAGTTAACGGCGTTTCTGGGTTTACTCGGCAAGCAGCAGTTTGATATGCTGTATTATTTACCAGGAAGCGCTCAAAAAAGCGGCACAGGGGGCACAAATGTAGATAATAGCGTTTCATTAGCCTTATTACCAAGGTAACACTTAAAAACAAAGACAATGGAAAATTCAAATAGCTTATTAAACGACATCCTGAAAAAATTGCAGGAAGCACTGGATGAATATAATTGCAAATCAGAAACCAATGTTACTGATAAAGAAGCATTATTATCAGGCAAGTTTTCTTATTACAAGGAACGATATACTATTATGATCCATATCAAGGATCAGGAATATAATCCTTTGCCCGATGGGGCAGAAAAATACTTAAAAGAAGATGCAGAAATTTTAAAATTCATTCCTTCGCTGGAGCATCAGTTTCAGAATGCGACAAAATCAAACTGTTCTCATGAAGAACAGACAGCATTAAGAACAAAATTTATGACACTGGCCGAAGAGGCCGGAAGAGAGTTTTTAGCTAAGATGAATAAATGACCATCTGCTTATTAAAACAAAAAATGCCGGCTATATTAATTATAACCGGCATTTTTATGTAAATAGATATCCTATCAGAATATTTCGCCAACATTAATAAACAGACCATGAGAGTCCTGGCGGCCAAAGCCATAGTCCACGCAGATATTTGTACGGGATACTTTATTTAGTTTGATGCGCAAACCCGGCCCGACAGCAGGCTGTATAGCTTGCAAACGTGTCCCCGGTTCAGCCGAAAATGACTCCGCATTAAAAAACACCACACCGCCCAGCAAACCATCACGTGTAATGCGGTAACGGTATTCCGTTTCTCCATAAACCATTTGAGCGCCGCGAAAACGGCCTTGTATATACCCTCTCCCGGCATTAGTAGATGCATCCCATAAAGTAGATGGCATATCCAGGTAAGGCGGTCGCCCGGCCAATGTTAACCAGTCATACGACCAGAATGCCAATACGTTATGTGATGATTCAGGGAAACGCAAGTATTTACGTACATCTAATATTAATGAACTCCAGGTAAATGTGCTGCCCATTGTTTTAAGATTCTGCCTGAACTCATAAGTAGCGTAAAACCCAGAAGTAGGGTTGATGGGCGAATCCCGGTCATCAAACTGACCATTCAGTGTAAAGCCTGATGACGTAGAATGTGTTTTGGTTGATTTTCTTCTGTAGATCAGGTAATCTGACACCGTACCGTTTTCCGTTGGCCCTATAGTAATATCAGCGTGATAATCGATGGTATAGCCGCCACCTAAATAAAAATTACCTGCAATATGCCGCAACGCCACCTCCGAAAACCGGATATAGTTATAATCCATCGGCGCCTGGTTTTCTACATTGGAGCTGCTGCCCAATCCAAACGTAGCTTGCGGATAGTGGTACAAGCGTATCTCGCCAACAAAATTGTAGTTGTTACTCTTGCTCCAAATACTTGACTGGATAGGCAGCGTGATTTGTTTGTTTTGTGTGTACGCAATACTGCTAACCAAAGTAGATACATTGGATTGAGGCGCTGTGCGAAAAGCTACATTACCTGAAATCAAAATTGCCAGCCGCGATTGAAGCGAATAGCCAAAGGCAGGTACTATGGATACCACAGGGTGTAAACCTACCGAATCGCTTTTCCGGCTTAGCCAATTTGTATGAAAAGTCTTTTGAATCACATCGCGCAAATCTGTGAGCTTACTGGTATCGGTAAGAGGCCTGGCAGTATCGGGTTGACTTGCCAGTGGAATATATTTATCATTCTGCCCAAAAGCAGAAAATGACGACATAACAATCAGCAGCAAAAGCAAAGCTCTTACATACCGGCGCTCTATATTTTGCAAATTGCGAACTATCGTTTTAGGGGTTTAACACGCTACGATCGCAAATAGTGCAAATAGTTTAATATAAATTACTCCCCAAATGTTAAATAATCTTAAAATACAAGATTGTTACATTGTTGGTGAGTAGTTGATTAGGTTAAGTGGTTAATTAGGTTGGTTCCCATTTTATATTGATAAAGTGGATAAACCCTTATTTTCAGGTTAACAATTCCTGTAAACAATAAATGCTCCCTCGTCTCGCACGCAGGAGCATTAACCTAAACCTTATCACATTTTTGTGAGGCTAACAAGGTACGAAAAAAATCCATAATTCCTACAGAATTTTAAAAAATTATATTTAAAAACAGATGCTTTAATATATTATTTCCTTTTAATTAATATTCGTTTTTCTATTTAACTTATTGATATTATTTTCGTATAAGTAATACGCCAATTATGGGATCATTATCACATTAATTGCTGATGTAAGTGTTATAGCGAATATTTGAAAGGAGATAATGGGTCCACTAAATACTTTAGATGCATTAATTGGGAGTAATGCATTTATAGAAGATATTTTTCAGGAATTACCTATAGGCATCGCGGTCAGTAAAATAGACGACAACTGCTTTGTTTATACTAATGCCCGCTTCAGCGAGGTAATTGGCTGGCCGCAATATGAACTCACCGACAAGCAGGCGCTCCTTCTTAAAATCTTTCCCGACGACTATTACAGGCAAACTATTGTTGCTAAAATGCAGGCCGATCTGAAAACCGGCAACCAGTCCGCTATGAGATGGCCCTCTGTCGAGATTACAACCCGCTCCGGCGAGAAACGGTTTATAAGTGTTAAAAGCATCCCCGTAAGTGACAAGAATTACACCATAACAACCATTATGGATGTAACAGATGAGGTGATGAAATCAAGGGCGCTTGAGGCAACGCGGAACGACCTGAAGAAAATAATGGACTCGTCCATGGATATGATCTTTGCAATCGATACAAATGATATCATTGTGAGCGTCAATGCAGCTTCAGAAAGCATTCTTGGATATAAACCGGAAGAAATGATCGGCAAGTGCCTGTTTGATTTTCTATACCCGCCAGATAAAGAAAAAACCATCCAGATTGCCAATACAGTAAAAGCCGGCCTTAAGGTAACCAATGTCGAAAATCATTATGTTCATAAGAGTGGTTCTTTAGTACCGCTGCACTGGTCGGCAGTAGCTAATCCGGCGGAGTCTATTCGTTACGGTATTGCCCGCGATGCTACCGAAATAAAGAAGAGCCGGGCAGCACTTGTAGAGTCAGAAAAGCTGTACCATTATCTTTTTGATAATAACCCTGTTCCTATTATTATCTGGGATTTTGAAACACTGCAATTTATAGATTGCAATGACGAGGCCACACGAAAATATGGCTACACAAAAGAAGAATTTAAGCAACTAACCCTCCGGGATATACGGCCGGTGGAGGATGTACCACTTATCGACGAACTCATACAGTCGGAACAGGCTTATGGCGAATATCGTCAGCGGGTGTGGCGCCATTTGAAGAAAAATGGAGAACTGATGTATGTAGATGTGCAGGCCGAACTCATCAATTATAACGGCCGCCGTGCATCAATTGTCATTGCCCAGGATATAACCGAAACACGTTATTACCAGGAGCTTGATACACTTGAAAAACAGGTGCTGGAGTATAGCGCACGGAATGAAAAACCATTGAAGGAAATTATTGGCTTTTATTTGTCGGGCATGGAATCCCTGCATAAAGGTATCCAATGCTCGGTGCTCGAAAAACGTAATCAACACTTATTTGGCCTCGCAGCGCCAAGTTTACCCGGCTCATTCTGGCAATTCCCCGACGGTTTACCCGTTGCAGATCAAATGGGTGCTTGTGGAACAGCCGCATGGTTGAAAGAAAGGGTGATCATCAGCAACATGATAACTGATCCCCGCCTGCAAAACTTCCGCGAAATAATTGCCGGCTATCCTTTGAAAAGCTGCTGGTCGTACCCGGTGATTGATAGTAATAACGAAGTAATGGCCACATTCGCCCTGTATTGCTGCGAAGAACGTACGCCTTCTCAACAGGAAGAGAATACAGTTGAACGGGCTACCCATCTTTTGCGCATCATCCTTGAAAACTATCACCGGCACAAAGCCATAAAGCTAACCAACGAGCGCTTTGAATATGTGATGGAGGCCACTTTTGATGTTATATGGGATTGGAACCTGGAAACCAATGCAGTTTATTACTCCAATAACATGCAAAAGTTGTTCGGCCATCGTGCAGGCACAAGCAATGACAATTTGCCATTTTTCTCTGAAAATGTACATCCCGATGACCGCGAGCGGGTTGTTCTGTATCCCGACCAGGTGAAATATGGTACAATGATACATTGGACGCATGAATACCGTTTCAGGAAAGCAAGCGGAGAGTATGCCCACATACTCGATCGTGGTATCATTATCCGTGATGAAAATGGCGTTGGTAAAAGAATGATAGGCGCCATGCAGGATATTACCACGTTGAAAAAACAACATGAACGCCTCACCGAAATAGCCCTCATCAATTCTCATGAGATACGAAAGCCCGTTGCCAGTATCCTGGGCTTGATGCAGTTATTCAAGGATGCAAAAAATCAAAATCCAGATGAACAATTGCTGCAACACCTCGACTCAGCAACACAGGAATTGGATGATGTGATCAAGCGCATCATCAACAAAACAGAAGATTTATAGGCAAACAATCCCAAACATTGCCTAAATTCATTCCGTTACTAAACGGTATATATCCGTAAAACTGATACCTTATGATAGCTCACTTCCCTTTTTTCCTGGTAATTGTTGTTGCCATTATACTTATTATAATGCTGGCCGACAAGATAAAAGTTGCCTACCCGGTATTATTGGTTGTTGCTGGGTTGCTTATTAGTTTTATACCCGGCATACCCGTATTGCACGTAAACCCTTCGCTGATTTTCCTCATTATCTTACCGCCGCTTTTGTACGAAGGCGCCTGGGCAATATCATGGAAGGAGCTTTGGCGCTGGAGGCGTATTATCTCCAGTTTCGCTTTTGTGGTCGTTTTCCTCACGGCTATGACGGTGGCTTTCGTTGTCAATAAAATCATCCCCGGCTTTTCATTGGCCCTGGGCTTCCTGCTTGGCGGAATTGTCTCTCCGCCGGATGCAGTAAGCGCAAGCGCCATTCTAAAATTCGTAAAAGTCCCCAAGCGCATGTCGTCGATATTAGAAGGTGAAAGTTTGCTGAACGACGCTTCATCACTCATTATCTTCCGTTTTTCGTTGATTGCCATTGGTACCGGCCAGTTTATCTGGTATCATGCCGCTTTAAGCTTTTTGTGGATGCTGTTGGGTGGCATTGGCGTTGGTTTATCAGTAGGTTGGATATTTATGAAAGGACATAAATACCTGCCAACAGATGTGAATATGGACATTATACTAACGCTGGTTACACCATACGTTATGTACATGACCGCTGAAGAAGTCCACAGTTCAGGCGTGCTGGCGGTTGTAAGCGGGGGTTTATTCCTCTCCAACAAAAGGCATTACTTTTTAGGAAGCTCTTCCCGTTTGCGTGGCATAAACTTCTGGGAAAGCCTGGTGTTTTTGCTCAACGGGCTGGTGTTTATGCTGATCGGGTTGGACTTACCCGAAATAACTACCGGACTAAAGCAGGAAGGTATAAGCTTTCAGGGAGCTATCGGTTATGGGTTATTGATAACGGGAGTGCTGATCGTGGTGAGGATTTTATCGGCCTATGGCGCAGTGTTTGTAACACTCGTCGCCCGCAACTTTATAAAAGTAGCCGACCCCAGGAACCCGGGCTATAAAGTCCCCCTGGTTTTGGGGTGGACAGGGATGCGCGGGGTAGTGTCTCTTGCTGCAGCTTTATCTATACCCGTTCAGTTAGATAATGGCGCTGCATTCCCGCATCGCAACCTTATTTTGTTCATCACTTTTATTGTGATATTAACCACGCTCCTATTGCAGGGACTGACCCTCCCTTACCTGCTCAGGAAACTTATACTGCCTACCTATGATGATTATTTACCCGACGATAAAGCCGAAGAGGTGATCAAAAGAGGACTGGCCAAAAATGCCATTAAGCACCTCAATGAAAATTATAGCGACCATCTGGCTAATCACCCACTGTTGCAGCAGATGATCGATAAATGGAATTCAAAGATAAACGAGGAGCTCGATCCGCAAATACCTGCCGAAAGCAAAAAGATATATCTTGAGGTAATAGACGAACAAAGAAAATGGCTGATCAACCGGAACAATATCGACGGTCATATCGACGAGGAGATCATCCGCAAACACCTGCGCCAGTTGGATCTGGAGGAGGAGAAGTTTAAGATAATTTAGTTGCAGTTAAGTGGTTGATTGGGTTGATCAAGTTAATTAGTTGATCTTACGTTAGTCGGGATTTCTAATCCACGACCTAATAACTGCGGATTTGAAATCTGCGAAAGATACAGGACTAAAAGCAATAAGGGCAGTCAAAAAGACTTTTTTAGGTTTTTTTATCGCTTCTTGCAAAAAATTTCACTCAGCATAATATATTTACGTTAAGCCAAATGTACGATTCACCTAAGGCTATTCCCACTCCTCAGATAAACCTCTTGTAACATTCTTGTCACAATTGGATTAAACTATTAGCTAATTTATTTGTCGTATACTATATAAACACTGAAACTTTAATTAAGAAATTTCAGTAAAAACAAAAAAATATAAAACAAAACAGCCCCCGTTATGAAAAAGACCATCATTTATTCATTTTTGATTGGATTATCTGCATTAACATTTTCTTCTTGTAAAAAAAGTAATTCTCATGTTGTGAAGTACACCACCCAGGGAACAGCCAATGAAACTATCACCTATACCGATCAGAATGGTAATACTCAAACGGTAACCAACGCCCCTGCAAACTGGTCGTTGAGTTTGGCTACAACTGACAATGGCATGTCTGTTAAATTAACAGCCGTAAGTATTGACGGTAGCAACGTAGGCGGAAAAATTTACATTGATAATAACCAAAGTGCACAGAGTAATGGAAATGCAGCCAGCATATCTATCTCGGCGATGGTACCGTAATTTTAAACTTTAAGAATGTTTAATATAAAGCCGGGTGGTCAGTTAGATCCCCGGCTTTTCTTTTAAATAGCCTCCTTCCGTGCAAATCGAAAGATTTATTCGTATTTTGATCAGTTAGTTTACCTCCGACCTCCGACCTCCGACCTCCGACCTCCGACCTCCGACCTCCGACCTCC
>JAFDZM010000084.1 GCA_018266915.1 Bacteroidota bacterium | reverse complement strand
ATTAAAAAACGTATCATCATGATGAACGCAAAAAGATCATCGGGTTATAACCTTACCCGCTATGTATTCCTTGTACCCGCAGTTGTTGTCTTGCTGCTCACTTTCAGCCTGTCAAAAGCAGAAGTTGCCAAACATACTTTTAAAACCATTGCTACGGCGATAAGCCATGTTGCAATTGTTAACAATAACGAAAACTCGATTAAAAGATCAGTTTCCACTACCATAACCCATACTAAACCAGTTGCAGCCAAAGCAGCGGTTAAAAAAGTGAATACAGGCGCTGACACCATTTACTCAGCCAGGGCAAAAAATGGCAGAAAGTCGTTTATGGTAACCGCGGATACAAGTCCGGACTCAATCAATTATGTATTGAACGGTCAAAAATCGAGTAAAGAAGAAGTAAAAGCGGTAGACCCTGAACGCATAAAAAGCGTTGAATTAGTAAATGCAAAAAGCGCGAAAGAGTTTTACCCGGAACTGGATAACGACAGACAGGTGATGTTCGTGACCACCGAAGATTCTGAAGCAGGCAAAAAGCTGAAAGAAAAAATGGATAAAACCATGCGCAATGGCGCTATAGCTAATAATATGTCAATAAATTATTCTTCTAACACGGCTCCGGCAGCTACTACGGGCACCACTGTTACTTATTCTATAAATAGCTCCTCTTCTGATGGGGTTTCATCAGACAGTGAAGGCAGTAAAAATGTGAGTGCGGTAACCGTAACAGGTGTTAATCCTAAAGTAAGCACTAAAGTTGCTACTACTATTAAAGGCCAGGTTTATGTGGCCGCGAAACCCGTCCATGATGTCGTAATAGCATCAGACGATGCTGCTCCGGAAGTGATCACCGTAAAAGGTTATAAAAGACTGGCAACAATAGATGGCAAGCCTGCGAAAATATACGTCAGAGGAATGAATGATGATGATAATGATCAGTTAACCATCCAGGGAAAAGGCCATCCAATATTTATAATCGATGGCAAGGAAGTTCAAAGTGTAAAAAATCTTAACCCGAATGACATAAAATCAATTTCCGTACTAAAAAATGGAACTGCTGAGAAAAAATATGGTGAAAAGGGCAAGAATGGGGTTATAGAGATCACGACCAAGAAGAAGTAGTTGATTAAGTTATCCCGATAACTATCGGGAGATTGATTAGGTTGAATGAGTTTTAACCTAATCAACTCAATCTAACTTACTCACATCAACCAACTAAAACAAATCAGTTAATAGTTACTCCTTGCTCCCCTGCTCCGGCGGGGAAGTAGGGGGCTTGTGCCTAACTTAACCAGATATCATGCGCAAATTCATTTTCAAACTGCACTTATATGCATCATTGATATTATGTCCGTTAATATTAGTGTTTGCTATCACCGGATGCTTTATGGCTTTTGAGCCAGAAATTGATCACCTGGTTCACAGTAAACTCTCATATGTCGAACCTGGGGAAAAAGCACTTTCCTTAGCTGATATTAGTGATGCTGTACATAAAGCTTATCCACATGATACAATTGCCGGTTATCACTTATCAACCTCTGCAGATATTTCGTACCAGGTTTATACAAACGCTCAAACCGTTTATATCAACCAATATAATGGGAAAGTATTAGGTACAATGACAGAACCTGATTTCTGGCAAAAAGCTCAAAATACTATTCATCAACTTCATTTACGATTAGCATTCCGGGATAATCACGATACAGGCAAACTAATTATGAGCTGGACGGGTGTGATGCTACTCATTATTTTACCATCAGGTTTAATTTTATGGTGGAAACAAAAGCGGGTATCGATTAGAGCTGAAGGTCAATCCCGGCAACTGTGGTTTGACCTTCACAGCATGATCGGTATATTTTCTTTCATTTTTATTATGATATCGGTAATAACAGGTGTGATTATTGGTTTTGAAAATAAAACCACACCGTTATTATACAAGATAACATCAAGCAAACCGATTGAAAGACCCGAAATTAAAATTGTAGCGCATCCTAACGTGAAGCCAATATCTCCTGACAGTGCATTACAAATAGTCCGCTTGGCAATGCCTGGTGCCAGCCCATTTGATATTAATGTACCTGCACAAACTGAAGCATATTCTATCCGTTGCCGGTATCCCGAGGACCTTACCCCCGGAGGCAGAAGCATGGCTGTTATTGACCCCTATACAGCTAAAGTTCTGTATTTAGAAAGTTCAAGATCGGTACCGGCAGGTACACGTCTTAAAATAGCAAACAGGGCAATACACACGGGAGACATTTTAGGGACCGCATCAAAAATTTTTGGATTATTGATCTGTCTTGCTCTTTGCAGCCAAATTATGAGTGGTGTTAGGATGTGGTGGCTCAGAAAAATAAAAAAATCCAATAATACAGTCAGCTAAAACATTTAACTCGCCTCAGCCAATTTTTCATTCTCTAATATTTCCATCAGCGCCTTTTCAGCCAGGTTCAATTCGGCTGTGTTTATGTCTTTGCTTTTATCCAGTTCTGAAATATATTTAAATATCGTCCCCTCTTCATAGCTTTTGATTACCGTAGGATGTACATAATATTTTTTACAAACCGCGCGGGTATTGCCCAGGTTAATGGCTACTTCATCCAGCACACTTACGATCTTCTTTTTGCATTCTGTAACGGTATCGAATTCCCCCGCCTCCTTTATGGCATATAAAGCGCTTACGCTTCCTGCCCAGGTTCGGAAATCTTTAGCGGTAAAGTCTTCACCAGTAATATCTTTTAAATAGCGGTTCACATCTTCGGAACCGATTGAGCGCTTGTTGCCATCCTCATCGAAATACTGAAAGAGCTCTTTGCCGGGTATATCGCGGCATTGCTGTATTAACCGGGCGAGTTTTCGACTATGTAATGCTACTTTTTGATAAATGCCCTTTTTACCCTTAAACTCAAAGTTGATATACGAGCCGTCGATCTTCACATGCTTATTCATCAGCGTGGTGAGCCCATACGACCCATACAGTTTCTTGTACGACTCATTACCTACCCTGATGCTGGTCAGCTCCATAATACGAATTACCAAAGCCACAACCTTATCATGATCGAGAGCTTGATGGGCCAGGTCTTTATCCACTTGCTTGCGAATAGCAGGCAGGTATTCGGCAAACAGCCTTAAGTGATAATACTTGGATTGACTGCGCAGCTTGTTCCATTCGGGGTGATAACGGTATTGCTTACGCCCGGCTGCATCTGTTCCGGTAAATTTCAAATGCCCATTCTCATAAGGCGATATCCACACATTGGTATAAGCCGGCGGGATAACCAATCGGTTAAAACGATGAATCAATTCTTTATCATTAATCAGCTTACCATCTGCATCATAAAAAGAAAATACTTTGCCCGACTTCTTCCGGGTATATCCAGGCATTGAATCAGCGACATATCGCAGGCCGGCAGCTTTGGCGGTGATCTTCGGGTCGCGCCCTATCTTTTCAAGTTTTTTTAAAATTCTGTTCATTGATGGTAAAACACAACTCCTAAACTTTAAGTTTTGATAATATAACGATCACCGCATATTGTGGTATATTTGAGAAGCATGCAACTGATACCGATCAAAGAACACCTGGAAGAAAATCCTGAATTTTCCGCTCACCCGGATTGCCGGGAAAGTATTTTCATGTGCGTTGATTTTTATAAAAGGGTTGGCTATAACCCGCCCTGGATATGCTATTATGTGCAACAAAACGGGAACCTTGTTGCCGCAGCCGCCTTTAAAGGTCAGCCTGTAAACAATAAGGTTGAGATTGCCTACGGCACCTTCCCGCAATATCAAAAGCAAGGTATCGGTACACTTATAGCTAAAATGCTTGTCGATTTATCACTTCAAACTGATCCATCTATCCGCATTACTGCCCAAACACTAAAAGAGGAAAACTACTCCGTTCGCATCCTCCGCAAAAACAATTTCCAATTAATAGGTACCGCCATCGATGAAGATGAGGGAGAGGTTTGGGAATGGGAGTATTTGGTTTAGTGATTAGTTAACCCGTGATCAGTGACTGGTTGGCTTGTTCCTGATAACTGATTAACCGATCACTGATAACTTATAATCAACTTTTACCATCATTTGACTATTCTATCCCTACAAAAAACTCAATTTTACGGTAAATCAATCCAACACTTATGAAATACAACTTTTTAGGAAACACCGGCCTGGTGGTGTCCGAACTTTGCTTTGGTACAATGACCTTTGGTGGTAGCGGAGGTATCTGGGAAAACATAGGTAAACTTCAGCAAGATGGCGTAAATGAACTGATGAGAACAGTAATCGATTCGGGCATTAACTTTATTGATACCGCTAATGTTTATTCTTTCGGTCAATCGGAAAGGTTACTTGGCCAATCGATCATCGATCTTGGACTGAACCGAAACGAACTGGTGATAGCCACCAAAGTTCGCGGTCGTATGGGCGAAGGCAAAAATTACGTAGGCCTGTCGCGTTACCATATCTTTCAGTCGGTAGATGAAAGTTTACAGCGCCTGCAAATGGACCATATCGACATGCTGTACGTACATGGTGTTGATCCAAAAACGCCGGTTGAGGAAATTGTGCGGGCTTTGAATGATATCGTTCTGACTGGCAAGGTGCGTTATATTGCGGTTTGTAACTGGCCAGCCTGGATGGTAATGAAAGCATTAGGTGTAGCCGATAAACATGGCTGGAACAAGTTTGTAGGTTTACAATATTATTATTCATTAACGAGTCGTGATATTGAACGCGAAATTGTTCCGCTGGCATTAGACCAAAATATAGGCATCATGCCATGGAGTCCATTAGCTGGCGGGTTTTTGTCCGGAAAATATACACGTAATAACGAAAAGGCAGGCGACTCACGCCGGGATGTTTTCGATTTCCCGCCAGTGAATAAAGAGAAAGCATATGACATCATCGATGTGATTGCCGAAGTAGGTAAACAATATGGCGTTTCGGCTGCGCAGGTAGCTTTAGCCTGGGTACGATTACAAAAAGGTATCACTAGCACCATTATAGGTGCGAAAAATCCAAACCAGTTGCTGGACAATGTAAAATCGACAGAATTAATCCTTTCACAAGATGATCTGAAACGCATCAACGAAGTAAGCGCGCTGCCGCGTGAATATCCGGGCTGGATGGTGGAAAGGCAATCGGCGGATAGGGAGATTAAGTAATTTTGAATCACATAGTAATGGGTGTCATGTTGAGGCTCTCGAAACATGCGGGCAAAGGCCTTTACGCGCCGCACTTCGACTGAGCTCAGTGTGACACCCTTTTCTATGCTACATTAAAAAATTAAAGCTCACTCAAAACTTTCACCACATACTCCACCTGATCCGGATGTATATCCAAATGTGTTACAAAACGGATGCGGTGCGTATCGGTAGAGTTGGCTTTGATGCCTTTATCCAATAGCTTCTGCAATATATTGGCAGCAGGCTCAATAGTATCAAACAAAACGATATTGGTATCGGCGGGTAATATATTTTTCACCCAGCTGCATAGCTGCAACTGCTCGGCCAGGATACGGGCATGAGCATGGTCTATCTTTAACCGCTCCACATGATGATCTAATGCATAAATACCGGCTGCAGCTAAAAAACCAGCCTGGCGCATTCCCCCACCAAGAACTTTGCGTACACGACGCGCATATTTGATTGTTGCTTTATCAGCAAGTAATACTGAACCTACAGGCGCTCCTAATCCCTTAGAAAGGCATACCGAAATACCATCAAAATATTTTCCGTAGTCGCCAGCTTTATCGCCTGTATTGGTTAAAGCATTGAAGATACGGGCACCATCCAGGTGCAGCTTTAAACCTTTATTTTGGCAAAGCTCAGCTATTGGTTTAATATCTTCCAGTGTGTAGCAACTGCCTCCGCCTTTGTTCACCGTATTTTCGAGCACAACCAAACTGGTACGAGGATAATGCACATTTTCGGCGTTGATTTCTGGCGCTATCATCTCAGCAGTGATCCTGCCGCGGTCTCCATTCAGCAACCGGGTTGATACGGCCGAATTAAATGCTATTCCACCACCCTCGTAACGGTATACATGCGAGGTTTGGTCTGCAATCAGTTCGTCCAAAGGCTGGGTAAAGCATTTTATGGCGATCTGGTTAGTCATCGTTCCTGAAGGGCAGAACAGGCCTGCTTCCATCCCGAACATTTTGGCGGCTTTTTCCTCCAGCGCATTAACGGTTTCATCTTCGCCAAAAACATCATCTCCCACTTTGGCGCTCCACATGGCTTCCAGCATACCGGGCGTCGGTTTTGTAACAGTATCGCTTCTTAAGTCAACAAACATATGATATAGCTAAAATTTGCGTTATTTTGTATTAAATCGATTATGCGCTCAATTTTAATCATTTTATTCTGCATGCTGATCGCTGTATCAGCAAAATCACAAAAATGGCAGCCCGGTTCATTTACAGATATCAAAGGCAATAAGGTAAGCGGACTGATCCGCGAAAACCCTACAAAAAAGGGCCCTATAGCGGATGAAGGCTATATAGAGTTTAAGGACAATAGCAAAGCCAATCCCTATAAGCTCAGCGCGAGCGATTTGAAATCATTTATGATTGGTCGCGATAGTTTTGTGGTTGCGCATGCGCCGGGCAACTCTAACTGGAGCAAAAAGGAGCTTGATTTTGTACAGGTGGCCCTGGATGAAGAAACCAAACTATACGTTGCCGATGTAGCGACAGGCGGCGGTGGTGGCGGCGGACTGGGTTCAGTGGTCCAGCCTGAATTTGGCGGAGGTATTGGCACAGGCGGTTACGGCGGCTTTGGCGGAGGCGTGGGCATCAACCTCGGCGGCGGTGGTGGCGGAAGAGGTAAAGTAATAACCACATTTTACTACGGCACCAACACGGCAACCATGCAGCAGTTAACTCCTATCAACTTTAAAGATGTGATGAGCGACATTATGGGCGACGAACCCGATGTGGTGGATAAGATACAATCGGGCCAGTATAATATTTACAACATGGGTAAACTGATCGCTTACTTTGAGCAGGTAAAGGCGGCGCATAAGCAGCAGTGATTTCCTTCGGGGATTATAAATCCTCCGCTATTTTAGTCCGGATTATAAATCCGGACTGACGATATATATAATTAAGATGAACCACAAATCGCATTTTATTTATTTCACGCTATTTTTAAGCCTTTCTTGCTATTCATTTGCTTTTCAATCGCGTAATAATCCTGTAATAAATAAAAAGTTAATTTTCGGAAAATGGGTCTATACAAATTCTCTCGCAGGAAGAGTTACCGTGATATTTAAGGAAGACGGGACCGGTTACAGGTATAACGGTTCTTCAAGAGTCGAACAAAAATTTAAATATAAAATAACTGAAAATTCATTACTGAAATTTTATATCGGTTCATACAAACCTGAAATTTATCGTATAGATACGCTGACTTCCACAATTCTTAGTATTAGAGAATACCCAATAGTTAAAATCAAAGAAAGTATCAGTATTTACGAATCAACTTTTAGGAAGGATATCCACTAAATATTCACTCTCCATTGCTCCCGCAAGTTTGCAACTCGTGGTTTTTATTAATGAAGCTTTCAGCTTAACCTATCATGGCCTCGCATACGCATCAGACAAAACCAACCGCTCTTCCTGTAAAGATTCTTTAGTAATAAAATCCTTAAACACCAGTTCCCAAGATATTATCAGCCAAACCACAATACATGGCCATGCTTTAATAGAATATTTGGCGATGATATCCTGGCGGATAGGCTTTGGCATAGCATCGGTCAGGCCAAGACCGGTTACAACCAGCAGCAAAACGATTAGTATAATATTGGTTGTTGTAAATGGTTTCTGTTGTATCAGCATCCACAGCATGGCCCCTGCTACCGCGATGATAAAAGTAGGATGCTCGGCGCCGGTACTAAAGATCACCACCATAATAAGTGAGGTAGCCAATATCTGCAACCTGAATTTATAAGATTGGAGTTGCTTAAACCGCAGCAATGGCAAAACAAAAATAACAGCTCCGGCCAATAGGAATGGCAGGTTAGGTACATGCACATTACCAGTCAACCGCCTTACAACACCCATCACGC
Source organism: Bacteroidota bacterium (assembly GCA_018266915.1). GTDB lineage: Bacteria > Bacteroidota > Bacteroidia > Sphingobacteriales > Sphingobacteriaceae > Mucilaginibacter. The sequence continues at coordinate 52,245 of JAFDZM010000084.1, read as the reverse complement.
ACATATCCTGCGAGGTATTCAAACCTGTGTTCAAAGCACTTTTGGCACTGAGTGCTTCCATCCATTGGTGATAAGATTGAATGACAAATGAAGGACTGGAAACGATCATAGGCGCAAAGAATAATACTATGGCCCAAATTATTGACCAGATGATAAACCGCTCTTTATGTTTTGAAAACAGGAAAAATGCCAATCCAACAACCGGGTACAACTTTACCAATGTACCTGCGACGATCAGCAGGGTTGCCCATCGTTCCTTTTCCTTCTCGATCAGCATAAAACTGATGACAATCACCGCCGTTATCATCGGGTTAAACTGCATGTAAAATATGGAGTTGGCAAACTCGATGACACAGAGTAGCAGCATCATGGTCTTGCGGTTATTATCCAACGGCAACATACTTACGGCAAGGATCACAGCTAATGCATTGCACACTTCCCACAGAAAAAAGCCTACAGCCTCTGACGGAACAGCAAATGGAGCAACAAACAGGGTAAATAAAGGCCCGTAATAATAGATATCCCCGTATTCTTTGGGATAAGCAGCATACAAATTCAAATGCGCACGGGCATGGTACCATGAATCGCGGAAGATGAGGTAATTGTTATCGATATGCCTGAAATATTTAAGCTGCCAGGTAAAAATAGCCACCGCCATATATAAAATGCACGTCCATTGATAGCCTGTTAATCCGAGGATTTTTTTTGTCATAGAGCAAGGTAAGATCAAAAGTAGTTTTTTTAAGCGGAAAGCTGAAAGCCCTTTATAAGCTAAAGGCTGAAAGCAAAAGCTTAAAGCTTTAAACAAATACAGTGCCTTCAGCTTTGGTCTTTCTGCTTTCAGCTTTCAGCTACAGATTTTGTGCTATCACAAACCCGCTCGCCCAGGCCCATTGAAAATTGCAGCCTCCCAGCCAGCCGGTCACATCCACGCATTCACCACCGAAAAATAAGCCGGGAACTTTTTTGGCTTCCAAAGTTTTGGATGAAAGCTCATCGGTCGATACCCCGCCGCGCATTACTTCGGCTTTATCGTAACCCTTATCCCCTGCCGGTTTTACCTTGAATTGGTGGATCAACCCGGATATTTTTTCCAGCTCAGCATTAGTTAATGATGCCAGGTTTTTGTCAGCGGATAAGCGGTCACCTATTGCTTCAGCGAATTTTCTTGTAAACAATCCCGATAAATAAGCCAACAGCATCTTTTTGCCATTCACTTCACGTTCCTGCTGAATCAGTTCAGTGATATTTTGATGCGGTAATAAATCGATGTATATCCATTCACCTGGTCGCCAGTAGGATGATATCTGCAGTATCGCCGGACCACTTAGCCCCCAGTGAGTAAATAGAATATTCTCCTCAAAACTAGCCTTGTCATTCCAAACCCGACAAAACAGGCTATTGCCTGATAATTGCGCGTACCAATCCTGATCCTTCCCGGTTATGGTAAGTGGCACCAACGCTGGGGCGGTTTCGGTTACTTTCAATCCAAACTTACGTGCTATGCGCAAACCTAAATCTGTTGCGCCCATTTTGGGGATGGGTAGTCCGCCAGCCGCAATCACTACTTTGGGAACAAGGAGTTTTTGTTCTTTTCCATTTCGAATGACATTAACACAAAAGCCATCTCCAACCTTTTCAACACCTGCAACCTCTGCATCACACCATATTTCCTGCCCAAAATCGGCACACAGGTTGGTAAACATATTCACCACATCTTTGGCTTTATCACTAACCGGGAAAAGTTGCCCCAATGTTTTTTCCTTCCCGATGATGCCGTAAGTTTCAAAAAAAGTAATGGTATCCTCCACAGACCATTGCGCAAAAGCCGACTTACAGAAATGCTCATTTTGCGAGATAAATTGTTGAGGCGAAGCGTAAAGATTGGTGTAATTACACCGCCCTCCACCGCTGATAAGGATTTTTGCGCCGGGACGATCATTCTTTTCCAGTACCAAAACGCGCTTGCCCAGGTAGCCTGCCTGCACGGCACACATAAGGCCGCAGGCACCGGCACCGATTATTATTGCGTCAAAGTCTGTTTGTTTTGTTAAATTTGTAGTCATGCAAGGGGTTTCGCAAATATCAGAATTTGGCAAGATACTCATCTTTCTTATTGTAGGAATTTTGATGGTAGCCGTGGCATTTTTTGTATCGCGTTTAATCGCCCCTAAAAATCCGACACCGGAAAAGCTAACCTCTTACGAATGCGGCGAAGAGACTATAGGCAGCGCGTGGGTTCCATTTAATTCCAGATTTTATGTTATCGCCCTGATTTTCTTACTGTTCGACGTAGAAATGATCTTCATTTTACCATGGGCAACGGTATTTGGCAGTCATGAGGCCGCAAAGATGGATAACCGCTGGGGATGGCTGTCTCTGACGGAAATGTTTATCTTCTTGGGCATACTGATATTGGGCCTGGCATACGTTTGGGTAAAAGGCGACCTCGACTGGATAAAACCGAAACCCGTTAAACCTGTTGTAGATACACAAGTACCTGTTTCATTATATGAAAAGCTGAATATGCAGCAAAGTGCATACGCAGTAAAAGAATTCAGCCCCGAAACTGCGACAACTCAACCTGCTACAACCAATACAACTAATACAACCACTACAACCGAAACTACACCCCCGATAAGAAAACCCATGTTCAAACCAACTTTTAAAAAGCCGGGCAATGAATCCTGAAAATATGAATGAAAGCGGCGGTGTGGTGGTAACCAAAATGAACGATCTGCTCAACTGGGCCCGTCTGTCATCTATTTGGCCATTGAGCTTTGGTATTGCCTGCTGTGCTATCGAGATGATGGGTTCGTTCGCATCAACTTATGATATGGACCGTTTTGGTGTTTTCCCACGCCCGTCTGCACGCCAGGCTGATGTGATCATCATCGCAGGCACAGTCACTTTCAAGATGGCCGAGCGCATCAAACGTCTTTATGAGCAAATGCCCGAACCTAAATATGTAATCTCAATGGGTTCCTGCTCTAATTGCGGTGGGCCGTACTGGCAGCATGGTTATCATGTAGTAAAGGGTGTAGACCGGGTTATACCTGTTGATGTATATGTACAGGGTTGCCCTCCTCGTCCTGAGGCGTTGATCGGTGCTATCATTGAATTACAGAAGAAAATTGAAGGTGAAAACTTCCTGGGTAAAAGCAAAGCTACAGGCACTGAAGTTGTTTAAATAAGCAGATATACCTATCTTCATCTGGTAAATCAACTACTTACCATCCATTGTTTGTGTCCCCACAACAATCCGGAAGTTTATCTGGGGGGCCGTTGCCTAAGGGTTGGAAGTCTGTTTGTCTGTGAGGACACAGACAAAGGGATATATAGAGTTGCTTAAATAAGTTGATATGCCTATCTTCATCGGGTAAACCAAATTACCTATGAAAAGGACCTTGTTTTTTATCTGTCTGGCTTTTCTATCTATAAAAATCTCCGCTCAAACTTTTAATCCTGCCAGAGATGTTTTCCCTGCCGGGATTCTGCATTACGACAATATTCCCTATGCTAACGATACTTTAAAAAAGCATTTGCTGGATATTTATGTACCGTCAACCGGCAAAAGCAGTTACCCGGTTGTAGTTTGGATACACGGCGGCGCCTGGATGTCGAACGATAAGTATGCCGATATGGGCTATATGAAAAATACCCTCAAAGAGTTTATTGAAAAAGGTTATGCCGTCGCTTCAATTGATTACAGGTGGAGCACTATGGCCATCTTCCCGGCACAGGTACAGGATTGCAACCAGGCACTTGAATTCCTTTATCAGAACGCGGATGAATACAAACTGGATAAAAACCGAATCGCTTTGATTGGTTTTTCTGCCGGAGGGCACCTGGCTAATTTGCTTGGCCTGTCAAATAATAATACTGTTAAAGACTTTTATGCCGATGGTAAAAAGCCGCATTTCAAAATAAAGCTTGTATTAGATTTTTACGGGCCGGTAGATTTTTTTACGCTGAAAGGTCATGAGTCAAAAGATCCGCATAGCCCGATTAATTTACTATTAGGTGGCACAGTTGTTGATAATGAAGCCAAAGCAAAACAAGCCAGTCCGGTTACCTATATTGATAAGAATGACCCACCTTTCCTGATCGTTCAGGGCGAAAAGGATGAATCTGTTAATCCCGACCAGGCGATCACGTTAAGCGAGAAATTAAAAGCAGTTGGCGTAAAGAATGACTTGATCATCGTGCCTAATGCCCCTCACTACGGCGTTATGTTCGATGCAGAAAATATAAGGGAGAAAATATTTGAGTATTTAGGCGAATATCTGAAATAACGATTTACAGCCAGGAAGATTTGCGGGCCCTGATAGGTTGCTTAATAATCTCTTTAAGCAAGGTCTGTAGTACAACTGCATTCCAATGGATAGAAAACACACAGCATTTGGAGCGTGTAAGATCTTCAACATGATGGATCACAAAATGTGTTTGATAGCTGCTGACAGCAATCTCGTTCCAATTTAAACGGTTATCCTCATCCCAGCTTATACCCTCATCGTGAAAAGTTACCCCAGATAACTCAAACGTTTGGCGGATATTCAATAGTTCCATGTAGAAGTTCAACTGGCTTTCCATGTAGAAGTCCCAGAAATGATCCAGCGCCTCCGCCCAAACCTTATAATAAAGCTCACGCTTAAAACCATAGTAGCTATTGAGTTTCAGGCGATATATTTTATTCTGATAATCCTTTACTTCAATAAAATACCTCCGGCAAAAAGTCATATCAAAAATGTGCATGTCCTTAATACCGAACCTGAAACCTGCAATATTTTCGCAGGGAATAAACAGGCCGCCATCTATATTTAATGGCTTTTCAATACTCAGTCCCGACTCAGCAAACACGATCTTCCTGACGATCTTTTTTGAGATCAGCGCAGGGATTTCAATGATGTTCAACGGGTGAGCCATGGAGATTTAAAAATAAAAAAAACATTACCTAATAATCAAGTAATTGAGCAACTCTTTTTAAATAAAAATAAAAAGTAAAAAGTTGATCGCTATACTGGGCGCGGGGTATCAAATAATAGCACAAGAAACTTACTTTCAGGAAAATAACCTTTTTATATAACGCTCGGCAATCGGCAATAGTTTTGGTTGCAGAAAACTATTTTTTGAGATTAATCGCAACAAAAAGGCCCGGACGTTTTTTCATCCGGGCCCTGTATCGAAAATTCTGATTACACAGCTTATTTTCCAACCAATACGCCATTCAAACCGTGGATAACACCGTTTGACGCAGCAAGGTCAAAACCGGTAACCAATGCGGTATTGCCTGCAGCATCAGCTAACTGCAATTTACCGTTGGCAACAGATAATGTCAGGTCCTGTCCGTCAAGGGTTTTTAAAGTGGCTTTACCTTTACCGGTGGTTAACGCTTTAATTACATCGGCTTTCATCAATTTGCCGCTTACAATGTGTCCTTTTATTACATTAGCAAGTTTTGCAGGGTCTTTCATCAAGGCATCCAGCTGAGCTGAGGGAATTTTTCCGAATGCTTCATTTGTTGGTGCAAAAATGGTATATGGACCAGCCCCTTCCAATGTCTCAGTCAAACCGGCAGCACGCAAGGCTATTGAAAATGCAGTATAATTATCAGATGAAGTGGCCGAAGCAACTACATCGCCGCCACCTGCAGGTGCAGTAGTAGCCGGAGCAGGTGCAGTTTGTGCAAATGAATGAGTCGCAAATACGCTAAATGTTAAGAATGCAGCAACAATTAAAATAGGTTTTTTCATGTTTAGTTTATGTTCGTTAATGTTAAGTAATTCTAATTATTATTTTCTCAAACGGATAATCGCTCAAAAAATTCTATACGGGTTTAACTTTTGAAAGCTGAAAATAGTTTGAGAAAAATAAAAAACATTTAGTTTAAAACAATATTCAACTGAATGTAAATTATATGTTACAGTGTTATAACTACACCTAACAAAAAAGCACCTGCAATTTAATGCAAGCGCTCTTTATAGTAAGAATGATATAGGCTCTTTTATTTCACTTCTTCAAATTTATCTAATGGGAGGCGGATTTTGTCGTCAGGCTCATCCGGGCTCTCGGCCAAAAGGGTTAACTTACCATCTTTGCCCTCAACTGTAATGGCAAAATCTCTCGATTGCCCGTCATCCTTGGAAAGCGTCACATTAAGAAGAGTTTTCCCCACTTTAAAAGGCACCTGCCAGGTACAAATATTTGATTTTATTTTACCGGTAAGTTTTTCGTCGCCACCATCATGAGTAATCGTAACTGTGATGTCTGATTGATTAAACTCAACTACCGTTTTTTCATCATCAGCGTGCTTCAAATTTCCGTTTGCATCGAAATGCTCTGTTTTTGAAGAAACCAGGCTTACTTTTTTATCGCATTGCGCGAAACTCATTGCACTGCCGGCTGCCAGCAGGAAGAGTGTAATAAGGATCGTTTTCATATCTTTTTTGTTTTAATTATTTCTGTTAATTCAAATATATATGTTTTATATAGTATTATGCAATACATAGTTCTATATTAATACAATTTATATATTAATATATTGATTATCAGGGTAATAATTTTTATAAAGTAAATTTGTTACAATATATGATGTGGTTTATACAAGCTCTTTTATCTACCTTCACGCAACAATCCCCTTAAATGGAAAGACGCTCCAAAAGCAAATTCGTTACGGTATTACAAACTTGTTTGCTGACGGGCACATTAGATGCATTCGCCGCTATCCTGATCAGCTATAAAATACCACCTGCCGTTATATTTAAATTTATTGCCAGCGGCTGGTTTGGCAAGGAAGCTATGTCAGGAAGCACATCAATGATTCTCTGGGGGTTGATATTTCATTATCTCATCGCTGCATTCTTTACCGTGACTTTGTTTTTTCTATATCCCCGGATAGTAAAAATCCTGAAGAACAAATACCTCATCGGTATCATATATGGCCTCGCCATCTGGGTTATTATGAATTATGTAGTATTACCAATGACCAACATTCCCAAAAGGCACGGGCATCTTGAATTGGTTAGCCTGCTTAAAGGAATCGCCGCATTAATCATTTGCATAGGCATACCAGTTGCACTTATAGCCGACCATGAAATGTCTAAAGCTCCTCAACCAGGTGAAACATCGATATAATATACTTGTGACATTGTGTTAAGACCGATAAGGAATAATTGCCTTAATTTTGCGTCGAATTATTCAATATCTATGAAAGGTCTACCTTTGGTTCTTATAAAAACTGTTCTGATCGCAATTATTGTTTCAATTGCGGTTAATTGTATTTATTATGTTATCCTCACCCGGTCCGGGGAGCATGATTATACCCATGCGGTTACACTGATTATGGAACGAACATTTTTTGTGGGAATAATTATCGCTGTTATGTCGCTGCCGATGCTGTTTTTGTATTATCCTAATTATTGGAACAGCACGCTCAGCAGGCTATTGCTCTACTTTGAAGGGTCAATATTGTTTATCGCCGCTGTTTTCTTTGTGGCAACTAATCCATTAACCAAGACATCCGATCTGCTGACCGGTGCGGTTTTCTTTTTCACCAACTCCATTTTTTACTACAGGTTAATCAGGAAGAAACAAGCTGCTGCCATCAGGACAAGAAAATAAGGTTTAAAAAAAATTAGGTAAACTTGCACCTATAAATGAAAGCATTTTACGGAGATCTCAAACTCGGAATTTTAGGCGGCGGACAACTTGGACGCATGCTGATACAACAAGCCATCAACTACAACGTAACGGTAAAAGTACTCGACCCTGACCGCGACGCCCCCTGCAAAAAGCTATGCGATGAATTTGCGGTAGGCTCATTGGGTGATTACGAGACCGTTTACAAATTCGGCAAAAAGGTTGATCTGCTTACCATCGAAATTGAGAAGGTAAACGTAGATGCATTGGAGCAACTGGAAAAAGAAGGAGTGCTGGTTTATCCGCAACCGCGCATTATCCGCCTAATACAGGATAAAGGTTTGCAGAAACAATTCTTCAAAGAAAATGATATCCCTACAGCTGAGTTCCAGATAATTTCATCGCCTGAACAGTTAAAAAGCAGCCATATCCCATTCCCTTATATACAAAAGCTTCGTCGTGATGGTTATGACGGAAAAGGCGTTTATAAGGTGATCGATGAATCGTACCTGGCCAATGCATTTAAAGAGCCGAGCCTGGTAGAACGCTGGGTTGATTTTCAAAAGGAAATAGCCGTAATAGTTGCCCGCAATGAAGATGGCGAAATAAAAGCCTTCCCGATGGTAGAAATGGAGTTTAATCCGCAGGCGAACCTGGTTGAATTTCTCATCGCCCCTTCTACCCTGCCATTTGAAGTGCACGAGGAAGCCGAACGCATAGCCAAACGTGTGGCCGAATGCCTGAACATTGTTGGCCTGCTGGCAGTGGAGATGTTCCTGGACAAAAACGGAAAAATACTGGTAAATGAACTGGCCCCGCGTCCGCATAACAGCGGCCATCAAACTATTGAAGGCAATGTGGTATCTCAATTCGAGCAGCATTTACGGGCAATATTTAATCAGCCTTTGGGTGATACGGCATGCCTAAACCATGCCATTATGATCAATGTGCTGGGCGAAGCAGGATATGAAGGTCCTGCCGTTTATCAGGGCATTGAAGATGTATTGGAATGTGCCGGCGTTTATATACATTTATATGGTAAAGCATTAACGAAACCTTTTCGCAAAATGGGGCATGTTACCATAGTAGATACCGACAGGGAAAAAGCGATTGAAAAGGCAAGGTTTGTGCAGAAGACTTTGAAAGTGATAAGCTGAGCCTTATGCATCAATGAGAAAAACCATATTAGCCTTACTCACGTCAATCCTTACCATTTCGGCTTATGGTCAGCATACGCTCCATTATCTCCAAAATATAGGAAACGACGCTATAATTATATTCCCTGATACGCCAAGAATTACCCAAGGTGTAACAAGTATTAGCTACGAGGTAGACTATTATGATATGATGTATGCCGCCAATAGTTCTAGTGTAGAGGGAGGGTCCGTTGATTTTTTGTATAGAGATTTTACCAATTCATTATATCGGCGGTCAATAGCAAAATTCATTAAAACTATCCACGGTAAATTGATTTATAAAAAGGATATAATTGTAGATGGAGTTAAGGGTATCGAGTTTGAATGTCATGGAAATTTGGACACAGCCGGATATTACATATTTTATCGCTTTTTCTATTATAATAAAAGGTTTATTACCGAGGGAATATGGTTTAAACAGGAAGCACAAAGAAACGATGAGCGTTTAAATGCATTTTTTAGTACCTTTAAATTTATCCGGAAAGCAGAGCACAACAACTCGGTTTGGAGCAACAAAACACTAGTTATCAAAGGCGTTAAATACGCATTGATCATTATTTTATTGATAACCCTCATTGTTGGATCGATCATATTTATTGCCAGAAGATTGTCAGCAAAAAAATTAAAGAATGAGTAACCAACCCAAAATAGGCATCATCATGGGCAGCAAGTCTGACCTGAATGTGATGCAGGATGCAGCAGATGTTTTAAAAGAATTAGGTGTACCATACGAGATCACAGTCGTATCGGCCCACCGCACCCCCGACCGCATGTTCAGCTATGCCAAGTCAGCAGCTGACCGTGGTTTAAAAGTAATCATTGCCGGAGCCGGCGGTGCAGCACATTTACCGGGCATGGTAGCCTCACTAACTCATTTACCTGTAATTGGTGTCCCCGTAAAGTCGAGCAATTCGATTGATGGCTGGGATTCTATTCTATCCATACTGCAAATGCCTAATGGTATACCTGTTGCAACCGTAGCCTTAAATGCGGCCAAAAACGCCGGTATCCTCGCTGCGCAGATTGTATCCACAGCCGACGAGCATATCGTAAAAAACCTGATCGATTATAAAGAGAATCTTAAGAAGAAGGTTGAGGAATCGGCAAGGGAGATGGAGGGGTAGTAGCAGTTAATCAGTGACCAGTTAACCGGTGATCAGGAAAAACTCTTGATTAACTGATCACCGGTTAACTGGTAACTCCACTCATCATTATCCACTGATATAAGCAATTACCCTAGATAGTAACTTTGCTTATATGAATGATCTGAATATTTATAGCATCACCTCGGCCATTGCAGATCCTGTGCGGCTATCCGTGATGATCTATTTGATTCGTGGACAGGCAACTTATGCCGAGTTACAGCAGCACCTGGATATTTCACAAAGTAACCTGTCTAATCACTTGGCTGTGTTATGCAAAGCTAACCTGATACATAAGATCAGTAAAGGGAGGCGTAATAGCTACGAAATTGCCAGCCCGGATGCTGCTCAGCTGATCGAGTTGCTTCAGAACCTTCAAAAATCTGCGCCAAATCCTAAAAGCTCTGTAAAGAAGATCGCATTAGCACGTACCTGTTATGATCACCTGGCGGGCAAACTTGGCGTAGCTATTTTTAATTCATTAGTCAATCAGCAGGCTATTATTTATAACCAGCCGATAATTGATCCTGCTTATTTTTCAAAAGAGATATCGTTAGGTATCAATGCAGAAAAAACATTTAAAGCCTTTGGTGTCGATTTACCGGGCATAGATACAGGCCACCGCAAATATGCCTACGCCTGTTTAGACTGGACTGAAAAGAAGCCTCATCTTGCCGGAGCACTCGGCGCAGCAATTTATCACGCCATGACAGAACAAAAATGGATAGCCAGGCACGAAGAAAAGAGAGTAATAAACATAACGGAATCAGGTAAAAGGGCTTTAAAGGAAATTATCAATTTGGATTTTATAGTTAACCAGTGACCGGCTAATCAGTGACCAGGAAGAAAAAAACCTTGACTAATTCTTGACTAACTGATCACCGGTTAACTGATTAACTAATCACTAAACAACACATCAATGCCTGATATAAGCCTCAAAACCATCCAGCCCAAGATATTATATTTTGGTACCCCGGTGGCTCTTATTACTACAATTGATCAGCAAGGCCATCCGAATATTGGCCCTATGTCGTCTGTTTGGGCGTTGGGTTATAAACTGGTATTGGGCATGGGGTGCGACGGTAAAACCTTTAGTAATTTGATTGCTCAAAAAGAATGCGTCGTTAATATACCCTCCATAAATCTTCAGCAGAATATCGAAAGTATTGCACATTTAACAGGGGTAAACCCAGTTCCGGAAAGCAAAAAAGTTCTTTACAGGTATGAACCCGACAAGTTTACCACCGGTGGTTTTTCGGCTATAGATTCGCAGATAGTAAAGCCGCCCGCCATAAAAGATTGTCCCATTCAATTGGAGGCAATTTTAGAGCAACATTCGATCATAGATTTTGATGCTGATGGCAAGCCGGATGTTGCTGCTGTAACTGTTAAAGTAGTTAATGTAAGGGTTCATGAGAATATAGTCGTCGGCAATAACCATATCGATCCGCAAAAGTGGTCACCGCTGATTTATAATTTCCGCCATTATTTCGGTTTAGGCGAAGCTTTGGGGAAAAATTTCAAAGCTGAAATATAATCCTGATTAACTGATCACCGGTTAACTTATTAACTAATTACCAACCTCAATTCATCTCCGGATTTTCAGGAAAATTAGCAATATGAGCATAACGCTGGCCCATACTGATAATCACCTGGCGCCAGATGTTCTGATCATCATGTGAGAAGATGATCTCCGCCGTAAACTTATCGGTTACTATCCAGGTATCTTCTGCTATCTCATCTTCTAATTGTCCGGGTGTCCAGCCGGAATAGCCAGTAAAGAAACGTATCTCGCTATCATTTAACTGGTAATTGGTTACCAGGCTTTTTACAGTTTCAAAATTACCACCCCAGTAAACGCCGTTGGCTATTTCAATACCATCCTCAATTTTTTCGGGACAGCAATGTATAAAATGTAAAGTATCCTCTCCTACAGGTCCGCCAACATACACCGGCATCTCTGAGTAAGGTAAATCCGGCAGCAGGTCACCCAGCATATATTCGCTCTGGTGATTCAACACAAACCCCATAGAACCCGTGCTGCCATATTCAGTCAGCAGGATAACCGACCGTTTAAAGTTTGGGTCGATCATAAAAGGTTCCGATATCAACAAACGTCCCGACTCCGGTGAAATAGCACTTAGCATAAATAATCAGTATAGTTATAATAACATGTAAACGTAAAAATAGGTTATTTATTAAATTAAAAAATACCCACTTAATATACGGCACAATTAATTTGTAAGTTTGCAACAATGAACCAGGCTGACATACAAAACATACGATCCGAATATCTTGCGGCTTCATTATCTGAAACCGATACCAGCGCCGACCCGATAAAACAGTTTGACAAGTGGTTTAACGAAGCTTTAAAGGCAGAAGTTGCGGAACCAACCGCCATGACTTTAGCCACAGCTACATCTGATGGACGTCCATCCGCGCGAATAGTTTTACTAAAAGGCTTTAATAATGAAGGCTTTGTTTTTTACACGAACTACTTGAGCCGTAAGGGTAAAGAAATTGGCAAGAACCCGCTGGGCTCACTCCTTTTCTTTTGGGCTGGCCTGGAGCGCCAGGTACGCATTGAAGGTACAATTGAAAAGGTTAGCAGGGAAGATTCGGAGCAATATTTTCACAGTCGCCCGCGGGCGAGCCAGTTGGGCGCTATCGCTTCACCGCAAAGCCAGGAGATAGCGGACCGCGATATACTAGAAAAGAAATTCAGTGAAGCAGATGCGCAATATGGTGATCAGGAAATTCCTAAGCCATCTTTTTGGGGTGGATATATCCTAAAACCACGACTGATAGAATTCTGGCAGGGAAGACGAAGCAGATTGCATGACCGTATCCTTTATAAAAAGGTTGATAACAAAAACTGGAAAAAAGTACGCCTCGCGCCATGAACCTCGAAGAGATCAAATCCATTCTTATTCAAAAATTTGGTGAGAGCGTTATTGTGGGAGAAGAAACGACTGGTTTACAACCTGCTCTGATGATCGATCCAGATCGTATAGCAGACGTTTGTCTGGAACTACGCGATAATCCCAAAACTTATTTCGATTTTCTTTCATGCCTTAGTGGTGTGGATTATGGCGTTGAAACTAATCGATTTGGTGTGGTTTATCATCTGGCATCTATCCCTTATCAAACACAACTCACGTTAAAGGTAAGCAAGGAGAATAACCGGAATTTAGATAATTTGCCATCATTCCCAAGCATTTCATCTGTTTATCACTCAGCCGACTGGCATGAGCGCGAAGCGTTTGATATGGAAGGAATATTTTTTGAAGGGCATCCTGACCTGAGGCGTATTTTAATGCCGGATGATTGGGAAGGCTATCCGTTGCGGAAAGATTATAAGAATGCGGAGTATTATAAAGGGATTAAGATAGACTAATAAATGAACCGTAATTACAAATAAGAACTGAAAGGGGTGTCACACTGAGGCACTCGAAGTGTGTGCGTAAAGGCCTTTGCCCGCATGCTTCGAGTGCCTCAGCATGACACTAACGCGCAAAACGAATCGTGAACATCACTAACTCAAAATACGAAGAAGCTTTAGAGCGCTATAACAAGAAGATTTTAGACGCTTCCGCCCAGGAAATGGTGTTGAATATGGGGCCGCAGCATCCATCAACACATGGCGTTTTAAGGTTAGAGCTGATCACCGATGGCGAAATTGTGAAAGAGGTGATCCCTCACATGGGGTACCTGCATCGTTGTTTCGAGAAGCATGCTGAATCATTAACTTATCAGCAGACTATTCCTTTTACTGACCGTATGGATTACCTGGCATCCATGAACAACAGCCACATTTGGACAATGGGCGTTGAGCGGATGATGGGCATTGATAAGGATATTCCCAAACGTATTGAATATATCCGTGTTTTGGTTTGCGAATTAAACCGTATCGCTTCGCATCTTATTGCTATTGGTACTTATGGCATCGATATAGGCGCCTTTACCCCTTTTCTGTGGTGTTTCCGCGACAGGGAGCATATTATGGGTATGCTGGAATGGGCTTCCGGCTCACGCATGTTATACAATTATATCTGGGTAGGTGGCTTGTTTTACGACCTCCCGGTTGGTTTTGAAGAACGTTGCCGTGAGTTTGTGGACTATTTCAAACCAAAACTGATTGAACTGAATGAGTTGTTAACTAATAACCAAATATTCATCAGTCGAACTGCTAATGTGGGTGTATTGCCAATGGATGTGGCGATCAATTATGGATGCTCCGGACCGATGTTGCGTGGCTCCGGCTTAAAATGGGACCTGCGGCGTATTGACGGCTATTCTGTTTATCCTGAACTGGAATTTGATGTTCCGATAGGTAACGGCGAAATGGGCACAATAGGCGATTGCTGGGACCGTTATAAAGTCCGGGTGGATGAAATAGCCCAGTCGCTCAGGATTGTTGAGCAATGCCTTGATCGCCTGCAAAAAGAATTAAAGCGCACCCCTGACTTTGATCCACGTGCTAAAATGCCGAGGAAGATCACACCAAAAGTTCAGGACTTCTATATACGCGGCGAAGGCGCCAAAGGCGAATTAGGCTTCTATTTTATTCATAATGACGCCCGCTCCGAAATTCCATTCCGGGTAAAATCCCGCGGACCAAGTTTTTGTAACTTATCCGTCCTACCAGCCATCGCCAAAGGCGTGATGATTGCAGACCTGATAGCTATTATCGGCTCTATCGATTTTGTATTGGGAGAAGTTGACAGATAGATGTGCGGATGTGCGAATGCGTGGATGTGCAGATGAGTTTTTAATGTACAGATGCTTTTCTAATCAGCGAAATCAATTAATCAATAAAATCAGTGGTTCAGACCAAATAAAAAATGCCCTCCAATCGAAGAGCATTTTTAATATGTTCATTTGCACATCTGCACATCAAAAAATCTGCACATTTAATAAACTTTCACCATAAACACATAAGGCTTTATCTTTTTCACCTGTTGCTGACGGGTCAGGTTAGCCAGGCTGTTCTCGGTGTTCAAAACAGGTACTTTTGTTAGAGAATCTTCAGGAATACTTCTTATAGCATTTATTAGGTAACTTGATTTCAGCGCAAAATGCATCCCCTCTAATCGGGTTTCTTTAGCTTTTACAATGCCGATCACATTTCCTTTGCTATCCAGTAATGGGCCACCGCTATTTCCGGGGTTGATCGGAACCGATATCTCATAATCCAAAGTATCACCGTTCAAGCCATTTGCCGAAGTAAGTCTGCCATCACCATAAACTGGTGAATCCTGTGGGAAACCAAAAGTAAATACGTTCTCCGCCAGGTCGCTTTCTGAGTGCTTAAAGGTATAAGGTATTGGCCCCAAACCTCTGAAAGTAGTATCAATCACCTTTAAAATTGAGACATCGCTCTGTGGATCGTTATAAATGGCTTTTACTTTAAATGAGCGTCCGGCAGCATCCTGAATGTAGATGGAATCAGCACCACTAATCACGTGATAGCTTGTTGCTATTAATCCGTTTGAAGTAATTGCAAAACCTGTTCCTCTCGATTTATCAGGTGCAGCAATTACACGGGTGCCTTTCTTTATCGCATTGATGTCCTTCTTCATATCCGTTGTTGAACGGTTCAATCTGCCCACCTCACGACTCAATTCAGTATAAGAATTGTTATTGTTTAAATAACCTGTGAAGAATAGCGTTGCCAAAACAGCAAAAATAGCAATGGATGCAGCCACTGATATTTTTGAGTGATGATCACGCCATAATTGCACGATCCATGATGGGTGTACGGTTACCTCTTCGGCAATCGCATGAACATCTATTTCCTCATGAATAGCATTCAGGCGTTTTTCCAACGCTACACGCTCCCCATATTGCTTCAACAAGCCTGTAAATTGTTGATGTTCAACCACGCGGGTATCCAGCTCAGCATTCTCCCGGCGAAGTTGTTCAAACGCGTTTCGCTCATCGGCGCTCATTTCACCGTTGAGGTAGCGTTCAATTGCTTCTATAAGTTGCTCGTCTCTCATTTCTTTACTCCTTTACTTTTGCTGAAAAAATAACTTTTTCAGCCTTTGCAGGCATTTGTACTTCTGAGTTTTGGCATTATCCGCATTGGTATAACCAAAATTCTCGCAGATCTCCTGCATCGATCTGTTGTGGATATAAAAATCCTCTATGATAGTTTTGCAAGGCTCACCCAGCATTTGCAATGCGCTTTGCATTTTGGTAAACTGAATATCCCGTTCTCCCTGCTCTTCTACTTCATCTTCTACTGGCAGATGATCATTAAAATCATGAATATCGCCGCTGTAACGGTTCATCTGGCTCAGTCGTTTGAGCCAAAGGCGACGGCAAACCGAGTAAATAAATGTCTTCAGCTTGCTGTTCAGCTCAAAATCACCTTTTTTAACCTTATTATAAAGAACTATGATCGCCTCCTGGTAAATATCCTTGGCGTCGTCCGGCGTTCCGTTGTTATTTAGTATCAGCTGCATCACCATCGGAAAATAGGCCACGTATAACCTTTTTATCGCATTTTCCGAGTTATTAAGGATGCCAAAAACAATCTCGCTGTCGGTCGGTATTGAACTCTTTGATTCTGTACTCACTATTAATACTATTTAAGCGAAATTGTAACCCATTAATTGCAAATTATTTAAAAACAAAATTAAAAGTATTGCAGTTATCTGCTTGTATTCAGCGCATCATTTTTAATTCAATCATTTAAATAACTCATCAACAACATGAAAAACATTAGTAAATTAATTTTAGCCGTATTGATAACCGGTTCATTTGCTGCTTGTAGTAGTAAAAATTCAACCAGTACCACCGATACTACCAAGGTATCAACAACTGATACAACCAAAACAAACGTGGTTGATACCACCAAAAAAGCGCCAATGACAACAGATACAACTAAAAAGGATACGGCCAAAAAGCCATAATACTTAGGCTATTAATTCTGTTCCATCGTAAAGGTAACCCGTTTTTGGGCTGCCTTTTTTTATATTTTTTTGCCGGGTTACCTTTCCTGATTTTACTGTATCAATGCAAAACTTTAAACATTAACATTATGAGAAATTTATTAAAAATCGGGGTACTGGCAGCAGCTGTTATGTTTTCAATTTCATCCTGCTCATCATGCGTAAATAAGGGAAAGAACGAATCGGAAGGAAAAATTGATACTCCAAAAGCGACGATCGATACAACACAAAAAACAATCGATACAACTAAAAAAGCAGGAACTGAAGTGATAAAGAAAGACAGCGTTAAAAAATAGCAACCAATTTAAATACGTGTTATAGTTTGGGGCGGTTCTGCAGCAGGGGCTGCCCCTTTTTATGCTTAAAAAACGTTTTTCTGTCAATTGTACAGATAAATTAATATTTTTTTAAAACCGTTGGGTTACTTTTTCTGCTTTACTGTATTAATGCAAAACATTAAACAAACTTTAACATGAAAAATTCATTCAAAATTGGTTTCTTAGCTCTTGCTATCGCTGTTTCTGCTGCTGCTTGCAAAGGTAGCTCAACTGCTTCTTCTGCTGACTCAGCTAAAACTGCTGACACTGCAAAAGCTGCTACTACAGATACTACTAAAAAAGCAGACACTGCTAAAGCTGCTACTGCTGACACTTCTAAGAAAGCTGCTGCTGACACTACAAAAAAGAAATAATTTCTACACAGTACTAATTCATTTTAGTCCTGATTATTAGTTTTTTATACTTTTTTTGAAGGTAGCCTTTGATTTTTTTAAAAATTACGGGTTACCTTTTTTCATTTAGGGTATTAATAGGCAAAACTATTAATCACTTATTTAAAAAACTAAAATGAAAAATTCATTCAAAATCGGTTTCTTAGCTTTAGCTATCGCTGTTTCTGCTGCTGCTTGTAAAGGTAAAGGTGGTTCAGGTTCTGCTGATTCTGCTAAGATGGCTGACTCAGCGAAAATGGCTGACTCAGCGAAAATGGCTACTGCTGACACTTCAAAGAAAGCTGACACCAGCAAAATGAAGATGGCTGACACCAGCAAAATGAAAAAAGACACTACTAAAAAGAAATAATCCTTTTTAGTTTGCTAGAAAGCGCTCCTGGGTTTGCCACGGAGCGCTTTTTGTTTTTACTTCCTGGTTATAGCGGAAATGATCCAGATAATAAGGATAACCACCGCCAGGATCGCGATCACGCCCACAGCCACCCCGGCTTTAAATATCCCCGTAATAACCGAACAACTGCTTAAGGCAAACAATGCTATCGCCAGCAATAATAAGTTTAACTTTTTCATAGGTAGATTTATTTTTAGGTAAGATTATATCCTACTACAATGGAGTTGCTTGAAAGTTTGGTTGAACTGGTTGTATTAGTTGTATTGGTTTTACTGGTTTGAATCCGGTAAAACGATTGCCCTCTTTCAACTACTACAACCAATACAACTGTTACAACTAATACAACCTATACGACAAACAAAATCCCTAACTTGCCCCGATACACGAATACCAATGAATACTGCTTTACTGTCTATCGATCATGCTACCCTTAAGCTGGGCAATACAACTGTTTTTTCTGATCTGAATTTTACTGTAAACCATGGCGAAAACTGGGCTTTGATCGGAGAGAGCGGCTCGGGGAAAAGTGCTTTGCTGCAAATAGTTGCAGGTAAGCTTCACATATCTGCCGGTAGTATCCATTATTATTTTCATGAGGAATATTTAAAGGAGCATCACTCAGATGATGCGCATCTTACTTTTCATAAACTGATAGGCTTTGTAGAACCACGACATCATTTCAGGAACCTATCTAATACCAGTGATTTTTACTACCAGCAGCGATATAACTCATCTGATTCAGAAGATGCTTTGACGGTGGAAGAGTATCTTGGTTCGATTAAACACTATTCTGAAACACTTGGTTATTGGGATTTGCACAAGGTGATGCAAAGACTCAACCTGGAGGTTTTAAAAACCAAGCAATTGATCAAGCTATCAAACGGCGAAACCAAACGCTTATTGATCGCAGCTGCATTGATCAAAAATCCGGTTATACTTTTATTAGATAACCCATTAACCGGTCTCGATGTGCAAACGCGTGCTGAGTTCAACCGGATCATTGCTGATATCAATTCATCAGGAATAACAGTTATCATGGCGACCTCTCCTTTCGAGATTCCCGACGCAATAACCCACGTAGCTGTACTTAAGGATGGTGCCATTGATCAACAAGTACCGGCAAAGGATTTTGACTCATCTTCTTTTGCTCAAATCGACAAAGGCAACCTTGACCTGGAGGAATTATCAGCATTATTAAACATCAATCCTATTCCATCCTATGAGTGGATAGTTCGGATGAATAACGTCAACATCACTTATGGCAAGAAGGAAATCTTAAAAAACGTTGACTGGCAAATCAGGCAAGGCGACCACTGGGCGTTATTAGGTCCGAACGGAGCGGGTAAATCAACTCTACTGAGTTTGGTGAATGCGGATAACCCCCAAGCCTATGCCAATGATATTACCTTGTTCGACCGTAAACGCGGAACTGGGGAAAGCATTTGGGATATTAAGAATAAAACAGGCTTTGTATCTCCTGAACTATACCAATATTTCCCGACAGATAATAGTTGCCTGCAAGTGATTGAATCCGGCTTTTATGACACGATGGGTTTATTTCGCCCAAGCGATCCTAAAAAATCGGCTATTGCATTAAGATGGATGAAAGCCTTGGAGATAGATCGTTATGCCCGGGTATTATTAAAAAACATCCCCGCCAGTGCACAAAGATTGTGTTTGCTGGCCCGCGCCCTAATCAAAAATCCAACGCTATTAATATTCGACGAGCCCTGCCAGGGAATGGACCTGCACCAGCAACTACACTTTAAAATGCTGGTTGATACCATTTGCGAGTTGAGCAATGTAACGCTTATTTATGTAACGCATTATCAGAATGAGATACCAAGCAGTGTGGATAAGGTGTTGAGGTTGGATAAAGGCATTGTGGCATAATGTGTACTCAAGTCACAGCTATACTATAACAGATATTCTAAGCATTACATACTTTGTACCTTGGTCATCTGCATTTACAAAAATTGCATCGTATTCTTTTTCCTGATGTGTTATCTTCTCATAGTAGACATTTCGATAATCAAACCATTTTTTTTCGCTTTCGAAAAATGACATTTTCCCGTAAAATACCTCGTCCCAATATATAAAACCAGACCCATTTTCTTTACAATTTTTATCTTCCCATTTAAATGAAAAGGTTTTGTCGCCCTTGTATTTTAAATTCATATAAGACTCTATCGGACTTTCTGCTATTTTCCCATTTTCTATTTTCCAATGCTGCCAATCGAATTCATCCTCAGTGCTTTGCAAGAAGCCATATTTTTCCAAAAGCACATTTCTCTTTCTTTTATTAACTAATCTCTCATAATAAGAAGCTGAATAAAAGGAAGCTACAATTCCTATAATTAGTCCGCTTATAATTTCAATAATAACATTAAGAGTATCCTTGGATGTCCAAAAATCTGTCATAATCTATTTGTGATACATTTAGCTATTAACCTATAAATTACTCCAAAGTCCTTTAGTCTCAATTTTTACACCATTTCCCGCTATAACATCATCTCTACCCTGAAGTATTTTTTCGACAAATTCTGGATTATATGGGCTCGCCTCATATCTATAATCGATTTTGAACGCCTTAATTACAACTTTTAAAGCTGCCAGTTGCTTTTTTGTTTTAGGTTGTATAATCAGCGTTTCCATAATATAAAAATACATAATAATTAAATTATGTGCATTGTACAAAAGTCTAACCTTATCCAGGCATGGTCAGTAAAAACCTTTCTGCTTTTACCTTTCAGCTTTCACCTCGCTTTTTTCACCTTTACCCTCCTACTTCGTATCTTTGCCACATGAATACAGCCGATTTGCTGCAACGCGCGTTGAATTTTAATTTCCTGAGTATTGAGGAAGGTGTTCATTTGTACCATCATGCCCCAACTTCTGAACTGATGTTTGTGGCCAATGAACTGCGTAAAAAGCAGGTTCCGCATGGCAAGGTTACCTGGCAAATCGACCGGAATGTGAACACCACCAATGTTTGCATCGCCAACTGTAAATTCTGTAATTTTTTCCGCCGCCCTGGTCACGAGGATAGTTATATCACTGATATAGAAACCTATAAACAAAAGATCGAGGAAACTTTCCGTTACGGCGGTGATCAGCTTTTATTACAAGGCGGCCACCATCCTGATCTTGGGTTAAAGTTTTATGCCGATCTGTTCAAGCAACTGAAAGAGTTATACCCTACTTTAAAACTGCATTCATTAGGTCCGCCGGAAATTGCCCACGTGGCAAAACTGGAGAACATGAGCCATATCGATGTGCTTAGCGAATTAAAGGCAGCCGGACTAGATTCACTACCGGGCGCAGGAGCTGAAATATTAAACGATCGTGTTCGCCGCTTAATATCTAAAGGCAAATGCGGTGGCAAAGAGTGGCTGGACGTGATGCGTGCTGCTCATAAAATCAATCTGCCTACTTCGGCGACTATGATGTTCGGTCATATCGAAACTATCGAGGAACGTTTTGAGCACCTGGTTTGGATACGTGAAGTTCAGTCCGAAAAACCAGAAGGGCATCATGGCTTCATCGCCTTTATTCCATGGCCTTTCCAGGATGACGGTACTTTATTGCGTAAAGTCCGCGGCATCACCAATAATGTATCTGGTGACGAATATATCCGCATGATCGCACTAAGCCGCATCATGTTACCCAATATTAAAAACATACAGGCGTCATGGCTCACTGTAGGTAAGCAAGTAGCACAAATATGCCTTCACGCCGGCGCCAACGATTTCGGCTCAATCATGATTGAAGAAAATGTAGTTTCTGCCGCAGGCGCTCCGCATCGTTTTACTTCTAAAGGTATTCAGGATTCTATCAGGGAAGCAGGATTCGAGCCGCAACTGCGTACTCAGAAATATGAGTGGCGTGAGATCCCGTCTCAGATTGAAGAGCAAGTAATTAATTATTAAGGGGAAAAGAATCAAGAGACAAGAATCAAGATTTAAAAAACGATCCCAACACTTTCTCATTACGCAATCTATCCGATACGAACCAGTGCTAATCTTGACTCCTGGTTCTTGTATCTTGCTTCTAAAAAAGAAAGGCCGGTTACTCTCGCAGTTTCCGGCCTCTACATCTACCTATGAAAAACAGCCCTTTGTGGGGGTCGCATAACATAAGCCAAATCTTGTGCCACATTTTAAGAAGTCTGCTTTTTACTTCAAAACAACTTAACCATTACTTTATTTATTTATTGAGTGTGGAATTAATTTCCACCACGTATTGCATTTTTTCCTCAATGTTTGCTTTTCCCGTTAATATTTTTCCCCACTTGTGAAATTCTCTTTGGGTATTTTCTGCTTTATTCGCTATCGGCTTTGAACATATCTTTTTGCATATTTGATACGTTAAAAGCTGGCAGGTTAACTAATGGAAAATCCCGAATTATATATCGAAGCTCTCATCTTTTCTTCCGAGCAAAGTATTCGTATCGAAGAGATCATGTATTGCCTTCAATCGGCATTTGAACGGGATTTTTCTAAAGATGAGGTCATGCTCAACCTGGATAATATCAAAAAGAAATACCAGGACGATAATTTTGCTATCGAGCTAATCCATATCTCCAACGGGTACCAGTTTCTCACCAAAAAGCAATACCATCCTGTTATCAGTCTACTACAATTACAGCGTTCAAAAAAGAAGCTGAGTCCTGCCGCTTTGGAAACTTTGGCCATCATTGCTTATAAGCAATCGGTAACTAAGTTGGAAATAGAGCAAATACGTGGCGTGAACAGCGAGTATTCTATCCAAAAACTGCTGGAAAAGGAGTTGATCACCATTATTGGAAAGTCGGATACTGTGGGCCGGCCAATTTTGTACAGCACAAGCCAACAATTTATGGATTACTTCGGTATAAATGATCTGAACGAATTACCTCAGATAAAAGAGTTTACCGACAACTCTGCCTCTATTGGTGAGCAAACAGAATAATTTTGAAAGTTATTTTCTTTGAAAATGATTTTAGTTATTTTTGAGATAGAGAATGCAGGCTATAAAGCTGATCGTAATTTGCATTTAAATTGATTTAAATTTAACTTGATTAATATTTTATAAATAGATCGTCGCAATGGGAACGCCAAAAAAACCAGTTAAAAAAACGACCGCTTCGAAAGGCCCGGCCGCTAAGAAACCGGATGGCAAGTCAACAGATTTGCCTGCGAAAAAGAAGATTATAGATGATGATGACGATGAGGACTTTGATATGCCTCTTGACGACCTGGGGAGATACGAGTCTTTTGAAGGTTACGACGAAGACGACGATTATTAATAGCGAAAAGCTTATTTTTGAGCATATTTAAAATTTAGAGCATTCAGATTCACGCTGGATGCTTTTTTATATCCATACCGCATGAAAATTACCGAGGTTAAGACCAGAGCAGATAAAAAAGCATTTTTAGACGTAGCCCGGATAATTTATAAGGATGATAAGAACTGGATATGCCCGCTGGATAATGATATCGAAGCGGTATTTGACCCGAACAAAAATCCTTTCTTTAAACACGGGCAATGTACCCGCTGGATATTGACGGAGGATAATGGCCAGTTAATTGGCAGGGTTGCCGCATTCATTAACGAAAAGAAGGCTTATAATTACGAACAGCCAACAGGCGGTATGGGTTTTTTTGAATCGATCAATGATGAAAAGGCAGCCTTCTTACTATTCGATACAGCAAAGGAATGGCTCAAAGCCCGTGGCATGAAAGCCATGGACGGCCCGATCAATTTCGGAGAGAACGATAATTTTTGGGGATTGTTGGCAGATGGTTTCGTACCACCTTCTTACGGTATGAATTATAACCCACCCTACTATGTCGGTTTCTTTGAAAAATATGGCTTTAAAACCCAATATGAGCAGATCACTAATCACGTGGATGCTCATAAACCTTTCCCCGAACGGTTCACCAAAATTGCTGAATGGGTTGCTCAAAAACCCGGATACGAGTTTAAACACCTAAGGGCTTCACAAATAGAAAAATTTGCGGAAGACTTTATGGAGATATACAACGACGGTTGGAAGGATTTCGAAAACTTTGTACCAATAGTTAAAGACACCATACTGGAAAGCTTCAGGAAGATGAAACCATTGATGGATGAAAGCCTGATCTGGTTTGCCTACGTGAATGGTGAGCCGGCCTCATTTGTCGTTATTTTACCCGATGCCAACCAGATGATCAGAGGGTTAAATGGGAAACTTAACCTTATAGGCAAACTAAAATTCCTTTACAACAAATGGAAAGGCGTAAAAAGGATGCGGGCCATTGTAATGGGGACCAAACAGAAGTACCAGAAACATGGTCTGGAATCAGGTTTGTTTATCAAACTGAAGGAATATATACTACCATTGAAGCAATATGATGAGCTTGAACTATCATGGGTAGGTGATTTTAACGACAAAATGATTGCACTCCACCATAGTATGGGTGGTGTGTTCGGGAAAAAACATTTAACGATGCGGTATATTTTTAATTAGGGTCGGGCACGGGGAACTGCGGTTTAGGCAGTAGCTTTTGAATGCCTTAGCTCTTCAAATAATTCAATTACTTTCTTCTGTAAATCAATAACTTCCGAGTCCCGGTCCATCAGTTTCTTATTAACTACCTCCAGTTCGTTAATAAACTTCTGATCCTGCTCCTCGTCATTAAAGGTCAGTAATTGCACCACAGTCATGTCAAATAAGATTGCAATTTGCTCCAGACGGGACAAATTGATATCAGTTATACCCGTTTCTATTTTAGAAAAAGCAGGAATGGAGATGTCGAGCTTTTTAGCTACATCTTCCTGGCTCCATCCTTTTTGGTGGCGGAGTAATCTGATCTTTTTTCCGAGTGCCTTCATGTTTTTTGTTTCTTTAGATAAGGTTTTTCTCAGTAGTTAATAAAGTTACGATAAAAAAATTAATATTAAGCTTATTATTTATAATATTTTTTTGACAATTCCTGCAAATCTATCCCTCCAAAATTTCCGGAGCTCATCATAAGCAGGTTAGCGTTGCTTAATTCAACATTTTCGAGGTATTTCTGCAATTCTGAAGGATCATTATAAAACATTAAATCTCCTCTATCGAACGCATCTTTCACTGTTTCAGCAGGATACGGCTCCATTTTTTTCTGCTCAAATGTCTTTTTATCAATAAATACGATCGCTACATCGGCCTCATCCATAGCATGAGCATACTCACCAAGGAAATCTTTGTTCAAACTGCTGAACGTATGAAGCTCTATACAGGCAACTAACCTCCTGTCGGGGAACTGGGATCTTACAGCGTGAATGGTAGCTTTTAGCTTAGACGGTGAGTGTGCGAAGTCTTTAAAAAAGTTCGAATTCTCGCTCTTTCCCATCAGCTCCAACCGTCGGGCAGCGCCTTTGAAAGTGGTGATCTGAGTATAAAAATCTTCTGTGCTGATACCTAAATTTTCGCATACCAAACGGGCTGCTTCAATATTTAGCAGGTTGTGCTCGCCAAAAACCAGCAACGGATACTCTTTCTTATTATTTATAATATTTGTAATACCGTTTTTAATATTATAATCCGGCAAATGATACGGCAATTTTTCTACTTTAGATTGATCTTTTTTAACCAGGTCATTTAGAACTTCGTCGGTTTCGCTATAAATTAATTTACCGTTTGGCTGTATCGTTTCAATGAAAATTCCGAACTGCTCTACATAATTTTCAAACGTCGGAAATACATTGATATGATCCCAGGCAATACCGCTGATTACGCCGATATTGGCTTTATATAAGTGAAACTTAGGCCTTCTGTCGATAGCCGATGATAAATACTCATCCCCTTCTATCACAATTACAGGGGCTTCATCGGTCAGTTTTACCATGGTATCAAATCCTTCTAATTGTGCTCCGACCAGGTAGTCAAAATCTTTACCCACCTGTTTAAGTACGTGCAAGATCATAGAAGTGATGGTAGTTTTACCATGACTTCCCCCTATAACTACACGTAGCTTTTCTTTTGAGTACTCATAAATATATTCGGGATACGAATATATTTTCAATCCCAGTTCCCGTGCTTTTAACAGCTCCGGGTTATCGGCGCGGGCATGCATACCTAATATAATAGCGTCAATATCAGGCGTAATTTTTTCGGGATACCAGCCATTGGCTTCGGGTAACAATCCATGTTTGGAGAGCCGCGAAACGGATGGTTCAAACAGCACATCGTCTGAACCGGTTATCTTAAACCCTTTTTTGTGCAGCGCAATCGCCATGTTATGCATGGCACTGCCGCCTATGGCGATGAAATGAATCCTCATTAAAAAATATAAACTGGTAAGAAAGTTTTGGCAAATAAACGTAAAATGCTCTTTTCTTTAAAATATATATTTTTTAGTCGGGTGTGGATAACTAAAATCTTATTATTTTAATAATAATACGGGCACTGCACAATGTACCGTTAATTGCTGCGATACGCTGGTACGTAATAAAGACTGAAAAAAGCTGTATTTATGAGGCAATGAGATAACCATTTGCGCATGATGACCCTTAGCGAAACTTAAAATACCGTTAAGAACATCACTTTCATTGCTATAATAATACCGGGGATGGAACTCCTTTAACATACCATGCAGTGCTGACTCTTCCGCTAATTGTTCCGGATCGGCATTTTTATATTTGGCTTCTTTATCAATATTTACCACTTCCAGTTCAACGTCATGCCGTTGCAGCAACCTTTTTAACGGTTCTAATGGAACGGAGTCTTTCACTTTGTTAAAATCGCAGGCCATCACTACACGTTTAATCTTTTCATAATGACAAAGCGGTGGAACTACAATAACCGGCACAGGGCTCAGCTTCGATATATTTATCACGTTACTTCCTATATGACTGTTATGACTATCACTACTTCCGTTACTTCCCAGTATAACAATATCGCCATGAAACTGATTTATAGATTCTATAATAGCACGTACTAATGGCGAACGGCTGATTCGAATGTGTACCGTAACACCTTCACGCATTTGTTTATGTATCCTGGCGCGGAGGTTTTCCAGTTTCCTTGTCCGTTCGGCCACTTGCGCCTCTATTTCCTCTTCGCTTGGAATGAGCATATCCGGCGTGGGTAACACACTTTCATATATAGACACATGATACGAATGCAGCAGATAAACGTCGCTTACATCGGTCTGATTGGTTAACAACGCAGTGAACTCTGCTGCGTGATCCGAGGTTTCGGAGAAATCGATGGGGACTATATAGGTTTTCATGACAATAAAATTTAGTCATCTTATCTTCTGATCATCCGATCTAAAAGCAAAATGATATGAAATTTATGATGGTCAGGGTTTATAATTGGCGGTTTAAACACATATTATTTATGATCATAAATACACGTATTTTACTCATAAGAAATATACGCAATTTCTCTCAATTGTTGACCTAATGTCAAAACAAATATTTTGTGATAAAGTGTTTTGGGGATTCGAAAAGGAAATCTACCTTTACTGTAATATTTATTATTACAGATGAACGGACGTTTCCCAATTGCATTGCATATTCTGACCTTGCTCAGCAAGACGGGAGAAGAGCTCATGTCATCTGATTATATAGCAGGGAGTATTAATATAAATCCCGCTTTGGCGAGAAAAGAGATAAGCAACTTGCGCAATTTAGGTTTGATCAGTAGTAAGGAAGGTAAAAGCGGAGGCTATGCTTTGGCTAAAGCGGCTGCACAGATCACGCTGGCTGATGTATACCAGGCGGTGAAGAATCAACCTGTATTGGGTGCTGCTAAAAACACTCCGAATCCCGATTGCCCTGTCGGCAAGCAAATCAACAAAAAGTTGGATGAGCTTTACGACGACTTAGACAAAACCTTATTGAAAAAGCTTGGTAGTATTACTATTGAAGATTTCGCTAACAAATTCGATTAAATTTTTTTTATTATAAACTGTAACATAATTAATTACAATTAAACAAATAAATAACATGAACATAGCAATTATCGGAGCCACCGGATTTGTAGGCTCAGCCGTATTAAACGAAACATTGAACCGCGGATATGAAGTAACCGCCATCGCCCGCGACACCAGCAAAATAACCGTAAAAAGCGAAAAGCTCACCTTAGTAACCGCTGACGTATATGATACCGAAGCTTTAGCAAAAGTGCTTAAAGGCCATGATGCCGCTGTAAACACCTTCAATGCAGGCTGGAGCAATCCTAATCTTTATGATGATTTTATTAAGGGATCAGAATCAATTCAGGAAGCGACAAAACTTGCCGGTGTAAAACGCTTACTGGTAGTGGGCGGTGCCGGTAGTTTGGAGATAGCGCCAGGTGTGCAACTAGTAGATAGCCCACAATTCCCGGCTGAATGGAAAACCGGTGCCTCTGCCGCCCGTGATTACCTGAACGTTATTAAGAGAGAAAACAACCTCGATTGGACATTCCTTAGTCCGGCTATACATTTGCATCCAGGTACACGTACAGGTGCATTCCGTTTAGGAACTGATCAACCTGTATTTGATGCAGATCATAAATCAGAAATCTCTGTTGAAGATATGGCGATTGCGATTTTAAATGAGTTGGAACAAGGCCAGTTTATCAGAAGACGTTTTACCTTGGGGTATTGATTTTATTTCAAGGGAATAGCTTTTGAAGGGGAGGCACCTACGGAGCCAAAAAAATATCGCTTATTTCTATAAACAGGGAGCTCCTATGGAGCTACAAAAGCAGAATGATAGACTCCATCGGAGTCACCTGTTTATAGCATGTATCAATAAAGATATAGGGCTCCAGCGGTGCCTCCTTCTGCGTTGGTAATTTTAATAATTTTCTTATTCGACTATTATTTCCGAAATCGCGCAGCTACCCAGTCTTTGGTTTTTTTATGGTTGACGTAAATCATTCCATATTTTGCTGCTTCTTCTTTTATAATATCCAGATCAGGTGATTCATAAAAGCCGCTGAAATAAATATTTCCTCCACTCTTTAAAACCTCACTGTAGCCTTCCATCTGATCAAGCAGGATGTTGCGGTTAATATTTGCGAGTATAATATCGAACTGCACATTAGGTATTACTTCCTTTGAACCACAAATGGCTTTAATATTGTCAACATGATTTAAAGCGGAGTTCTCTATCGTGCTATCATAGCAAACAGGGTCATAATCAATAGCGGTAATGTCCTTTGCACCGAGTTTACTTGCCATTATCGCTAAAATGCCTGTCCCACAACCCATATCCAACACATTTTTTCCCGTGAAATCGGCATCCAGCATCAGATCCATCATCATCGAAGTAGTCTCATGATGCCCCGTACCAAATGCCATTTTAGGATCAATCACAATCTCTAAGGGAAACTCCGGTTTGGGTTGATGAAAAGTTGCCCTTACATAAACCTTATCCCTGATCTGTATCGGTTCAAAATTGCTTTCCCATACCTCATTCCAGTTTTTTTGCCGGATGACATTTACTTCATAGCTAAAACTGAACATTTCATGATAAGTACCCAGATTCTCTTCTAAAATCTCCTTATCAAAAGCCGCCTCAGGAATATATGCTTTGAAACCACCTTCAACCTCCGCAAAAGTGTCAAACCCGATACCTGCAAGCGCGTCTATAAGCAGGTCTTGCTGGTAATCTTCTGTTGGGCGAGTGGTAAAAAGCAATTCGTAATAATCCATTTTTTATTTAGATGTGAGATATGAGATTTGAGACGTGAGATTTATTCTGTTGGTTGTTCGGTTTCTTCAGTTACTGGTTCCAGCTTTTTGGTTAAGAAGTATAGTACAACCAGATTTACGGTCCAATAGACCAGTTGTACGCCCGTCATAAATGCGCAAACTTTAACAACGTGCCACGGGCGCGATTGCCTGTCCCAGATGCAATAGCTGATAAAGGCTGCGAAAAGAACACAGATGAGGCAAAGGATCAATATTGATATAAACTTACCTGTGTTTGATTTGAGGAATACAGTGTTCCAAACCGGTACAACGATCAGGTATTGGGTAAGAATCGCAACCACAAATAGCAAGGGCATAAAGTACTTGAAGTAAGCCATGAAGCTTTCCACGGTCCCTTCCCCCAGTTTATCGATGCGCAGCGCAAAATAGACCGAGCTGTATCTCACAGCCAGGAAATACGCCACAAAACCGACAGAAGGAGGTAAAAGTACTTTTAGCAGGCCCCTCATTTTTGAGATATGAGATTTGAGATATGAGATTTGAGATTCAGACTTGTAATTTTTGGTCTCATATCTCAAATCTCACTTCTCAAATCTTTAATTAAACGTCTTAGCTATATCGATAAAATCGCGTGATTTTAGTGATGCACCACCGATCAGGCCGCCGTCAATATCAGGCTGACCGAACAAGTCGCAAGCATTTTTAGCGTTGCAGCTACCCCCATATAAAATAGTGGTGCTGTCAGCAACTTCCTGACCGTATTTTTTAGCAATCTCGCTGCGAATGAACACGTGTATCTCTTGCGCTTGTGCCGATGTTGCGGTTACGCCTGTGCCGATAGCCCAAACCGGTTCGTAGGCTAATACCACCTTGCCAAACTGCTCTGCGCTTAAATGGAACACACCTTCTTCCAGTTGTGTTTTGATCACATCAAAATGCACATTGGTTTCACGCTCCTGCAAGGTTTCGCCGATGCAGAAGATTGGTTTTAAACCGTTAGCCAAAGCTGTATCGGTTTTCTTTGCCAGCAATTCATTGCTTTCGCCAAAATACTGACGACGCTCTGAGTGGCCCAGGATAACATATTCAGCACCGGTTGAATGGATCATTTTGGCAGACGTTTCACCTGTATAAGCGCCAGATTCTGCCTGGTGAGCGTTCTGTGCGCCTACTGAAACCTTGGTGTTACCTTTTGACAATTGCACCAGGCTATGCAGGTGAATGAATGGACTGCATACCACAATGTGCTGTTTACCGGTTACCTCGTCATGCGCCATGTTGATGACCTCTGAAAACAAAGACAAGCCCTGTTCATAATCCATGTTCATTTTCCAGTTTCCGGCTACAATTTTTTTTCTCATAATTACTCTATATTGATTGTTTAGTGTGTTTCTGTTAATTATAGTCCTATGTGCCTGTATTCGTTAGTCAGCTCAAACACCGTTTTTAGAATATCCCGCTCTACATCATCAAATTTACGGTGTTCACGGCGGGTAAATACTCGCTCATTCGTTTCAAATGCTTTTTTTAGGCTATAAGTTTCAAGTCCATGTGAACCGCCCCATGAAAAATCAGGAACAAAATTTCTAGGGAAACCAGCGCCAAAAACATTGCAACTCACTCCTACTACTGTACCTGTATTAAACATGGTATTAATAGCGCATTTAGAGTGATCGGCCATAATTAACCCGCAAAATTGCAAACCCGTAGCCCTAAAGCGTTGCGAAGGATAATCCCAAAGCTTTACTTCGGCATAATTATTCTTCATATTCGAATTATTACTGTCTGCACCTATATTGCACCATTCTCCCATCACCGAGTTGCCTAAGTAGCCCTCATGCCCCTTAGATGAATAACCCCAGATCACAGAATTATTGATCTCGCCCCCCACACGGCAATACGGACCAACTGTAGTGCCGCCATATATTTTGGTTCCCATCTTTACCTGCGAATTATTGCACAAAGCAAATGAACCGTGGATATGTGTGCCTTCCCAGACTTCGGTAGTATTGGCTAAGTAAATAGGACCATTAGTGGTGTTGAATGATGAACACTCAGCAATTGCGCCTTCTTCAGCAAAGAAATCTTCACCGATAATGGTATTGGTTGAACTGATACTTGCACTACTACGACCTCTGGTCAATAACTGAAAATCTTTTTTAAGTTCGGTATCATTATTCTTGAAAATCTGCTCCGGGTATTTAATTACAACGGGGGTGCCTGTGTAATCTATCGAGCGATCAAATTGGGTCTGTGGATCGAATACTTTCGCGTCGGCTTCGGAAAGTTTTACCGAGATTAGTTCACCGTTATATTTTAGTGCTTCTCCTATTGAAAGTTTATCTATCGCCTCTAATAACCGCTCATCCGGGCAAACAGCGCCGTTAATGAATATGTTTTCAGCTTTAATATTGATAGGGAACTTAACACTTAAATAAGCCTGCGTATGAAAAGAATAGCTTTTTTTCAGGTATTTCGCCCACTTTTGGGCAATCGTCAGTATACCTAAACGCAGATCGGCCACAGGGCGGGTATATGTTAAAGGCAGCAATGTTTGGTGAGCATTACCGTCAAATAAAATAATTGCCATGGCGCAAAAATAAAAAAAGTCCCCCGATGTACCGGGAGACCTGTAAATAATTTATCACGAAGCTAAAATTACTTTTTAGCGTAACGGGTACGGAATTTGTCGATACGTCCTGCTGTATCTACCAGTTTCATCTTACCGGTGTAGAACGGGTGAGATGTATGAGAAATTTCTAATTTCACCAGTGGATATTCGTTGCCATCTTCCCATTTTACTGTCTCGCGGGTATCGATGCATGATTTTGTCAAGAAAGAGTAGTCGTTAGACATATCTTTAAAAACAACTAATCTATAGTTTTTTGGATGCAGATCTTTTTTCATCGTATTTTATTCTCCTAAAAAGAGGGGCAAATATATCATTAATAATCAAAACTAAAAAGGGAAAAATAAAAAAGGTTTTATACCCCTAAAAACCTGACTTTTAAAAGTGTTCCATTGAAATTAATGCAAATTAAATTAGCAAAATGTGGATAACCGACTATGTGTTGGTAAATAAATCAGATTTACTAATATATTTAGTTTATTCTTATTACAGGAAGGGTTAACTTTATATAAATTAACAATGCCGTTAATTTATATTATAAAAGTAATGAATAAAAAACAATCTTCTTCCAAAGAGGCGACAAAAGCTTCCAAAGCTTTAAGCAATCCGCATTCTTCTAAACTTACCAAAAGCTTGGCCGGTAGCGTTCTATCTCAAGCTAAGGGAACAGGTAGAAAGAAACATTAAGCTAAAAGAACCAATTAAACCTAAAGTATGAAAACAATGTGATCGTCCCTCTAGGTTGAGGGACTTTTTCAAAAATGTTATGTTTTAGAAATTTCGATTAAATATAATGGCAGTACAAAAGAAAGGATGGTTTGAGAAACACCAAGGACTAATTACATTTTTGGGTTATTTAGCAACCGTAATTATTGGAGGAATTTCATTGTATTCTTCTAATTCAAAATCAGCAGACGCTATAAAATTGGCGAGAGATCAGTTCCAGTATGAGTTACTAAAAGATGCTCAAAATAAAATTGAAGAATCTAAAAAGAATGCTGAATCGGAAAAGAAATTCAGACATCAAGATTCTCTTAACAAACATCAGGAAAGCATAAATCAACAACAATTAGGGTATTTTAAAAGTCAGACTCAAACCGCAATACAACAATTAAAATATTTTAGAAGTCAAACTGAAATCGCCAAGCAGCAACTGGGATATTTTAGAAAGCAAACTGACATATCAGAGACTCAATTGAAAAACGCTGATTTAATCTATAAAAGACAATTGGAAGAAAATAAACCGTCTTTTACTATACAGCAATTCACAATCGATTCATCCTTAAACAAACCTCTTGTAACAATACGTGGGAACGTTTATAATTCAGGAAAAAGGGAAGCGGTAATCAAAAAAATAACTGCATTTCTGTGGAATCCAGAGCATGTTTTATTGGACATCAAACCAATTCCAGTCGGAGGGGACTCTATGCAACCTGGCAGCCAAAATTCTATATACTTTGCCATGTCAGATCGACTAACTATGAATAAGGTAACTCTTGTAATGATTCAAATTTTTTATCAAGATAAGGCTGTTAGCGAAATTCAAACCTATCGCTCATTTTTCCGCTTCAACCAATTTAAGCCGTTGGAAGCCATTCAAATTGATGAAATTGTACAACAACAAATGTTAGAAAGAATAAATATGGCCGGAAAAGCTGACCATGAGAATTATCTAAGCTTTAATTAGTAGAAAGTTCGTATTGCGAAATACAACATTGTTTATATCAATATTGGTGTTGGGTATTTAGGCATTTTGCAATAAACATAAAACCATTCAACAAATCAATTTAATATATTGATTTTCAACACCTTAATTAAATACAGCAATTTTTTTTCAAAAAAGTATAACCTTCTCTAAAACGGCTTCGTATAACTACGTGGTTAATAAATAAGAGATTAAATATTTTTAATTGGTTTGAAGAATGGTTAAAATCCCCGGTAGTGAATGGCCGGGGATTTTTATTCTATACCCTTACAACCTGCTCCGTTCCTCTCCTGCCCCGCTGTCCCTTTTCTCCTGATTCTTGTTTTTGGTTGAACCAAACGGACGATAATAAGAAATTTTAAAAACGGTCGCCGACCTGGATTCACCGGAATAAATCACATGTACTTTGCTATTGAAAGCATCGGTGCCCAGAAGACCCATATCGCTTTTATAAATAGCACCTCTAAAAATATCATCTACTGATAGCTTTAAGCTCCCTTTACCGAGTTCCTTTTTCACACCAAGGTTGACAATTGTATTACTATAGGAATGCCAATTTGAACTATAAGAGGGCGAATTGTAATAGCCTGATAACTCAGCTGAAAAGCCATCCGACAGTTTGAAATTCTCACTGAAATTAAATGACCCGGCCATAAAAGCTTTCTCAAATGGCTGCGGAGTGTATGATATCTTATATTGTCTTAATCCACCTGTAAAAGTATAATTCATATCCCACCAATTGGCAATTTTGATTGGTATTATCGCTTGCAGGGTAATTGAATTCTGCCAATCGCCATTTTCGGGGCGTAGATAAACCACTCCTTTCACCGGGCCCGGCATACCCTGAATTCCTATAATAGGGTTGTCATCACGGCTGAACAATATGGAAAACAGGTAACCATGGGTATTATATCCGAATTTAAGGTTACGCGTAATAGTTGGTTTCAATAGCGGATTGCCCGTAAAAACAGATGTCGGGCTGTTATAGCTAACATAGGAAGTCAAATCGTTATATGAGGGCCGGGTAACACGCTCAGTATAGGACGCTTGCCAGGATGAATTATCGCCCAGCTTTCTTGAAAAGAATACCGAAGGAAAAAGCCTTCCCAATTTACGATCTACCCTATAATTGGTATCAGCTGATTTGTCGGTATAATTATGTGAATACTCGTAACGGGCGCCTGCAATAAGACTGGTTGCCGAATCGAGCTGAATATTGAAAGTCATGTAACCTGCATCAATAGTTTCATACGTAACAAAGTTATTGGCCGATCCTACGATGTTGGGCACCCAAACACCATTCTCCAAATCCTCGATACCCGAACTGGCTGCCGTACGGGTATAAGTCGCTTTGGCCCCGGTTTCGAGCTTTATTTTCTTGTTCAGTTGCTTAGAATAATCCAGTTTCCCAATCAATACCTTTATCCGTGTGTTGCCAAAATCGCGTTGTACGGGTGAAAAAAGGTTGCCGGAATTGCCAGCCGGGTTACCCAGGCTATCGGTTAGGGAACTTTGAGAATTGGACAGTGACCGTGTATTGTAATACAAATAATCCAAATCAGCGCGGATAGCCTGCCCCCCTGCCAGGTGTTTGTCGAGGTACAAATTGGCAATGGCGTTATCGAGGTGACTGGAGTTATTAAAAAAAGAATTAAAAGTAAGGGAAGGCGCATCCGGGAAAATGTAATCACCATAATTATGAGGAAGATTGGTATTGCCACCACCCCAATAATAAACACTGGCCCCGATGGTGGTTGCTGTGTCAAGCGTTATGTCTGCACCCACCGTTCCATCTCCAAAATTAGAAATTGGCTTACTGATACCCGTGTAGCTGAAATCTTCGTGCCCCCCTACTATAGCTGCATCGTCCGAGCCTGCCGCATACAGGTAGCCGTAGTCGTGACTGTGCCAATAGGAAAATGATCCGTATAGGTTGACCTTGCCTGTATTATGATTAATATTAAGTCCTCCCGAGGCTTTTTCATACATACCGTAACCGCCGCTCAATGTTACGGAGCCATTTGTCCCACGTTTTTTGCTCTTTTTGGTGACGATATTAATGATACCGGCATTGCCTTCGGCGTCATACTTGGCCGGGGGCGTATTCATCAATTCTATCTTATCGATATTATCGGCACTTATACTGTTTAATAAGGTGATCAATTGATCCATCGACATACGCATGAGCCGTCCGTCCAGCATCACCATTACGCCGGTTTTTCCGTTGAGTGAAATAGTATTGTTATGCTGATCGACGATAACGCCCGGCGAACGCTGCAATACGTCCAAAACTGAGCTGCCCTGTGTCATGATACTGTTCTGCACATTCACTGTTACACCTTCTGCTGTTTGTTGTACCTGTGGTTTGTCGCCACGGATCACCACACCGCTAAGCTCTTTGCTGGCATTGTTTAGTGTAATTGTGCCTAAATCCTTTTGCTTAGTGGCAGAATCCAAATCAAAGCTTGTTGATTTGTAAGTCTGATAACCCATCATGCTGATCCGCACAAAATACTTCCCATCAGCAACATTTGCTATTTGAAATGCACCCGTATTGTCGGTCAAAGCTGATTTAACAATGGTGCTGTCTGTACTTTTCAATAAGGCTACCATGGCAAACGGTATGCCCTGGTTATTTCGGTCGGTTAATTTCCCGGTCACCTGTCCAAATGTGGTTTGGAAAATGATTGACAGCAACAGGCAAAGCAATAATTGTTTCATGTGATCCATTGGTTTTACCCAAAGGAACATCTGCTTACCATTAGCTCAAAAATGGATTGACGACGTGCTATATTTAATTGATTACATGCAGAAACTGGTCAAAAACGCACTTAAATCATTATTAAAATACCTCATTTACAGATTATACTTCCATAAATGCAGTTGGTCAATTATTTGGTTCCGTTCAGATAGTGCATTTTATAAATACCGTTAAATAGACTTACCTTTAACAATGCCCGATTTGCAACCAAAACAACATTGGTTTATCCGATACAAGTTGTATCACATCCCTTTTTGGATGTTGTATAACTACGTGTTTTGGGCACTATATACCGGAAGTGCTTATGAAGCTGCCCATGAAATGTATTTTTCCGTCCTCTGGGCTAAATCCTTCTTCTATACCATTTTTCCGGCCTTTGCGGTATACTTCAATTTGTATTTTCTCATTCCGCGTTACCTGCAAAAAGGGCAATATGGATTGTATATCTTTTTCCTGGTATTGGTCATTATCGCTTCTTCATTCCTGATCGTACCAGGCTATTTCGTTAGCGCCTGGCTGGCCGGTACTAATGCAAAAAAAATGTGGGGCATGACCTGGGATTTGAATAGCTTCTATAATGCAGCCAAGACGGAACCGGTAAAATCGACAGTAGCCGCAATTACGCTGGGGATGAGCATTAAGCTCACCAAAAACTGGATAGAAACGCAAAGACGACAACAAGCGCTGGAGAAGGAAAAGCTGGAAACCGAGTTGAAATTTTTGAAATACCAGTTCAACCCGCATTTTTTGTTCAATAGCATTAACTCCATATTTTTCCTGATCCATAAAAACCCGGATATGGCTTCGGCATCCCTGGCTAAATTTTCAGAGTTATTGCGGCACCAGCTTTATGAATGTAATGACGAGCAGATACCACTAAGTAAGGAGGTGACTTACCTGGAGAACTTCATCGAACTGGAAAAGCTGCGCCAAAACCCTAATCTGCAAGTCAATGTCAATATCGATGAGGGCTATTCATCCGGCATTGGCATCGCACCCTTTGTTCTGATGACTTTTGTTGAAAATGCATTTAAGCATGTATCCAAGCACAAAACCGAACCTAACTGGATCAATATTGATCTATCATTAACCGGAATACAACTTAGTTTTACGGTTAGCAATAGCGCCGGCAAAAACGAATCACGTGATGTGGTCAACTATGGCGGAATCGGTTTAAAAAATGTGCAGCGCAGGCTGGATTTGGTTTACCCCGATCAATACAAATTAGATATCCAGGATAATGCTGATAGTTTTTCAATCAAGCTTGAACTGCAATTGACTGCAATCACTATCAATCCATCCGTACAACTTATAAGTTAATAAATGATCAACTGTGTAATCATCGATGACGAACCATTAGCGAGAGAAGGCCTGGCTAACTATGTGCGGGAAGTTGATTTTCTGAACCTGTGCGGCGTTGGTGAAAACCCGTTGGATTTATTACACCTGATCGATCAACAGAAAGTCGACCTGATATTCCTGGATATCCAGATGCCGAAGATGAATGGCATCGAATTCCTGAAGATCATGCAGAAACCACCTATGGTGGTGATCACTACCGCCTATCCGTCTTATGCATTGGAAGGATTTCAACTGAACGTATTGGATTACCTGCTTAAGCCCATCACCTTTGAACGCTTTTTTAAGGCGGCTGCTAAAGCAAGGGATTACCACAAGTTGTTGAATAGGGAACTGGGACAGTCGAAAGATGATGACGATTATTTCTTCATCAAATGCGGCAACAAGTATGAAAAGATACCCTTTGAAGACATCTTGTATGTAGAGGGCATGCAGAACTATGTGAACATCTACACGGATAAAGGCAAATTCGTCACCATGCTATCGCTCAAAAGTTTGGAGGAAAACCTCGATGAACGTTCATTTATAAGGGTGCACAAATCTTATATCGTTGCCATCAATAAAATAAATGGCATCGAGGGTAATGAGATTTTTATCCAAAGCAACCGCATCCCCATCAGCCGCAACTACCGCCAGGAGGTACTTGAAAAAGTAGTATCCAAACGGCTTTGGGATGGGGTATCAAAGAAAGTGAGCGATAAGAAATAAGTATTTCGATACATGTGATCGGTACAAAATATCAAACAATCCAATCCCGCAGGGATCAAATGTTGGTAGAAATGAGAAAAAGGAAATGGTTTCGTGCCGTAGGTAAGGAACATAAACATTGCATACCTACGGCATGCTATTTTGTATATTTTTTATTCTACCAACATTATGCTCCTATGGAGCAACGAGCCATTTAATCTGCCCACACTTTATTTTCGACTCTTATCCTCACCGAGAGCATGATTGCATTCAGTACGCTGAAAATTAAAGCGGTATAATACAGATGGAATACCAGCGGAATAATAGCAATCTCTAACACAACATCAACATAATTCGGATGCTTAAATAATTTATAAGGGCCCCTTTTTATGGCCACTACACCCGGTATACGATAAATTTTTGTATTCCAATATAAGCCAAGAGAGCTCAGTACCCAATACTTGAAAGTCAGCAATAAGATAAAAAGCAGCAAGAAGATATAACTCATTGGTTGTCCGCCTGATAAATAGTATTCCACTATGAGGGAGACAATAAATAAGGAATGCAACGCAACTATGTAGGGGTAGTGCTCACGACCGTACTCGATCGCTCCTTGTGAAAGCAGCCATCTTTCATTGCGTTTGGAGATATAAAGCTCAGCCATACGCTGAACGACAAGGAATATGATGAAAACAATGAATAGCATAATATCAATTTTCCATCTTTAAAAGCACCATCTCGCTCGAAAAACCCGGTCCCATGGCCAGCATCAATCCATAGCCATCTTCAAAACCTTCGTTCATGAATTTCTCAAGCACATATAATACTGTCACGCTCGACATATTGCCGTAATCATTCATTACCGCACGGGTCTTCTGAAGAGAGTCATCCTCCAGTTGCAAAGCATCATTATAAGCATCCAATACCTTTTTACCTCCGGGATGAAAGATGAAATTTTTGATGTCGCCTAATTTTAGTCCCTGTGCAGCGAGGAAGTTGTCGATATCATCCCGTATATGTTCATTTATAAAAGTCGGGATATCTTTTGAGAATAGCACTTTAAAGCCGGTATCCTTAAAATCCCAGCCCATAACTTCAAGCGAGTCATAATACAATTTACTGCTTGATGCCTGGTACTTTACTTTTTTATCACCAGATCGGCCATCTCCCATTATAATACAAGCGGCGATGCCATCCGAAAACAAACTGGAACCTATAAAATTACTTTTGCTGTAATCATTTCGGAGTAGGGTTAATGAGCACAGTTCAACAGCTACTAATAATACAACAGCATGGGGATTGGCTTTTGCCAAAGCATTCGCTTTAGCCATACCCGAAACGCCACCACCGCAACCTAATCCAAATATCGGCATTCTGTTAATATGCGGATTTAATCGCATCTGGTTAATAATCAATGCATCGATGCTGGGCGTAGCTAAACCTGTAGTCGATACGAACAGAATATCCGTTATCTCACTTTTATCAATATGCGCAGCTTCGATACAGTTCTCAATCGCTTTTACCGACCACATGAGCGCCTTTTGCAAATATTCTTCATTCCGCTCTTCAAAAGTATTTGGGGTGATGTAATAGCTTATCGGCTCGCAAAAATTGCGGGTAACTATTTCAGTATTATCGAATGCCTGTATCAGCCGGTCGACCTGCGGAAAGTTTTCTGCAAACATGGCCCTTGCCCGTTCCTTGGCTTCCTGCTGTGGTATGCGGTGAGGCAGGTCTATTTTTGATACTGACGCTATAAATGGCATATTCTATTTTAGTGATTATATATTAAAAAACGAAAGGGAATATAGTTTTTGTGTGAAGTATTTCTGTTACAGTTACGACGCAAAACCGGCATTGGTTGCCGCCAACAAAGAAGGGCCCGCATTTGCAGAGCCCTTCCGAGATTGAGATTTAGTTGATTCAGATAGATTATCTTTATTTACACCCTGATGTAAATTTTCTTTTTGTCGAGAATGTAGCCCACCACCCAGCAAACCAGCATAAAGCTGATTGCAAATAACAGTGAACCTATTTTTCCTGGTGCAATAGCCTGGAAAGCCGAGGTCCACATAGCAGGTAGCACCTTACCCCCTACCGATATCCATGCCAGCATAATGAGTAAGATTTCAGAAAGCACATAAATAGGCAGCGGATTCTTTCCTACTACAGTAAAGAAATTGGCCCAATTACCTTTGTTCCATGCACGTATTTCCAGAATATATAGCAGGAAGGAAATAATTACCAGGTCGAGGCCGGTGGTCACAAACACGAATGAACTCGTCCATAGTTTTTTATTCATCGGGAATGCAGGATCCCAGCAAATAGCGATAAATATGAATAAGCAACCGGTTAATAACAACTTTGATACTGTTTCATATCCTTTCCCTTTTTCCTGTATAAACTTACCGGCATAATAGCCGATAATAACATTTACAATAGCTGGTATGGTACTTAAAAAACCTTCCGGTTCAAAAGCAATACCCTCGCCATGATACATATGTGCATCGCCTAATATCCATTTATCAAGGAAAAAGCCTGCATTACCGGTCATGGTTAGTTGAGCGCCTGGTTCGCCACAAACGAGCAAAACTATCCAGTACCCTAACAAAAAGAATGCTGATAATATATAAACCCAACGGGTAGGCAGATAATGGATCATCAATGATGCAGCACAATAACATAAAGCAATACGCTGCAAAACACCTACAACCCGTGTATGTGAAAATGGCGCCAACGACCATTGCCCATGATCGACCTTGAAGAACGGGAACCAATACATCAGGTAACCGATAATAAAGATCAGGAATGTTCTTTTAAAAATCTTTAGTAATACAGCCGAATTATCCATTTGCTGAAACTTTTTCATTGTAAAGCTCATGGCATTACCTACGGCAAAAAGAAAAGAAGGAAATACAAGATCGGTTGGAGTAAACCCGTTCCACTTAGCGTGATTAAGCGGCCAAAAGGCTTCGCCGCCCGGGTTATTAACAATAATCATAAAACAAATAGTCATTCCTCGGAATACATCCAGGGATAAAAATCTAGGGGAAGTTTCGGCCATAAATTTAGATCAGTTGAAATTGGAAAGCCCAATGTAACAATAACTATCTAAATCCGAAAGGAAATGTTAAATAGATTATGTAACTTTTTAAAATATATTGAAAAGTAATTCACTCTATATTAATAGAGTAAATCAAATAAGATGAGAAATTGTTGCCAGGGTCATAAACCGGCATTTAATCAAGATACCCGGCAAGTTCGGGTTCATCATACTCATTTATAAAATCAACAATCTGGTATACATCTTCATCGGCCAATGCAGTATTTCCATTCCATTCATACTCAACCAGGTCACCGTCAACACGTATCTCGCCAATGGTTGTATCCCCTTCGCTCAGAATATAGCGCCCTGTAGCAAACAAATCGCCGCCGGCAATTTCTTCGTAAACAGGGTCAATCGTAATTAAACGCACCCCCTCCTTTGTATACAGTTGATATTTCACAGGATTAACCATAACTTATATTTTCATAATTATCAGACGTCGCATATTTCTTTTTGTTTCAGAAAATCCAATTTCTAACCGCCCTTTAATACCGCATAAAGGGACGCAAATAAGATTTTAAGAATCAAGTAGTTAAACTAAATTTTTAATGAAGGCCTAAGCACCGAAAAACG
Source organism: Bacteroidota bacterium (assembly GCA_018266915.1). GTDB lineage: Bacteria > Bacteroidota > Bacteroidia > Sphingobacteriales > Sphingobacteriaceae > Mucilaginibacter. The sequence continues at coordinate 9,712 of JAFDZM010000084.1, read as the reverse complement.
AACAATCAAAGATACTTTTATCTGCAGGCAGAGGCAGACACAGCATAATCGCAGTTTTTCTTCATAGTTAATATATATCTAAACATAATGAATTAATTGAATAATAACAAGGCTTGGTCATTAAAAATTATTAAGATAAATTATGTTATACAGCTACTCTAACAAATTAGCCTTCAATAATTTAAATTGAATTGAGAATTGACCAGAAACATCCAATTAAACCCGTTTTTTCCAAAAGTGTGGATAAGTGTAAAAAAATCCCCAATTTTTACTTTAGATAACTATTCCATAAAGCCTAAATAACAGTTAATTATGATATTTTATAAGAAACTGTTTCACTTACAGCCATTTAGTTATCCACATTATAAAATGGTACATTTTTTGACAAGTGTTAGAAATACAATATACCAGCAAGATGCTATCGTCCAACTTTTACTTAGTCCAAACCGAGAACGGTGATGTAATCCGGGATGCAAAATCCATGTTAGCTATCAGCGTTCATCATTTGAATAAAGATCCTTTTCAACCAAATCCATCCGAATTACAATTCTATAGCCGTTATCCGGGCGATCTGTTAGCATTTGAAACCGTAAATATTAAGGATTACCTGAGACCGATGGTAGCTTCTGCACTTCTATGGTATGCGCAATATATAGGCTATCCTGAGATGAATATCAGCACTGAAGACCCGCGTCCTTCACTTAAAGTGGGGTAATCAGAGCATTAGCAGATATTTCTCAAATTGGGGAATAAAATCATCAAACAACTCACAGCCGCTTGCCTTTTCATATTCAGATTTTGTGAAGGTATAAACAATGTAACCGTTTTTTACACATTCCATTTGATACTCCCAATCGCCTATTTTCCAGGCAATGGCAAGGCTGCCGGCCTTGGTAGGCTTAAAACTCAAATCCCGCTCTAAATTGATGTCCTCGATGTAATTAAGCACTTTTTCAGCATTATAACGGGCTACGTCATTGGGCGTAGGATTATAAGGATTGCTCATGCTCAATACGGATAATAACTGTGGATGCATATTATCAAATTAATTAGGTTGCGGACAATTTATACGGACACCTGAGAAATAGGTTCATTTTTCCTTAGTGGTACACCATTTGCATATAAGTTAAAAGCATATTAGTGTAAAACTGAAATGCATTACTAAGACCTATAAAAATATCACTATGTGTAAACTTGTATTAATTGACGACAACCCTATTGACCATTATATCATGCGGACCATGCTTCACAATAATGCAGCGTGCCAACAAGCTACTTACACTTTTGATGGCAGCATGATATTAGAGTACATAGAAGAGAACCGATCGGCCGCAGAGAAACTGCCCGATGTGATCTTCCTCGATCTGACCATGCCCGACTTTAGCGGCTGGGAATTCCTTGACAGGTTTGAGCAGTTGAAGAATAGCTTTAACAAAAACATTGAGGTATATGTAATGACCTCATCAGTGAGAGAATCTGACAAAGAGCGGTCGAGCCAATATAAATGTGTGAATTCATTCATCAGCAAACCGCTATCAAAACAAACGCTTAACTACATTTGTGAGCACAGCGTTTCATAACCACGAATCAGTTTTGATTTTTCATTCATAGTTTTTTAATTGGTAGAGCGCCGGGCATAGTACCGGCGTTGCTATTTGCATGCGGTTTTCATACCTTTAGTTAACTTTTTATAACATGCTGATACTTTTATTCGTACAAGATAAACATGATAATACCCCCTCTTCCCAAAAATGAACAGGAAAGGTTGCAGGACCTTGTCGAAACTGAATTATTAGATACTCCAAAAGAGAGTGAATTTGATGACATAGTTAAACTGGCTTCTCAAATCTGTAATATGCCGATCTCTTTAATAACGCTTGTTGATTCCAACAGGCAGTGGTTCAAAGCGAAGGTGGGACTTGATGCGGATGAAACAAGCCGGGAAGTATCTTTTTGTGGTCACGCTATTATGCAGGACCAATTATTCGAAGTACAGGACGCGCTGAATGACGATCGCTTTTTTGATAACCCTTTAGTTATTGAAGATCCTTCGATCAGGTTTTATGCAGGTTACCCTTTAATAACTAATACAGGCAATCGTTTAGGAACACTTTGCGTTATTGACCGTGTACCAAGAAAACTAACGGACGAACAGATATTTGCACTTAAGGTCTTGTCTGAAAATGTTATCAAGATCGCTGAATTGCGTCAAAAAAATAAACATCTGAACCACATGGCCGAGACACATAAAAAAATGACGTCAATACTGGCGCATGATGTGCGCAGCCCCATGGTTTCAATAAAAGGCATTATCGACTATAAAAAGGCAGGTCTGTTTGGCGAGGATGAAGCCGAAGAAATGATGGATATTGCATTAGAGCAGCTATCTAATACCCTGCAAATGGTTGATGACGTGGTAGATTGGGGCCAATCGCAGTTGAAATATTACGATGTGCAGAAGGAGATCGTAAACCTGCGTGATATTGTAGGCTCAATATTCGGCTATGAAGCCCTGAAGGCCCGTATTAAGAATAACGAATTGCTGAACCATGTTGATGACATTCAGTTAATCACGGATAAAAATGCTATTACCTTTATTATTCGTAATCTGGTAAGTAACGCCAATAAGTTTACCGAAAATGGAGAGATCAGGATTTCATCAATAAAAAGGCCTAATCACATCGATATCTATATTGAAGATACTGGTGCAGGCATGGCCGAGGAGATATCTTCGAAATTGTTTACGAATGCAACCGTATCCACTACCGGTACCAAGAATGAAAAAGGCAACGGATTGGGCCTGCTGTTGGTAAACGAATATATCAATAAGCTAAATGGCTCTATATCGGTTGAAAGCGCTATTGGTACAGGCTCACGTTTTACCATTAAACTTACTGAGATCGAGCTTTAATAAGCTCGATCTTATTTGAAAGCTGACTGGATATCGGTTAATGAAGCACCCAATACTCTTGATGCAATAGCATTCAATCCTGCAGTATCTCCGGTAAAATGGAAAATATAATGCTGATGCGTTAACTTTTCATCAGGTTTTAAAAACGCCGCAGGTGATACGCTTTCCATTTCGTAAAATGGCCCTAACTGGCTGCCATTAGCCAACGGGCCATCATTGTAGGCATTTACTGCATCGCCAACTAATGGGTCTTTATCCGTTTTCCATTCCTGGTTCAGATATGTCGCTTTTTTATCGACATCAAAAAATATAATACTGAGCACATTATTTGCAGCATCATAGCTCCCGGCAACAGACAATGTCCGTGCGGAGGTCATACCCAGCTTGCCTCTTGATTTACCGTCAGCTTTAAAAAACAAATGTCCTTTTTTTGTAGTGACCCTATCCGGAGGAATTTGCCCGAAATAATCCGTTGTTGCTACTTTGCCACTTGCTTTTTCATCGTATGGGATTACAATGATCGCTTTAGGCGATGGCGTAAACATATCCAGGTTCCATAAACACGGCGCGCCTGTTTGCTTTGTCCATTCATCCTTTCCGGTATTGGTGATGCTGTTGTCTGTTTTAATGCCAACTACCTTCACCCCACTATCCAGGTGCATTTTCAGGATGTTATTAATGTCACCCCGGTTCAATACAGTAATCTTACGGTCAACCTTTAAATCCAACTGCGTCCCTTTGTAATTCACCAGGCTCATATTTTTTGTAAGCGACACCTGGTGGTCGTTCATACCTACGGTTTTCCATTCTTCGTGGTCAAAAGGCGCAGGAGTAACCCAGTTATCGAACACCATTTTGGCATCTTTTTTAAAAAACAAGGCAAACTTTCCACCTTCCGGGCCGAGCCAGAGACGGTCTTCGCCACCAAAAGCATTCATATGCGGGTCAACCGGGCCATCAAACGCTTTATAGTTTATCCAGCCAAAACTTTTACCGGTATCACCTTCGGCTGTTGAGGTAAATACTTTACCCTGATACTTCGCTGAAACTGCCACCTCCGCGTCACCGCTGCTATCTCTGAGCACTACTACATTGTCCTTTTTCTTCAGGAAATCCAGATCGTAACCAAATGTTCCCTTTTTAGGGGCAACAGCGCTATTAAAGCTGTTGGTTTTAGCGCCATGACACGCACATAATAATATTGCGCCGGCAATTATCGAAGTAACAGGGTTCAGTTTCATATCTTATTAGTTTACTTCTAACTGGTCTTTAGCAGGTAATTTTGGAAAAGGATTATGCGGCTCGGTCTGGTACCAGAATACCGTCGAAGCAATATCATCCTGCAAAGGCATATACCTGCCGTCCTGGTGCCACCCCAAATCCTGTATAGTTACCTTCAAATCTTTATCAAAGCGGATCGGATCCATAATATGCCAGCGATATAATCCAAAACGCTGTGCAATATCGTAATGTCCATCTCCCCTTATTACCTGAGGCAGGCCGGTATAAGGTCCGCTAAATTCAGTGTATTGGCTTTCTTCAACACCTGCTTTATTCTTTTTCTGGGTATCAAAATCATAAGCACCGCAGAAATAGTCTTCGGTACCGGTGCCATTTATAGTTGGGAATTCTGTATCGCCATCCATAAAGAATTTGATCTCGCCTTCGCCCCACCAGCCATTTTTGTTTGAACCATAAGCCATATAAGTTCCCACGTATTGGCCCTTCCCCCTAATGCTGTCTACCAGTACATAATCCTTTTTAAAGGGCAACGGGTTCACCCTGCGGAATTGTGCATGTAAGTAGCCTGCGTCTTTAGGAACGTCGGTCAAGGTATAATCCACCTGGTAATAAAGCACCATGTCATGGTCATCAATATTCTCCATAGTAATGCGGCACTTTTTACGGAAAGGCATTGGCCAATAACAGTTTAAGCCGCTACCGGGATTAGCTACTACTGCAAGCGAGGTCACCGGAGCAAACTTACCCCAACCCTGGCAAAAGAAGTCTCCTACGGGTACTTCAACCGAAGGTGTAGTTTCATCGTCCCAATAAAAACGAAGTATCGAATAACGCCAGTTACCGGTCGGCGTCATCCAGATATGCTGAACAGCGCCCGGTCCGTCAATCTCTGCAATCGTATAGACCGTATGTTTTTTAATCACTACGCTTGGGCTCACTTTCCACTTTTGGCCAAGTTCACGCGAAGGGCCTGCGCCGGTTCCGGTAGTGGCCATGCCGCCTTTACCTTTTTCGCCATTAAAATTTTCGGGGCTGATGGAACGTGTTTTTGCATCCGAGGTACGATAAAGATTACTTAAGTTAACATCCAGGCCGTTAAACTTCTGTTGTGCATCTGCCGAAAGCACAGCCAAACTAAACAGTAAAAAACCAAGTAGCGTTTTTTTCATGTGATCGAGTATTTATAATGGTTTATAACTTATGGTATTTACCAGAGTACCGATATGGTCTATGCTGATGGACACCACATCATTTTCTTGCAGCGTAAAGTCATTGCCCGGCACCAGGCAGGTACCTGTCATCAGGAAGCTTCCATTAGGAAAATCACATTCCCGGTACAAAAAGCCGGCTAGTTCAGTAAACGTTCTCTTCATTCTGCTAATAGCGGTTTCATCACTGTAAACCTCAGCATTATTGCGGCTGATACTCATTTTGATGGCCGTTTCTAATGATACAGGTTGTTCCGGTATATATAAACAAGGCCCTAAAGCAGCGCTGCGTTCATATATTTTTGCCTGCGGCAAGTAGAGCGCATTTTCGCCTTCGATGCTTCGCGAGCTCATATCATTACCAACAGTATAGCCTTGTATATTACCTTTTGAATTGATGAACAATGTCATTTCCGGCTCAGGCACGTTCCAGGATGAGTCCCTTCTTATATAAACCTGCTGATTATGCCCGGCTACGCGATGTGGCAAAGCTTTGAAGAAAAGCTCCGGTCTTTCGGCAGCATATACCTTGTCGTACAGATCAGCAGCGCCTGAGTCTGCGGATTCCTCCATCCTTGCCTCGCGGCTTCTCAAATAAGTAACCCCTGCAGCCCAAACTTCCTGCTTGCCAATGGGTGGCAACAGGCTCTCATTAATATGCGCAGCAGCCATCCCCTCAGTCAATACAGGTAATTCGAGAGTTATTTCTTTAAGGTAATTGTACAATTCCTCCCGGTTAATGAGCGTATCCCAGTCATTTTGAATCAGGTAATTGGCATTGTTATGTTGCAAGATAATCCCTGCAGAGAGCTTGTATAATTTCATTAAGTTAGAATTGGAATTACAATATACAAGCTTTCTGAAATGTTAGGAAAGACTTTTTCAAATCTTCAGAAAATCGTTACATCATACCAATTCGTCAGTATTTAAAAATACCGTGTTTTCACTGGGCATCTTTTCAATAAAGCAATTTATATTAGATAATAATGTTTAATAAGTTTCGAACGATATTTCAATTACTTTTTACAATTACGTTCTTACTGGCGTCAAAATCTACTTATGGCCAGTCTGATACTTCCTTTCTTGCCAGTACGGTGAACAAACTGAACAGGCAACCCGCACAAGAAAAAGTCTATCTTCATTTAGATAGGTTTGATTATGGCTTTGGCGACACCATATGGTATAAAGCATATACAGTCATCGGCCAACATCATCAATTATCTGCTTTGAGCGGAGTATTATATGTAGAGCTGATCAGCTCAAAAGACTCATTGATAACAAGACAAATTGTGCATTTAATTTCCGGTATCGGGTGGAGCGATATTCCTTTACCAATAACATTGAAACAGGGTCTATACAGGATACGTGCTTATACACGCTGGATGGAGAACTTTGGAACATCTGGCTTTTATGACCAGGCTATCCGCATAGGTGGTGTTGCGCCTGATTTAACTTCATCATCTTTGAATAAAAAACCTGACATACAATTCCTTCCGGAAGGCGGACGATTGGTTAATGGGGTTAGATCGAAGGTCGCAGTGAAGTCTGTAGGTGTAAATGGTTTGGGGGAAGATATCAAAGGGACTATAGAAGATAACGAAGGGAATATTGTTGCTGATTTTGCCACGCAACATTTGGGCATGGGCGCATTTGCTCTTACCACGCAAAATGGTAAAACCTACAAAGCGAAGATTAACATACCCGGTGAAGATTCTTTTACAGTGCCGTTACCTGCTGCTGAAGCCGAGGGTTATACACTAACCTTGAACAACAGCCCAAAAGACAGTATTTATATTAAAGTTGCAGTAAATGAGAAACTGCTCAATGAGCAAAAGGATAGCAGTTTTTGTATTATCGCCCAAAGCAACGGCAAAGTATATTATACTTCGCAGGGTAAACTGGAAAATCTGGCGTACTTGGCCAAAGTAGAAAAAGGCCGCTTCCCTACAGGGGTTGCCCAATTCACCCTGTTTTCACAAAAAGGTGAGCCATTAGCCGAGCGGTTAGCTTTTATAAAGAATGCAGATACCCTGCAATTCAACCAGGAATCCATATCCAAAAATTACACAACAAGACAAAAAGTAAGCGTCAGCCTTCAGACCGAAAATAATAGTAAACCAGTATCAGGCAGTTTTTCGGTAGCCGTGAGTAATGAAAGCAATACCGTGAGTAATGAAAATAATGAAAGCACCATATTGAACAACCTGTTACTGACCTCAGAATTGAAGGGCTATATTGAACAGCCCAATTATTATTTTACCGATGTAAATGAACAAAAACTAGCCGATCTGGATTTGTTAATGCTCACACAAGGCTATCGTAGATTTGAATGGAAACAGGTTCTAAACAGCCCCGTTCCCCCTATCAGCTATCAGCCAGAAAAAACACTTGATCTTAGTGGTACAATCAGATCAAACTCTAACAAACCCATACCACATGGCAGCCTTACACTAATGGTAGCAAAGCAGAACCTACTGCTGGATACTACAGCAAATGAAAGCGGACGGTTCATTTTTAAGGACCTGGCCTTTAATGACACTACCGGGCTGGTGCTAAAAGCCAGGAAAGTTAACGGTAATGATAATATTAAGATTACAATAGACACGCCCCGGTACCCGGTAATAACATCTGCTAACGTCAGATTGCAAACACAACCGCAAAATATTGAGATATTAAAACAGCAATATGTGGATTACCAGGCAGCAGCTGATAAGATATTCTTAAAGGACGGCAAAACACTAAAACAAGTGAACATCAAGGGTTATAAACGTGCAGAAGCGCCCATAATTGTTAATTCTGCGAACCTGAACGGACCAAATCGTGCCGACCAGATCATTATGGGTGATAAAATAGACGGTTGTATAACCATTTCAGACTGTTTACAGGGAAAAGTATATGGCGTAACATTTGCAGGGGACGGAGCACCTTTGAACCTGCGGAAATCACCTCCAGCTAAAATGACTGTTATCGTCGATGGGATCGTATTGTACGGCAGTCATTTAAACGATTTAAATGCAAGTGACATTTATAGTATAGAAGTATTGCGGAGCGGGGCCTACACAGCTATTTACGGATCCATTGCGGGGGGAGGTGCACTGGTAATTACTATGAAACATGGTGGCGAAGGTGATGGACGAATCCCAGCCAAACCACTTTTTGGATTAGCTACACTTGCCTTTAAAGGTTATTATAAAGCAAAAGATTTTTATTGCCCGAAATACCCTCATCCAAAAACTGATGCTGAAAAACCGGACTTACATAATACCATTTACTGGAACCCCAATATCATTACCGATAAAGACGGCAAAGCGTCATTTGAATACTTTAACAATGATACCAAAGGCACTTACAGAGTTGTAGTAGAAGGTATTGATGATGATGGCAACCTGGGCAGGCAGATATTTAGCTATGAAGTTAAGTAACCTGCTCCTGATACAAGCATTCACATTTACCTATTGCTACACAAATCCATCAGGTTACTTTAAAAAACCATTCAAATAGCCCAAAATTGTTGTTGTCTGCATCATCAGGCTAACATGTGATTGTGAAGGAACCATAGCCAATTGCGATTTTGGCATTGGGGCCATGTCGGCAGAAACGCCGCCTCCCAACAATTTATAAGTTTTTGCCAACTCAACTTTATCCAGTCCGTCATTGTCACCCGCTATGATCAATACTGGCGCAGAGATTTTGGCAATATTGGCGTCGCCTAAGTCGAATGGCTGCTGAGCAAAAGCAATCATCTGCTCTATAAACTTTGTCCAGTTATTTTTATCAGGCGCCACTGCATCATAAGCGGTTTTCATTGGGGTATTATTAAAAAACTCAGGCTTAAACGATTTAAAAGCAGCGGCTACTTCTGGCAGCCAGCCGCTGCTTTTATAAGTAGAAGAAATGATCACTAATTTTCTTAACCGCTTAGGGCTTTGTATGGCAAACTTATAAGCCACAGAGCCGCCCATGCTGTACCCTACCACGTCTGCGCTGTCAACTTTCAGGTAATCCATTATGCCTTCCACATCGCTTGCTAAAGCGGCGTGCGTTAATTTTCTGTCTGAATATGGTGTATGCCCATGTCCCTGCATTTCAATGGCAATTACTTTCCTTGTTTTTGCCAATTCAGGAATTATTTGCGCCCAGTTCCCCTCAATGGTCATAAAAGCGCCATGCAGTAAGACGATAGGCCTACCCTCGCCATATACTTCGTAATAAACTTTGATACCATTAACAGGTGCATAGCCACTGACGTTAGGTTTAAGCTGTTGCCCCTTAGACTGAAATGCTGTAAACGTAACAATTGCAATTAACAATATTGTTTTGAATAAATTTTTCATAACGCTATTAGGTTTGG
>JAFDZM010000083.1 GCA_018266915.1 Bacteroidota bacterium | reverse complement strand
AGGTTTGGTTTGAATTTGTTGATTATACAAAGATCAAAAGCATTTCAGGATTTAGTACTATATAAAATCGACATTCTGAGGGGTGGATCGCGACAAAATATTACGTATAAGCACAAAAAATCGAACAACTGATTTTTTCTTCTCAATTGCCCCATCAGATGATCGAACTAATGACAAAAAGGGTATTGTAAAAGACTAAATATTCCTCAGGCCAGGTTAGGTATCTGTATATTAAATGATGTTCCTTTACCAATCTCACTGTTAATTTTGAGTTGGCCGTTATGTTTTTCCAGTATCTCTTTAGCCATTATCAGTCCTAGCCCAAAACTATCTGTTATCTGGTTCTTAAGCCTGCGGCTCCCTTTGTTGCCCAATATCCGCTCACTTTGTGTGGCAGACATACCCGGCCCCATATCGCGGATGACCAGATCAGAATAGTTATCAGATTTCTGGCATGAAATGAAGATCGAGCCACTATCGGGGCTATATTTTATAGCATTATCAATCACATTACGCGAAATGACATCAAGAATGAACGGATCAAAATCAATAGTATCGTTGCCTGCTATGTTAAAAACAAAATTGATGTCCCTCTGCACCAGGCGTTCGTGGTAATAGTCGATATACTTTCCAAAAAACATGCTGAGGTTTATCTTTTCCCTCTTCTCGATAAAACTACCTCTTTCGTCACTGGTGCGAAGTAACAGCGAATTGATGATATTAAAAATATAGTCTATCTGGGGCAATATACCCGCAAATATGCCGGCCATCTCCTCAGTTGATAACCCGAGGTCTTTATAACTATTGATCACTTGCCTGATATTGCCCAGAGGGCTTCTTACATCATGGGCAATAACGGATAACAATATATCTTTTTGACTGATAGCATCGATAAGCTCTTCGTTGCTTTTCTGGGATTCATTTACGTCTAACAAGGTAACCACTTTGATGTCGCCATAAATATTTTCATGGATATCAAACCATTTATAAGACCCGTCTGCACAACATATTTTACTTATCATGTGGGCATGGCTGCTTCCGTCAACTTTAGCGGCTTCTGTAAGCATACGCCAGGTATTTTTTACGTCCTCCCTATACTCAGGGTCGGGGTACACTTTATCGAACCATGCGCTTTGATCTATGATTTCAGCTTGGTTGTATCCCACGGCTGATAAAAATGCCTTGTTTACGTACTGGCATTCAGTATCCTCTTTAGCTAAAATAATGGGCGTGATGATTAGGTCTATAGATTCGTAGAACTCACCTTTTAAAACAAGATTCTTCATTAATATGATAAATTAGGGGTAGATGTAAGTTAGCTATATTCGGGAGCCATCGTATTCAAAGGTTTTCCTTAATGGAATAAGGCAGGGTAAATGTCACCGTGCAGCCTTTACCTTCCTCGCTATCCAATTTGATAGTGCCATTCTGTAATTCCACCAGTTGTTTGCAGAGATAAAGACCCAAACCTGTTCCCGGTCTTTTTCCGCCTGCCTGATAATAACGGGTAAATAGCCGGGGCTGGTGCTTTTTAGGAATTCCAATCCCGGTATCACTAACCTCCATCAAAAAAATGGCCTTCCTTTCTATAATATTTAAATTTGCATTCACCTTTACGTATCCCTGGTCGGTATATTTGATAGCATTGCTAAGTAAGTTGGTGATGACCTGGGAAAGCCGGAGCTGATCGCCTTCTACTGTTAAGTTTATATCGCCGTTATAATTTGTTTTTAGTCCGAGGCCCTTGTTCTCTGCCATAAAGCGCATGGCGGTCACCACATCGTCGACCACAATTATTGGCTTAAAGCTATCCTTCTTCAATATATCTGTCGGCTGCTCCTCAAGTTTGGTGATATCCAGCACCTGGTTTAATGTTTTAACAAGTGTATCTGAAGATAAATTAATGGCAGAAACCTTTTCCTTTTGCGTATCAGACAAATTGGTTTTATTGAGCATGTAGGTTGCGCCGCTTATTGCCGTTAACCTATTACGAATCTCATGGCTCATTATTGCCAGTATTTCAGATTTTTCTCCGGCAAGCTGAATCGAGCGCTCATTTTCAACCTGGTAGTTTTGTTCTGCACGTGCAGCTCTTTGTATATAAATAATAAGCAGGATCACAAAGATTATCAGGAATACCGACGTGACGCCCGTAAATGTATTTAGGTCGCTCGTTGTCTGCCTGTATTCACTCAATGCAAGTTCGCGGGCATTTTGGTAAGCAATGTTATCAATATCCTGTAGCTCAACCAGCAGTTGATGTACTTCATTAAGCAGGTTCAGATTTGCAGAAGTCAAGTCCTGGTTTAGCTTCAGGATGTCCTTATATTGTTGACTCAATTGCGATAAAAGCCCATGCTTCTGTAATTGTTTATACCTACTGGCCAGTATTGAATCCTGCTTTTGCCTTATCGTAAGTACTTTAACATTATTCTTGTTAGCAATAGCATTTTTGAGGCGTTTAAATAATCCGCTCTTGTCAGCTTCAGTGCGCACAGTAACCGATGTATCAGTTTTTCCGGTCTTAAAGTGTGAAACAGCTTTTGGCAGCTCAATGTGAGGGACACCGGCGTTGATATTATTGATGTTAGTTACCTTTATCAATGAATCGAAATGGCGTTTCAACTCAAAAAGCCGTTGCGATACCTCCATCTTTTGCTGCAGCGCTGAAGCAATCTGCTGCTTGCTGCCCGAGAAATACTTTTTCTGATCCCTGTCATAACGGGTTAGTATATGGCTTATCTGGTTAAAAACGTCTTTTAATTTTTCGGTATAGGCGTCCAGGCTTTGCGCATTACCGCCGTCGCTTGCTTTCTGAAAATCATTCTCGGCCACGTTCAGGTCAAGCAGGGCCGAACTAATATCTGTTTGGGGTGACGGTTGCTCAAGTGTAGTGCTGAGGCTCTCCATTTTATGAACTATGGAGGCCCTTAATATGAATGAACCGGCTACAACCGCAAGTGTAAATATTAGAAATAGTATAAAAATCCGTCTAACTATAGTCGTTAGTTTACCCGGACTATCAAAAAGCTTCATCTCCGTAAATGCATAATGCCGGCAATATTGCCGGCATGTTTGGTTAAACTCAAATTAATAAAATATAAATTAGGCATTCTTTGGGGAATCTTGTTGCAACAGGTCGATCTTTTTTTTCAATTCTTCTATCTGGCTGTTCAATTTCTTTACCTTATCCTGATCGTCCTGTAATTTCTGTGAGGCCTTTTCTGCGTCCTTTGTAGCCCTGGCTGCTTTTTTTGCCGCTTTTGCAGCCTTTTTTGCATCTCCGGCATCTCCATCTACAGCCCCGGCGGCTTTATCCCGGCTTGTTTTAAGAGCGTCGCGCGCGTCGTCGGCTGTACTTTTTACCTTTTCTTCATCTTCCGGTATCCGGTTTTGTACGGTTGTCAGATGCAATTGTAATTTGGCAAGCTTAACATTCAATTTTAATACATCCTTATTTTGCACGACCGACTTAACCGTGTCTGTTTTTACGATATTTAAGGCTTTAGCATGGGCGCTTAAGCCTACGCCTGTCACTATAATTAATGTCCATAACTTTTTCATAGAAAGTTGATTATATCGTCTGTCCTGACTACAAAGTAAAATAACAAACAGCATACGTTAGCAAACTCTTCGATAGAAAGCCCGGTCTGTCCGATAGAAAGCCTGATTCACCCGATAGAATAACTTTTCGGGGATTAACAATTATCGGGGCTGATGATTTTTTAGAACCAGGCTTGAAATTGTTGCCTGAAGTTTGGCTTATAGGGGTCTGAAACAGGAATAGTGATTTTGCCTATTTTTATGGTATAGCTGTGAATCGAGTCTATCTTTTCGGTTGCGACTATAAAAGAGCGGTGAACCCGGAGAAACTGCTTTGCAGGGAGCTGCTCTTCCAGGCTTTTCAATGTAGACAATGCAGTTACCGGGGCACCTTCCGATAAATAAACTTTCACATAATCCTTTACACTTTCGATATAAAGTATCTTGTCGTATGGCACCCTAACTAACTCATGCTCAACTTTCAGCATAATAAAGCCGGCATTTAGTTTTGCCTGTGATTCAAAAAAGATGCGTGCTTTATATGCCGCTTTGAAGAGGTCTTCAAATGAAAATGGCTTTAGAAGATAATCAAGGGCATCAACTTTATACCCGTCACGCACATAATCTTCCGATCCGCTTATAAATATTATCCTTGGCTTATTTGGGTTAAACGGGTCATAAATGGTTTTGGCAAATTCCATACCGTTGATTCCCGGTAAGTGAATGTCAAGAAAAATAAGTTTAACATCGTCCGCAACTAAACGCTCTATGGCGAGCGCTGAACTTGTATAAGTGGCAACTAAATTAAGAAAAGGTATATCTGATATATATGCTTTAACATAGGTTACTACCTCCGGATCATCATCAATAATTATACAGTTAATCTTAAAATTCATAGGCGATAGGTAGAGATGCAACACGTTCTTTAGTGCCATAAAAGCACCAAATCAGCATTGATAGTTGCGGGCAAAATTAAATACAAAAAAAGGCTTTTGCAGAGATTTTTGTAAATGGGTAGTATTCTCTTTCAAATTTACTTCTTAAAAACGGGTAAATTATATCTCATCACCCAATTGAATTTCTCAAAGAATTTGAAATGCTGTAAACGTAACGATTGCAATTAACAATATTGTTTTGAATAAATTTTTCATAACGCTATTAGGTTTGG
>JAFDZM010000082.1 GCA_018266915.1 Bacteroidota bacterium | reverse complement strand
TGTTCTCCGTCGTCGCTTCCGCTACTTTCACCGTCTTTTCTTCGGAATAGTCTACTACCGCCTGAGGCGCCTGCGTGACCGCAGGCGCGGGCTGATTATTAAAAATGCCGGGCGCTAAGTCGGCAATAACTTTAAGGTTTTTGGTCAGTATCACTTCATGAGCGTCAGTAATAAAATAATGGTAAACTGTATTTTCAAATGCCTTGTCCAAAACAAATGATAAAGTCTTTTGGGTCAATGCTAAAGTAACCCTCAAACTATCCGTTTGAACCGGGTCATAATAAAACTGGTAACCCGTCTTTGACTTTAAATCAGCTACCATCTGGCTTATCGACGCCTGCTTGTAATTAACATCAATCAACTGGTTGCTTTGCTGAGCCTTTACAAACAGCGACAAACTAAAAAGTATATAAAAGACGAGATAGAACTTTCCCATACTAATTGCTTATCTGATCATAATAGCCAGCAACTTTGGCAACCGCACCCTCTTTATCTTTATTGAAATTTATCTTATTAGCACGCATAAATTCGTTGATCTGTTTCTTCTTATCAGCCAACGCATCTTTCAAATTACCCTTGCTGCTGATCTCCAAAAACTTGTCCCCCTTTTTTAGATATATGGTACTATGATCTTCGTAAATAATCTCAGCGAACTGCGCTGATACCTGGTGATCGAAAATGGTCTTAATCCGTTTCACCAGTACTTTTGAACGGCCATCGTACAATTCATCATAAAACCCTGTCGGCATATTGTTCTGGCCTTTAGGATCGAAATAAACAAAATGATGACCGAGCAAAAATACGTCGGATAGTTTATCGCGCTTGAGTACGAAAAGGTAGTTGTTGTTTACCGACACAATGACATCGTTATAGACATCATATAATACCGGGATATCCTTATGCCATTTGGCATTAAAACAGATTAACGAGGGGGTACAAAAATTTTTATCCTGGAAATAAAATGTACCCTTATTGGCGGGAGGCAATAAATCATACTGATCGCCGCTATAAATTTCGGACTGATCCCCAATATTTGCGTTGAAATAGTTGATTGTGTTAACCGCGGCAGTACTATATAAAACACTATCGCGAGGCGGACTCTGCGCCGACGACAGCAAAACAATTAACCCCAAAAAAGCAGTTAAAACTAAGGTCTTGATCAACATTCTTACAATTCAGGTAATTGGGGGTATACCTAAGCAAGATAAGTATTAATCAACTAAATTTATAATACTTGGGAAATTCCTAACAAATAAGTCATTAGTCCCTCATTTGTTAACGACTGGAAACTCTGATATCCGTAATTTGGTGCATCCGTATGGTATTAATGTGATCTGCTGATCGGGTTGAACCGGCTCATTTTCGTTATAAATATTACTGTATGGCAATGGGCCTGCCATTTCATCATATAACTTCCAGGAAGGTATTTGTTTAGCTGTGGTTTTTATAATGATAGGTGCAGCATCAAGAGTCCATGGATAATTGGCAACTTTTCCGGTTTCTTCTACTTTAAATTGTTCATCAAGTTTATCTTTGGGTGTGGAGATTAATCCGAAATTCCATAGGGTGGTTGGCCTCACTTCATAAAAAGTACTGCCATAATTAATGGTATCTTTCGGGTTATTAACCTTTTTAACTTCCTGCCCAATCTTCAAAGCATAAACCAACGGGCCACGCTCAACTGATACCGAGTTTTCATACCACCTGTTTTGACGGATGTGCATAGGCAGTTCCAGTTCAACAATATCACCTGATTTCCATTCACGACTAAGTTTTAAGATTTGGTTCCCTGTTGACTCCTGCTCAATTTTTCCATTTACTTTTATAGTGGCCTTTTTGCACCATTCAGGTATCCTCAAATCGAAAGGAAAGATTATCGGTGATTTGCTATTTGTGTTTAAAGTGAATTTTATCGTCCCCTTGAAGGGATAACTGGTTTCTTCTTTTACATTAACAACGGTTCCATTGGCTACGATGATCTTTGCTTCTGATGGGGAATAAACTAACGCTGCAATACCCTTATCAGCCGTTGCATACCACAAATTCTGTGTAAATTTTGGCCAGCCCTGGTGCATATTGCTGGTACAGCAGGCATAGCCGGTCAACAAGCCATAGCACACATCAGTTCCGCTATGATTGATATCGAAATTGCGGTCGGCCTGCGTAACCATTACCTGGTTAGCTTGCTGAAAATATTGCCTGTCAATCAGATTTTCGTCTACTTGGGCAGGTAAAGCATTAAAAGCAATTCGTTCCAAATGATCTGCATAACTCACATCGCCGGTGATTGCCAGTGTATTTTCCAGCGTGAACATTTCCTCTACAGCTGTACAAAGTTCCGAACCTTGTGTTGGATTATTACCATGCAGCGATTCATCGCCGCCAAACATGCCGTTAACCATGCCGTCGTATTTGCGCAGATCGGCATAGCTTTTCTCGGTAGCTTCAAGATATTTCTTTTCTGTGTGCTGTTGATAATAAATAATCGGCTCTTTCATTCCTTCGGCAAGGTTTACACCATGAATGCTACCGTCGCGAGCAAGCAAATCGGTATTCAGGAAAGATCCTGTATAATCAAAAGTTTGTTTGTGAAGCAACTCAGCAAGATCAAGTAAAAATTTATCGCCGGTGATATTGTACAGCCAGTAAACCACCATCAGGTTATCCCCCGCCCTGTATCTCGCCCAAAATGACCAATGATCCAGCGGATGTGTTGGGAGTTCTTTTAATTGGTATTTGAAATAATTCGTCAACAGGTTAATTACCCTTTTATCACCTGTAGCTGAGTAGTATTGCATCAGCACCTTCAGCATTACAATCTTCGGCCACCAATCGTGGCTGTTATCACGCTGTATGCCGGGCTCCGGACTGTAATCCTTTGCCGGACCAAAATATCCGTCAGGTTGCTGACTTTTTATTGTCCACTCTATCCAGGGCTTTACTTTAGCTATGAGCTCTTTATCATTCAGAATGTAGGCCAGGGGCAAAAGCCCGTCTATCCAATACGGTCCGCGCTCCCACTGATCGCCGTCACCACCTAACCAGCCGTTACGCTTTCCCATTACCGATGGATAAAGTTTGTCCAGGTTTCCTGTAGCTCCGTTTTTCTGCCTGATCAGCATTTCCCGAAGCCAGCCTTCCGGCTTTATTGCACCTAGCGGTAATTCAATATACGGGTTTTGGCGCAGGGGTGCACGGCCATAAACATAATTAGCAGACTGACTCCCTTGCGCAAAAGAGTTAATACAGATAAAAGAAAAAAGGATGGTTAAAATGGTAAATGTTCTCATTATTCGGGCAGGTATATACTTTCAAAAGTAATAAAAACCTGCCCGAATGAACAAAATAAATTGTCAGGATGACATTGAAAACGGATTAGTTTACTAATTGCTTGGCTAAAAATTCGTCTAGCATTTGATGAGATTCTTTTACACCGTATTCCATTCCGGATTGCACCATGCCGTCACGATCAGCTACTGATTGAAATACAGATTGAATAGTTACCCTTGTACGATCATTTGGCAAAGCCTCAAACCGGGCAGTTTCCAATACCACGTGGCCTGTTTCCGGAAGCCCTTCAAATTCAAAAGTGCGTATCAATCTTTCAGGCACCAGCATTTCATGAGAAACTCCATGAAAGCCATACTCGTTGCCTGCCGGGTCTATATGTACATAACGGTATGAACCACCTGCCCTGGCCTCATGCTTATCGATACGCATTTTCATGTTGCATGGGCCAAGCCACTTCACCAGCATTTCCGCATCGGTAAATGCCCTGAAAACTAACTCGCGCGGAGCTTCAAATTCCCTTTTGATAAACAACTCCTGTTTGCCTGGTTCGGCAATGATCTCGGTTTGATTATTTGATGCCATAACTATTTGTTTTATAATTGGTTAATATTTTATAAATGAATTATTTGTTCAAATTACCCACTGTCAAGATTTTTTATTTTTGGTTTTATATTCTTCCAATAGATCGTCGAGTGCGTTGAATTGTTTCTGCCAAAGTTTCCTGTACTGCTCTATCCAGTTCGATACTTCACCTAATTGCTGCAATGACGCTTCACAGTACCGCTCCCTACCCTGTTTTTTGATAACGATCAATCCGCACTCGGTTAATATTTTGATATGCTGGGAAATAGCGGGCCTGCTCACATCAAAATTCTCAGCAATAGCATTGAGATTAAGCGGATTAAATGCGATCAGGTTGATAATTTCTCTGCGTGTCGGATCGGCTATTGCCTGAAAAACGTCCCTTCTGGATTGTAGTGCCATTTCAATATGTAAGTATTTCCTTACAAATTTATATGTAAGTATTTACTTACGCAAATTTTTGTGAAAAAAAATAATATTGTTAAGAAATCATCCTTTTTAAAAACGCATATCTTGCATGAAATATGGAATACGTTTTAGGCATCGATATTGGAACAGGTAGCGTTAAGGCCGTCGCAGTTGATCTGAAAGGCAATTCATTTGGGGATGCCCAGCAATATTATCCTTTCAGTGTGCCAAAACCAGGTTATCATGAGCAGGATCCGGAACAAATATGGCTGGCATTTACCGGCAGTATTAAAGGTATTATTGCACAAACCGGATCTCAGCCCAAAGCCATCAGCTTAAGCAGTGCCATGCATAGCTTTATTGCTGTCGACAATAATGGCAAGGTATTAGCGCCTATGATGACCTGGGCCGACAACCGCAGCGCTGAAATAGCTATTGCATTAAGAGCTACAGAACAGGGCATGTCGATCTATAAAGTTACCGGCACCCCTATTCATTCCATGTCCCCTCTGTGCAAGCTGATCTGGCTAAGGGAGAATGATCCTGAGTTATTTCATAAGGCTCATAAGTTTATTTCGATCAAAGAATTCATCTGGCATAAGCTCTTTAATGAGTTTGTGATCGATTATTCTATTGCTTCCAGTACCGGGCTATTCAATATTACAACCTTTGAGTGGCATGACGATGCTTTAAAGCTTGCAGAAATTACGAATGATATACTTTCAAAGCCTGTTCCCACAGATTATGCAAAAACTGGTTCTTCATTAGATTTTCTTGATAAAAACACCCGTCTTGTTATTGGAGCCAGCGATGGCTGCCTGGCTAACCTTGGTAGTATGGCCACCAAGCCCGGAATCGCGGCGATGACTATCGGGACCAGTGGAGCAGTGCGCGTGGCAAGCAATAAACCGTTGCCAAATGCGGAGGCAATGACCTTCAGTTATATCCTGGACAAAAAAACTTACATCTGCGGCGGACCAATTAATAACGGCGGCGTGGCCATGCAATGGTGGGTAAAAAATATTGCCGGACCAAATCCGACTGAGAAAGATTACGAAGGTATATTCAACCAGGTTGCCCAAATAACAGCTGGTAGTAATGGCCTGATCTTCCTGCCCTATCTTACCGGCGAGCGTGCACCGATATGGGATAGCGAAAGCTGCGGCAATTTCTTTGGTGTCAAACTGCAACATACCCAGGCCAATTTTTCAAGAGCTGTTTTAGAAGGGATCTGCTTCGCGATGCGCGATGTGCTTGATGCCGTTCAGGAAAACTCTGAACCAATCATTCAAATCAATATCAGTGGTGGTTTTACCAAATCAGAGATATGGGTACAAATACTGGCTGATATCACAGGAAAAAAGCTGGCCATTTTGCAGGCTGACGATGCTTCGGCGATTGGGGCTGCTTTTATTGCTTTAAAAGTTATCGGTGCAATTAATAATTATCCGAAGGTTAGCGATGATTTGATCATCTATCAACCCAACCCTGTAAACAGGGATGTCTATAATAGAAACTTCAGTATTTATAAGCAACTGTACACTGATTTGAAAGAAACTATGCACCGGATTTACAAGGCATAAAAAAAGCCTTCCGGCTGATTAGCGGAAGGCTTTTAATCCAAATCCAAAGTGGTGCTTATTCAAGTATGGTTAAATCGTCATTCTTGGCTGCAGTAGCAGTATTGATCTTGTTATCAGTAATGTATTCTGCTTTAAAGTCGTTTTTAACTACGGTTGTGTTAGCGTTTGCAGTTAATCCGAATTCTGTTGCATTACCACTTAATTCAGCTTTAGCATGATCGTTCAATTTCACGTTGGCACTGTAAGCATCCATATTTAAATTAGCAGATGCATTGTTGTGCAGGTCAACATCGAACTCAATTTTTGAAAGTTTTCCGAATGACCTTACTTCAGCGTTGTCATAAGCAGTTACAGCGCGAAGATCATCAGTACTTACCCAAACGACCAGCTTTTCAGCATTATAAGAAGTGATCCTTAAAGTACCGTTGTTGTACTGAACCAAAGCATTTTCAGAATAGTATTTGTTGTAAACTTTAACCTGTTCAACAGAATTGTCAGAAATAAATAATTCCACATTTCCGCGAACTTCGATCTTATTAATGGCTTTGATTTCTTTTAATAAAGTATAGTCTGCATTACTTGTAGCAGCATAAGTTGATTTTGAAAATCCTGCGATTGCAGCGAATAACAGGATGATAGATAAAATTCTGGTTTTCATTGTTCTTAAGTTTTATTGTATTCATCAAATGCTCACTGCATCATCTAAATACAATACAAAGGTACTATGAGTTCCAAAAAAAATTTATCATAATAGTGTAATTAATACACTAAGTTAAATATCTAAAAATCAATCCATATCAAAGAAAAAGATATAAATGTACTTTAATTAAAAATCAGGAATAGCTGATAGTCAGCCAAAAAAATAAAAATGCCCCTGTTTCAGCAGAGGCATCGTGCGTATATGAAAGTGGAATACTATTAACTCACAGCTGCTTTTTCATGATTCTGATGGAACTCCACCAGTTTCAGCATTACGTTGATAGCATTCTCGTAGTTTTTGGCGCCAACCACTTTTTTGTATTCTTTTTCGAGGGCAACCATCTGGCTGCTGATGTGCTCGTAAAAACCAATGCCCTCATCAGTTAAATACAACATCATCGATCTTCCATCGGTATTGCATTTTTCGCTTCGTACCAGGTTTAGTTCTTCAAGCTCTTTGATCACTTTACTTGCAGCCTGTTTGGTAATGCTCAGGTTCGCAGCAAGTTTGCTGTTGGATATTCCCCTAGTACCGATACTCATAAACATGGGTATGTAAGAGTTATTAAAACCCTTCAGGTTAGCATGGCACAATTCCGTGCAATACCAATCATCTGATAGTCGTTTCAACAGGTATAGCAACCTGCCTGTCATCCTTGATGTATCCTCGTTTAACATGTTTTTCAATTTTAAATTTTCCCAGGCAGTAGTCAACCTGGTTTACAAATTTAACGAATATTTCGCCCAATAAGTATAATTAGAACTGGAATCTAACTCTTGCCCTTACCCCCCACTTTGGTGCATCAGGATTATCGAGGTAGCTCAATCTTCTAACAACATCTAGGCGCACTAGTTTAAATATATTCTCGATACCAGCGCTGGCTTCCATGTATGGACCATTATTCAAAGTATGTGTAATGGTTTGGCTGCCTTCTCTTACAGGGAACTGAAACAGCGTAGGATCATTAGCCGGGTTATTTTCGGCTCTTAAACCACCCCAGAGGCTTTTGAATGATACTACTTCCCTCAGCTTAAGGTTATCCAGCAACGGAACCCTGTTAAAGAACAAACCATTAAAGTGATGATCGATATTTACACTGGCATAATGGTCGTTCACAAATTCCAGGTAATTGGCTAGGTTATATGACTCCAATTGCAGCGCATAGCTTTGGTTGGCATGAATGATATCCAACAATGGGAAAGGTAGTTTATTAAAAATGTATCCGCCTTCAACCTCAACATCGGTAAATCCCAGCTGAGATAAATAAAAACGCTTGGTAATATCGGCAGTTACGCTTTGATAATTGTATTGCCCCTTTAAGAACCCCTTGAAACCTTCGTCATAGCGCAAAGTAAATATCGGGTATTTGTCAGGGATTGGTGTACGGTATAGTTTCCCCTGGTAAAATTTTTCATGAGGTGCGTAGCGCAATTCTAACGACAGATCGGTTGTTTGAATATCGTTTATATTATGCGGCTGACCATTTTCTATATTCTGAAAATACAGTGCACCACCCGGAGCCTGGTTCCAGCTTCTGAACTCAACTTTATAAGAAAAGTGGTTCAGGTATTCATGCACGTAATCTATTTTAAACTGATCGTTATAAGTCAGAAGGTCACTTTCGCCGCGTTTCAGAGATAGCAAGAAGTTATCTTCCTGCACGAAGCCCAATTCTGAGCCCGGAATTTTTGTGTCGTGCTGAAAACTTGTCCTGATGTACTCCTGAGGGAAAGAATAGATAGACTTATTATTAAGTGAATAAGTGCCGCTCAGAAAATACTTGAATTGATCATCACGGAAACCATAAGCGCCATAAGTTTCAAAATAATAGCGTTTACTCAGTGCTGTCGTGGTACGACCACCTAATCTAGCTCTGAAGCCTTCAACAGAGTTAGCGCTATAAAATGTATTTGTAGGGCCAATTTCAAACGGACCTTCGTTTTTGTAACCGGCTACGAATAATGTTACCAGGTCCATTGTGCGGCGGAATGAAGGGATAGTTTGCAGGCTATCGATATTCTTATAAATATCAAGTTGTGATTGCTTCAGTGTGTCAGGGCGATTTGCTTTCCAGAACTCGTCACCTTTTTCCTTGGCATCAAAAGCGATCATTTGTGCAGGGCCTGTATAAGTCGTTTCCGGACGTGGTTTGTTAACCTCGAAATTATTAATGAGCACAATACGTTCGCCATATACACCGCCGCCTTTATTTTTGTTGATACCAAAATCTATTTTAAGATCACTCTGGCTTAAACGGTAACGACCGGTTTCTGTCTTGGTGTAAGCGAGCGTGGTTTGCATTTTGCGCACAAAGTTCAGGTTAACGTTTTTGTTAACGGTTAGCTCTGCTTTTTGCACAGCATAGTTATCGTCCATAGTGATATAAATCTTACCCTCAAACAGCATATTATTAGTATTACGAGGAGTAAAGCTCAGCTCAATCAATTGCGGACTAACATCTTTAATAGTGTCCGTAATAAAGAACTTATAAAAAGCAGGTGCGCCATCAGCAATAGGGCTAAGTAACTGGTTACCCAGCAAAGGGATATTGTTGTCATAAATTTCAATATCCATATACAGACGGTTGAAGTAGGTTTTCAAACCCTCATTGTCTACAAAGTTCTCATCATACTTTACCTGCTTGTTTGCCTCTATTACTTGTTTTTTTACATATGGTGATTTGCGGTAGTAATTATCAGATAGTTTTTCTTCCAGGTAGATAGGTAACAGGTTTTTACCACCAATAGCATCTGAATCCTGTTCGGTAAACAGGAACTGATAGTTTTTGAATATTCTTTTTTGCTTGAATTTGTCAGAAAGGTCGCTTAATGAGAATAGCACCCTTTCGTACTGCTGAAACTCTGCATAATTGTAGTTCTCAATCCTGTTTTGATCTTTATGAGCAATTACTTTACGGATCAGTTCAACAGCAGGGTTATTTTTATTGGTATACCGTGTCTTTTTACCGCTTCTGATAACAACCTCATTTAAGGTTTTACGGTCTTCGATCAATACGATATTCATAGTTTGGGTTGTACCAGGAGTGATGTCCTTATACTGAGTTTTATAACCGATAAACGAAATTTTGATGCGGTTATAATTACCATCAGTGATGATCCGGTAATTTCCTTGTACGTCGCTACTGTTACCAATTGAGGTTCCGTCGAATGAGACGCTTACACCCGGCATGGTTTCATGGGTACGGGCATCGGTAACCACTCCTTTCACGATAGTTTGCTGGGCCATCAAAGCAGTTGACAGCACGACGAACAAAATCAGGAGTGCACTTTTTATAATATTGTAGGTGTAATTTGTTTTCATGATCTTACTATTTATGGTGATTGGTTTTAGGCGGCTTTTGTATAGATTAAATTTTCAGTATCCTGCGCTACTACTTTTGCTTTTGGTTTTCCCAGGTTTTTGATAAAATCTCTTATCACATTATTACTGATCATAAATAATGCAGCTGCTGATAAGAAGTAGCTTTTCAGAAAGATGAGCACCATGCCGGTTTCTGCATCTGATCCTGAAAAGTTGTCGCTGAAGATTTGTTTCAACAACAGTGTCAGGTAATAATTCACCCTGTCAGACGTAATGCCCAACATCGCAAACAGCCAGCTAAATTTGAAGCCCTTAGCTTCGTTTATCATCATTTTAGCGTTGTCTAAAAGTGACTGGTCGAAATGTATGCCTGTTGTTTTCATAACTGTTGTGATTTGACAATACAAAGGTAAACTAAGTTGACCAATTTCGTCAACTTAGTTTACTATATTTTTCAGTAAATAGGGTTTTGTGACATTGCCGTGATACGGCTGACTTTACTCTGATAAAAGTCTCTGAGAGCCTCACCTAAATCCTTTCCAGAGGAGAGGACTTCAATTTCTTCTGACCAAAACCTCTCTCCTTTGGAGAGGCCGGGTGAGGCTTAGTTTGCTACAAACGCAAGAGTGGTATTTTTGTAGGCCGGTTTTTGCAATTGTACTTTCAGACTCTCGAAGATTTTCAGCGGTGCATCTGTTGCAAAAATGTTAACTAGCCATGCAGGAATTGCACCTCCCGGATCTGTATGTATCATATACTGAACATGCACCTGGCTTGCACTTACCGGAGTAATAACCCACCTGCCAAAAGAATTATCGACACGAACAATACCTTTCTTTACAGGAACATAACCTTGTACGGCAGGGCCATCGATGGTTACTACTTTAGAAGCAGGATCCTGTGTAACGGTTAAGTGAGCAACAAAATCACGGTTAGCAACAGGCCATGGCAAACTAACTTCTGAATAATAATAAAGCTCTGTAGGTGACACTTGTTTAATCAGTTTAGCAGACTTAACATGATATACCCACTCGGTGGCAGTATTGATATCCATTACCACTGCAACCAGTTGAGACGGTGTTGTATTTAAATCGCATTCTACTTTAACTGCTTTGATCTTCGAGTCGGCCACCATGCTGGTATATACTTTTATGCCTTCCTTATCGGCGCTCAGTTTCCAATCGTTTTGTGCTGATGCAGAAGCCACGGTGAGCACCATTAATAGTGACATAAAGAATACCTTATTCACTAAATTGCTGATTTGATTAATTGCTTTCATCTCTGTAAGTCTATGACACAAATGTATAATAAATAGTCAATCAAGTTGACTATTTATTATGACTTAAAACGTTTTGTGACGTTGTTATGATGCAGCAACTTTCAGATGATAAAAGCCCCTAAAGACTATCGGAAAATCACTACCAAAAAGGTTAGAGGAGTAAAAAGTAAAAGGGTAAAAGGGTAAAAGGATGGAGTACCTCCATCCTTTTATATTATTTCCAGCCGCCTCCAAGAGCCTTATAAAGGTCTGATATAGCGCTTAATTCTGATCTTTTAATAGTAGCCAGTTCCAGCTCGCTTTGCAAAACATTGCTTTGTGCGGTGATCACTTCCAGGTAGTTAGCCATACCATTCTGAAACAGCAAATTAGAGTTACTGATTGCCTTCTTTAAGGTCTTCAGGCGATCTTCAGCGATAGTTTGCTGCGCTTTCAGTTTTTCTATCTTCACCATAGCGTCGGATACTTCGCCAACAGCTACCAATACAGTCTGCCTGAATTGGAGCACTGTTTTTTCACGATTTACTTTAGCCACTTCATAGTTGGTTTTCAACTCTTTATGATCCAGCAGTGGCTGCGCTATGCTCCCTCCCACTATTCCAAATAAGGAAGCAGGAATATTGAACCAATTGCTTGCTTTGAACGAGTTAACACCACCCTGTGCAGTAATCCTTAAAGCTGGATACATTTCAGCTTTGGTGATACCTACATTAGCATTAGCGATGGTCAATGCCAATTCCTGGCTTCTTACATCGGGCCTGCGGCTCAGGATTGCTGAGGGAACTCCGGTTGACAGGTTATCTGCAAAATGGATATCATTCAATGAGGCTGATCTATCGATCTTACCGGGTAATGAACCGGCTAAGATTTGCAAAGCATTCTCCTGCAGAGTAATATCGCGTTCAAACTGTGGCACCAGTTCGGCAGCGGCCTGGCGTTGTGCTTCGGCCTGTTGAACTGCCAACGAAGTTACCTGCCCTGCATCATACTGCAATTTGATGATGCGCAGGGTGCTGTCATTCAGCTTAACATTCTTTTCAGCAATTGCTAATTGATCGTCCAGCATTAACAGGTTATAATATCCCTGTGATACACTGGCAACAATATTGGTTTGCACCAATTTCTTAGCCTCTGCAGTTTGCAAATAAGTGGCAACTGCTGTTTTATTCTGGTTCTTTATCTTACCCCAGATATCAGCTTCCCATGACAGGGAAGCATTTGCTGAATAATCCTCAATATGCTTGGTTTTGATACCGGCTTCAGCCAGGCTCAAGCCGGTTATGCTATTATCGGATGGACGTTGCGTGTTTGCAGTTACACCAAGATCAATCTGCGGCACATTGTTCCACTTAACCTGCTTTACAAGTAAATCAGAAGCTTTCAGGTTTTTAATAGCGATTTGCATATCATAATTCTTCACAATTGCGCTATCGATCAGTTTCTGAAGGGTAACGTCAGTAAAGAAACTTTTCCAGGGTATATCTGCAACACTGCTGGTATCAGTTGTTGCAGCAACATTGCCAAAGCTTTCAGGCAATGCCGGTTTTGGTGTTTCGACATTTTTCGAAACGGTACAGGCGCTCAGTAGTACCAGTGTTAAAGCTAACCCGCTTATATATGTTTTCATTGTCTTAATCAATTTAATTTATACTGTTTCTGCTTCTGCAATGGCAGGGACATGATTGCCATTCAGGTGATCGTGGTGTGTATCTATTTCACCATCATTCAGTACAGCTACCGGTACTCCGGTTATTCTTTCCTGTATATACTGGAATATTACGAACAACACCGGTATGATGAACAAGCCAAGCACTACACCCGAAACCATCCCGCCCGCTGCGGCAATACTGATAGAGTGGTTACCCTGCGCAGATGGACCGGTGGCAATACTCATTGGGAATAAACCAAAAACGAATGCCAGGGAGGTCATGATAATAGGCCTTAGCCTTGCTTTGGCAGCTTCGATAGCCGCAGATATTAATGATAACCCATGTCTTCGCCGCTGCACAGCAAACTCGACGATCAGGATTGCGTTCTTTGCCAGCAAGCCGATGAGCATGATCAGCGCTACCTGTACATAAATGTTATTTTCAATGTTATTCAAACCGATGGCAATGAATACGCCCAGCACCCCAGTAGGAATTGACAGAATAACTGCAAACGGCAGAATGTAGCTTTCGTACTGTGCTGACAGCAGGAAGTACACAAACACCAGACACAACATGAACACGATACCTGACTGACCGTTAGAAGATATTTCTTCACGGGTTTGGCCGGTAAAGTCATAGGTATAACCTAACGGCAATTGCTCTTTGGCAGTTTCTTCTATCGCCTTAATTGCTTCACCTGAACTGTAACCAGGTTTAGGTATCGCGTTGATCTCGATAGAGTTGAACAGATTATAACGAGAAGCTGTTTCTGAACCATAAACACGGGTCAGTGTTACCAATGTGTTAATAGGCACCATTTCTCCCCTGCTGTTTTTTACAAACACGCGGTCGATTGATGACGGATCAGCACGGTCAGCTACATCAGCCTGAACCTGTACACGGTAATATTTACCAAAGCGGTTAAAATCTGATACCTGGGCGCTACCAAAGTACACCTGCATGGTCTGCAGAATGTCCTTCACGCTCACACCTAATTGGTTGGCTTTATCATCGTCAACTTCTAATTGTAATTGAGGATAATCAGCCTTGAATGATGTGAAAGCATAAGCTACAGCCGGTTTCTTCATCAACTCCATAATAAAGTTGTTGGCTACGCCGCTGAACTTATCCAATTTGCCGCTGGTTTTATCCTGCAACACAAAGTCAAGCGCTTCCACGTTGCTGAAACCCGGAACTGTTGGGAAACTGAATACGAAGAAACTACCTCCGTGAACATTGTTCAGTTCGCCCCTGATTTGCTCCATGATGGCGTTAATGTCCTTTACTTTACCTCGCTCATCAGGTTTTTTCAGCAATACAAAGAAGATAGCTGATGAAGGGCTGTTTGACTTAGTAAGCAAGTTAAATCCCGGAACTGAGGTAATGAACCGTGATGCGGGTAATTTACCCACAGTACTTTCAGCTTGCTCCATTACCTTCGAGGTACGGTCGAGCGATGTTCCTGATGGGGTATTCACCGCAATGGCAATAAAGCCCTGGTCTTCTGTAGGAATAAATCCAGTTTTGGTAGTACGGATCATCCAAACAGTTGCGAATGTGATGATGGCCAAACCTGTCATCGCAACCCATTTATTTTTGGTCAGGAATTTCAAACCACTTGTATAACGATTGGTCATTGCGTTAAAGCTGGCATTGAACCCTCTGAAGAAACGTTGTTTAAAGGTGGTTTTAGGCTGATCCTCCGGATGCAGTTCTTTTAAGAATAGCGCTGCCAATGCAGGGCTCAATGTTAATGCATTCAAAGCTGATATTACGATCGCTATTGCCATGGTGAAGGCAAACTGGCGATAGAACACGCCTGTTGATCCTTCCAAAAAGCCTACCGGCAGGAACACAGCAGCCATTACCAAAGTGATCGATATCAATGCCCCGGTGATCTCGTGCATGGCCTCGAGTGTTGCCGCTTTTGGACCAAGATGCTTCTGCTCCATCTTAGCATGGACTGCTTCAACCACCACAATGGCGTCATCCACCACAATACCGATGGCGAGTACCAATGCGAACAAGGTTAACAGGTTGATAGAGAAGCCGAAGATCGACATAAAGAAGAACGTACCGATGATCGCCACAGGCACCGCTATTGCCGGTATCAGCGTAGAGCGGAAATCCTGCAGGAAGATAAATACTACCAGGAACACCAATATAAAGGCCTCTATCAGCGTATGTTCTACCTGATTGATAGATTCATCCAGCGCAACTTTAGTACTATAGAAGATGTTATATTTTATACCATCAGGGAAATCCTTTTTGGCTTTTTCCATTACGTTATTAATGGCTATCTGGATCTGGTTAGCGTTTGATCCTGATAACTGGATCACACCGATACCGATACCTTTTTTACCATTTAAACGAGTTAAACTGGTATATGAGTAAGCGCCCAATTCAACACGGGCAACATCTTTCAAACGTAATACTGAACCATCAGGGTTTGAGCGAATAGGTATGTTTTCGTATTCCTCAGGTTTAGACAGTTTACCCTTGTATTTAATTACGTATTCAAATGATTCCTTGCTGCTCTCGCCAAATCGACCAGGAGCTGCTTCCAAGCTTTTATCCTGGATGGCTGCAAATATTTCGGTAGGAGTAATATGATAAGTTTCCATTTGTGTTGGATTCAACCACACACGCATAGAGTAATCCTTGATACCGCCGAATATAGTGGCAGATCCAACACCTGGGATACGTTTCAGCTCAGGGATAATGTTGATCTGCGCATAGTTGGCGATAAAGGTTTGGTCATACTTCTTTTCATCCTCGGCATACATACCAATGGCCATGATGAAGCTGTTTTCCTGCTTGGCTGTAGTAACACCTTGTTGTACCACTTCTGCAGGCAGCTGACTGGTAGCCTGGGCTACACGGTTCTGTACGTTTACAGCAGCCTGGTCGGCGTTGGTACCTAATTTAAAGTATACGGTAATAGCCAGCGTACCGTCGTTACTTGCGGTTGAGCTCATGTAGGTCATGTTTTCAACCCCGTTGATAGACTCTTCCAAAGATGGCGCCACTGAGCGCAGTACGGTTTCGGCATTAGCGCCCGGATAGATGGCTGTTACCAGCACTGATGGAGGGGCTATGTCGGGGAATTGTTGCAAAGGCAACCTGTACAGACCAAGCAGGCCCAGTATCACCAATATGATGGAGATAACTGTGGCAAGCACCGGCCTTTCTATGAATTTCTTTAACATGATTGTAAGTGTTTGTGTGAATGTTTTTTCATTGCCTCACCTAAATCCTCTCCAAAGGAGAGGACTTAAACTTTGCCCATTTTACCCCTCTCCTTTGGAGAGGGCAGGGTGAGGCTTAATTAGCTGCAAGCTTGTTGGCTGCTTTTTCAGGATGAATAACGGCACCGTCCTGCAAGTGGTCAAAGCCACTCAGCACAATCTGGTCACCAACTTTCAGTCCGTCTTTTATCAGGTAATCATTACCGCTTTTACCCACAACGGTGATAGCGGTTTTCTTTACCTTATTGCTATCAGCAACAGCAAATACGAATACTTTATCCTGTACTTCAATAGTAGCTGATTGAGGCACTTTTAACACATCTTTGTGCTGCAGGCTCAAACGTATTTTACCTGTGTTGCCCGAACGAAGCAGCCCCTGAGGGTTTTCAAAATTTGCCCTCAGTGTGATAGCGCCAGTAGTTTTATCAAACTGGCCGTCTATCATATCTACTTTTCCTTGCTTAGCATATACACTGTTATCAGCCAGTAATAATGATACTGAAGGCAGTTGTTTCAACTTGTCTTTCAAGGTCTGACCCGGATATTGCTCTTTAAAGTTTACAAAATCCTTTTCACTCAGTGAGAAGTAAACATGCACGTCGTGTACATCAGATAATTGTGTCAACGACTCAGGATCAGTCGGACCAACAAGGCTTCCTTGTTTTTTCAATAACCGACCGATGTAACCATTTACAGGAGCTTTAATTAAAGTATATCCTAAGTTGATCTGAGCGGTTGAAACATTGGCTTTTGCCTGTTCAATATTAGCTTTGGTAACGTCCAGGGCTGCTTTGGCAGTTTTAAGCTGATAATCGGAAACTACTTTGTTTTGAACCAAAGGAGTTAATTTATCTACCTCAAGCTGTGCATTGGCAGCAGCGCTTTCAGCAGCGTGTTGTGTAGCGATAGCATTGTTTAGTGCAGCGCGGTAAGGCTGATCGTTTATCTTGAACAAAGGTTCGCCCGCTTTTACGAAGGCACCTTCATCAACAAAAACTCTATCCAGGGTGCCGCTTACCTGCGGACGTACTTCAACGTTAACCGTACCTTCTACCGATGCAGGATATTCCTGGTAAGTAGTATCAGTGCTTGAAACGATGCTTTCAACCGGCAGTGATGGTGGCGGCGGCGCCGGTGCAGCCGCAGGGCTTGAAGAACAGCTATATATGAAGAGCAGCATCAGGCCCAAAAGAATCGCCATTGCAATGTTAAGGTATTTAACATTGTTTGATAAGTGTGACAGTGATCGATTTTCCATTGTTATTGTATATTTAGATGTGGTGTTAAACATTTATTATTTTAACGTTATTAAATTATTTAA
Organism: Bacteroidota bacterium; assembly: GCA_018266915.1. Taxonomy (GTDB): domain Bacteria; phylum Bacteroidota; class Bacteroidia; order Sphingobacteriales; family Sphingobacteriaceae; genus Mucilaginibacter. Next base: position 93,360 of record JAFDZM010000082.1, on the reverse strand, counting down.
CAGCGTTAAGTATCATTCAAAAAATTACGCAGATAATGACCGCGTAATACCGCTGATGGCGGTTTTTAATATCTCGCGATTGATATCGTCTGATGTGGTGCGCCGTGTCAGGTTGATAGAGATCAAACCATGTATCACCGACCAATAAGTGTAATATTTAACACAAATATCATCTTCACTAGGATTTTGAGGGGCCATAATCTCCTGTATAACCTCGGTAACTATATTGAATGGCACCTCTGCTTCAGGCATTATCTCGGCCAGTTCACAACAGTTTACATCTACACCGAACATTAATTGATAAAATTCTTTTTGTGCAAATGCGAAGTTCCAGTAGGCTAGCCACATCGCTTCAATTTGTTTGGCAGGCAGGCGGTGTTTTTCCTTTGCCTCTTTCATGTCCCTTGCCAGTAACAAAAATCCCTTGCGGGTTAGTTCCATTAATATCGCTTCCTTATTAGCGAAATATTCATAAATGATCGGTGCGGTATATTCAATCTTGTCGGCAATCTTGCGCATGCTTAGCGCCTGCCATCCCTCCTCCTTCACGATATCCAGCGAAGCATCCAGGATATTCACCCTGGTCTCTTCTTTTAATCGCAATATTCTATCCTTACTTCCCATTTTATTTTTACGCTTGTAAATTTATTTAACAGCGTTAAGCAAAGGTATATTCGTTTTTAGAAAGATAGTACCATCCAATTGTCATTTTGCTTAACAGTGTTAAATTATTTTTTAATGTTAGCAGAATTTGTCATTTTTATCTGCCAATTATTAAATAAATATGTCATTTCAAGCCTATTTAGATAATATTCAAACCAAAACAGGCAAAAGCCCGGACGATTTTAGAGCGATGGCCGAACAAAAAGGTTTTACCCAAAACGGCGAACTAAAATCGACTACAAAAGCCGGCGACGTTGTAAAGTGGCTCAAAGATGATTATGAACTTGGGCATGGCCATGCTATGGCTATTTATGCGTTGCTTAAAGGAATAAAGAAAGAAGGTGATTAGCTTCCCAATACTGCATTAATCAGCTTATCCAGATTTAAAGGCGTATTTTCATTATGCGATAAGCCGTATCGCTCCTCAATATACTTCGCATTATTGCAGGCTACCCAAACCTTGCTGTTATCATCTTCCCATGCAATTATCTTTAGTGGCAGATCAAGTGCAACTAACGGGCTTTGCGCCATTAACGCACCTCCTGCTTTAGGGTTACCGAACATTAAAAACTCGAGCGGATTGATGGTTTGTCCGGTTTTTCTCAGTTCATCCTGCTGATCGATACGGGCATAGATAGTTGCGCCGTGTTCTTCTAAAAACGCCTGCAAGTAATCGATAGTTTCCTTTACCGGATATTTGCTGGGATAAATCTTAACGCCTTCGGGGTTCATGATCTGTAATTTTAACTGTTAAACTCTTGATGGCGCCACGCCATATGCCTTTTTAAATGCAAAGGAAAAATGCGACAGATCTTCAAAGCCAAGTTCTAAGTACACATCTGAGGCCGCCTTTCCTTTTTCTTTGATCATATAATAAGCTTCCTGCAACCTGCGCTGCAAAAGCCAGCGACTCGGCGAAAGGTGAAATATCTTTTCAAAATCACGCTTGAAAGTTGCCAAGCTCCGTCCAGTCAGGTAAGCAAAACGATTCAACTCTACATTAAAATGGAAGTTCTTATTCATAAAAGCCTCCAGGTCGATCTTGCCGGGCTCACTAAAGTCAAACAATATATCTTTCATTTCGGGATTTACTTTCAGCAGTAGTAGTATCGCTTCGTTTAGTTTGTTAGCCAATAGCTTTTCGTTATCCAAGCCGTTAAGCTGTAGATATGGTAATAGCGAATCCATGTAGTTTTTATAAAAAGCATCCGATTTCAGTTTTAAAACTGTATCGCCATTAACATGATTCTCTGATGCATAGCCAAACTCCATACTAAAGTTGCGAAGTGTTTGCTGATCCAACCGTACCGAAAGCGATTTAAACTCCCCACCTTCGGGTGGAACTTTTAGAAACTTCATCAGGTGATTTCGCTTTCCAAACCTGAAGCTACCTTCGTTAAATACATATTCCTTATTACCATCATTCATGATCATGGTACCGGCCAACTGGTAGGTAAAACCATGTTCAGAAACAAACTGCTCTCCTTCCCTGCTACGATTGACGTAACAGGAATAAGCTATAGAGGGTAATTTTTTATCGGTTGATAAAAGCATGGTCAAATCTATAAATATTCTATAACTCCTCCCCTGAGATCAGGGGAGGCCGGGAGGGGTAAAATCTGCGCTTTCCTGGCTGTCCTAAACTCCTACCCACTCTGTCGACGCTGCGCTGGACATCTCTCCCTAAGTGTAGGGAGAGAATTTGAATGCATTTTACTTTTTCGTAGCAAATAAAGCCTTGCCTGCTTCAGTTTCGAGTGGGTTTTCAGCATCGTCCGCATTGGTTGAATGACTAACCGAAATCCATTTCTCCATTTCCATGCTTCTCATAGTATCTGCTTGTTTTACCAATGCGATAGCTTCACTTCCTAATATTAAATGTACTGGAGGCTCAGGATGATCTGCCAGTTCAATCATTACCTGTGCAGCTTTAGCGGGATCACCCATCGGCACAAATGTGTCGCTGCTAAATAATGTTTTTCTTGCACCTACAGTCTGTTCATAACCTTCTACCTCTGGAATTTCAACCGTAGAAGCTGTTGACACCCAATCCGTGCGAAAGCCACCGGGTTCTACACTGGTTACTTTGATACCCAATGGTGCGACTTCTTTAGCAAGGGCTTCCGTAAAACCACCTACGCCAAACTTTGCAGCCTGGTAAATGGTCAATCCAGCATTACCAACCCTGCCGCCAACCGAACTGATCTGCAAAATACGGCCTGAGCGTTGTGCGCGCATAACAGGCAATACAGCTCTTGTAATAGCTATCGGCGCATACAAATTTGTTTCCAGTTGGCTGCGTACCTGTTCTTCTGTATAAGCTTCGGCTGCACCAATGGTTCCGAAACCGGCATTATTTACCAGCACATCGATCCTTCCAAAATGATCTACAGTTTGCTGAACTGCGTTTTGTATCTGATCATTATCAGTCACATTCAATTGTAAAGGAAGTAGCTGACCGGGATATTGCTCAACCAAATCATTTAATTGTTCGGGTGTCCGGGCAGTCGCTGCCACTTTATCACCTTTAGCCAAAACGGCTGCTGTTAGGCTACGTCCCAATCCGCGGGAGCTGCCTGTTATAAACCAAATCTTTGTCATTGTCTTAAATTTTTGATAAGACAAATTTCCATCAAATTCCGTCTGTCCGCTTTGTTGAAACGCTCAAGTTACTTTGTTAAAACGCTCACTTGTTCAGCTCATTTATTAGCTAACTTTACCTTAACCGCTTTGTGACATTTGCATGATGATTGCAACCGGTTTGGCTACAACAAAAACCATTATGGCTAATGGTGTTTCACTTTTATTACCCAATATTTGTATCCACAAAAAAACAGGAAACTTATGATACAGACCAAAGGCTATGCAGCCCAAACCAACAAATCTGACTTAGCCCCGTGGAACTTCGAGCGCCGCGAGGTAGGTCCTCATGATGTACAATTTGATATTCAATATTGCGGAGTTTGCCACTCCGACCTGCACCAAATCAAAGACGATTGGTTCCCGGGTATTTTCCCGATGGTTCCGGGTCACGAGATCGTTGGCCGTGTAGTGAAGGTTGGCGCACATGTTACCAAATTTAAAGTAGGCGACCTGGCAGCTACAGGTTGTATGGTTGATTCATGCGGCCACTGCGAAAACTGCAACCACGACCTGGAGCAGTACTGCCTTGAAGGCTGTACCTATACCTATAATGGTATGGAGCGCGATAATTCAATGCCTACTTACGGTGGTTATTCAAACACCATCGTGGTAAAAGAGGATTTCGTTCTGCACCTTTCAGACAAACTTGACCTTGCAGCTACTGCACCACTTTTATGCGCAGGTATTACTACTTACTCACCATTGCGTCACTGGAAAGTGGGTAAAGGTCATAAACTGGCGGTATTAGGGCTTGGTGGTTTAGGACACATGGGCGTTAAATTCGGTGTAGCTTTCGGTGCTGAGGTTACCGTATTAAGTACTTCTCCTAAAAAAGAAGCTGACGCTAAAAAATTAGGCGCTCATCACTTCGTGGTTACTTCTGATCCGGAACAAATCAAAGCCGCTCAGGGTACATTCGATTTCATTCTGGACACTGTTTCGGCTAAGCATGATTTTAACATGTACCTGTCGTTATTAAAAACTGATGGTACCATGATGTGCGTAGGTGCACCTTCTGATCCTGCCGAGATCTCAGCTTTCAGTCTGCTTGCAGGCCGTAAAAGTGTTGCCGGTTCGGGTATTGGTGGCATAAAAGAAACGCAGGAAATGCTTGATTTCTGCGCTGAACATAACATCGTGTCAGATATCGAATTGATCGACATCAAAGATATCACAACTGCTTACGAGCGTATGGAAAAAGGCGATGTACGTTACCGCTTCGTGATCGATATGGCGACTCTGAAATAAGTGTAATTATTCATCAGTAATGAAAAAAGAAACCAAACAGCCGCGTGTGTTCAATTCCGTTTCGGAGTTGAACCATGCGCTTGGTTTGCCCAAGCCGCTGCACCCGCTTATCAGTCTGAATTACTATAAGGATATGAAGCCCGAATGGAACAGCATTGAGGGCGGCATGATCATGAACCTATATAAAATATCTTATAAAAGTAATTTCACAGGCAGGTTTAAGTACGGCCAGCACTTTTATGATTTTAATGAAGGCGGCATGTGTTTTATCTCTCCCAATCAGGTTATTTTGGTTGATGAGGAAGAACAGGATTACGGCGGTTTTTCGTTAATGATCCATCCTGATTTTCTGAGGAATTACCCCTTGGGTAAACAGATCAAAAACTATGGCTTCTTTTCTTACACATCCGCTGAAGCTTTACATCTTTCTGAAAAAGAGAAAGAAAGCCTTTTCGGCGTGATCAAAATGATCGAAGATGAATTAGCCTTGCCAATCGATCAGTTTAGCCAGGATGTGATAGTCTCGCAGATAGAATTATTGCTTCATTACAGCAACCGTTATTATAACAGGCAGTTTATCACCCGCAAAGCAGCCAATCATGATCTTTTAACACGGCTCGATGAATTGCTTTCAGAGCATTTCGACACGCAGAAGGCAATGGAGAATGGACTACCAACTGTTCAGGATGTAGCTGCGCAATTACAGGTATCTCAGCGTTACCTGAGCGATATGCTCCGATCATTAACAGGTCAGAATGCACAGCAGCATATTCACAATAAGCTTATTGAGAAAGCTAAAGAAATATTGCTCAGCTCCAGTAACCTTTCAGTAGCCGAAATCGCTTACCAATTGGGCTTTGAACACCCGCAATCATTCAATAAACTGTTTAAGCAAAAGACTAATCAATCGCCCGTTGCGTTCAGGTTATCATTCCAGCAAAACTGATCTATTTTGTCATTTTTACCGGCAAGATGTGGCCTTCTTTATCAAAAAACAGTTCATCTATACATACTACGCGATGATTGCCATCGGTTTCGCCAAGCGGGCGACGGTGATAGACGATGTAATATTTATCGTCCTTAACAGAATGAATTACTGAATGGTGACCTGCGCCAGTAGCTATATTAGGGTCTTGTTGTAAAACTGTTGCCAGGCGCTTAAACGGACCGAATGGTGATTTTGCCATTGCGTAGGCTACCTTATAATCCGGTCCGGTCCAGCCACCTTCAGACCACATAAAATAGTAGTAACCGTTACGGTACATCATATAAGGGCCTTCTACATAACCTTCGGGGGTGATCTCTTTGTATAAAGTACCATCAGGGAATGGTGTAATGCCACTGAAATCATCTTTCAACTTAACGATATTACAATGTCCCCAACCGCCGTAATACATATAATAACTTCCATCTTTATCTTTAAACACATACTGATCGATAGGCTGTGCTCCATTTACAATATCATTGATGAGCGGCTTACCTAACAAATCTTTATAGGGGCCTTCCGGTTTATCGGCAACGGCTACACCTATTCCGCCTACTTCACCTTTGTGTACATCGTTGGCACCGAAGAAGAAATAATATTTACCTCCTTTTTCTAACACTGCCGGCGCCCACATAGCACGTTTGGCCCATTTTACAGCCGCAGTATCCAATATATCATGATGCTTTTCCCAATGAACCAGGTCCTTTGACGAAAAACCATCGAAAAATACCTGCTTATTATATTCATAAGAATAGGTCGGGAAAATCCAGTAAGTATCACCATATTTTATCCCCTCCGGATCAGCATACCAGCCACCGATCACTGGGTTTTTCTGAGCGAAAACATTTAAAGAAGTTAATATAGACAGGCCTATCGTCGCTAAAAAGTATTTCATGGATAACATCAGATCATTAATTGCGAAAAATAGGAAAAAACCCGTTAGGTTTGCCGCAAATCGGTTTTATCGTAAAAAAAATGATCGTTAGCATTTTAGGTTGTGGCTGGTATGGCAAAGCACTGGCTAAAGAGTTGCTGCAAAAAGGCATTATTGTTAAAGGTTCTGCAACTTCAGCAGAAAAAATGGACGAATTGAAAGACTTGAGCATATCTCCTTTCATTGTTCAAGTAAATGGCGATCAAGCCAACTACGAGGCTGATTTCTTCAAATGCGACACCCTTGTCATCAGCATACCTCCACGGTTAAAAAAGGGAGAAGGAGTCACTTACCTGGCAAAGATTAAACATATTATCGATGCTATTTTGCATAACAATATGCAGAATATAATCTACATCAGCTCAACCGGTGTTTATGGCGATCACAATAGAACGGTAACCGAAAATGATGACCCTGATCCTGATACGGAATCGGGCAAAATATTATTAGAGGCGGAGAACCTTTTCAGAAATGAAAGCAAATTCAAAACCACCATTGTCCGATTTGGAGGACTGGTTGGCCCGGGCCGGCATCCGGGGCGTTTCTTTGCAGGAAAAACAGACATTCCGAATGGACTAGCACCTGTAAACATGATTCACCTGGATGATTGCGTTGGCATTGGCTCGGCCATTATTGAACAGGATGCCTTTGGCCATCTATTTAATGCTTGCTCACCCGATCATCCCGCTAAAGAAGATTTTTATAAAGACGCCGCGCTTAAAGGTGGTTATGAATCTCCACAATTTCTTTGCGAGTTAAGGGCATGGAAAATTATTGAAAGCGTCAACCTGAAACCAATCCTGAATTACACCTTTAAAATACAAAACTGGAAAGATTGCACATTCGATGCTCTTCCGCAATCGTCAAATTAATATTACCTTGTAATAACCAATTTGACCATGAAAAGAAAGACCTTTATCCAACTAAGCACTACCTTAATGGCTACTCCCCTTTTATCAAAATTTGAAAGTATGGCTGCACAGCCGCGCTTAAAAAACTGGGCCGGAAATCTGACTTACAGCACTGATCATGTTCAATATCCTAAATCGGTTGCCGAAGTTCAGCAACTGATTAAAAAGACACCTAAACTTCGTACATTGGGCACCCGGCATTGTTTTAACACCATTGCCGATAGTAAATACGATCTGATTTCAACGCGCGATTTGAATAAAGTGATTTCTGTTGATGCAAAAAATCATACGGTTACGGTAGAAGGCGGTATCAAATATGGTGAACTGGCTCCGTACCTGCATCAGCATGGTTATGCTTTGCACAACCTGGCTTCGCTGCCTCATATTTCAGTTGCAGGGTCTATCACTACAGCTACGCATGGTTCGGGTATTAAAAATGGCAATCTTTCGTCATCGGTCACAGGATTGGAAATTGTAATAGCTGATGGCAGTATTGTTCATTTGTCAAAAGCTACCGATCCTGAGAAATTAAATGCGGCTGTAATTGGATTGGGAGTTTTGGGTATTATCACTAAAGTAACCTTACAAATTCAGCCCACTTATAATATGCGTCAAAGGGTATTTTTAAAGCTACCTATGTCGCAATTAAAGTCTCATTTTGAAGAAATCATGTCAGCCGGGTATAGCGTGAGCTTATTTACCGACTGGCAAAGCGACAGCATCAACGAGGTTTGGATAAAGAGCCGCATGGATGAAGAGGATCATAATCAGCCTGAATTTTATGGCGCAAAAGCAGCGACTAAAAATCTGCACCCAATCATAGACCACTCTGCCGAAAGCTGTACCGACCAAATGGGCGTTCCCGGGCCATGGTACGAACGTCTGCCCCACTTTAAAATGGGTTTTACACCAAGTAGTGGTAAAGAATTGCAGTCTGAATACTTTGTTCCGCTTAAGCATGCTGTTGAGGCAATTGAAGCAGTATCTAAATTGGGCAAACAGATCGGCCCGCACCTATTTATTACCGAAATACGTACCATTGCCGCCGATAGTTTATGGATGAGCCCCTGTCATAATCAAACTTCGGTTACTATCCACTTTACATGGAAACAGGAAACGGAAGCTGTGATGAAATTGCTTCCACTCATCGAAAAGGAACTGGCGCCTTTTAATCCGCGCCCGCACTGGGGCAAAATATTTACCATGGCGCCTAAAGTATTGGAATCGCGATATGAGAAACTGACTGATTTCAAAAAACTGGTGGCTGAGTATGACCCGAAAGGCAAATTCAGGAATGACTTTATCGATCATAATATTTATGCCTAACGTATAGGCATCTTTTTGCAAATCACTATATTGCCCGCTTTTAAATTTTACCATGTACGACATCTGCTGTATAGGCCACCTTACGTCCGATAAAATTGTTACGCCAAAAACAACCATTTATATGGCCGGGGGTACTGCTTTCTACTTTTCATATGCTGTTTGCAATCTGGACGTGAAATATTTACTGATGACCGCCCTTGCCGAAGACGACATGCAATATGTTGACCGTCTTCGCGGCAAAGGCCTCGAAATAAAAGTACAACCAAGTACCCACACTGTTTTTTTTGAAAATATTTATGGCGATAACCCGGATGTCCGAACACAAAATGTTTTGGCAAAAGCTGATCCGTTTGCTATTGAACCATTACAGGATATCGGGGCACAAATATTTCATTTGGGGCCACTGCTAGCTGATGATATGTCGACCGATTTTATTAAGGCAATATCCAAAAAAGGAAAAGTATCATTAGACGCGCAAGGCTATCTGCGTAAAGTTGAAAATCAAAAAGTATTGGCAGTTGACTGGGCAGATAAAATTGAAGCTTTGCAATATGTAGATATTTTGAAAGTTGACGAAGCAGAGATGACTGTTTTAACCGGGTTTGATAAAGTAAGTGATGGGGCAAAGTTACTGGCCGACTGGGGCGTAAAGGAGGTAGTAGTTACCAATGGCAGCATGGGTTCAACCGTTTATTGCGACGGTACTTTTTACGATATTCCAGCTTACAGGCCTAAGGTGATAGTCGACGCAACAGGATGTGGCGACACCTACATGGGCGGATATTTATATCAACGTGTAAAAGGAAAAGGGATTCAGGAATCGGGTGAATTTGCAGCGGCCATAGCAAGCCTGAAAATGGAATCACCGGGGCCATTCAGGGGAACTGAGGATGATGTTATTCATCGCTTATCAAAACCCTTTTGAACTAAGTATCGTTTAACTCCCAATCATTAACTCTTATTTATTATTTTTACTTAGTTTTAAAAAATAACGGATCATACTCCGATGAAAAAAGCCCTTGTCATAATTCTGGTCTTGTTTTGCACTTCTGCTTTTGCGCAAGATTCACTAAAATATTATAACCTACTGCGTATTAATACCACATCAACTGGAATGAAAGTATTAGGCGCGTGGGGTATTGTCAATTTGGGTACGGGAGCTATATGGGGATGGAACTCTAAAAACACAAGTTTTACCGTTGATGTGAATGGTAATCCAGTCTACGCTTCGACCTCTGGTATTGGCCCGGAAGGTCAATATTTTTACCAAATGAATACGATTTGGGGCGCGGCAGATTTCGCAACTGCCTTATTGGGATATGCCAGTATCCAAAAATACCGTAAAAAAAACCTTACCGCTTCTGAAACGATAGAACAGCAAAAGAAACTTGAAAAGATATTTCTAATCAATGGTGCTCTTGATATCGGCTATTTAGGCGTAGGCGCTTATCTGAAATTTACCGGCGACTCAAGAAATTCACCGATCATGAAAGGCTATGGTGAATCCATACTAATGCAAGGTGGCTTTCTTTTGATCTTCGACGGACTGATGTACCACGCAGAAAAAAGAAATGGCACCAGGCTGAGAAATTTTCTTGAAAAACACCCGATCTCTTTTGACGGTCGCCATATAGGTACTGTGATCACCATGTAATTTCTCATTAATTTTCTAAGTAACAATCCTGTGTATTATTTTATGCATGCCTGCTGATGGCTATATTTGGGTATGCATTTTATAAAACCAATAAACCTAAAATGCCTGCTTCTTGCTCCCATTTTTAGCTGCCAGGTAATATTTTGTTTTGCTCAAAAATCCGTAATTGGCACCACGACTGTTACTGAATGGCAGTATGGCAAAAACAGTGCTGTATCTATCACTTACGATGATGCTTCACGAAATCAATTTTTAAAAGCATTGCCGGTGATGGAGAAGATAAAAATGCCGGCTACCTTCTTCGTAATTACAGGGCCTATTACCGGCTCAAAATATCATGGCAAATTTGTAGGCAGACCGGTTGCTGAGATCATCAAAGAATCGGCTACCATCCCGACCAATGATCAGAACTTTTTAGAGCGATGCTCAGCTGCTGGCTACCTGGGGTATAAAGGCACTATCAGTTATCATACAAAAGCTGGCGGCATGTATGATTCTGGCAAAAAAGATAAAGCTTTTAAATTGATGGACTCATTATATGCAAAAGTTCGCCATGGGGATTTCCCAAAAGGATATGAACCTTGTCCCGAATACTTGCAGGCCGAGGGATCAACATGGGATGATTTCAAAAAAGATGCCGCCGAAGGTTATGAAATTGCCAGTCACTCTATTACCCATGCAACCATGCCCGGTTTGGATGAGGCTAATATCAAATATGAATTAGAAAAAAGTAAAGAAGATATCCTTACCCACCTGGGGCCAAAATATACTTTTTCGTGCGAAGTGCCTTATGGTTATGAGAATGAAAGAGTGATGCAGATCGCATACCCTATCTACCCGGCTTTCCGAAACCGGATGCCCGAACCATGGTTGAAAGAGATTGATCGCGCCAGCAAAGTGACACCCGGACCAAACACCAAAGATTACGTGCAATGGCAGCGTGGAGGTACTACTAAAACGCCTCTTCCGTTGATGAAATCATGGGTGGATACTGCTGCAAATAGAAAAGACACCTGGCTGGTGCTGGTATTTCATGGCATTGATGGTATGGGTTATGAAGCACTGCCAAGTACTATGCTGGATGAGTACTTCCATTACATCAGAAGCAAGGAAGATAACCTTTGGGTTGCCACTTTTGGCGATGTAACCCGCTACATGCGTGAGCGCGAAGCCTCAAAAGTAATGGCTGATAATAAAGATGGAAAGATAATGGTGTCGCTGAATCATACACTTGATAAAGCGCAATACTATTTGCCCTTGACCCTAAAAACTTATGTTCCTTCGGGTTGGAAAAACGCGAAAGTAACCCAGGGTAAGCACGCTCATCAGTTATCTGTAAAGTCAGACAATAAAGGAAGCTATGTGCTTTACCAGGCAGAGCCAAATAGTATTCCCGTAGTGATTTCTAAAATTTAAGGAATTCTGAGTTTTGAGTAAGATTTTTTTTTACTCAAAACTCAGAACACAAAATTATTCATCTTTAAAAGTATCGTCAGCTATTCCGCTGTTTATAGCAGCATCTTTTACTTTAAATTCTATCGGCTGACCGACAACCGTTGTTTTTTCGGTATAAGGGATTTTTACGCCGTTCACATCGTGATAATCAGACCAGTCATATACTGTGCTTCCGCCGGCGATATCAATATACTGCCTTACTTTCAAGCCCGTCTGCGCATCATAATAGTATCTCATCTTCACACCATCTGGTTGAGTAACATTCAACAGATAGGCTAATTCACCGTTTACCACCTGTAATCTCGGCTCTAATTGAACTGTATAACCTTTCTTACCAAAATTAAGCTCAGGGAAAAGATGAGTACGTGCTCTCAGGTATTTTTTACTCAAAGTATCTAACGGAACCTTGTTGTTCATTTGCCTAAGCAAAACGCTATCACCATTAACTACAACACGGTTCACCACAAGGCCGTTATAAGAAGGCGCAACCAAATCCAGGTAAACTTTACCTGATGATTTATAGCGGCCTATTTTTTTAATAGGAACTCCCTGAATATCGCCTTCAGAAGTAATAGTCAGGTCATCAACTCCTTTTACCTTGCTTTCACCCCCAATTGCATCAAAATATTTATTCACCACCGTGCTTGCTGTTGTACCCGGTTCAACCAGTACACTGCTGAAGGAGTTATTATCGGGATCAATATCCGGCAATTTATGTTCAGGGTCAATTATCGCATAAAGCACTTTTGAGGTTGATTTATACAGGAATGTCCATGTACCTCCGCGTTGCCAGATTTCCGCCGGCAATTTGACCAGACCTGTTTTACCATTTTCCTCTTTCACAAATATGGTAACCGGCAAAGCCATCTCTTCCTGATTCTCCAAAGTGATCAGCGATCCTTTTTCAGGGTTGTTATTCACATACTCAATGCTTTTTACGGATTGATCCAGTTTCCAGGTAGTTGTAAACCATTCCTTCCAGAACCAACCTAAATCCTCTCCTGCTGCATTATCCATTGTATGGAAAAAGTCCCATGGCGTAGGGTGCTTAAAGGCCCAGCGTTTGATGTAGGTACGGAAGGCATAATCAAAACGCTCTTTGCCTAATATCTGTTCGCGCAAAATGGTTAAACCCAACGCCGGTTTATCATAAGCTGCATAACCTAAATAATCCGCCTGGATCACGTCTGGGATATTCATTATCGCGTCTGCATCTTGCGGGAACATACCGGGTGCGCCTTTTTGCTCGTCGCGCGGCTCATAGTATTCGCCGTTATTAAATACTTTGGTATCCACCTGGTTTATAAAGGTATTAAAGCCTTCGTCCATCCAGGCGTATTTACGCTCGTTCGAACCAACGATCATCGGGAACCAGTTATGTCCAAACTCATGATTGGTAACCTCCCATAAAGCGCCGCCTTTATTGTTTGATCCGCAGAAAACTATGCCGGGATACTCCATTCCGCCCACATTACACGAAACATTGGTTGCAACCGGGTAGGTATATTCAAACCACTCGTTCGAGTAAAGTTCGATACAGCCTTTAACGTATTCGGTCGATCGTCCCCAGGCTTCATTGCCGGCGCTTTCAGCAGGATAAACAGATTGCGCTAATACCTTTTTTCCGCTTGGCAAATTGATACGCGCTGCATCCCATATAAATGCCCTGGAAGCGGCCCACGATACATCACGCGAGTTTTTACAGAAGAAATGCCAGGTTAAATTGGCTTTCTTAGGATAAAAATCTTTATTACCAATTTCGGTGGAGTCTTTTATCATTACAGTTTTATCACTGCCTTTAGCTGTCGCCAGTCTGCTGATAATTTTAGGGGCAAGTACCTCATTAGGGTTCACCAATTCGCCTGAACCTACTACTACCAGGTCAGAAGGAGCAGTAACCGTAAAATCAAAATCACCGTATTCCAAATAAAACTCACCTGCACCCATGTACGGGATCACGTTCCAACCGGTGATATCATCATAAACCTCCATGCGTGGGTACCATTGGGCGATGGCATAAATCCAGCCGTTTTTACTTTTCATTCGTCCCATGCGGTCTGTGCCGTATTCTGGGATATCAAAGGCATAGTCAATCTTGATCTTAATCTGTTGGCCGTTGCCGCCTAATGAATTTTTAAGCTTGATCTGCAAACGGGTATCTGTTACGATGTAATCGGCCTTTTCTTCTTTGCCATCCTTACCGATAAGCGTGATCGATTTGATCTCGTCACCGTTGGTAAACTCTTTTATGCCATTCCGTCCACCGTCTACTGTGCTGGTTGCCGCCCCGCGGGAATCGGTTTTATAAATATTCTGATCAACTTGCAGCCATAGGAATGGCAGTGGCCCCGGACTATTATTAGTATAAGTAATAATATCATTACCGCTTACCCGGTGTTTGGCCGTATCAAGTGTGACATTTAATTTGTAATCCGCACGGTTTTGCCAGTATTTCGGCCCGGGTGCACCACTTTGTGCCCGCTCGTCGCCATTTTTGGGCGGATAGAACAACGGATCAAACACTTTGTGCTGATCATACTTTGGGGGTGTAGTGTCTTGTGTGGTTTGTGCCTTTACCTGGCCTGCAATACCCAGCGCTAATAGGGTAATAATAACTTTTGTGAGTCTCATGGTTATAGATAAAGATGCAAGATATTAAAAAATCAGCAGCAATTTTCTAACGCTTTTTACGTATCAAAACGGTAGCTCTTTTTTTGTATTTTTGCACTCGTTTGGAAAATCTTGATTCAACATACATCCAATCGCAGTCCCGATCAATGGATATATCAGTAGTAGTACCTCTGTTTAATGAAGTAGAATCGTTACCGGAACTTACATCGTGGATAAGCCGTGTAATGCTTGAAAACCTTTTCACTTATGAAATTATCCTTGTCGACGACGGCAGCAACGACGGCTCCTGGGATATGATCCTTAAGCTGCAGCAAAATAATCCATTTATCCGGGGTATTAAATTCAGGCGTAACTATGGTAAATCGGCGGCGCTGAATGTTGGTTTTGCGGCAACCAAAGGCAATGTGGTAGTTACGATGGATGCTGACCTGCAAGACAGTCCTGATGAAATCCCACAGTTGTATCGCCGCATTACTGAAGACAATTACGATCTGATATCAGGTTGGAAAGCCAAACGTTATGATCCAATAACGAAAACAGTCCCTACCAAACTATTCAATGCAGCTACCCGCCGTATGTCGGGCATAAAAAATCTGCACGATTTTAATTGCGGCCTGAAAGCTTATCGCAGTACCGTGGTTAAAAATATCGAGGTTTACGGCGAAATGCACCGCTACATACCGGTTATTGCCAAATGGGCCGGTTTTACAAAGATCGGCGAGCAAATTGTAGAACACCGCGCACGTAAATATGGCAAGACCAAGTTCGGAATGAGCCGCTTTGTAAATGGCTTTTTAGACTTGCTCTCGATATTCTTCGTAGGCAAATTCGGTAAACGGCCCATGCACTTTTTCGGCGTTTTTGGCGTTCTGAGCTTCCTTACCGGTCTTATTATAGCCATTTGGATGATCTGCGAAAAGCTTTATTCAATTGCACACAACCAGCATTACCGCGATATCACTACCCAACCACTGTTTTATATTGCGCTTGTTGCCATCATAGTTGGCTCACAAATGTTTTTAACCGGCTTCGTTGCCGAACTGGTTTCACGCAGCTCACACGACCGTAATCATTACCAGGTAGAGGAGACGATTTGATGTGCAGATGTGCAAATTTGAGGATGTGCATATGATAGAAAAATTCAATTTTGATCGCTTCAAATCAAACAAATTACGTATCCGCCTATTTACACATTTACATATTAATCCGCACATTTGCACATCTGCATATTTGCACATCTAAACAAGAATGCTTTTTTCCATCATCATCCCTTTATACAATCGTCCGCAGGAAATAAAAGAATTACTGGAGTCGCTTACACTTCAGACTTACAAGGATTTTGAAGTGCTGGTTTTGGAAGACGGTTCGGTAAATGATGCGGCGGATATTGTCAAAAACTTCGAGGATAAACTGAACGTCCGTTACTTTGTAAAGAAAAACGAGGGCCAGGGCTTTACCCGCAACTATGGTTTTGAACGTGCCAAGGGTGATTATTTTATCATTTTTGATTCAGACTGCCTCATCCCTGCCGACTACCTGCAAATAGTAGACGATTACCTGAAAACCAACTGGCTGGATGCTTACGGCGGTCCGGATGATGCGCATCCATCGTTTACCCCGGTGCAAAAGGCTATTAGTTACTCCATGACATCCCCTTTTACAACCGGTGGCATCCGTGGCAATAAGAAAGCACTAGGACAATTCCATCCGCGCAGCTTCAATATGGGGGTCTCGCGAAAGGTTTGGGAAACTGTCGGGGGCTTTATTATTACACGTTCGGGCGAGGATATTGAATACAGTATCCGTATCCACTCAACAGGCTTTAAGATAGGTTTAATACCCGATGCCAAGGTTTATCATAAGCGCCGCACAAGCTTTTTTCAGTTTTATAAACAGCTGCATTTTTTTGGCCGGGCACGCATCAACGTTTACAAATTCTTTCCTTCAGAGCTAAAGGCTGTGCACTTTTTCCCGGCTGTTTTCACCCTCGGAATTTTCTTTTCCCTGATAGCCAATATTTTGGCATGGCCTATCGCTATGTTATGTAACTTTGTATACGCCCTGTTCGTTTTGTTGATATTTTTCCACTCGTGGTGGAGAAACAAGTCGGTAAAAGTTGCATTTTTGAGCGTTATTGCCGCCTTCACTCAACTAATCGCCTATGGGTTTGGATTTATGCAGGATTTTTGGAAGCGCGTTATACTAAAAAGATCGTAAGCCGAATATGTACCACCCCTTTTCCGTTTTAGATATCCTTAAGACTTCCTGGTATCTGTTTAAAAGGAATTTTATTACCATTATCGTTTTTTCGGTGGTATCTTTTATCCTACTGTCTTTGCTGGGTATAATCATCGAATTGATTATTGCTCCGGAGGCTTTCGCAGGCACAATGGTGGTATCGTTCCTGCTTATTCTCACCCAGGCGTATACCACCTTAGGACTATATAAGCTCATTTTTACGCTTATCGACAGTGAGTATTATGAATTTGAATTTAAGCAGGTGGTGCCGGGATTTAAAATGATAATAAGTTATCTGGCGGTGGCATTTATTCTGGCCTTTATCATTACCAATTTTGCTGTTTTGGTTGACTATCTTGAAAAGTATCCAATAGTTGATAACATCATCAAAACAGTTGGCGTCATCGCTGCTCTTTACTTTTTTTTAAGGATCATGTTCTTCAATACCTTTATTGTTGACGACCATTCCGGCCCGATTGAATCGATGAAGCAAAGCTTCAAGCTAACTAAAGGTTATTTGTTAAAAGTGCTGGTTATACTGGGTATCATATTATTATGTATTGGCGTTCCGGCTAAGATATCACAATACTACCCGCTCGTCTCTATTTTAATTATGTTCACCTATCCTTTTGTGAACATTATACTGGCAGTTACTTACCGTAAACTGGTGTACAGTCACCAGGATGTGGATGACGATCTTAACGAAACCAATTGAGTTATGGGATTAAAGGCTGTATTGAGTAAAGTATTCGCTGCCTGGGTGAATAAGGATTTGGATAAAATCCGGAAAAACTCAATCGCTCTGCAACAAAAAACCTTTCAGCATTTAATTTCAAGCGCAAAAAATACGGCCTTCGGGAAAGATCATCAGTTTGAGGCGATCAATTCTTATGACGATTTTAAAAAGCAGGTACCGATCCGCGATTATGAAGACCTACGACCATATATTGATCGTGTGACTCATGGCGATCCTGACATTTTATGGCCCGGCAAACCTGAATACCTGGCTAAAACATCAGGCACTACATCAGGTATAAAATACATTCCGATCTCCAAAGAAAGCATGCCGGAGCATATTAAAGCAGCGCGCAATGCATTGCTGAGTTATATTCACGAAACAGGTAAGGCTGAATTTGCTGATGGAAAAATGATATTTCTGCAGGGGAGCCCGGTTTTGAATAAGAAGGCTGGAATTTCTGTAGGAAGGTTATCGGGTATTGTAGCCAACCTCGTCCCTAAATATTTGCAGAAGAACCGCTTGCCAAGCTACGCAGTAAATTGCATTGAGGACTGGGAGCAAAAAGTGGATGCCATAGTAGAGGAAACGCTTCATGCAGATATGCGCCTGATATCGGGCATTCCACCCTGGTGCCAGATGTATTTTGACCGGCTGGCTGCAAAAACAGGCGGTAAGAAAATAAAAAACATCTTCCCTAACTTTAAGTTATTCGTGTACGGCGGGGTAAATTTTGAGCCTTATCGCGCACGAATTGAGGAAAGTATTGGCTTTAAAATAGATTCTATTGAAACCTACCCTGCTTCTGAAGGTTTTATTGCCTTCCAGGATTCGCAAAAAGAAAAAGGATTACTGTTGCTAACTGACTCAGGGATATTTTATGAATTTGTTCCTGCTGAAGAATTCTTTAATGAAAATCCTACCCGGTTAAGTTTGCAGAATGTTGAGTTGGATAAAAACTATACGTTGATACTAAACACAACTGCCGGTTTGTGGGGATACAGTATTGGTGATATAATAAAGTTTGTATCGAAAGATCCGTATCGTATTGTGGTAACCGGACGCATCAAGCATTATATCTCCGCTTTTGGTGAACACGTTATAGGCGAAGAAGTAGAACAGGCACTGATGAGGGTAGCTAATGAACAAGGCGTAGATATTGTTGAGTTTACAGTCGCGCCCCAGGTTAATCCTGCAAAAGGCGAATTGCCTTATCATGAATGGTTCATCGAGTTTGGCAAAAAGCCAACAGATATGAAAGCCTTTGCGTTAAAAGTAGATAAGGCGTTGCAAAAGAAAAATATTTATTATTTTGACCTGATTGAAGGTAACATTTTACAACCTTTGATCATCCAAAGCCTCGCGAAAGATGCATTTATCAATTATATGCGTTCGCAGGGTAAATTGGGCGGGCAAAATAAGGTTCCACGGCTTTCTAATGATAGAAAGATCGCGGATGAGCTGGAAAAATATATTGTTGAATAGAAAGAATATTGAAGTTGAGTAAAAAGAATATAGCAATATTAGGCTCTACAGGGAGTATAGGAACGCAAGCGTTAGAGGTGATTTCAGAGAATCCCACCTTATTCAGCGCTTACGTTTTAACCGCCCAAAATAACGCTGAATTATTAATACAACAATCCCTGAAATTCAGGCCTGCTTACGCGATTATCTGCAATGAAAAATACTATGAGCGCGTAAAAGAAGCGCTTTCCTCAACTGAAGTAAAAGTATTGGCAGGAATCGAAGCGATAAAGGATATAGTGAGCGATCCCGCTATCGATATGGTGCTTACAGCGATGGTCGGCTTTGCAGGACTGGAGCCTACAATCAATGCTATAAAAGCAGGCAAAGACATCGCGCTAGCAAATAAAGAAACTTTAGTGGTAGCCGGTGAATTGATTACTGACCTGGCTAAACAGCATAATATTAATATTCTTCCTGTTGATTCGGAGCACTCGGCTATCTTCCAATGTTTGGCCGGCGAAGAGCATCATACTGTTGAAAAAGTGATCATCACTGCCTCCGGTGGCCCGTTCAGGGGAAAAACTTTGGACTACCTGGCAGGCGTAACCCGCGAAGATGCGCTGAAACACCCTAACTGGGTGATGGGCGCCAAGATTACCATTGATTCAGCTTCGCTGATGAATAAAGGTCTGGAAGTGATGGAAGCTAAATGGCTGTTCGATTTGGATATTGAGCAGATCGATGTCATTGTTCATCCGCAATCGATCATTCATTCGATGGTTCAATTTAAGGACGGATCCATCAAAGCGCAAATGGGTTTGCCTGATATGAAGCTGCCCATACAATATGCGCTCACTTATCCCGGCAGAATTGAAAACAATTTCAAACGGTTCGACTTTATCAATTACCCTAGTCTTACTTTTGAGAAACCTGACATAAAGACATTTCGTAATCTTGCATTCGCGTTTGAGGCTTTAAAAAAAGGCGGAAACATGCCATGCATCATCAATGCGGCCAATGAAATTGCCGTGGCAGGCTTTTTGAACAATGGCCTTAGCTTTTTAGCGATGAGCGATGTAATTGAAGAATGCATGCTGAAAGTTGGCTATCACGCCAAGCCAACGCTGGAAGACTATTTGAATACTGACAAAGAAACACGCATTTTTGCGCAAAATTTAATTAAACAAATTCCGTTAAAGACGTTTACAAATTGATATAAATAACGAATGAGCATAGTGATCATGGTGGGCCAGTTGTTGCTGGGCCTTTCTATTCTGGTAATATTGCATGAGTTTGGCCACTTTATAGCGGCGCGTGCCTTTGGTATTAAGGTGGAGAAATTCTACCTATTTTTTGATGCATGGGGTGTAAGCCTGTTCAAATTCAATTATAAAGGTGTTGAGTATGGTATTGGCTGGTTGCCTTTGGGTGGGTACGTAAAAATCGCTGGTATGATCGATGAATCGATGGATACAGAGCAAATGGCCGGTCCGCCGCAACCCTGGGAGTTCCGCTCAAAACCGGCCTGGCAACGTCTGATCGTGATGTTGGGCGGTATTACTGTAAATATCATACTGGGTATCCTTATCTTTTGGGTGATTACCCTAAAATATGGCGAAACCCAAACCCCAAATGATAACCTGAAATACGGTATTGCTCCGGGTATCATTGGTAAAAAGATCGGTCTGCAACCGGGTGACAAGATCACTGCTGTAAATGGCAAACACATCGAATATTTTGACGAACTAATAAGTTCAAAAGTATTGTTAGGCAATAGCGTTTTGACCGTTGAACGCGGTGATAAAGAGGTGTCAATAACTGTTCCCGGCACAATCCTAAATGATCTATCTGATTATGGTATAGCCGAGTTCGTAAAACCCAGGGTGAAATTTGCTATTGATGCAATTTCGCCTAATAGTGGCGCTCAAAAGGCAGGCCTGGCCAAAGGGGATAGTATTATAGCTATTAACGGACAAAAAACACCATTCTTTGATGAAGTGCAATCCTCCTTACAGGGCTACAAAAACAAACAGGTTGAATTAACCATTTGGCATAATAACGTTACCCGCCAGCAACAAGCGCAGATATCAAAAGACGGTACTTTAGGCTTCCTTCCTAAGATAATTCTGCCAAAAGACGAAACTATCCATTTTGGTTTTTTTGGTTCGCTACCTGTTGGCGCTTCAAAAGCATGGGGTACTTTTACTGATCAGTCTAAAGCGCTTAGTAAGATTTTCACAGGCCAGGTAAAGGCTCGTAAAGCAATATCGAGCCCAATTGGCATTGCTGTAATGTTTGGCAGCCATGTGGATTGGTTGCGCTTCTGGAACCTTGTGGGTTTATTGTCAATGGTACTGGCATTAATGAATTTGTTGCCTATTCCGGCGTTAGATGGCGGTCATGCTTTGTTCCTGTTGATCGAAATGATAAAAGGTAAACCGCTAAGTGATAAATTCCTTGAAAGAGCGCAAATAGTAGGCTTTGTGTTATTGATCTGCCTGATGGTATTTGCTTTCGGAAATGATATTGTAAAACAGATCGTGAAGAAATAATGTGGTTAAGTGGTGAGTGGTTAAGTGGTTGACTGATTCAACCCCAATAAAAAGCGCCCCGATTGATTAATCGGGGCGCTTTTTATTTAATACCTGTAACGAATCAAACAGTTGAAGAATCCGGGGTATTATAAATTGAAGGCTCTTTTTTCAGGATGGCCGCTCCAATCAAGCCAACTATCACACCAAGAATAGAGTAAATAAACACAGTTCCCACAGCACCGAAGATCGCGCCATACTTTTTAGCAATATCCATTGCCTGGTCAATCTGATCACCCGATAATTTACCGCCATCAACCATGGTTTGTCTTTGCTGATCCAACGCTTGTGCAAATACTTCAGGGCTTAAAACGGCAAGATAAATGTATACGAATATCGCCGTTAATATACCGGCAAATATCCCATACAGTAACCCGGTGACAAAGGCCTCGCCAAATTTAATATAGCCGCCGAGTTTATCTCTGTGTTCCTTTTGTGCTAATAGCAAGAAAATGATAAGGGCGACATACGTAACATATTTTACAGGTGAGTTAATACTCAGTTTTGCTATTTCAGATCCATAGGTAATTACGATAGCTACTAATACGTAGATTAAAGACCATTTAATAGCTACTTTGGCCGAACTTGGTGCTGTTGCTTGTTCCATTTTGAGGGTTTTAGGGTTGATAATTTACTCTAATATACTAATTAGATATTATCAATTACCACTGTTGGTCAGGAACAAATAATTGGCGCAGATTATTGAGCATTACTTATAGTTACTGTATCGTAACCTCTTGCAGGTCTTTTAAACAGTGCTGCGAAGATCAAAGCAACAACAAATATCAAAATTGTGTAGGTCACATGAGATTGTATCTGTTGCCCTATAGTTATTTTATCTTGAGCGTCGAATTGATCCTTTATTTCCTTTTGTTTGTCAGCAATCTGCTTATCTGTAGCGTTGGCCTTCTTTAAAGCAACCGGGGCAGCATCAAGTAAAACCTGCTCGATTTTTTGCCCCATATTCGGTTCAATAAAACGCGCAAATATCTGGTCTCTCCCAATATTTATTATAAAGTAGGAAACAAGAAACATAATAAATATACCCGACGTAGCCACTCTGAAATTCCATTCCCACTTCATCTCTGCGCGTAATTTGTAAACCATAATAATGGCGCAAGGTATAGGCAAAATAATTGAGAAGACATAAGGCACTCCAATTACCCCAAGCGGAGATTTTACAATTGTGGTGATGAGGTAAAAGCTGATAATATTAAAAGCCAGCAGGACCAGTCCTAATATTAAACCATTGATTATCGAATACTTTTTTAAATCCCTGCTGATAACTATTCCCATCTAAAATCTTAATTAAAACTGATCAATATCTCTAAAACCGCCATATCAAAGTCTTTCTCAATCGCATTGGCGGCTATTTTTTCTTTTTCATACTCGCCGGCTGCTGCACCATGGAAAAAACACATCATCGGGTAAAATATCTCTTTGATCTCCGAATCACCCGGCAGCGCTTTAGCTGCACGACTAATTTCTGATACCTGGCTTTCCATCAAAATCTGGTTTTCGATCACCGGCTCATAAATACGGTATTCATCCTGGAATTCATCTTCATCGACCAGCAAAAACTCTTTCAGGTAATCGCTCAATTCCGGTTCAATGTCTTCATCTTCACATTCGTTCAGGTAAAGTAACAGGTTCAATAATTCCGTTCCCCTGTCCAAAGTCTCCTCTTCTATCTCTTCCCACTCCTGTGATTCCAGGTAATCTTCTTCCAGCTTCTTTACATCAGCGCTGAAGAAGTTCACCATCAGTAGATCAAAGAATACTTCGCGTAACGATTCGATATTTGGATTATCATCGAACACCTCATCCATCATGTCCGCCTTGCTCAGGAAATCTTCGTCAGATGCAAATACGTCCTGGAACCTGGCAGTTAATGATGCAGTATCGAGATTGTTGTAACGCGAGAAAGCGTTCAAAGCTGCTTTTAAAGCTGCTTCTATTTTTGGGTCGATCATAGGTTAAGATTTAAATTGCTTATTGTTGTTATAGGTTAACAAAATTGAGCCCTTAAGTTTTTTCCCGATGAACGGAGAATTATAAGATTTCGACTTATTATTTGATTTATCGTATGTCCACTCCGCGTCTTTATCCAGAACAACCAGGTTTGCTTCCCGCCCTTCAGCAATCACAGGCACTTCAACATTCAATATTTTACGTGGATTGACCGCCATCTTCTCAATGATCGTTTCTACACTTAATCCCGCCTCAAGCGCTGTAGCAAAAGCAGTCTGCAGGCCGATCATACCAAATTCAGCCATTTCGAATTCAACATTTTTAAATTCTACTTCATGCGGTGTATGTTGAGATACGATAGCGTCGATGGTGCCATCCTTTAACCCCTTTAATAAGGCTTTTACATCTTTCTGTGTACGCAAAGGTGGTTTCACTTTATATTGACTGTCGAAGCCCATCAAAGCTTCATCAGTCAACAGCAAATGATGAACTGCAACGTCGCAACTCACTTGCAAGCCTTTCTTCTTCGCTTCGCGGATCAGGTCGACTGAACGCTCGGTTGATATCGTACTAAAATGTATTCTCGATTCAGTGTATTCAGCCAGATAAAGGTCGCGGGCTACCATCAATTCCTCAGCCAGTGAAGGAATACCCTTCATGCCCAGCAACGTACTTATTTCACCTTCATGCACTTTTGCTTTTCCGGCAATGGCGGTATCCTCAGGATATGATAGTACCAGTGCATTAAAGCCTTTGGTATATAACAATGCCCGTTCCATCAGGCCTGCATCCTGTACCGGACGATTGCCGTCGGTAAATGCTTTTGCACCGCTTTGGTACATATCATACATTTCAGCCAGGTCTTTACCTTCTCTTTTGTGTGAGATCGCACCTAAAGGATAAAAATCAACCAGGTTGTTTTTTGCGCGGTTCATCAGGTATTCTATCTCCGCTTTGGAATGAACTGGTGGCTGAGTATTTGGCATCAAAGCTACACCTGTAAAACCGCCTGCTGCTGCTGCTTGTGTACCGGTATGCAAATCTTCCTTTGTTTCCAGTCCAAGCTCGCCGATATTACAGTTCAGATCAAAAAAGCCCGGGGCAAGGTATTTGCCTTTGGCATCAAAAATTTCGTGATCAGAAGTAATAGTCGGGGCAATTTTGGTGATGTGTCCTTTTTCGATCAATACATCAACAACTTGCTGGTTAAAGGGCGAACCCGGGTCAGATATAGTTGCAGATTTGATAAGCAAATTCATTAGCGCTGCTTTAAGAATGGAATATTTTCGACTTACGACAAGATTGAAAGCTGCTGTTTTTCAGGCTTATAGAACCTGACGAGCAAAATTTCGGCTGCCAGAAAAATCAATGCCAAAATTATACAAAGTTTCCATAATTGAAGGCCAAAATTTAAATCGGATACTTCGCCTTTTATAGAGCCCTGACCCGGCTGTAAAACATTACCTGCCTGCGGAAATATTTGCTTCAAAGCGCCCGCATCCAAATAACTCATATCCGACTCTTTTCGGTTATCATTAAAGGCTAAAACGGCCAGCGTACTATCCTGCTTTTTCAGTTCGTAATTACCAGTTTGCTGCAGTTGGTCGGAGATATAAAGCAGCGTGCTTCCCTCCTGTTGCCTTATATCCGGAATAATACTTTGATCGCCTTTTACCAACTTTAATATTTGTTTTTCGCTGCTTTGAATTGGCGGTACTTCTATACTTTCATCTTCGCCAAGTGTATAAAACAAAGGCTGATCGTGTCCGCTTAACAAAGCGATACGAAACATTACCGGAACCAGCAAGGCATGGCGTTGCAGATTGCTGAAATCATCATTCAATGCAACTGCTGAAACATAAACTTTGCCTCTACCGCTGTTATAGCCTGTCCAAAACGGCTGCTTGCCAGGCAGCTCCATCAAACTTTCTCCTTTACCTGAGCCTGGACCTAACTGGTAGTATTTCTTAACCGCCGGCAAATCCGGATTTTCAGGATAGGATTCGAAAATATTTTTGAAGACAAGATTATGCAGGTTGATCGCTGATACTTTGGTATTTTCTGTCACCAACTTATCGGGATAGGCGGCTCCCATTGACTGTAAAAAAGTCTTGTTATTTACCAGGTCAGCATCAGCAGATGGGAAAAACATCAACGTACCGCCTTTGGAAACATAAGTATGTAGTTGTTGAGCCAATCCGGTAGAAATTGTTTTTACATCACTTAGAACGATCAGCGGATATGTATTAAGTGCTGCATAATCTACATTGCCGTCGTCAGCCTGTTTTGCTTCGAAAAACGGATCGGTATCAAATACCGCCTTCAGAAACGGATTAGGTGTTTCGCCGTAAATTAACAGAACAGGTAATTGCTGCTGCACATTAAAGGTAAAATAAAACTGGTTGTCGAAAGTCACCGGGTTATCCTGCAACTGTATTTCGGCACGCTGCCATCCGCTTTGTAAACCTGAAAAAGACAGTGTATCGTTTTGTACCGATCTTGGGCTGATGGTAAAGCTGCCCAGTGCTTTTTGTTCTTTGTTGATCAATAGTTTTAGTGGTATTCGCTCAGCTTTTTCTCCAGCATAATTATGCAAACGGACAACCAGCTTTTCGCTCTCATTAGGGCGATGAACTGCGGTTAGCAACCAAACTGAATCAACCGCCACATTCGGCAGTTCACTGGCTTTTAACTGGATTAAATTAAAGTGTATACCTTCGTCCGCTTTTACAGCCTTGCCATCGGTCATATTTTTCTGAAAGTCGGATATTACATAGGCCGACCGGAGGCTTCCTTGCTGCGTATTCAATAAACTTTGCTGCCGGTTAATGATCTGCTGCAAACCACGGCTTTGCGGACTAACCTTCACCGCATCCACGGCATCATTAAACTCATCGCGGCTTAATAAACGCTGGTGCTTGCCCTCAAAATCCTGCGTAAGTAGCTGAAAACGGTCATTGATGCTATATGCCGAGACAATTTCCTTCGCTCGGCGCTTGGCTTCATCCAGCAAAGTCCCTTCTTTATTAAGGGCTTGCATAGAGTATGAATTATCTATAAAAATGCTTACTACCTGTTGCTTGCCAACATTGGTGGCATTTTTACCGGGAACGTATGGCCTAGCAAAAGCGAATATCAAAAACAATAAGGTTAATAACCGGGCGGTAAGGATTAACCGCTCTTTCAGGTTTCTGCGTGAGGCTTGTTGTTCCTGGATCTCCTTTAAAAACTGCACGTTGCTGAAATACACCTTCTGATACCTGCGAAAATTGAAAAGATGGATAATAACAGGGATAGCCAGCGATATTAATGCAAACAGAAAAGCAGGATATAGGAAATGCATTACAAATGTGCGAATGTGCTGATTACAAATGTGCAAATTTATGTGCAAATGTGCGATCTTGCGGATTAACCATTTAATACTTTATTTAGTAACAATTTTCTTTAAAAGCCTTATTGCGTGAAACGACTTCCCATTTTACTCATCTACTCAAGAATTGTTCTTGGAGCTATCATTATTGGGTTGAGCTTATTTCAACCTGTTTATTTCAGAGCCATTATAATAACGCTGATCGCATTAGGTTTAATATCGGATATTTTAGACGGAATAATTGCCCGTAGATTAGGTATATCTACTGAGAGGATGAGAAGATTGGATTCAACCGTTGACCAGTTCTTTTGGCTTGCGGTTGTAGCGACCTGTTATATTATTGCTCCTAAATTTTTTAAAAGCAACCTTGTCCAAATACTTATCCTTATCGGTCTGGAGGCGACTTGCTATATCATCAGTTTTATTAAATTCAGAAAAGAAGTTGCGACCCATGCTATCTCGTCAAAAATTTGGACACTTACACTGTTCGCGACATTGATACAGATCATTGCAGTAAATCACTCGGTAATATTGTTCAACATTTGTCTTTACCTGGGAATAGTTACCCGGCTTGAGATTATCAGTATATTTCTAATCATCAAAAATTGGACGAACGATGTACCTTCTGTTTATCATGCTGTACTGATAAGAAAAGGAAAAAGTATTAAACGGCATAAGTTATTTAACGGATAAAACAATCAATCGCCAACACAACTTATTTATCATACAAGGTAAATATGAAATGGCATATCGGTTGTTCGGGTTTTCATTATAAGGATTGGCGGGGTAAATTTTATCCGGAGAAACTGGCGCAGAAGAACTGGTTCGATTACTACACTCAATTTTTTGATACGGTGGAGTTGAACGTTACTTTCTATCGTTTCCCACAATTGTCTTTCCTTCAAAATTGGTATCAGAAAAGTCCGGAGCATTTCAGGTTTTCTGTAAAAGCGCCTAAGGCTATCACGCACTATAAGCAGTTCCATGATTCTGCCAGGATGATCACTGATTTTTATGAGACCATCAATAATGGCTTGCAGGAAAAATTGGGGCCGGTATTGTTTCAACTGCCGCCACGCCTTGCTTATGATGAGGAACGATTGGCACGTATCATCAACAATTTGAACCCGTCATTTAATAATGTGGTTGAATTTCGGCATGAATCCTGGTGGAGAGATGATGTGTACAAAGCGCTTTCCGAACACAATATCACATTCTGTGGAATGAGTCACCCAACATTGCCTGATGGTGTGATTATAAATACTTCAAGCGTGTATTACCGTTTTCATGGTGTTCCTAATCTTTATCGATCACCTTATTCAAAAGAGTTTCTGCAGGGCGTAGTTAATACAGTAAAAAGTAATGACCGGGCTAAAACAGGCTGGTTCTATTTCAACAACGACTTTGACGCTGTAGGTGTCAAAAATGCCGAAGAGATGATCTCATTAATTGTCTGAGTCGTCTGTATCCTCTTGCTTCTTGTGATGTTTTTTCTTCTTTTTCTTAGATTTCTTTTCTTCAGTATGCTTCTTCGACTTCTTCTTGGAAGTAGTCTCTTTTTTCTCAGATTTCAAAGAAGATTTTGCAGGAGCAGTTGATTTAGTCGTTGTGGTCTTATTATCAGTCGAGTCAGTGCTCAATTGTTTTACAGTAAAGTTATTTCCTCGTAAACCATATTCCAGTATGCGTTTTTGTCCAGTTGGTTTAGCGTCTTTACCATTCCCGTCATAGATCGGGAATTCGCGCATGAATTTACCTTCCTTAATGTAGAAATTGTCATCGCCATGATAACCTTTGCGCTGCGAGCTGGTCAGTTTTGGAAAATCCAGTTTATTGGCTCTGCTGTTATTGAACTCGAAGGCGTAGATGGTTGCATAATTAGCTGTGTCCTTAGCTTTGGCTTGTATCAGTATCTCGGGGTTGCCATCCAGGTCCATATCTGAGTTGTAGACATCGACTATCGAGCCGTCCAAATCGCCGGTAGTAGTTGTATATTTTTTGCCCGAAGAATCGGAATGAAGTATCAGATAAGAACCAGTTGTAGTCGATCCCCTGCCCCAACTTAACACATCATAATCCTCACCGGGAGAAACTTCGATCAGTTTATGAAAACGGAACGGATCAGCAAAATCCACTTTCTTGGCCGGAGCAACGGGTGCGGCCACTTTCTGTTGCGGTTGGTTACAAGCTGATGCCATTACAAGGCATCCGATCAATGCAAATAAATAAAACCTGTATTTCATCCCAATCAATTAGTGAATTAGTGAATTAGTGAATTAGTTAATGAGTGAATTAGCGAATATTTTCAATCAATCATTCACTAATTCACTCATTCGCTAATTAATTATATAGTGCGTCAGGCGATAATTCGCCTTTAGGTTTACCCGGCAGGGTCATGTACACTTTCAACGCGCTCACCGAGCCAATATCGAAATATTTTAGCGTAAACTTGTGATAACCTTTTTGTAATGCTACGGCCCCTCCTTGCTCGGCTACCGGGTGCTTGCCATCATTGTTTACCACCGGTTGATCATCAATCACTAATACCGATCCATCATCCGAACGCGTCGAGAACTGGTAAAGGCCATCAGCATCAATACGTATAAAACCGTTGTATATTACGCCAAAGCCAGGATTATTCTTTTTCAATATGGCAGGATTAAAGCTTTTTGCGATACCGCTATCGATCACCGCAGCTTTTGAAAGGTCGTTAGTATTATCAAAAGTGCCTTGCATAAACTGGTATTTCAGTCCCTGTGAATTGCCCTGGTAAGTTACCGGAGCCAATAAGCCCTTATTATATACCGTAGTATGTGTTATCTGGCTTTGTTTGCCGGTCGGGGTAATCACAATAGTTTTCAGCTCACGGTACTGATCTTGCGGCACATCATAAGTCATCGGCTTGCTATACTCAATATCTGTCTCGCGTGGGGTATATCCGTCTATGGTGTAATATATTTTAGCACCCGCTACCGGTGATTTAAGTGTTACATTTAATGAACTGCCAAATATGATAGTATCCTGCGGTGTGTTTATTGCTAAAGGAACACGGTAATTATAATTGTTCTTATCCAGGTAAGCTAACTGACCAGGTAGACGAACTTCTGAAAAATCTTTAAAATTCTTATTAGCCAAAGGCGTCCATGCCACTTCTGACAATGCCAGTAAGCGCGGATATAACATATATTCCACTTTTGATTCAGTTGGAATATATTCTGTCCACAGGTTAGCCTGTACGCCAATAATGAACTTCTGTTGATCTGATGTTAATACGGCAGGAGTCGGATTATAACTATAAGTAGCTGATAGCGGTGAATATCCTCCAATGCTCAATGGTTCTCCACTGCGGCTTTGTGCATGATCTAAATATAAACCGCCACTACCTGGTGTCATGATTACATGGTGATTTTGACGTGCCGCTGCGATACCACCTGCTTCTCCGCGCCAGCTCATTACGGTAGCGTTTGGCGACAGACCGCCTTCCAGTATTTCATCCCAGCCGATTATGCTCCGGCCTTTTGAGTTCACGAATTTCTCAATACGCTGAATGAAATAACTTTGTAATTGCTCCTCATCCTTTAACTTTAATTTTTTAATTAGTTTTTGGCAGAATGCCGATTGCTTCCATGCATCTTTGGGCACTTCATCGCCACCGATGTGGATGTATTTGCTTGGGAAGAGTTCCATTACTTCTGTCAACACATCCTCCAAAAAATCAAAGGTCTTATCTGATGGGCAATACACGTCTTTAACTACACCCCAGGTTTCGTATGTTTTATAAGTTTTGCTCGGATCGCAGCTTAATTCAGGATATGCAGCCAAAGCAGCCATGGAATGTCCCGGCATTTCAATTTCAGGAACAATGGTGATATACCTGTCAGCAGCATATTTTACTACTTCGCGAATCTGATCTTGTGTATAGAAACCTCCGTACGGTGTATTATCAAATTGCTGCGGTGTACGGTCATGATAATTACCTATCACGGTCTGTGCGCGCTGACTGCCTATTTCGGTCAATCTTGGATATTTTTTTATCTCGATGCGCCATCCCTGGTCGTCGGTCAGGTGCCAGTGAAAAGTATTCAGTTTATAATAAGCCATCATGTCGATGGTCTTTTTAACAAATTCGACAGAGAAGAAATGACGGCATACATCCAGCATAAAGCCCCTGTAACCAAAACGCGGATAATCTTCAATCTGAACACACGGCAATTTTATCGTCGCGCCGTGATCGGCAGGGATCAATTGCAATAGTGTTTGTATTCCATAGAATAAGCCCGCACCTTTACCGGCAACAATGACCTGCTGCGGAGTGATCGTTAAACGATAGCCCTGATCAGGTAATGCTTCTGTACCTTTTTCGGTAAAAACAATGCTGTTGGCTATACTCTCACCTGCATTTAATTTCGCCTCATTACGAAGGTTCAGCTTGCTGTGCAGGTATTCGGTAAAGAATTGTACCGCTTTGTTGTTCAAACTATCGGTCAGTAAGGCAGTCTGCTGACTTAAAACAAACTCACCAGGAGCTTTTTTAACAGAGACCGGGGCCGGAACAATACCCATATACGGATCAGCATCCTGGGCATTGGCACTTAAACCGAAACAAACTAAAAGAATTGAGATAGACAGCGCAATATTTTTGTACATAATTACTTATACGGAGATATAAGGCGGTGAAGTTAAAAGATTTTGTAAAAAACTGTACTTAACACATGTAAAAAATCTGAAATAAACAAAAAAGCCATTCGCTTTTCACGAATGGCTCCAATTTATTTCTTTGCAGGTTTGGTTTCTGCCGCCGCAACTGCTTCAACCTTCTTTTTTAGCTTGTGCGGCCGCTTTTTCCCATATGAACCTATTGCAATTTTTCCTTTTTTTGATTTTTGATCGCCTTTTCCCATGGTATTATGATGTTTATGAATTGTTAATCAATAATACGCTTTTTTGTTTGAAAATAGTTAATCAGTTAACCGGTAATCAGTTATCAGTATTTTCCTGATTAACCGGTCACTATCACGCCGTTACCTCATGCTCTTTTGATGCCAGATAACGTTCAGCATCAATAGCAGCCATACAGCCTGTTCCGGCTGCAGTAACAGCTTGGCGGTAAACGTGATCCTGGGCATCGCCGCAGGCGAAAACACCTTCAATATTTGTTTTGGAAGAACCTGGTATTGTTTTGATATAGCCGGTTTCGTCCATATCTATCCAACCTTTAAATATCTCTGTATTCGGGTGGTGACCGATAGCTACGAAGAAGCCGGTCACGTCCAGTGTTTTTTCTTCGTTCGTTTTATTATTAATCGTTTTAACACCGGTCACTACCTGTCCGTCACCAACTATCTCTTTAGCTTCCGTATTGTAGATCACCTCAATGTTATGGGTATTCAACACACGGTGCATCATGGCTTTTGAAGCGCGGAACTCTTCGCGACGAACCAGCATATATACTTTGCGGCATAGCTTTGCCAGGTAAGTTGCCTCTTCAGCAGCTGTATCACCGGCGCCAACGATTGCTACATCCTGACCGCGGAAAAAGAAGCCATCGCACACAGCACAAGCCGATACGCCAAATCCATTATATTTTTGTTCAGATTCCAGGCCGAGCCATTTAGCTGAAGCGCCCGTTGAAATGATCACGGTTTCGGCAATAATGGTTTTAGTTTCATCAACAATCACTTTATGCGGAGGGCCTGAGAAATCAACTGAGGTTACATAACCAAAACGGATATCCGTACCCAGGCGGGAAGCCTGTTTTTCAAAGTTTTCCATCATGGCAGGCCCCTGGATTCCATCAGGGTAGCCGGGATAATTTTCAACTTCGGTAGTTTGGGTAAGCTGACCACCAGCTAATAACCCTGTATATAAAACTGGTTTCAGATCGGCACGGGCGGCATAAATAGCAGCAGTGTAACCGGCTGGACCAGAGCCTATAATAAGGCATTTTACATGTTCAATATCTTGTGACATCAGATTATTTTAAAGCGTACAAATCTAACAAAAAAGCGGATTTTATTAGTCAGGTAGCCGTAAAATCAACTACTTGCCTATGTTGGCCTTTAATACCCGTATAAAATTGCCGCCCAGTATTTTATCGATATCAGCCTGAGAATAGTTCAATTTCAGCAGTTCTTCGGTAATTTTTGGATAATCGGTTACATCATCCATGCCTAAAGGATAAGATTCAGCACCGTCAAAATCAGAACCTATACCAACATGATCTGCGCCGATCAATTTCACCATGTAATCGATGTGTTTAATGAGCAAGCTTAAAGGTGGACGGATCTGATCTGATTCGGATTTATAAATAGCATTCAGGCGGATATTGGCCAGATCGTGATCGTGATAAATTTGTATTAGTGAATCCAGCTCTGCATGATGCTTATGCAAAAACCGCGATACTTTGTGCATATAGCTGCTATCTACAAAACCGCTATAAAAATTCACGAATACTACCCCACCGTTTTTGGCCAGTGCTTTTAATTGCGCATCCTTCATATTTCGCTGATTCGGGTTTAAAGCATATGCGCAACTATGTGAGGCGATAACCGGTTTGGTCGAAGTAGCGATCACATCATAAAAAGTTTGCTCCCCTACATGCGAAACATCTACCATTACGCCTAAATCATTTAAATGGCGGACGATCTGCTTGCCATAGTCAGTTAAGCCGATATGTTTTAATGTATCACGATGATGGGTTTCGTCGCGGGCTGAGGTTGCCCATGAAGTGCTGTTATTCCATGTAAGTGTAAGATAGCGCATGCCCCGTTTAGCCAAAGCATCGATGTAATCCATCCTGTCTTCAATCATATGCCCACCTTCTACACCGATCATCGCAGCAAATTTCTTTTGGGCAACTGCCTTTTCCAGTTCTTCCGCATTGCGCACTAATACTATTTTGCCCGGATTGCGTTTGATCAATGCATCCAGCGAATCGATTTCCCTATTGGCGAATTTGAAAGCTGTGCCCTTGCCATAATCCTCACCACACCAAATGGAAAAAACTTGTACATCCAAACCGCCTTCCTTGGCACGTACTAAATCGAAATTTCCTGTCGACTGGCGCTTTGACAAATCAAGTTTGTTGATCAGTTCATTGGAGATCACGTCATTATGGGTATCAACCAATATAGCGTTATCATGAATTTCGCGTGCATTTTGAGCGTATGCGTTGACTGTAAGGAGTGATGAAAACAATAGCAGCAGTTTTTTCATACCGGAAAAGTAAAAAGAATTTGATTATCTCTTATTAGTGGTGAACCATCAGAATTATAGCAGCAATAATTAAAAAAACTACGCCTAATCCAAATATCACTATTTCTATAAAAATAGCCGGTCCGTCGTTTAGTGTAAACGAGTCGGCGTCATTTCGGTCGTAAATTACTTTCACCTTGTCACCCTCTTTGTAAGGACATGGGTTAGTATAGAATCCGGGAGTTTTGGTTACGAATTCGTCACCTACAGGAAATTTTATAACCGGTCTGTACGTAGTCCCGTCATCCGATTGCGAACTTTCTATAGATACAACAACCCCTTGAGTTGTTACGCCATTTTGTAAAAGCTTAATACGCTTATTCCGCCTTACAAAGCCAAAAACGACTAAGAAGGCTCCAGCTATAAGAAGCACAATTTCCGTCATGGCTGAAAGGTAGGGAATTGAATGCAGAGACACAATACCGGTGTTCCTATTACAGCACAAAGCGACGCCCGATATATCGGGGAGTCGCTTGAAAAATCATTTGGTCATTTGATAAATGATCAACCCAAACGAAAAAAATATGAGGCATACGCCGGATATGACAAAAACCTCCCACACAAGTGGGCTTTCTGCTTTTACTCCGGCTGTTAGGAGGTGTTTACGTTCCCGTTGCCGTGTTATTCCTAATGCGATAAATAATAAGCCGCCTGTAGCAGCAATAACTTCATGGTACATGTGGGGTATTATTGCTTTTTTCTGCTAACATGAGTTGATATCATTTTGTTGTATTAACAACCTGATATTTTGATGTGTAGCAAAAGTTTTACAGTTAGTGATCAGTTAATTGGCGATTAGTTAATCAGTTAACCAGTGATCGGTTATCAGGCAATATCGAACTAACTAGTCACTGATTAACTGGTTAACTTATAACTACGTTTGTATAATCCCCACATTAAACTGCTTCTCGATAGGTGCATGATTGGCTGCATCAATGCCCATGGATATTACTTTTCGTGTTTCGAGCGGATCGATGATGCCATCAACCCAAAGGCGGGCGGCAGCATAGTATGGCGTGGTTTGTGAATTGTAGCGATCGGTGATCTGCTTTAGCAATTCTTCTTCTTTTTTTGCGTCGACCTCTTCCCCTTTTGCCTTCATAGCTGACTCTTGAATTTGAAGCAAGGTTTTAGCCGCTTGTGTACCACCCATCACCGCAATCTTTGCAGAGGGCCATGCGTAGATCAAACGTGGGTCATAAGCTTTGCCGCACATAGCGTAATTACCTGCTCCATATGAATTGCCTATGATGAAAGTGAACTTTGGTACTACGGAATTGGCAACTGCATTTACCATTTTTGCACCGTCCTTGATAATACCACCCTGTTCTGAACGACTGCCTACCATAAAGCCGGTCACATCTTGCAAAAAGACAAGCGGTATTTTCTTTTGATTGCAATTCATGATAAACCGGGTGGCTTTATCCGCCGAGTCGGAATAGATCACCCCGCCAAATTGCATCTCTCCCTTTTTGGATTTCAGCACCTTACGCTGATTGGCGACAATACCGACAGCCCACCCATCAACTCTGCCTAGACCACAGATAATAGACTGCCCGTACCCTTCCTTATATTCCTCAAAATCAGAATTATCTAACAGTCTGTTAATTATTTCTTTCATGTCATATGGTTTCTCCCGGTTGTCGGGCAAAATACCATAGATATCTTTTTCATTCTGTTTTGGAGAAGTCGGTTCTATCCTGTCGAACCCAGCTTTCGTATAGTCGCCAACCATGCTCATGATATTGCGGATAGAATCAAGGCAAGCCTGGTCATTAGGTTGTTTGTAATCCGTCACACCCGAAATCTCACAATGCGTAGTAGCGCCGCCGAGTGTTTCATTGTCTACATCTTCGCCAATGGCTGATTTCACCAAATAAGATCCCGCCAGGAAAACAGATCCCGTGCCATCTACAATCATAGCCTCATCACTCATGATCGGCAGATATGCTCCACCAGCCACACAAGAGCCCATAATTGCCGATATCTGAATAATACCCGAGCTGCTCATAATGGCGTTGTTCCGAAAGATGCGTCCGAAATGCTCCTTATCCGGAAAAATTTCATCCTGAAGTGGCAGGTATACTCCTGCTGAATCAACCAGGTAGATGATTGGCAATCTATTCTCAATAGATATCTCCTGGGCACGCAGATTCTTCTTGGCTGTTATCGGGAACCAC
This sequence comes from Bacteroidota bacterium, assembly GCA_018266915.1. Classification (GTDB taxonomy): domain Bacteria; phylum Bacteroidota; class Bacteroidia; order Sphingobacteriales; family Sphingobacteriaceae; genus Mucilaginibacter. Next base: position 57,103 of record JAFDZM010000082.1, on the reverse strand, counting down.
GCTCCCGCCTTTACAGTAGCGTCGTTCGCAACAATCACGCATTGGCGGCCTGACACATAGCCTATACCGCAAACTACCCCACCTGAAGGGCAGCCGCCGTGCTCGGCATACATGCCTTCTCCTGCAAAAGCGCCAATCTCCAGCCATGGTTTATTTTTATCAATCAGATAAGAAACCCGCTCACGGGCAAGCATCTTGCCTTTTTCTTTTTGTTTAGCCGCTGCTTTCTCCCCGCCTCCAGCATACACTTTCTTTAACCGCACTTGCAGATCGTATACCAGCTGCTTATTTATATCTTCATTTTTATTGAATTCGATGTCCATAGGTTTTAGTGATTGGTTAATCAGTGACCGGTAATCAGATGAATTATGGTAAAGGTAATAATTGTAAGGGTTATCAAACCAGTCACTGATAACTGATAACCGGTTAACTGATCACTAATCTTTCATCCCCGGCCTTCTCTTCACCGGAGATATGGATTTCACAATAGTAGCTCCTTTTACTGGATTTTTAACAGGTTTCATCCGTGACAATGAATTTTGATAAGCTTCTTCCAGCAGTTGCTTCATATACCATTCCTGGAAATCTTCTCTATCCTTTACTTTGATATAACGATACTGGCTGCCATCGCCCAAAAGCATATTACCTGGATCGTCGATATCCACACCCCTGTTAAAGCCAAAATTCACATGATTGGTAAAGACAGCAATGCTGCAAAATACATCCCCGGCCTTATCTGTAGGTGACCAGCCAAAAGCAACTGCATTGTAGTTATCATAGATCAGTTCGTTGGTATCAGGATACAGGTCCCACACAAATTCGCGCAGCCATAAAGCTGCAGCCTTTACTTTATCGGGGTACGGCAACAGGAACTTCATCAAGTCGTTAACTTCTTCTTTGGGCATGTTTTTAGTGATAATATGTTTTTAAATTTAGGGACTTAATTCGCACAAAACCAATTATCATTATCCATGCCTGTTAAAATCAAAAGAATATATGAACCTTACTCAAAGGACGATGGTTACCGCATACTGATAGACCGCCTGTGGCCACGTGGTATAAAGAAGGAAAATTCACATATCGATAAATGGCTGAAAGAAATAGCACCATCAACTGAATTACGTAAGGAGTTTAACCATATGGTTGACAAATGGGAGCAATTTAAAGTTGCTTATCATAGCGAGCTGAAGAGTTCACCTGCTGTGGGTGAGCTTTTGGGTGATATAAAGAAACACGGAACAGTTACTTTGCTATTTGCCGCAAAAGATGAGGAACACAATCATGCCCTTGTATTGCAGGATTTTATAATGAAAGCAAGTTAAAAGAGAGCCGACAACGGGATTCGAACCTGCGACCTACGCGTTACGAGTGCGTTGCTCTACCAGCTGAGCTATGTCGGCTTAATTGTGATATTCCAGGTAGCTGTTACGACAAACATAAACAAAAAGTTATTTAATTAAAATGAAAGTAAGCATAGCCGAAGCCGTAGAAAAATTAGACGCTGCACATGGTCAATTATTTGCCAAGGTGATGAAACATGGCACCATGTCGGTCGAGATATACCGACCGATTAAGAATGATCCTCAAACCCCGCATAGGCAGGATGAACTCTACGTAATAGTCAGCGGTAACGGCGTATTTTTAAATGGCGAAGAGCGTACTACCTTTAAGCAGGGTGACGTTCTGTTTGTAAAGGCTGGGATAAAACATCGTTTTGAGAATTTTACCGATGATTTTATGACCTGGGTGATATTTTACGGCAAGGAGGGTGGAGAAAAGTAAGAGCAAAATGAAAGATGCCCCGGTGTATCGGGGCGTCTCTACGAAATATATTTAAGACAAATTTCTATCCTTAAACCAAACCTCGTCAGGAACAGCATTGAAGTTTTCCATAAGGCTAACCAATTCGATAGGATCGCCAGAGGTTAGTACTAATTTACGGTTGGTTGGTTTGAGAAATTTCTGTTCGACCATTACATCCATTTGCTTAAGCAGATTGTCGTAAAAGCCATTCACATTGAGCACGCCGATGGGTTTATTATGAAGGCCAAGCTGAAGCCAGGTTAATACCTCAAAAAATTCTTCTAACGTACCAAAGCCGCCGGGAAGCATGATGATGCCGTCACACAGATTATTCATCAACTGCTTGCGTTGGTGCATGGTTTCGACGATGTGTAGTTCAGTTAAACCAGTATGGCCAACCTCCTTATCCATCAGGAATTGCGGGATCACCCCTACCGTCTTCCCACCGCGACTGATCATTTCATCCGCCAGCAAACCCATCAGCCCTACTTTTCCACCACCAAAAACCAGACTGATGTTCCGGTTAAACATCACTTCGATCAATTGTTCGGCAGACTCTCTTAAAATCGGATCGCCGTTGAAATTAGCGCCACAGAAGATACAAATGGAGGTCATGGTTTAGAGATTAGTTGATTAGAGGTTAGAGATTAGTTACTTAATTTTAGTGATTAAGATTACTTCTAATCTCTAATCAACTAATCTTTAATCTTTATCCCTTACTAGTATAATTCGGAGCTTCCTTCGTGATCGTAATATCGTGCGGGTGGCTTTCGCGCATACCGGCAGCGGTGATACGTACAAATTTGGCTTCCTGTAATTGTTCAATGTTGGCAGCACCGCAATAATGCATGCCTGCACGTAAACCACCAATATATTGGTAAATTACTTCTGACAGGGTGCCTTTGTATGGAACGCGGCCTACGATACCTTCTGGTACCAGTTTGGTTACCACATCGGTTTCGTCCTGAAAGTAGCGGTCTTTTGAGCCTTTGTCCATTGCTTCAACTGAACCCATACCACGGTATGATTTAAATTTACGGCCTTCGTAGATAATAGTTTCGCCTGGTGATTCCTCAACTCCTGCGAACAATGAGCCCGCCATAATAGAACTTGCACCTGCTGCAATGGCTTTTACAATATCACCGGTTTGTTTGATGCCGCCATCGGCTATAACCGGAATGCCGCGACCTTTTAATGCAGTGGCACATTCGTAAACAGCGAACAACTGTGGAACGCCTACACCTGCTACAATACGGGTAGTACAGATGGAACCTGGACCGATACCTACTTTAACTGCATCGGCGCCTGCATCAGCAAGGGCGATGGCAGCATCTGCAGTAGCAATATTACCTCCGATAACCTGCAGATCAGGGAATAGTGATTTTACTGCCTTCACCATATCGATCACTCCTTTTGAATGACCATGAGCAGTATCAACAACAACAACATCTACACCGGCTTGCACCAGTGCTTTTACACGCTCAATATTATCGGCAGCAACACCAACAGCAGCACCGACACGTAAGCGACCGAATTCATCCTTGCAGGCGCTTGGGTAGTTTTTAAATTTCTGGATATCTTTAAAAGTGATCAAACCACATAAGTGCCCTCCGTTATCAACAACCGGCAGTTTTTCGATCTTATGGTTTTGCAGTATTTCTTCGGCTTGAAATAGCGTGGTACCTTGAGGGGCAGTGATCAGGTTGGTGCTGGTCATTACCTCGCTAACCGGGCGGTCCATTTCTTTTTGGAAACGCAGGTCGCGGTTGGTGATGATCCCTTTCAACTTGCGGTCGCCGTTGATTACCGGGATACCGCCTATACGGTACTCGCGCATGATCTTTACGGCATCTGCTACGGTAGAAGCCTCGTGAAGAGTCACCGGATCCTGGATCATTCCGCTTTCAGAACGCTTTACTTTGCGCACTTCATCGGCCTGTGCCTGGATGGACATATTTTTGTGAAGGATGCCCATTCCACCCGCTTGCGCAATTGCAATAGCCAAAGCAGATTCGGTTACGGTATCCATCGCTGCTGACAGCACAGGGATATTCAACCTGATCTTTTTGGTAAGCCATGAACCGGTTTCTACATCGCGCGGTAAAACTTCTGAATAAGCCGGGAGTAATAAAACGTCGTCGTAAGTTAAGCCTTCGGCGACAAATTTGGAGGGATCTAACTGCATAGCAAATAACTTTTTGGATTTATTATTTGCCGGGCAAAGATAGCTTTTTATTTCGGATTTCGGAATTACAATCTCGAATTTATATTATGATGACAATAGGTTGATATATATTTAATCCATCTTTCGTCTCTTTAGCATCATCAAATAATACTATGGGAATAGCAATAACTGAATTTTGGGGCAATAATTATTATAAACACCCGCCTCTGACTGATGAAATGATTCAATTTGTTGAAGAATCTCTCGATGTAAAACTTCCGGAATCATTAATCGCGCTTCTTAAAATGCAGAATGGCGGATATACGCGTAGATTTGTTTTTCCGATGACCAAAAGAACATCATGGTCTGCTAATCATGTACCATTTGATTCATTATCAGGAATTGTTACCGACCCTTCAATCAGAACCGCGCAAAACATTTTAGATACTGAGTATATGACGAACGAATGGAACCTGCCTGAAAGACAAGTTCTTTTAGCAGGCGATGGGCATTGGTGGATAACACTCGATTACAGAAATGGCGCAAACCCAACTGTGCATTGGATTGACGTGGAATGTGAAGAAGATATTGAACTTGCAGAAAGTTTTGATGATTTCTTTAACAAACTTGTTCCTGAATCAGAATTTGAGCTATAACCCTTACTAATATTTCCCGACAATCACCTTATAAAAATTATCAGTATCGAGGTATTTTTTTGCCATCTGCATTATCTCAACAGCTGAAAGGGATTTGACAACCTCCGTGTAACGGTCGTAATAGTCGTAATCCAGCCCGAAGAAGTAGATGTTTTTGAACTTATCGGCATGTGAGAATATATTCTCAAGGCTGCCTAAAAGTGAGCCTAACATATAGTTTCTCACCAGTGATAACTCGCTTTCAGGTATCAATACTGTTTTAAGGATATTGATCTCCTTCTCAATTTCATTAACTGCTTTTTTGCATACATCCGCTCCTACTTCAGTCGCAATAAAAAATGCGCCACCTTTACTTAATGAGCTTGAGCCTGATCCGATGCCATAAGTATAGCCTTTATCTTCGCGTATGTTAGCCATTAACCTTGAACCGAAGTATCCACCCAAAACGGTGTTCATCACCTGTAAGGCTGGAAAATCAGGATGCGTACGATTGATCGATGGCAAACCCATTCTTATAGCTGATTGCAATGCATCAGGCTTCTCCACAAAATAGAAGTGATCTGTAGCTGGTTTTAAATCGAGCTGTGAAGTATCTGCTTTGATGGAATAATTTGACCACTCTTTTCCGAAAGATTCTTTTAACAGGTCAAGTGTCGACTGCTCGATTTTCCCTGATACCAAAATGGTGCAATTTGATGGCTGATACATTTGTTTAAAATGCTCCAGCATATCCTCGCGGTGCAGAGTTTTATAATCATCCATATCAGCACCGAGGCCATAAATGGTATTGCCATAAACTGCCTTGTTGAACTTACGACGGGCAACTACATCATTCTTTTGCAAACTTACCTGTAGTTTTTGTTGCTGGTTACGGATAAAAGTCGCCAGTTCCTTTTCAGGGAAAACAGAATCAGTAATAATATCTTTCAACACCGGCAACGTAGCAGCCAGGTGGCGAGTTAAAGTATAAAGCACTACCTGCGAGTGGTCATAGCCGTAATCTACCTGCAAAAAGGCACCGTAAAAATCGATCTTATCTGCTATCTGTGCAGCTGACAGTTTGGACGTACCTTCAGTCAACATGGTATTTACTGCAACATTTAGCAGTGGCTTTGCCGGATCAAAACGCAGGTTGCCGAATATCCACTCAATCCGTACCAGGTCCTGGTCGCCGGAATTAAAGCAGAATATTTTACAGCCATTATCCAGGTCGATTTGCTCAGGCCTGATCAGTTCTATTTGTCCTACCGCTTTAAATTCAGGCGCTGTTTTCCTTTCTAATTTCATTTGCATTTTGATATTTAAGCAGCCAGGTAAATTAAAGTGGACGAATTTTCCTTGCGGAAAATCTCCTTAGCCTGTTTTTGTATTTGTTCAGCTGTTACAGCCAGGTATTTATCGGTTTCGTGGTTCAGCTTATCGGCATCACCAAAAAGTTCGAACTGTGCAAGGTTCATCGCCTTATCAAGCAATGACATTTCAGAAAATACCATGGTCGACTCTGTTTTGTTCTTTACCTTGGTCAATTCATCTGGAGGAACCAATTCATTTTTGATGATCTCCAGTTCTTCCCAGATAGCAGCTTCGGCAGTTTCGATACTCACATTCTCCAAAGGCTTTCCTTCTACCACGAACATCCCCCGGTCAAAGCTGCCCATGTTGTAGGCGTGTATCTCGCTAAACAGTTGCTTGTCCTTTACCAGAGTCTTATACAAACGCGATGAATTGCCACGTGATAAAATATCAGATATCAAATCGGCTTCGTAATAACCTTCATCAAGACGACCGGGCATATGGAACGCAATGTATACATCGTTCAATGGCACCTTCCCTGCAACGGTTAACCTGCGCTCTTCATTTTGTTCAGGCTCCTGGGGTAGGTTGCGCTGATATTTTTCTCCGGCAGGGATCGGGCCAAACCATTTTTCAGCCAATTTCCTGGCATGTTCAGTGGTCACATTTCCGCCGATTACCATAATAGCGTTTTGCGGGTTATAATGCTTTGCAAAGAATGCCTTCACATCCTCCATTTGCGCATCTTCTATGTGCTTGATCTCCTTACCTATTGTAGCCCATTGATACGGGTGCTTTTTATAAACCAACGGACGCAATTTTAGCCATACATCGCCATAAGGCTGATTCAGGTAGCGTTGCTTAAACTCTTCTATTACCACATTACGCTGCACTTCGAGGCTCTTTTTGCTGAAAGCAAGGCTCAGCATACGGTCACTTTCCAGCCAAAAAGCTGTTTCGATATTAGCAGACGGCAGGGTGATATAATAGTTGGTAATATCGTTGGTAGTGAATGCGTTATTCTCTCCGCCTACGCGTTGTAAAGGCTCGTCGTAAACAGGTATATTAACTGATCCGCCAAACATCAGGTGCTCAAATAAGTGCGCAAAGCCTGTTTTGTCAGGGTCTTCATCGCGTGCACCGACATCATATAGAATATTGAGCACGGCCATAGGTGTGGTATGATCCTCGTGAACAATTACACGAAGTCCGTTATCCAAAGTAAAACGGTTGAATTTAACCATCTAAAATTTATAAAGAGTGGATTGCAAATGTAGAATTTTTAGCTGAAGTAGCTATAAAAGGTATTGTCTGTATAAAATAAAAAATATTTTTTTAATTAAAAAATCTTGGAGAAGATATAAACTAATACTATATTTACATTGCCTTTCCACATACGTTTATCACAATTGTTAATAACTTTTGAACAGCTGAGAACAGGTAAGTAAAGAAATTCCTAACCGCAATGACGCAGTCGCAATTAATTCAACATATGTCTACTCCCGGCAAGGGAACCACAGTTGCCAAACTGGGGCGCCAGATAAAGAGAGAAAATTTTTCTTTACGGGAATTAGTCGACATGACTTTTCATGAAGACAAGGAAATTGCCTTAAAATCATCGCGTTTGCTGCAATATGTGCTGTTCAAATTCCCGGAAAGTTATTACGACGATATCCAATATTTCATCGACCATATTTTTGAAGTACAAAGCGCAACCAGCAAAAAACCGTACGCTAAAATATTAATGCATATCACTTCACCTGAAGTTCCGAGAGATGTTCGGGAAAAAATGAAAGAGATCGAAATGGAACGCGTTGTGGAGTTATGTTTCGAGTGGATGATCGATCCTAAAATGCTGGTTAGTGTACGTGCATACTCTGCCGAGACATTGTTTAACCTGCGTCATCGCTATCCATGGATTGCCGAAGAACTTTCAAAACAGTTGGAATTTATGACCCGCACTGCTACGCCTAACCTGTTGGCCAAGTGCAATTATATCCTGAGCTACCTGCATCCTGAAGATTAATTCTTATTTTAATCTGGTTTAAAGATGCTTACATCTGATGAACTGATAAAAGAAATAAGCGCCACCATGACCAAAACCAAGGTGGTTAAGCTGAGTGCGATCATCAAAAAGCAACGGTTCTCTGTAAAAGATCTTATCGATATCACTTTTCATCCTGATAAAAACATTGCGTTCAGGGCCGCCTGGATACTCGAAAATCTGTTTCTTCAAAAACCTGAGAGTTATATTGATAGCCTGAATTACCTAATTTCGAGGGTAAAGGACGTAGACAATCCCAGTTGTAAAAGGCATTATGCCAAAATACTGATGCATATCACTTCATCCAAAGCGCCGGCAAGCATAAAGCAAAAGTTAGCTGAGATTGATCTTGAACCAGTAGTTGAACAATTGTTCGACTGGCTGATTGACCCGAAAGTGCTGATCGCAGTAAAAGTATTTGCCTCTGATGCATTATTCAATATCCGTGACCGTTATCCATGGATTACCGAAGAATTGGCTAACCAGATCCGTTTCCTGATGCGTGACGGGACTGCTGCTATTCAGTCGAGAGGAAGGAAGATCTTGGCCCGGCTTTAGAGTTTGCAGTTATAAGTTTGCAGTTCGCACAACTCCCTTTTAAACTATAACTGCCAACTGCCAACTGCAAACCTAATCAGAAGTAGGTTGATCCTCCCTGTGCAAATGCGTACTTACCTGGTAATGATGCAGCTTGGCTTGAATTGCCGACTCGCTATTATCGGCATAAGTGCCAAAAGCATTTACTAAAACGCCTTTCAGATTATATTTTGGTGAATGGATAGCATAGACTATCGACATATCCGACGGATTGCTCTCTCCTTCAAACCGGTAAAACTCATTTATTTCAAAATCATCGGCCCCCATATGGATGTCTTTTTCTTTGTCATCCAGCGTATCGCCTTCGAGACTTAAATTGGCTGTATATCCTCTTTTATTCAGATCGTTAGTGGCATCCACTAAAGTTTCATAGCTTCTCATTGGTATTTGTATTAGGTATCTATGAGTAAACCTTAAAACTATTGCTGTTGTTTGTTTAAAATGCTTTTGATTTGAGCGATATTTATTGTCGGACGGATTAAACTACCAGGAGAAGGCAACGTCTAAAAAAACGAGAAAAGCCAGACCTCGCGTCTGGCAGTTCAAATTAATTTAACTACTTTAACTCTTTTATACGAAACAGACCAAATTAAAGTTGGTAATAATAATGTTACACAACTCAAATTACATTAGTACAGACCTTTGAATAAAATTTTAATAAAGATCAGCCCATACACTTACTTATTTTTAATTAGAGACTATGAAAAGAATTACCCCTGTTTTACTACTGCTATTTCTACTCATTAATGTGAGCTATGCTCAAGACCAGGTCAGAGACGTATTTCCAAATGCAAGTATTTCGGTGATCGACTACCAAAGCGGACAACAAGTTCCGGTAGGAACCGATGATGCTATTTTGTTTAAAGACGCGTTTATCAACCTGGTTATTAATACCCAAACCGCACGCATGCATAATACGCGTATGATACCGGGCCGTAAAACGGTTAGAGTAACCCAGGCCGATCCGCAGGCTAATGGCAATGCGTTTCAGCTCGATTTGGAAACCACTTCTTTTGGACGTACCCAGATCGTTTACTCATTCTTATATAATGTTGACCAGAACACATTGTACTATTACAACCCTCAGACACGTAACTGGGTGCCTGAAGTTGTGCAGGGCAATAACGTGATCAACATGAATAACTGTTTGGCCTATGGTAAATTCAACCAGGCCAATGGTCAGCCGGATCAAAATGTACAAGGCGGCAACCAGGGCGATGACGGCTCAGAGTATGACGGCCCTGTAGATACGGACGTACAAGCAGAGACCGCCCCTCCTCCACTTCCTGAATATGAACAGCCTGAATGCCCTACCGACGGATATTTATGGCAGCCTGGTTACTGGGCATTTAGTCCGGTAAGAGGCGGTTATTACTGGGTACCCGGTGTATGGGTAGCTCCTCCGACTGTTGGTTACTTATGGACACCTCCTTACTGGGGCTTTGTTGGTGGACGTTATATATTCCACATAGGCTATTGGGGACCACACATCGGCTTTTACGGAGGCATTAATTATGGCTTTGGTTATGTAGGCGTTGGCTTTGTGGGCGGCGAATGGCATGAAGGGCATTTCAGATACAACACTGCAGTAGTACGGGTAAATACAGTTGTGGTGCATAATACCTATGTAAACAGAACCGTGATCAACAATAATACCGTCGTAAACAACCGGGTTAGCTTTAACGGGCAGGGTGGTGTTACTGCAAGGCCTTCCCAGGCAGAGCTATCTGCTAATAATGACCATCACGTAATGGCTACAGCTGAGCAAAACAGGAATCAGCAATTGGCACGGAGCAATAATGCGCAGTTTGCATCGAATAATCACGGTGGTGCACCATCAAATCTTGCCGCTCAGCGCCCACCTGATAGAAGCGCATTTAATAATATGCCAAGAAACTCTGGTCAAAGAAATAACATGAATAACAACCAGGGTGGATATGCGGCGCAACGACCTAATAATAATCCGAACCAAAGAAATGGCGGCTTTGGTAACCAGGGACAAAGACCTGCAAATGGTAACAACCCGAACACTCAGGTTAACCAGGGGCAACGTCCTAATGGCAATGCTGCACCAGGTAATAATCCGAACGTTCAGGGCAACCAAAGGCCAAACGGACAAACGCCTTCAAATGGTAATCCGAATACCCAGCAAGGCAACCGTAATCAAAGACAACAGAACGGGAACAATATGAACCGCCAACAGCAAAGAGGACAACGGAATAATAACAACCGTCAGCCTAAACAGCAGCACGAAGACAAAGAAAAGAAAAACTAAAATCGAAATGCGTAAAAAGCTCTCCTGAATATCAGGGGAGCTTTTTTGTTTAATGGGCATTTGGTTAGATTTGGAATATCATATCACCAATAGAATGACTACTGTCTCCATAAAAAAGGATTCGATTGAATTTTTAAAAGATCTGTCTCAAAACAATAACCGCGAGTGGTTCAATCAGCATAAAGACCGTTATACAGAAGCGCACAATAACATTGTTGCTTTTGCCGACGCACTGATCGGTGAATTGAACAAACATGACAGGATCGAGACGCAATCGGGAAGGAAAGCCATGTTCAGGATATATAAAGATGTTCGGTTTTCGAAAGACAAAACGCCATATAACAAGCACTGGAGTTGTGCATTCAGACGGGCCACTAAAAAGCTGCGAGGAGGTTATTATTTAAGGATTGAACCAGGTGATTCAAGAATAGTCGGCGGATTTTTCGGCCCGGTACCGGATGATATGAAACGCATACGTCAGGATATCGATGATAATTACGAAGACTGGAGAAACATGCTAGCCAATCCAATCCTGAAAGAAACTTTCGGCAACATAAGAGGTGAAAAGTTAGTATCTGCACCGCGAGGCTTTGCCAAGGATCATCCGGCCATTGATCTCTTACGACACAAACAATTTATGTTCAGGCATGAGTTTACCGATGAAGAAGTGCTCAGTCCTGATTTTTTATTTATAGTGAATAATGCCTTTAAAAATCTGCGCCCATTTTTGGATTATATGAGTGAGGTGTTGACGACGGATGCGAATGGGATATCGATAGTTGAATAAAACTCTGTGTACTTTGCTCTCTTTTCTCCGTGTTCTTTGTGGTAGAATTAACAACAGAGAGTTCAGAGATTTTGCACAGAGGTCACAAAGAAATAAGCAGAATAATGTGTTTTTCTGTTGCCTTCATTAACTTGAAAAAACTTGAACAGAAAATGAATTTATATAGCTGACCATTATCCGGAAATTTATTCCTAAAATTTACCGCCAGGCTATGAAAAACTTAATCCTCGTTATCTTACTTCTCAGCACATTCAATTGCTTCGCCCAGTCATCCGAAGAATTGCAAAAGAAGTACACCGTTTTTAACAGAACAATAAGCCCCGGACCAGAGCCCAAAAGCATTCATCTGAACGATGGAGAAGGCGAAGGTCATGCCTGGCTTAATAATACAAAGTTTACCAACGGGACCATTGAGGTTGATATTAAAGGAAAAGATGTCTACCAAAAAAGTTTTGTCGGGATTGCTTTTCATGGGATAAATGATTCAACATTTGAAGCTGTTTATTTCCGCCCCTTTAATTTCCGGACAACTGGACCTTTGAGAAAACTACATGCCGTACAATATATCGCTCCTCCCAAATTTGGATGGGAAAAGCTCCGGAATGAGTTCCCCCTTAAGTATGAGCAACCCATCACCCCTGCCCCTGACCCCAATCAATGGTTTCATGCACGGATAACCGTTGATGGCAACAATATAAAAGTATACGTCAATGGAAACACTACACCATCACTGGTAGTGGAGCCGCTTGTACATTATGATGGTACAATGATCGGGCTTTGGACTGATAGTGACGGTGAATGGAAGAATGTGAAGATCACACCAAGCAAATAACCATTACAAAACAGAAAAGCCACCTTTCGGTGGCTTCCTGATATATAGCTAAAATTAATCAATTGACTTATTATCCTGCGTGTTCCGGTTCGTGGGTGTTCAGGAATACGAACTGGTTGTCAAACATGTCCAGTTTTATCTTGCTGTCCTTGTCTATCTTGCCGCTAAGGATCTGTTTAGACAACTCGTTCAAAATCTTCTTCTGGATCACACGCTTCAGCGGCCTTGCACCAAACTGTGGGTCGTAGCCTAACTGTGCCAGCCAGTCTAAGGCTTCGTCTGAAGCTTCGATGCTTACACCCATTTCGGCCAGCGAATCCTGTACATGCTTAAACTGCAGTTTCACAATTTCGCCTATCTCATCGCGGCTGAGCGGAGTAAACATGATGATCTCATCGATACGGTTCAAAAACTCCGGACGGATAGTTTGCCTCAACAGCTCGAACAATTGGTTCTTGGTTTTGGCAATCACAGTTTCTTTATTCTTTTCGTCATAATCCTGAAAGTTTTCCTGTATCAGGTTCGAGCCGATGTTCGAGGTCATGATGATAATGGTATTCTTAAAATTCACCACCCGGCCCTTATTGTCGGTCAAGCGGCCATCATCCAGCACCTGCAACAGGATATTGAATACATCCGGGTGAGCCTTTTCAATCTCGTCTAACAATATCACACTGTATGGTTTACGACGAACAGCTTCAGTCAGCTGACCGCCTTCATCGTACCCCACATAGCCCGGAGGCGCACCGATCAGGCGAGAGACTGCATGACGTTCCTGGTATTCTGACATATCAATACGCACCAGCGCATTTTCGTCATTGAACAGGTATTCGGCCAAAGCTTTCGCTAACTCAGTTTTACCAACACCGGTAGTACCCAGGAATATAAACGAACCTATAGGCTTCTTTTTATCCTGCAAACCGGCACGGCTGCGGCGGATGGCATCGCTGATGGCTTCAATCGCTTCCTCCTGCCCTGCCACACGTTTGTGCAGCTCATCTTCCAGGTGAAGCAGCTTTTCTCGTTCGCTTTGTATCATTTTAGAAACCGGTATGCCTGTCCAGCGCGAAACTACGCCTGCAATATCTTCGGCAGTAACTTCTTCCTTCAGCATGCGATGTTCTTTCTGGTTTTCCAGTAAAGTGGCTTTCAGTTTCTCTACCTCATCCTGGGCCTCTTTGATACGGCCATAGCGCAATTCGGCTACCTTACCATAATCACCGGCCCGTTCGGCCTGATCGGCTTCCAGTTTAAAGTTTTCAATCTGTTCAACCTTTTGGTTGATGTTGTCCACCACATCCTTTTCGCTCTTCCATTGTGCACGTAGTGAATCACGCTGTGATGAAAGATTGGCTATTTCTTCACTTAATTCGCTTACGCGTTTTTCGTCTTTTTCCCTTTTTATCGCCTCACGCTCAATTTCGAGCTGCATGATCTTACGGTCAAGTTCGTCTACCTCTTCAGGCACGGAGTCCATCTCCAAACGCAATTTTGAAGCAGCTTCGTCCATTAAGTCGATAGCTTTATCCGGTAAGAACCTGTCGGAAATATAACGTTGTGACATTTCGACAGCTGCTATGATCGCTTCGTCACGGATATGCACTTTATGATGTGTTTCGTAACGCTCTTTCAAACCACGCAGGATTGAAATGGCATCCTGAGTATCAGGCTCATCCACCATCACCATCTGGAAACGGCGTTCCAAGGCTTTATCTTTTTCAAAGTATTTCTGATACTCATTCAGGGTGGTAGCGCCTATCGCCCTTAGCTCTCCACGCGCTAACGCTGGTTTCAGAATGTTTGCAGCATCCATGGCGCCCTCGCCGCCACCTGCACCAACCAGGGTATGTATTTCGTCTATAAACAGGACGATCTCGCCATCGGCCTGCGTTACTTCTTTAATAACCGCCTTTAAACGCTCTTCAAACTCACCTTTATATTTGGCGCCTGCAATCAGTGCACCCATATCCAATGAGTAAACAGTTTTAGTTTTCAGGTTCTCTGGCACATCGCCTTTGATGATCCTGAAAGCAATACCTTCAGCAATGGCAGTTTTACCAACGCCCGGCTCACCTACCAGGATCGGGTTATTTTTGGTACGGCGTGATAATATTTGTATTACACGTCTGATCTCTTCATCACGGCCAATAACCGGGTCGAGTTTGCCTGATTCGGCATACTCATTCAGGTTACGGGCATATTTGTTTAAGGCGTTATAGGTAGCTTCGGCGTTCTGGTCGGTCACCTTGGTATCGCCACGCAATTCAATAATGGCTTTTTTAAGGTCTTTTTCATTCACGCCCATGTCCTTCAGCACAGTGCTGGTTTTGCCACCGGCTGCCAGGATGCCTAATAAAATATGTTCCACAGATACAAACTCGTCTTTAAATTCTTTAAGGTACGATTGCGCCTTCTGCAAAGCGGAGTTAGTTTCTGATGATAAGTAAATATTGCTGCCGCTCACCTTTGGATAGGATGCAATCTGCTCATCCAGGTTGTCATTCAACCGGTTAAGGTTAACGTTCAGCTTTTTTAATAAATAGGAGATCACATTCTCATCAACCAATAACAAGCCTTTCAGCAAATGAGCATTCTCAATTGCCTGCTGCTGGTTGCCAGTTGCAATCTCAGAAGCCTTCTGTACGGCTTCCTGTGCTTTTATGGTAAAGTTGTTAAAATTCATGGTAATTGATTATTGTATGTATACTATGACATCAAATAAATTGCCATATCGTTAAAAATGCAAAAATGTCACTACGAAAATAGTTTTGAAAGACATTTTGTCTACTTTTATACCCATAACCGAAACATTATCAGGTAGTAAAACCCTATTGCTGCTTGTGAATATTCCTAATTTTTTTATCTTTGATATACCATAATTTAATGTATTGAGTAACCAAAACAATCATAAGGTCAGGGGTAAAACCCGGATTTCATACCGCGACTATTATACGCTTAAAAACCTTGGAGCTGTAAGGACAGGTAGTATCATCTTCCTGATCCTTAACGTTGTATTGCGTTTACTCTATGCTGTGTTCCCCGAAAGTCTTACCCGGGCACAAAACTATCCCGAATTTAATTTTACCAATTGGCTATATATCGCCATAACGCCTATCTTCTTGGGTTGCAGCTATCTGCTCATCTACCTATATAACAAACAAAAGAAGGCCAACTTTGTGATGACCCTTTTTGTCTTTTTGTTTGCGTTGTACATTATCCTGAGCGGTATGTTTTCCAGCTTTATTGCTACCTCCGATCCACGCAATTCGATGACCATTTACCTTACCGCATTAAGCATTATTAGCGTGGTGTTTGTATTTGAATGGGATGAGGCTTTAGTGTTGATTTTTATAACAGAAGGGTTGTTTACCGCTTTGTTGTACAATACCCAAAACGAGGGTATGGAGATGATCTATAACCAGTTAATATCGGTTATCATGTTGTTCTGCTTTTATTTTATATCGAGATATTTTTATTCCTATAAGTCAAGTTACTTTTTGCAACTTGTGGATATCCGGGAGAAAAATATCGCCATTGAAAAAGCCGGTGCATTTAAAAATGAAATCCTGGGTATGGTGGCGCACGACCTGCGTAACCCTATAGGCGCTATTGAAACGCTGGCATTGATGATGGAAATGGAAGAAATAGACCAGGAGACAAAAGAAAACCTGGAGATGATCAAGACCTCATGTGTGAAGGCTCGTGGTATCATTGCCGACCTGCTGGATGCTGCCAATAACGAAAATATCAATATTGTTGAAACGCAGCGTACTGAAATGAACCACTTTTTGAAGAACATTATCAATGAGTGGAAAATTCAGAAGGAAGCTAAGAACAACATCTTCCTGATAAGCTCCAAAAACCAGGTATATGTGGAGATAAATTGCGAGAAATTTCAAAGGGTAATGGATAATCTGATCACTAATGCATTGAAATTTTCAAAGAATAACAATAAGATCGAAATATACCTGAGCGCAAAAAATGGCAGTGCCATCATAGAAGTGAGGGACTACGGCCTGGGCATACCCGAAGAACTGTTGCCACATATTTTTGAACGTTTCTCTAAAGCGCGGCGTCCGGGCCTGCGGGGTGAGCAATCCACCGGTTTGGGATTAAGCATCTCCAAACAGATCATCGAAAACCACCAGGGTAGTATCGATGTGACCAGTGAGGAGAAAAAGGGCTCTACCTTTATTATTAAATTGCCTACTGTCGACTAGTACACGATTGAGAGATTTTTTAGATTGACATGATTTGAATTTAATTACTCGAATTCCGCATTCGTTTCAAAAAACATCTTATCAAAATTCACCAAAAACAGCTCCCGTGATGCCCGTGTGCAGGCCGTATAAAACCAACGCAGAAAATCCATATTGATCATTTCTTCGGTCAGGTATCCCTGATCGACGAATACAGCTTCCCATTGTCCCCCCTGGGCTTTATGGCAGGTAACAGCATAGGCGAATTTTATCTGCAGGGCGTTATAATATGGATTGAGCTTTAATTCATCCAGTTTGGCTTTGCGACTGGCGATATGGTCATAGTCCTTCATCACCTCTAAAAAGAACTTCTTCTGATCGGTCAGCGGCAATGCCGGAGCTTCGGAGTAAAGTGTATCCAGCAGTATTTTGCATTCTACCACCGGATCTTCTGCATAATCTATAAACTCTAATTGCACATCAGCAAAGCGAAAGCCATACATTTCTTCAAAGCGGCGCACTTTTTTTATCCGGGCAATGTCGCCATTGGCAATAAACCCGGTGCTTCCCTCCTCCTGATCCTGCAGCCAAAAATAATTATTGCGTACCACCATCACCTGGTCGCCACCAGTTAATTCTTCTTCGCGCAATAAAATGCGCCCACGTATTTGTTTGTTATACAGGTTTGCATTTTTATTTGACCGACAAACGATTAAAGTGCCATCATAGCCGTATTTATTGTAGGCATAGTTGAGGCCTTCTTCCAGCCGCTCACCCGTCATGCGGTAAACATCCTTGTAGCCTTTGGTAATTATTTGAGGCGTGACGACCTTACCTTTTCTAATGATATCCCTCAATGAGGTTGCATTCAGCAAAATACCCGAATCCTTTTGCTGGCGAAGCACGCCTGTCAGTTCAAAGCTGAACATTTCCAAGGCAAACTCAGTTTTCATCAGTTTTACATCAAGTGCCGGACTATTATCAGCACCGACAGGCGGCAATTGCGCGGTGTCGCCTACCAGCATCAGCTTGCAGTTTTTGGTATTGTAAACATAGCTCACCAGGTCATGAAGCAGGGTTTCGCGGGTATTACCGGTTAATGCGTCTGAGATCATAGAGGCTTCATCAACTATAAACAAAGTGTCAGAAGCAAGATTATCAGCAAGCCGAAAAGCATCATCAATATTCATGGCTGATTTGCGGCGATAAATACGCTTATGAATAGTAAATGCCTTTCGGCCTGAGTAATTGGTAATCACCTTTGCAGCACGGCCCGTAGGCGCTAACAATGCAGACTTATAGTTGTAATATTTGAGTGCTTTTACCAGTGCACCGACAACCGTAGTTTTACCTGTACCTGCATAGCCCCTGAGTATAAAACACTCATCGCCATTGTCGCTGATCAAAAACTCATGCAGTTTATCAAACAGTTCCAACTGCTGGGCAGTAGGTTCATGCGGGAAAGCTTTAATGATTTGATCTGTTGCGGGCACGAACAAAAATGCGGAATATTATTTACGATTTTAGATTTACGAATTACAATTGCTTTAATTTTGCCGACAAAATCGTACATCTAAAATCGTAAATCGTAAATCAAAAATATTACTTTTGCCAATAGCTGCTTCGTAACCGCAACTATCTAAAACAATCGTATTAACTTGAACACAAATCAACACGCCGACTATACTTTATTGATCAGGATCGGCTTAAATTCGTTTTCATATGCTGTTGCGGGCCAGGGCAGGTTACTTGTCCTGAAAGAAAACCTTGAGCTAACTGAACTTACCCATCCATCGGATAGCAATAAAATGTTGTCCGCCGGCTATAATCAATATATCGTTGGAGTGCCTTACACCGATTTTACACTTGTTCCTGCAAGTTTGTTTAACCTGGAGAAAGTAGCCGATTTTGCACGTTTCCTGGATGTAAAACGTAATGAAAAAGTGTTCTCTCAACCACTAGATGCTGACAACCAGGTGATCTTTAAAGCTAATACGGCATTGGTTGATGTGGTGGCCGAAAAATATGGCATTAACAGTATTGTATTTACGCCCAAAGGATGGGTAAAGCTTATTGCGACTAACAATCCGGCGGATAACCAGGTATACCTGAATGTAGAAGGCAACAAAGCCGAGTTTGTAAACTTTAAAGAAGGTAAGCTACGTTTTTACAATAGCTTTGCGTTTGAAGTACCGGATGAACTGGCTTATTTTGCTACACTTGTTGCCAGCGAATTGCAACTGCAGCCGGGTGATGTAACCCTTGTTTTGAGTGGCAGTATTAGTCCGGATGATGAAAATGGCATTCGCCTGGATCGCTTCTTCGGCAAATTGGTGCTGAATAACCTCCGTGCACTTGCCCTGCCTGAACAAACCACTTCGCACGATATATTAACCCTCACCGCTTTATCGCTATGCGGATCATCGGTGGCAATTTAAAGGGGCTAAGGCTTAATCCGCCTAAGAATTTGCCCGTTCGCCCTACTACCGACCTGGCGAAAGAGGCCCTGTTCAACATCCTGCAAAACCAGATCGATTTTGAAAATATCAAGGTGCTCGATCTTTTTGCCGGAACCGGAAATATCTCTTTTGAGTTTGCATCCAGGGAAGCTGCGCAAGTTATCTCAGTCGACCGTAGTATACATTGTATTAATTATATTAAAGACACCGCACGTCAGCACCGTTTAGAGCAAATCAAGACATACAAAGCGGATGTTTTCAAATATCTTGAACTGGAAACGGATCAATACGATCTCATCTTTGCCGATCCGCCATATGATCTGAACCGGATTCCGGAGATCGCCAAAATTGTTTTTGAGAAGAATCTATTGTTGCCCGATGGGCTATTGATTATCGAGCATCAATCGCTGCAAAACCTGAGCAATCACCCGGCATTTGTAGAGCAGCGAAAGTATGGGCATTCGTCATTTTCGTTTTTTAGAAATCAATCAAATGAAAACTAAATCCGCATTCCTGTTAGTTATATTCTGTTTATTACTCAGTATTCCATGTTATGCAGACTTCGACACAACCGATGGAATGATTGAACTGTCCTTAATATTCTTGTCAATTGTACTTGTTTGCGGAATTATATTGGGATTTTTGATCAAATGGCTACTATATAAGCTTAACGTAACGATCTCTAACTGGTTGATATTTATATCTTCGATTGTATTAGCAGGGATTTTCCTTGTAATGATTTCTAAATGATTTCGTTAAACTCCTATTATCTCAATACCCTTCTTCTTAAAGAAAGCCAACTCTTCCGACTTTGAATTGGTGATAATTGTATCGATCATCGATAATTCACCAAACCGCAGATAGCTCTCCCTCCCTATTTTGCTATCATCGCATAACAAATGAGTTTTTGCGCTGTGTGATGCAAAAGCCTGGGTAATCTCAGCTTCGAGCTCACTGTTGGCGAATAATCCATTACGAGATATGCCATCCACTCCTAAAAATGCTTTGTGGGCTTTGTACCTGGCAATATGTTCGTTAGCCACTGAGCCATGCACCGCCTGGCGTTCAGCATTAAACTCACCGCCGATAATATTTAGTGACACCAGGCTATTCTGCAACTCATATACCACCGGCAGAGAATTAGTTATCACCCTAATTTTCTTTCCCTTAATAAACTGGCACAGCCTGAACACCGTACTGCCGCAATCCATAAAAATAATATCACCGTGATTGATCTGTTCTGCAGCGGCGCGGCATATTTTATCCTTTGCCTCGACATTTTTTGCTGCTTTGTTTACGAACTCATGTGGGATCTCCAAAGGGTTTACTTTCATAGCTCCACCATGAGTACGGAATAGCAAACCGTCACTTGCCATCTGGTTCAGATCACGGCGGATGGTGATCTCTGAAATATCCAATTCAGCTGCTATCAGCTTTACATCTACCTCACCCACAGTATTCAGCTTTTCCAGAATTATTTGCTTTCTTTTTTGAAAGTTCATTTATTATGTTTTAATTTGTTCAAAAATAATCAAAATAAATCAAAAACAATCAAATTCATTTTGAAAACTTATAAGATCATTAAAAACGAATTATTATCAGATAATTGGTATAGGCTGAACAAAGTCACTTACGAAACGCATTATGCTGATGGATCGGTATCAGTGCAATGCCGCGAATCTTATGACCGTGGAAATGGGGCTACTATCCTATTATACAATAAGGCGCAGAAGACTGTGATATTGACACGCCAGTTCCGCGTACCTACTTATGTAAACGGCAACGAAACCGGCTACCTGATAGAAAGCTGTGGCGGACTTTTGGATAAAGATAATCCCGAAGAATGCATCAAAAGGGAAACTGAGGAGGAAACCGGTTATAAGATATCCGATGTAAAGAAAATATTCGAAGTCTACATGTCGCCAGGATCGGTGACCGAATTAATCTATTTTTTTGTAGCCGAATACTCCAAGGATATGAAAGTGAGTGACGGCGGTGGTGTGGAAGAAGAAAGCGAGGATATCGAAGTGCTCGAAATTACTTTTCAACAGGCACTCGATATGATAAAAACCGGGGAGATAAAAGATGGCAAAACCATTATGCTTTTACAATACGCGCAAATCCATAACCTGATATGAATACCAAACCATTAACTATTCTTGTTGCCGGGCCATATCGCTCAGGCACTAATGACGATCCTGTGCTGATGCAACAAAATTTAGAAAGACTTGAATCCGCTGCGTTAGCACTATTTCGTGCAGGGCATATTCCGCTTATTGGTGAATGGCTTGCTTTGCCTTTATTGAAAGTTGCCGGATCAAAGAAACCAGGAGACGACATTTATAGGGAAATATCCTACCCTGTTGCTCACCGGCTCATTGCCAAATGCGATGCCATTTTACGCATGGAAGAACAATCAACTGGCGCTGATAACGATGTAAAAGTTGCTCAGCAGCTTGGGCTGCCTGTTTATTATCATATCGAAGATATCATTGGCAATTAATGCCAAAGGATTATTACTTTTGGCTGTATAACCACAGCAATAGATTATGAAGATCGCTCTTTTCCCAGGCTCGTTTGATCCCGTTACCAAGGCCCATGTAGATATCATTAAACGATCAATGGGACTGTTCGACAAAATCTATATCGGTATAGGCGACAATAGTTCAAAAAAAGGGTTGCTGAGCGTTGCCCAACGCGAACAAATGCTACGAGCGGTATTTGAAAATGAGCCGAAGATACACGTAGTTGCGTATGATGGGTTGACTGTTGAGTTTTGCAGAAGCATTGGTGCAGCCTACATGATACGTGGTATACGTACCGTGTCCGACTTTGAGTATGAGAAAGCGATAGCCCAAATGAATCATGCACTCGCCTCTGATATCGAGAGTATTTTTATTGTAAGCAAACCGGGTTATTCGTCCATCAGTTCAACTATCGTACGCGAAATATTGCGTTACCAGGGCGATGTAAGCCAGTTTATTCCGAAAGAGGCACTGGCTTTTCTATAGCCAAATCCATTTTTGCCAGCACATCCATTATAGAGGGGAATGTATTTTTTATAATGGCCTCAATATGTCCTTTGCGGAACCAACGCACTGATGTTATTCCTTCCTCTTTTTGCGGTTTAAGCTTACCGCTGCCTTTATAGCCCATCTGGTACCAATAAGTCCTTTTCAGCACTATTTCACCTCTGTTAGTATAAGTATGATAAGTTTTGCATATGCGGGCACCAATGCTGTTAACCATTATACCGCACTCTTCTTCCACTTCACGCACCGCACCTTCGCGCTTGCTTTCACCTTTTTCAAGTTTTCCTTTGGGCAGGTCCCATTTTTTATTGCGGTAAATAAACAGGTATTCGCCGTTGGAATTAATCACCATTCCGCCTGCAGCATCTATTACCGTCATGCTGTTCATCACCTTTTTCAGGTATTCTTTGGCATCGGTACAGTGTAAGAAAAAGAACTTATTCCCGGGCTTGCCATTGTACCTGCTATAAAAAGCTCTCAGGTCAAATGTCTGAGCATCAATTTTTTGATACCTTTCCACGTTTTTTGGAACCGACTGGGTTATCAATATAACTTTTTCGTTGATATAAATTCTGTACTTTTGAGCCATGTTTAATAAAAGTGAGATAGAACAACAAGTAGCGGAGTTCCTGCTGCAAATTAAAGCAATTAAATTGCAACCTGATAATCCTTTTACCTGGGCCTCAGGCTGGAAATCGCCAATTTATTGCGACAATCGTGTCACTCTATCCCACCCAACTATACGTACCTATATCAGGCAAAAGCTGACGCAGATCATACAGGAAGAATTTGGTTCTGTAGATTGCATAGCCGGTGTCGCTACCGCAGGTATCCCCCAGGGCGCATTGGTTGCACAGGAATTAGGCCTCCCTTTTATTTATGTTCGCTCCAAACCAAAAGATCACGGTACCGGAAGCATGATAGAAGGTGAAGTGGTTCCAGGCCAGCGGGTAGTTGTTATTGAAGATCTTATCTCGACAGGTAAAAGCAGTCTCCAGGCAGTACAGGCATTGAAAGATGCAGGCTGCACCGTTGCCGGTCTTGCTGCCATTTTTAGCTACGGGTTCGATCAGGCCACAGAAAACTTTAAGGAAGCGAAATGCAAATTCTTTACACTTTCAAATTATAACGCTTTATTGAAATACGCTCAGGAAAATAATTATATCTCTGCCGCAGAATCTGAGGTATTAAGCAAATGGCGTGTGTCACCCTCAACTTGGGGACAATAATTGTAGTTGATTAGGTTAGATTAAGTTGGATTGAGATTAGAATAAGTTTCTTGCTCAATCTATTCAACTTAATCAACCACTTAACTTAATCAACCATTTAACCAATCAACTAACACATGACTACCTTCGAAAGCAAGATCAATATAAACAGGCCGGTAAATGAAGTTTACCTATTTCTGTCTGACTTGAATAACCATCAGCAATTAATGCCTGAGAATATTGTGAACTGGACATCAAGCACAGATGAAGCCCGGTTCGATATTCAGAATATGGGGAAGCTGGCGTTGAAAATTGATAGCCGCCTAGAGAATGCTGAGATTAATATCATCCCTTCCGAAAAACCACCTTTCGACCTGCAACTCAACTGGAAACTGGCCGATGCCGGAACACACACCGAAGTTTTGTTTACAATTGCAGCGGAATTGAACATGATGATGAAAATGCTGGCAAGCGGGCCGTTGCAAAAATTGGCAGATCATGAAGCTCAAAGCCTGGCTGAGGTGCTTGGGTAATCTTCTATTTCCAATTCACATAAACTTCATATCTGCACAGCTCTGAGTAATATAAGTGTTGAACCCGATGAAATTTGCCTTATTAACCGTACCTTTGCGGCAAATTAAAGGTGCAGCATGATTACAGTATCCAATCTTTCTCTACGCTACGGTAAACGTACACTGTTTGAAGAGGTCAATTTAAAATTCACCCAAGGCAATTGCTATGGTATTATCGGTGCAAACGGTGCGGGGAAATCTACTTTCCTTAAAATCCTTTCGGGCGATATTGATCCTACAACTGGCTCGGTAAGCTTTACTCCGGGTGAGCGCATGGCCGTTTTGAAGCAGAACCACTATGAGTTTGATGAATTTTCAGTGATCGAAACCGTAATGATGGGTCATAAGGAATTGTATTCCATCATGAAAGAGAAAGACGCTATCTACACGAAAGAAGATTTCACTGATGCGGATGGCGAGCGTGCAGGAGAACTGGAAAACCTGTTTGCCGAAATGGATGGATGGAACGCCGAAAGCAATGCTGCTACCCTATTGAGCAACCTTGGTATTAAAGAAGATCTGCATTACAAATTAGTTAAAGAATTAGACGGTAATCAAAAAGTGCGTGTGTTATTAGCGCAGGCACTTTTTGGCAATCCTGATATATTATTACTGGATGAGCCTACCAACGACCTGGACATCCATACCATTAGCTGGCTGGAAGATTTCCTGGCGGGATACGAGGCTATCGTACTGGTAGTGTCGCACGACAGGCACTTCCTGGATACGGTTTGTACCCACGTGGTGGATATTGATTTTGGTAAGATGACCATTTACACCGGTAACTACTCGTTCTGGTATGAGTCGAGCCAATTAGCATTGAAGCAACGTGCTGACCAGAATAAGAAGATGGAAGATAAGGTGAAGGAGTTGCAGGAATTCATCCGCCGCTTTAGCGCCAACGCTTCTAAATCGAAACAAGCGACCAGTCGTAAAAAGGCTTTGGATAAGATCAACCTGGACGAGATACAGCCGTCAAACCGTAAATATCCAGGCATCATATTTAATAACCTGGGACGTGAAGCAGGTGACCAGATATTACGGGTTGAAAACCTAAGCAAGTCATTAAACGGTGAGTTGTTATTTGATAACATTACTTTTACCGTTAACAAAAATGACAAGATCGCTATCCTGTCTCAAAATAGCTTGGCTACTACCGCTTTTTATGATATCCTGATGGGGCGCGATAAAGATTTTAAAGGCGAGTTTAAATGGGGTGTAACCATCAATCCAGCCGATATTCCTGCTGATAATGCGGAATATTTTAAAGGAAAAGATGATAACCTGATCGACTGGCTGCGCGAATATTCTCCGGGTGAAAAGGACGATCAGTTTATCCGTGGATTTTTAGGACGTATGCTATTCTCGGGCGAAGAAGTATTGAAGAAAAGTAACGTGCTTTCAGGTGGTGAAAAAATGCGCTGCATGTTCAGCCGCATGATGTTGCAATCAGCCAATGTATTGCTATTTGACGAGCCGACTAACCACCTTGACCTGGAATCGATCACTGCACTAAACAACGGTATGCGTGATTTCAGAGGGACTATCCTGTTCACTTCCCGAGATCATGAATTGACACAAACTGTTGCTACCCGTATCCTCGAGCTTACTCCGGGCGGCTATATTGATAAGCTGATGGATTATGATGAGTATATCGACAGCGATGTAGTACAGAAACAAAGAGACGACTTGTACGCAACTGCATAACCTGCGGACAAATCATATACAAGGGCCTTCAAATGAGGGCCTTTTTTGCTGACTTATTTTCAGCCCTGATTAAACTATAATTTCAAAAATTAATCAAAACAATAATATTGTATTTGATTAATAATGAAGGATCTGTACTATATCCTCGGAACTGATTGCGACTGCACCACCGCTGAGCTGAATGCTGCTTATAAAAAGCTGGCAAGGAAGCTCCAACCGGACGAGAGAGATCCTGACCATTTTCTTGAAGATCATTTTAAAGAAATCACAGAAGCCTATCAAGTCCTAAGCGATCCTGACCAACGCCGCAAATACGATATAGCCTATAAGAAGAATTATCAACGGCGTTTGTATTATTTCAAGATCAAACACCTGAATGTTGCTGCTACCCTTGCGCTGTTATTATTTACTGGTTTGTTTGGATGGTATGTAATGAAATTATTGAGTGGTGGTAATAAGCAGAAGCGGGTTGTTACAGCAACGACTATAACGCAAACACCGGCAATAGTCCCGCAGCCAGCCGTTCATCATAAGAAAAAACATAAAACCAAAATTGAGGCACCGCTTGTTAATCAGTCTAAAATATTGGCAAAAGACACCGTAATTCATCATAGTATAAAACGCGAACCGCCCTTCGTTAGCAAACAAGTGATAGCCAAAAAGGATACTAATCAAAGTCTATTATCTCCTTCCACCTACTCTACTTATCTTCAGGCTAACGCGACAGGCGTGATCTATCTGCACGAGTCGCCAAATTATACCTCTGCTGTATTGAGTAAAATTCCGGACCATTCTAAAGTTACAGTAGTAGAAAAAGACAGACAATTTTATAAGGTGCTATTCGAAGGACAAATTGGCTATGTCCCTAAATGGACGGTGGCTAATCCATAAGTTTAATGTTACAATATTATTACCACTTCGTGCTTTCGGAGTAAAGAAATTTTTCGTTTATTTGCCAACCCAAAAAATCACGACTCCGTAGCTCAGTTGGTAGAGCAACAGACTCTTAATCTGTGGGTCCTGAGTTCGAGCCTCAGCGGGGTCACCCGATGGGACAAATGAGAAGAAACATCGTTTGTCCCATTTTTATTTCCACCCAATTTACTGTTAATCAAGTATATCCATTGAAACAATTCGCTTGATTTGAGAGTTCGATCTTTTAAATCTTCAATTGTGAATTTTTCCGGGTAGATCGAACTCACAATTTTTCTCTTTTGGTAATCATCTGAATTAGAATAAATTGTCTTTAAATCGGTCAATTTTTCTATGGCCGAATCGAGTGTTTGTTCGACCTCGGCAATACCAATTTTGTTAACGTGTAGCTCACCGATTTTGCATTCCAGCACACTTATTTCGCGATCTGCTCCTACTTAAACTGCAAGAAAATCTGATGCGTCGATATCTTGATTCAATAGTAGTTCCCTTGCCTTTGTCACCTTATTACACCGGCACTTGAACTGGCCAAGTCCACTATTCCCGAAAAAATCAAATGATCTGTTAAAATTACAGCAGGCAAATCTATTCATGCTGAAATCGTTTGCCGCTCTACTATTTCCCTTCGAAGAGCAAAAAGCTTCTGTTGTAACCTGGCAGCGGAACTCAGAATGTTCAACTGTTTCGCTAAACCGTTCTCGTAATTATAGTGCTGTATAAGCAAAGCCCTGATCCGGGATTGGATATGTTCTGACTCATTCCTTAACACTGATATCTTTTTCATGATGCAGATTGGTCATACTTGAATGACCTTATAAATTAGTTAAACGATGGACGTGGAGGAAATGTTACATTTTTAACATCACAACATGCTGATGTACAGATATTTTTAGATTTTAACTAAACATATTCGATTAAGGACAATACAACTACAGATAAACAATATGACATAGATTTGCACCATACCTAAAATACAAACAACTGATTAACAATAACTTAAAAATCCGCACACGCCACAGCGCGTGAACATGAACATATTTCGGACACAGGATGTTTCTTTTCGCGACATTCATTTCAATTCAGCGGTAAGCTAAAATAGAATGTAGAGCCTGCCCCTAACACACTTTCTACCCATATTTTACCATTATGCCGGGAAATGATCTCGTAACATAAATATAGGCCAATGCCTAAGCCCGAGATGTGAGCGTCGAGATCATCCACCCTGTAGAATCTGGAAAATACTTGGCCCAATTTATTTGCAGCTATGCCGATACCGAAATCCTGTATGCTCACAGTGACATCCTTCTCCGCCTTATTTACCTTAACAATGATTTTCCCTGCATTATGAGAATATTTAATTGCGTTTGAAAGCAGGTTAATCATCACCTGTTCAACCCGCTGGCTATCAGCACGCACCATACAGGTTTCTACACCAGTTTCAAGCAATATGGTATACTTATCATTAGTTTGCTGCATCAGTTCGATAGTGTCATTTATAATCTCTATTAAATCGAACTTTACTCTTTTCATTTGCAGTTTACCTGCCTCGATTTTGGAGACATCCAGCAGATCATTTACCAAGCCGCTCAGTTTGCGCACCTGCCGGATAGTTTTATCTACAAATCGTCCACTTTGTTCGTCGATTTTTAGTCGGCCAAGAATTTGCAGATAGCCTGTGATGCTGGTTAACGGGGTCTTAAGTTCGTGGCTGGCCAATCCTATAAACTCATCTTTCTTTTCATTCAGCAACTTCACCTCATCGTATAACCTTGCATTGTCTATGCTGATTGCAGCCTGGGTAGCTATGGACACAACCAAGTCTTCATGATCCTTGGTGAATTTCGCCGGCTCAGTGTGCCCAAAAAATAATCCTCCAATAACCTCACCGGATTGCGATATGACAGGCACGGCCAGGTAACTTACAACAGGCAAATGTCCTTTTGGCTTTCCATA
Source organism: Bacteroidota bacterium (assembly GCA_018266915.1). Lineage (GTDB taxonomy): Bacteria > Bacteroidota > Bacteroidia > Sphingobacteriales > Sphingobacteriaceae > Mucilaginibacter. Next base: position 28,589 of record JAFDZM010000082.1, on the reverse strand, counting down.
ATGCGGATGGTTTTTACCATATCGCGGATCTTTTGTAATATCATCCGATCTTACTACTCCCTCACCTGAAAAGGTTGGATGAAAGACTGCCGTATTACGCGGCATACCAAATGATTCAAAAGCAGATTGCTCTACTCCTGATAAGGTGAACAGCATATATGATTCACCATTTTCATCCTCCTGGTTATAAAAAAATGCGCCAAACGAGGCTTCAATTGCCGAGGTAGCTGCATCTGTTACTTTTTGTAATATAGTTTGCAGATCAAGACTTTCGGATACCAGTTTGCCAATGGTATTCAGTGTCTCCACTTTTTGGGTATATCGCTGCAATGTTTCTTCATATTCCTTTTGCTTTGATATATCACGGGCAATTTTGGAGGCGCCAATAACATTCCCGTTTTCATCTATTATCGGGGAAATAGTTAGTGAGATTGGTATATCCTGCCCTGTTTTTGTGACCCTGATCGTTTCGAAATGATCCACCTTACGCCCCTGGCTGATCTGGCCGATGATAAACTCTTCCTCTTTTAAACGATTGGTTGGAATGATCAGTGAAATATGTTTCCCTACAGCTTCTTCCTCTGTGTAGCCGAACAGTTTTTCAGCGCCTCTGTTCCAACTGGTGATTATTCCATGCAAAGTTTTACTGACTATCGCGTCGTCCGAGCTATCTACTATCGCCGCGAGTCTTGCCCGTCTTTCCGCTCCCTCCGATACTTTCTTAACGAGTCCTTGTAAATCATTCTGCGCTATACGCAGCTCTTCATTAGTTGCAGCGAGTTCCTCGTTAGTAGAAGCCCACTCTTCGTTAAGAGATGCCAACTCTTCATTAGCCGACGACAGATCAAGATTAATAGCCTCAACAGCTATGCGACTTTCTTTTTGTTCATGAATGTCTGTGCTGGCTCCAACCCATATTCTGTTTTTCCCTTCTTCGTCTTTATGAACTGCAAAGCGGCTAAGATGCCAGCGATAAACCCCATCATGGCGCATGAATCTCTGTTCTAATTCCATTCCTATCCCATTCTGAATAGCGCGGGGCCATTCTGCTTCGGCTATCGCCCGGTCATCCGGATGCATAATGTCCCATATCTTTCCTCTCAGTTCGTCAAAGCTATGTGTGCCTGTATAATCATACCATTGCTGATTGTAGTAAGTTGCGCGCCCATCGGGGCCAGCGGTCCAGATTTTATGTGGTATAGCATCTGCCAAAAAACGGAATTGATACTCAGCTCTTTTTCGTGAGGCAATTTCATTTAAAGCTTCCTCATTTAACCGGGTATTCTCAAGAGATAACCCTATCAATGCGGCAAAATTTCTGGCAAAATCGAGATCGGCATCATCAAAATGCCGTTCCTTACGGGATGAAATAAAGTTTGCGACTCCTATTATCTTATCCTTTTGGTATACGGGGACAATAATTACCGATTGCATCCCTATTTCACGCACTAATTTTAGCTGATCAGGATCTGTGATGACAGCTGAGATCATCTCATCGGTAACTACCGGAACAAATCCGGGTTTACCCGTTTTCAGGACTACTGCGGCTCCTGCATTTCCATTAGGATCTGGTGGATAATTTTTACGATATTGATAGGCCCATTCTATTTTATCCGGGTCCTTGTGTTTTAATATCTGGAGTTCAAACCGGTCGTTTTTTACGATATCAATAGTAAACCAATCGGCAAATGTGGGAACTATAAGCTGGGCTATTTTTTCAAGGGCGCTTTTTGTATCACGGGCAAGGGCCAGTTCTTCAGAAGATGCATTTATATAGTAATAAAGCCGTTCCTTCTTTTTAAGTGCAGATATATCGCGGATAAAAAGATAAGTTAATGTATCACCCTGTATGCGGAGAACCTTAGAACTTATGAGTGCAAATTTAACGGACTCTTCACTTGTGTTGAGTTTAAATTCACAATCTGTGATTTCCTCCAGTCGCATCAATTTACCCTCGTTAGATTTATCAGAGTCAGCATCAGAATAAAAACTAAACAATGACTGTCCGAGGATATCATTTTTACCCTGCTCCATATATGCCAATGTAACCTCATTCACATAACGAACTATCCCGTATGTGTCTATTGCAAGCATACCTATAGCGCTATAATCGTATACCTTCTGAAGATCAGCATGATCGGGTAAACATTGCTCAGTATGTTGGTTAACAACCTTGGTCATTATATTACTATGGATAGAAAATAAAATATTAGTAACAGGGGTATATAAGTAATATTAATTAGCCGGGACCGTAAACTTGAAACACGTTCCCTTTCGCAGTTTACTTTCAATTGATATTTTGCCGCCATGCTGGGCAACAAAGTCCTTTACCAGCAATAATCCTAAACCTGTGCCCTGCTCCTGGTTGGTACCCGGAAGTGAAGGCGTGCCGGTGTTACCTAATATGGTATTTTTCGTTTTCTCTGTCATCCCTACACCAAAATCCTGAACACATACTTCTATCATTTTATCAGATGCTTGAGCAGTCAAATTAATAATTCCATTCTTCGGACTATACTTAATGGCATTTGTGACTATATTTTGCAATATCGAACGAAGCATCAGCGGATCAGCATTGACAAAAACCTCATTTGTGATTTTATTCTCGAATTTAACTCCCTTTTGAATAGCAGTCGCTTTCAGCAACTCCAGTGCCTCATTTATAGCCTCTGTAAGATGAACCTTTTGCGGGTTAAAGGTGGTTTTCTGTCGTTGCTTTTTGGCCCAGTCTACCAATTCATTTAATTGTGATAAAATTCTGTTTGAAGTACGATGAATAACGCCCGAAAGCATTTTCAGCTTTTTAGGATCGATATTTTCAATTTCATCGTTTAGGGTTTTAGATGATAACAAGAGTGAAGTAAGCGGATTTCTCAGGTCATGAGAAATTACCGACAAAAATTTATCCTTGGATAGATTCAATTCCTTCAATTCCTGGTTAGCGGTTTCAAGCTGTTTGGTGCGGTCAGATACCCGTTTCTCCAAATTGCGATTTAATGCTACCAGATCCTCGTTTATCAGCCGTAATTTTTCCTCCTGTTTCCGCAGAAGCCGGTTTTTGCGATGCAGCTCGGCAAAAATAGCAACCTTATATCGGAGTAGATCAGGTTTAAAGGGCTTCCTGATAAAATCAGCGGCCCCGGCTTTGTACCCCCTGAACATGGATTCTTCTTCGTAATCCTGTGCAGTAAAAAAGATGATGGGTATGCGTTTCAGCTTATCGCGCTGATAAATCAGCTCGGCTGTCTCATACCCATCCATTATAGGCATTTGAACATCCAGCAGGATAAGGGAAAAATCTTCTTCCTTTAAAAGTATGCGTAAAGCTTCTTTGCCCGACGTTGCCTTAAAAAAAGTATAACCTTCATTTTCAAGAACCAGTTCCATTGATGTCAGATTATTCTCGTTATCATCTACCAACAGAACTTTTATGTTATCATCAGGAACTATAGCCATTCGCAATTTTAATCCTCAGATTATCTTATTTAATTAACCAAACACGCATCAGCGATAAAAGTTGATCAGTTTTTACAGGTTTTGTAATATAATCTGATGCACCTGATGCGATACATTTTTGCCTGTCTCCAATCATTGCCTTGGCAGTTACCGCAATTATTGGTAAATTTTTGTGTTTAGGCTCTTTTCGGATGATCTGGATCGTTTCGTAACCGTCCATCTCAGGCATCATTATATCCATCAGTACAATATCTACTTTTTTATCGCTGTTGAGGATTTCCAATGCTTCGCGTCCGCTTTCAGCAGTGATCACTTCGATATTTGAACGTTCAAATACCGCAGTGAGTGCAAACAGGTTTCGCACGTCGTCATCCACTACCAGCACCTTTTTCGAATCAAGCACATCATTGGTTGTCCTGATGCCATTGATAATATCGAGGTTTTCCTGGCTGATGAATTTCTTATCAATGTGCAACAGGGTTAATATCTCTTCCAGCAAATAAAAATGTGAGTTGGATGTCTTGGTAATTACCTTATGGTTCAACCGCTTTAACTGGATCACCTCGTTTTGAGTAAAGTCCCTTGCCGAGTGAAGCAGAATAGTTGTTTGCGGCTGCTTCAATGTATTGATCCTGTTAAGCAGGTCAATACCGTCAGCGTCAGGCAACACAAAATCAAGTATGATGCTGTCGACAGCTTCCTTCTTCAACAGTGTAAGGCCTTTTTTAGCCGTTGTAGCCCCAAGTACTTCTACCCTGTCACTGTTCAGCATATTTGTAAGTCGATGCAACTCGTTTTCATTATCTTCAATGATGAGGACTTTCTTCTTCGATTGTTCATTGAACCGGATAATACCCGATATCAACTCATCAAGTGAATTATTAGAAAGCGGCTTCAGGCTGAAGCTCTTCGCGCCTAATTTCAGAGCCATAACCTTGTTATCCTCACCCGAGATGAGGTGAACCGGGATATGCCGCAAATTAAGGTCCGACTTCAACAGCTTAAGTATCTTCCAGCCATTTGATTCAGGCATATTCACATCCAGGGTTATCGCAATCGGACTATACTTCTGAATGCTGTCGAATATTTCGAGATAGCTGATGGCTACAATTACTTTCAACCCGTAGTCATGCGCTTTATCGATCACGATTTTGGTAAAGCGCAAATCGTCCTCGATAACCAGCAGAACTTTATCTTCTGCTGAGATATTATGACGGTCGTCATCAATCACCAACTCAGCAGCATCCAGCAAATTGGTTCTCAGATGTGAAGCTGAATGCTGCTCTTTTACACTGTAGGTAGTCACAGAACCAGACTCTTCTTTATATCTCAATGGCAGGTATAGAGTGAACACACTTCCTTTGCCTAATTCGCTACCTACAGTAATTGTTCCGCCCAATAGTTCGGCAAAACCTTTACTGATAGAAAGCCCTAAACCTGTGCCTCCGTATTTACGGCTAGTAGAACCTTCCGCCTGCTGGAATGCCTCAAAAATAATTCCCTGGGTATTTTTAGATATACCAATACCTGTATCCGTGATGGAAAATGCTATCACTGCTTCAGCGTCCGGTAGCGGATTTTCCTGGTGTGGCCCTGGCCTGAATATTTCCAATTTTACGCCACCTTTTTCAGTAAACTTGAATGCGTTTGACAGCAGGTTCTTCAAAATCTGGTTCAAGCGCTGCATGTCTGTCTCCAGCATTTCGGGCAGCCCTTGTTCAAGGATGATCTCGAATTTAAGATTCTTGGCTTCGGATATTGGCTTGAAGGTCGATTCCGCGAACGAAGCGATTTCCCTGAAGTTAACCGGCATTACATCGGCAGAGATCACACCAGATTCGATCTTAGACAAATCGAGGATATCGTTGATCAGCTGGATCAGGTCATCACCGCATGAGTGGATCGTTTTGGCGTACCTGCGTTGTTTTTCGGTCAGGTTACCCTCAGGGTTTTCAAATAGTTGCTGTGCCAATATCAACAAGCTGTTAAGTGGCGTACGCAACTCGTGCGACATGTTGGCAAGGAACTCCGATTTGTATTTGGATGTCAGTGTCAGCTGCTCAGCTTTTTCTTCCAATGAACGGCCCTTGTCGTGCAACTCGTCATTGGCGCGCCTTAACTCTTCCTGCTGTGCAGAAAGCTCGGTAGCCAGCGATTGTGATTGCTTCAACAGTTCCTCTGTACGTGTATTGGTTTCGATGTTATTCAACACAATACCGATACTTTCCGTCAGCTGATCAAGGAAGTCGATGTGCGTATCGCTGAAGTTTTCAAACGATGCCAGCTCGATAACCGCCTTAATATTATTTTCAAAGAGTACAGGCAGGATCACCAGGTCTATTGGAGCGGCACTGCCTATCCCTGAGCTGATCTGCAGGTATTCAGATGGAACATTAGTTAACCGGATTCGCTCTTTATCAGTGGCGCACTGCCCTACCAGGCCTTCGCTTAACTCAAATTCGTTGTTGATGAGTTTGCGGCTCTTCTGCGCATATCCGGCAAACAGTCTCAATTTCGGCTCTTCAGCAACTTCCTGTTCCAATATATAGAATGCGCCGTATCTTGCATTTACCAGCTCGGCCAATTCCGAAAGCACCTTGTTTGCCACGGCGTTCCTGTCACGCTGCCCTTGAAGCATCTGGGCAAATTTCGCCAGATTGGATTTTAGCCAGTCCTGCTCGTGGTTTCTTAATGTTGTCCCCTTTAGGTTGGCGATCATCTGGTTAATGGTATCCTTCAAAGCTTCCAACTCACCTTTTGCTTCCACACGAATGGTTCGGGTCAAGTCACCCTTGGTTACAGCGGATGCCACCTCGGAGATTGAACGCACCTGTACCGTTAAGTTCTGTGCCAGCTGGTTCACGTTTTCAGTTAAGTCTTTCCAGGTACCTGATGCCCCCGGCACGCTGGCTTGTCCGCCTAAGCGTCCCTGCACACCCACCTCACGTGCCACCGTGGTTACTTCGTCCGCGAACACCGCAAGGGTGTCAATCATTTCGTTAATGGTATCCGTCAGCTGTGCCACCTCACCCAATGCGTTAATGGATAGGCGTTGTTTCAGGTTACCTTTTGCAATACCGGTAGCCACTTTTGCGATACCCCGTATTTGCCCGGTAAGGTTAGATGCCATCTGGTTTACAGAGTCCGTTAAGTCCTTCCAGGTACCGGCCACACCTTTTACGTGCGCCTGACCACCCAGTTTACCTTCGGTCCCTACTTCCCTTGCTACACGAGTTACTTCGGATGCGAAAGAGTTCAGCTGATCCACCATCGTGTTTATCGTATTCTTCAAATCAAGTATCTCGCCCTTTACGTCGATGATTACCGTTTTCGATAAGTCACCGCTCGCTACCGCTTTGGTCACTTCCGCAATGTTACGCACCTGCGATGTTAAGTTCGATGACATCTGGTTTACAGAGTCCGTCAAATCCTTCCAGGTACCACCTACGCCAGGCACAAACGCCTGACCGCCTAAGTTACCGTCGGTACCTACCTCACGTGCCACACGCGTAACTTCGGATGCGAAACCACGAAGCTGATCCACCATGGTATTAATAGTTTCTTTCAGCTGCAATATCTCACCGCGAACGTCAACCGTAATCTTCTTTGACAAGTCACCGTTTGCAATCGCGATGGATACGTCGGCTATATTTCTGAGCTGCGCCGTTAAGTTACCAGCCATTTTATTTACAGAGTCTGTTAAGTCCTTCCAGGTACCATCCACACCCGGCACGTTTGCCTGGCCGCCCAACTGACCTTCCGAACCCACCTCACGTGCCACACGCGTTACTTCGGACGCAAAGCCGCGAAGCTGATCCACCATCGTATTGATCGTATCTTTCAACTCTAACAGCTCACCTTTGGCGTTTACCGTGATCTTACGGGAAAGGTCACCCTTTGCCACCGCTGTGGTCACTTCCGCAATGTTACGCACCTGCGATGTAAGGTTGTCCGCCATTTTATTTACCGAGTCAGTTAAATCCTTCCAGGTACCGGCTACCCCTGGCACATTTGCCTGTCCGCCCAACTGCCCTTCGGAACCTACTTCCCTCGCCACACGGGTTACTTCCGAACCGAATGAGTTCAGCTGATCCACCATCGTATTGATCGTATTCTTTAATTCGAGCATTTCGCCCTCTACGTCTACCGTAATTTTCTTGGACAAGTCGCCCTTCGCCACTGCCGTGGTCACCTCGGCAATGTTTCGCACCTGGCCCGTTAAGTTACCGGCCATTTGGTTTACCGAGTCCGTTAAGTCCTTCCATGTACCACCTACACCTGGTACGTTGGCCTGTCCTCCCAACTGACCTTCCGAACCCACTTCCCTCGCCACACGGGTCACCTCGAATGAGAAGGAGTTCAACTGGTCCACCATAGTATTGATCGTATTCTTCAACTCAAGGAGTTCGCCTTTGGCATCAACTGTGATCTTTCTCGACAAGTCACCTTTCGCTACTGCCGTGGTTACCCAGGCAATGTTTCGCACCTGGTCGGTCAGGTTACTACCCATCTGGTTTACAGAGTCAGTCAGGTCTTTCCAAACCCCACCGACACCTTTCACACGGGCCTGGCCTCCCAGTTTACCTTCGGTACCCACTTCAAGTGCCACACGCGTTACTTCGGAGGCGAAGGAGTTCAGCTGATCCACCATCGTATTGATAGTCTTCTTCAACTCAAGCATTTCGCCCTTCACATCCACCGTGATCTTTTTGGACAAGTCACCGTTTGCCACAGCCGTGGTTACACCCGCTATGTTACGCACCTGCGAAGTAAGGTTACCCGCCATACGGTTTACCGAGTCCGTTAAATCTTTCCAGGTACCTGCAACACCCGGCACTTTCGCCTGGCCCCCCAGTTTACCCTCGGTACCTACTTCCAACGCCACACGCGTTACTTCCGAAGAGAAGGAGTTGAGCTGATCCACCATTGTATTAATGGTATTCTTCAGCTCCAATATTTCACCCTTGGCTTCCACTGTGATCTTTCGCGAAAGGTCACCCTTTGCCACCGCCGTAGTCACCGCAGCAACGTTTCGCACCTGAGCCGTTAAGTTACCGGCCATCTGGTTTACTGAGTCTGTTAACTCGGCCCATACACCGGCAACACCTTTAATTTTCGCCTGCTCACCCAGCTTACCTTCCGAACCTACCTGGCGTGCAACCCGCGTTACCTCCATCGAGAATAAGCGCAGCTTGGAAAGCATCTGGTTGGATTCTTTTGCAATACGAAGGAATTCTCCGCGCAGTGGATGCCCGCTAATTTCGAGTGGTATTTGTTTTGACAAGTCGCCGTTGGCTACCGAGTTGATCATCCCTGCAATTTCCAGGGTTGGCGAAGTCAGGTCGGATATCAAGTTGTTTAATGAGGATACACCATCGGCCCAATCGCCGCGTGCATCTGAGAGTTCTATACGTTTTGACAGGTTTCCTCTTTTACCGATGGTCTTCTCCGCCTCAGATATCTCAGCCACCAGGCGTTGGTTCATATCGATAATATCATTCAGCACCTCGCATATTCTGCCGTTTATACCGGCCTGGGTGACCGGCATACGGGTATCCAATTTACCATTTTTAACGAGCGAAAGAACCCGCAAAAGTTCTTTCAAATCAAGAGAATCTTCATGCGGCGAGCTTGAAACTTCCTCTTGTTCCAGTAGTTCCTCCAGAATTTGATCTTTCATAGTTGGGTAATCAAAAAAGTTTTTTTAGGTAGCTGTGATGTGCTATATACAGCCGATAAAAGATTATGTTTTAACTAATTTTCTAAATAAAATAAAGGTTAATTTACTTTCATTCAGGGTTCGTTTTTCAAAATAGTTTTGGTGCTATACCTATTAAACACTCAAAAGGAGTATTTTAGTATACGACAATATTTTACCAATTAAGGTAAAATAAATTTCCGAAAAAAATCCCGTAAAGCAAATTTTTAATTAATAGTTTATTTTAATTAACATTTCAATAGTAAAAATATTAGGCGTTATGCAACCGCATTTCCTAAAGAGAAATGAACTATTAATTAATAAAATAATTAGGGAGTGAATGGTTAGCTAAAACAAGAATGAGGAATGGCAAAAGGTATTTGGCATAAATATCGTAAATTTTACTTGAATAATCAATACAAACGGCAAACAAAATCTTCTTTTGACAATTATCTATGTAAACCTTGTATTGTGATGAAAAAAGACAGTAAGCATTATAAATTCATTAACAATGAAACAGATAATGTGATCTACTTTCTGTCGGTTCCAAAGGATAGCCCCGACGGTAAAAAAGTACTGGAAGATACCAGGCATAAACTGGCTATTGAGAACGGAATCTATGTAGGTAACATTTACTATATCGAGATTCCCGAAACGGAAATTCATGAATAAACTTCTCCTTAATTTATTATTCCACCCTAATTTCTCTGTAATATGAGGATACCTATAGAACGTCAACCAATAAGGGTTTATCCCGATGCGAAACGTGTAATTGCCAGATTTTTTTTCAATGGTGAACAAAGAGCAAAAGAGATAATAGAACGGGTAATGAAGCTCAGTGAAGACGAAGTATTTGCTATTATCTCTCCCCTGTTACAGGAGTTTTCTAAAAGACACAGGAACATTACCAAAATACTATACAGGCATTGTAACCGTGTAAGATCATTTATTGAAAGCGTAGGTTTTGACCCGGAAGAGCTAACCAGCTACAGGAAGTTGCTGATGGGTTCTTACTTCACACATGAATACTCAATTGAGTCTGCCGCTTTTTTTAATCCATCGATTATTGAAGATCCCGATCAGTCTGAGTTAGAAGCCGGACAAAAACGTTTGATTATCAGCTTCAGGGCTGTTGGCGAAGGGCATATTTCATCGATTGCCTTCAGAAGGGCTATTATAAACAGGGATAGCAAAATAGAGGTATTACCTGTAGGCAATTATGTAGACGAAGCAGAGATCATACGTAACACCACAACTTTTGAAAAGAAGCTGTTTTTCGAAAAAATAGTTACTGCCCGGATTGATCCTAAAATAGTTAAAGAACTAAAAGGACAATTGGACGAGAAATTTGATTACGACACTTTACAACGGACGGTATTAGATCTCCAGCATAAAGACATAAACGATTCAAAAAAGACGGAGTATGAAAAGATACTCTGGCTATCAGACTCCTACAGCAGCATTAGTTTCTCGCTGGATACCGATATTTCAGACCGCGTAATATTTCCAATGTCTGAGCTTGAACGCAAGGGAATTGAAGATGCCCGCTTTGTTAAGTTTACAGACAACGGCGGACCGGCTACATATTATGCAACCTACACCGCTTTTGATGGCGCTTTGATCATGCCTAAGCTTTTGCAAACTGCCGATTTCCATAGTTTTAAGATCAGGCCACTTCATGGTAAGGGTGCCAGTAATAAAAATTTGGCCTTATTTCCCCGGAAAGTGAATGGATATTATACTATGCTTTCGCGTATTGATGGTTGTAACAACTATATCATGTACTCCAACAATATCAACCTGTGGGAAACTCCTATAAAGCTACAGGAACCCTTACATTCTTGGGAATTGGTGCAAATAGGCAACTGCGGCTCACCAATAGAAACCGACCACGGATGGCTGGTTATTACACACGGCGTGGGGCCGATGAGAAAATATTGCCTTGGTGCCAGCCTATTTAAACTGGATGACCCTTCTGTAGAAATCGGCCGGCTCAAAGAACCCTTGCTTGTGCCCAACCAGGATGAACGCGAGGGCTATGTACCTAATGTAGTATATTCCTGCGGAGGTATTATTAATAATGGAAAACTGATACTTCCCTACGGACTTTCGGATTACTCTTCATCATTTGCAGTAATAGAATTAAATGCATTATTAGATAAGGTGATCTCTGACCCAAGAGTATAATCCGGATCAGAGATCATTTTATTTTTATTTTAATAACACACTATCGTTACTGGTGAATTTGTCATTCGAGCTAGAAGGTTTAGTTTTGAAGTTCTGCAATACGGTTAGGTGTGATATCAAATATGCCAATACACTCTCCGCACCCTGGTTTTTGTTGATGCCCATGCGGTGCAGACCGTCAGAGCAGCCCTTGGTTTCCGGGTCATACAAAGGAATGCTGAGCGAGTTCTCGCCGAGGAACCATTGATAAACAGAGAACATTTTTTCCAGGTATTGCGAATCTTCGGTAACCTCATAAGCCTGTCCATACATCAGTACCATCGCCATCGTTTCTATAGCTTGCTGATCGTAGACGGACATCTTAGCGCCACGGAAATACCAATCTTCATTTCCTACCGGGTTCCAGTAGTTTGATTTAAAAGTGTGCTGTTCCAGGAATTTCAATGATCCGAATGCGATAGTCAAAACCTCCTGGTTACCGGTAATTGCTCCCGAATGCAATAACGATAAGGGTAAGATGGCATTATCGTAAGTCAGAAAATCTTCGAACCAGTGCCATTCTTCATCATGCGTCTTATGGAAAGAATCAGTCAGCTTGCGCGTCAAATCGCTCAGTAATTCCGACAAATGCTTTTCTGATTGGTGCCTTCTTAAATAATACGATATTCCGATTATAGTATTGGCGATTCCCCTCAGGTACTTTAAATCTCTAAAATGCATTTCAGCCCGGCGGAATAGTTCTTCGCCAAATTTGCCATAAGAGTCATTCGGCGCTTTATCAACCAGGTAGCCCAATGCCCAAATAGCACGACCGAACGCATCTTCTGAGCCTTTTTCATCCAGGAACCTTCTATCATAACTCAAAAAGTTGCGGAAGTAGCCGTCCTCTGTTTGCATATAAAGTAAAAAGCTCAAATAAGATGGCATCAACTTATCGGCCTCGGAATAGTTTAGATGGCAAGCCATTATTGACATTAACAATGCGCGGGCATTATCGTCTACACAATAGCCTTCTTTCCAATTTGGTATGCCATATTTGGCATGTTGTATAATTCCTGTACTATCGGTAAGCAACTTCACATAATCCAAACTGAATTCGGGCATAATTTCAGGGTCGATAATTTGCCGCAATATTCGCTCGTTTACATCCTGTTTTTCAATTACATCCTCAATAATATCGATGTATTTGTTTCCTATAGCTGTCCATTTCAGGTGGGTACCATATTCGTAAGCCCGCGCCCTGAACGCATTTAAACTGGCAGGAGAATCTAATAAATCGATGACTGTAGCAGCTAAACTCTTCTCATCTTTAAAATTAAAAAGTCGTCCACGTCCGTTTGATAACAATTCCCTGGCATGCCAGTAAGGTGTGGCTACAACAGCAGCACCGGCCCTGACGGCGTAGCAAAGCGTTCCACTGGTAATCTGCGCTTCATTCAAATAGGGCGAAACATAGATATCAGCAGCCGAAAGATAATTCATCAACTCATCTTCAGAAACATAGCGGTTAATAAAAACAACATGATTGGTTACTTCCAATTCCTCAGCTAACTGTAAAAGATAATCCCGGTACTCTTCCCCCGAGTTTTTTAATATGCCGGGATGTGTAGAGCCTAAAATAACATAAACTACGTTTTTATGCTGCTTAATAATTTCGGGCAAAGCACGTATCACCGTCTCCAATCCTTTGTTCCTGCTTATTAAGCCAAAAGTCAATAACACTTTATGGTCGCTAAATAATTTATCAAGTTTAACCGGATTCTCTGATGATACTTCCATGTCAGGTGCGCCATGTTCAACGTAAGTTATTTTCTCTTTTGGGACATTATATATCTGCTGCAGCATTTGAATGGCATAGGTACCCATCACCACAACCCGGTCGGAGTTTTTGGCAATGCTTTGGATAGCAATTTTTTGCTGATTGGACGGCCTTTCCAGTATGGTATGAAAAATAGTGATAAGTGGCTTTTTCAATTGATTGACCAGCGATAAAATATATATTCCCGCTTCCCCGCCAAATATCCCAAACTCATGCTGCAAAATGCAGATGTCGGTATCGCTTTCATTAATCACCTCAACCGCATCGCGATAGTCATCAGGTTCATTTTGTCGGATTACAAATTTCACTTCCGGCGGATAATCATATTCATCCAGGATGTCGGGGTTTATAGCAACTACCGATCCTTCTTCTAAATCTTCTCCATCAAAATTTGATTTGATCGCACTCATCAAATTTTTGTTAAAGGACGCCAACCCACACTCTCTTGGGGGATATGTAGATATATATGTTACTTTCATTCTTAAGTATTAGTTATATCATAACACTTCTAAGAAAGATAAGTTTAGTTGATTCCGGTTAAATCGAAGATTTTTAGGATGGTATATATGATGCCAGAAGTTTTCTGACTTTTTAATTACTTTGTCTGTTTAATTTTCCTGACCCGGATTGGAAATGATATATTTCGGTCGTGAAGAATAAAATTCAGCCGATTTAATAAGAACTTATTACAATGACTAATGACCCTCTACACACATTTGTAATCCCGGCTTATAAAGAATCGCCTTTTATTGAGCAGTGTATACAGAGTTTGCTGGCACAATCAGTGAAGAGTGAGATCATCATTACCACCTCTACCCCAACTGATTACACAAAAAATATTGCAGAAAAATACAATCTACCCTATTATATCAACGATAAAAAAGGTATAGCAAATGACTGGAATTTCGCTTTATCGAAAGTAAGTACCCCACTAGCTACCATTGCCCACCAGGATGATATTTATGAGTCCGCTTATGCAGAAAGTGTAATCAAGGCGACCAACAAAAATGTGCTGATCACTTTTACTGGGTACTGTGATTGGGTGAATGATCAGCGCCGGCCAAAGTCGTTAAACTACTTTGTAAAAAGGGTTTTACTGTTTCCTTTTCTCTTTAAAAACGAGGTAAAAAGCAATTACTTCAAAAAACTGGTCTTGAAATTTGGCGACCCTATTTGCTGCCCGGCAGTGACTTATAATTTGGAAGCGTTAAACGACTTCGGCTTCTCGCAGGATTTTACCGTCGCTTTAGATTGGTATGCGTGGTTTCAATTGGCTAATCGAAAAGGCTCATTTGTTTATATCAGTAGAAACCTGATGAACCATCGCATTCATGAGGAATCAGAGACTACCGCTAAATTATCTGATGGCATAAGAAAGCAGGAAGAACTACAAATGTTCCAAATGATGTGGGGCAAACGTATGGCTGCTTTTATATCCTGGGTTTACACCCTGGGCCATGCCGATAATAAAATTTAGGAATAGCTTTATTTAGTTATTTTTGAAAAACGACCTGCGAACTGTGCAACTCAAACCAAAACTAACCACCAAATCCTCGACGAATATGATTGCCTTAGCTACTTTCTGGGTAATAGTTTATTGCCTGGCCACCGCCTTTTCCATTGTTCTGCTGGGCGACAGAGGTTTGATATCAGGCAATCTGTTCAGCGGCGGGAATATTGTTAAACTGATATTCAACTGGAAATTTATCCTTTCGATGTCGCTGGCGGTGTTGTCGCGCTTATCATTTATTTTGATCAACAATACCTTATTAAAGATATCCTACCTCGCGGATGTCTCCACTACACTTTCGGTATTTATTACGCTGACTTCCATCATTTTTATAGTACTGGCAAACCATTTCTTTTTGAAAGAAAGTTTAAACATTAAGCAGGCCATCGGCGCGTTCATTGTACTAACTGGCATATTTATTATGCTGAATAAATAACCCTTACTTTTTTAGCTGCGACTCAGCAAATTTCAGATTGTTATTGGCTAACGTATGATTTGGATTGATGGCCATCGCTTTTTTGCATGCGTCAATCGCTTTATCCCACTGGCTTAATTTGATATAAGCCGCTCCTATATTATTCCAGGCATCTGCATAATCAGGCTTTAATTTTAACGCCTGGTTTGATGCCTCGATGCACTTATCATATTGGCCCTGGTTGTAAAAATCGAGGCTCTGGTTCAGATAATCTTCCGCAGTTACCGGTTTGGTAACTTTAGTAGAACCATCAACTACTTTTTGATGTGTTCGCGAAGCCTGCAAACATTGTTGCGCAAATTTATCGCCCGGTATAATCGCCAAATATTGCTTTGCAGTTTTACCAAGCTGATCCCAAAGTCCCAATTGATTATATATCTTTAACAACAATCCCAAAGCCATTTCTGAGCCTGGATTTAGCTGTAATGCTTTTTCGGCATTTGCCTTGGCATCTGCTGTTCTGCCTGCATCCAACAAGAAACGGGCGTAAAAGGTATAGGATGTAAAATCATCGGGCGCCATGGTGATAGCCTTTTCAAAATTTTCTATAGCCTCGCCGTTTCTATGTTGCGCCCCGTAAAGCACCCCCTCGTTGATGTACAAATAAGAATAGCTTGGGACATATCTTTCGGCTTCTTTAAATTGCTTTTCGGCCTGAAGGTATTTACCCTGATCCATCAGTGCAAGCCCATAATTCATCCAACCACGTCCATTCAATGGGCTTTTTATACTTACATCATGCCACAGCGATTCTTCATCATGCCAAACCTTGTTCCGGTTATAAATTCCATAGGCATTCAGGCCCAGGATACAGAACAACAGTACGAACAGGTAAGAGAAGTATCTTTTATTATTCTCAAAAACGTGATTATAGCGTTTGATCAGCAATCCTGCATAAGTAACCACACTCAGCATCAAACCAATGAAAGGGAAGTACATCCGGTGGTCGTTAGTCACCTCCGCAAAAGGCGCAAGTGAGGTTGGCAGTAATGCCACGGAGAACCAGATCAAGCCAAAAGCTATGGGCCTTGTTTCAGTTTTTCTGGAAGTCCGGATAATGGTTATCAATAAGGCAACAACAAAAATACAGCCTATGATGATCCGTTCGTCAAATAGGTTAGGAAAGACGCCCCAGTCCGAGTCCGCCGAAAGATTGAGCGGCAAAAAGAACGAAATAAAGTAATGCACCCAAATATAGCTTTGTGTAAGAATATAAGGCAACAAAGGGTTGGATATACCCGGAACGCTTTTGATTCTTGTTAAAGCATAGACCTGAGTTACCCCAACAACTAATATCAAAGGCAACATATGCCATATCACCAGCAATATCGTTTTGAAGTTTTTTGGTTTGAACAGGTCACCAAAAGAAAGATTCCTTTCGAACAAAAGAATATAAAAGAACAGGGTAATAACTAAACAAAGCACTGTTTCCTTAGCAAACACCCCTAAAAATGCAGGTACAATATAGAGGAAGTATTTCCTCTTTGCAGGCCAGTTAATGTAGACAAGGAAGGAAAGCACGATCATGAACGTTGATAGTACATCCGACCGCGAGATAACATAATTCAGCGTCTCCCCGTTAACTATATGCAAAGCATACCATGCAGTTGCAGCAAAAGCAAGATACGGCACCCATTGCTCCTGGAAAGATTTACGCATAAGCGTTTTATAAACAAAGAAAAGCAGGATACACAACCCGATATGCCAGATAAATGTATCCAGTTGGAAATAGAATGGATAAAGTCCCCCTCCTATCCAATAATCTATAGCAAGCGTGGTAGTTACCAATGATCGTAAGCCCCAATGTGTAGGCTCCGAGCTGAACATCCGCGGGTCTGAAAAGAACGCCGGAATATTTTTAAGGCTACGGATATAAGTGTTCGTTACAATAGCATGCGAATCGTCGAAATGGAAACCATTATTGAAGTGGTTAGCGTAAGCAATTAATAAAAGTACAAAAGCACCTAAAGCCAGGTAGCAAATGTTTTTGCTGGAATTATTCATTCTATCCTTATAGTTATTGTGATTGGGGGCTTACACGTTAATCCGCTCTGTAAAACAACATTAAAAGTTTTAAATAAACGAACGCAATAAATATAAAAACTTTAAATCAGGACTGAATTTTGTGTCGACGAAAAAGTAGTTTTGACAGCAATTTTGATGAAAATTTATTTATAGGTGCATATTTTAGACAAACTACATTAAATTTACGGGGATTAAAAACTATTAACTGCTTAGCATAAAGCCCTGATTACAAAAAGCCCAACATGAAGAGACTAACCTTACCAAGTGGTGTTATTGATGCGATCTATGTCATTTTCGGAATATTATTTTGTGCTTTTGCTTTAACGGGCTTTTTGATACCTAACAAATTTTTCGACGGAGGAGTTACAGGTATTTCTCTTGTCATCAGCGAACCAAACGATTTTAAAAGTATTCCCTATGTAATTGTTGCAGTAAATATTCCTTTTATTATTATGGGTGCATACCAGGTGAATAAAGCTTTTGCCTATAAAACGTTAGCAGCTGTTGTCGGGCTTGGAGCGTGCATATTACTCTTACTTCATGTTGTTCATTTGAAAACTATTACGAACGACAAATTACTGGTTGCTGTTTTTGGTGGTGGTTTTATGGGTATTGGCGTAGGCTTATCCATTCGCGGGGGCTGCGCATTAGACGGCATTGAAGTTTTAGCTCTTTATACAGGTAAACGTATCAGTTTTACCATCAGCGAGATCATATTAGGGATCAATATCGTTATCTTCCTTATTGCTGCTATAGAAGTGGGGTTCGTTGAAGCTCTTTATTCAATTCTGACTTATTATGTAGCTTCCCGCACCAGTAACTTTGTTATCGAAGGGTTAGAGGAATATACCGGCGTAACCATAATTTCGGGACAGAGCGCTCTCATAAAAGAGAGACTGGTGATGGATTTGGGACGCGGCATCACCGTTTATAAAGGCGAACGCGGTTTCCTGAAACATAGTTTTGATGTAAGCCAGCCGGTTGATATCGTATTCACTGTTGTAACACGGTTAGAGGTGCGGCGCCTGAAAAAAATGGTGCATGAAATTGATGAGAAGGCATTTGTATTCACCAGTACCATTAAGGAAGCCGCCGGAGGCGTGCTCAAACGCCGTGCAAGGGATCATTGATGATTTACCTCATTCTCGAATCAAGTTGCTAACTCTCTGAATTCTTTCTTTTTATAGCGATTGCTTACATTTATGGGAACAACTTCAAACCTGTTCTAATAAATGAAAAAGAAATTACTCCTCATTGCTTTATTATTGAGCTGCTGCATTTCCGATTTTGCCCAAAGGCCGAATATGGATAGTTTGCAAAAGGCCTACAACAAAAACAGGCAGGATACAACATTAGCTAAAATCTACTTCTATAAGAGTATGTACGTTTTTTTGACAACGAACGTAGATTCTGGCTTAATATATTCGCGAAAGGCGCTCGACCTTTCGCGTAAAATCCATTATGAATGGGGTGAAGTAAACGCACTGACGGGAATAGCTAACTACCAAAACCTTAATGGAGACCTGCCCGGGTCTTTGAAAACTACTTTTGAGGTTCTTCCTAAAGCCTTGCGGCTTGGCTTAATGCGGACGGTTGCAGCCTGCTACAATACACGCGGATTAACTTATTCAACTATGCATGAATCCCAAAAAGCACTGGATAATTATTACGCAGCACTTCATATTCTTGAAAAACAACATTATAATGATCTGGAGGTTACACTGCTAAACAATATCGCAAGAGCGTACCTGGATTTTGATAGAACTGATTCAGCATATTATTTTACAAAAAAAGCATATGATTTTGCCCTGGAAAAGAAGAGCTTGAGAAACTTTGGTTACTTGATCAGGAACTTCGGTATTGTTGAATTCAAAAAAGGACATAATGAAGCTGCAATAGGTTATTACCGAAAAGCCATTAACGACAGCACTTCTAAAAACGATCATTATTTGTTTAGCGAATGTTACCGCAGAATAGCCGAAGCTTACCAAAAAATGCATCAAGCCGATTCCTGTATATATTATGCAAAAACGGCTGTTGACCATGCCAAACTCGACCGTAACCCAGATCAAGTGCAACGTGCCACTACCCTGCTGACCAATGAATACAAAGCGGTCAATGATTATAAAAATGCATTTTATTACCAGGAGATAACGCAGCAGGCAAAAGATAGTTTATTCAGCCAGCAAAAGACCTTGCAGTTCCAGAATCTTGTTTTTAACGAAAAGCAACGTCAACAGGAAGCCCAGGCAAAAGAAATAGCTTACCAGAATAAGATCCGTTTCTATACTTTATTAGGAGTTTTGGTTGTATTTGTTTTGATCGCCGCTATTCTGTTGTTTGCAAATAGTCAACGTAAAAAAGCCAACTCCACATTAAAACAACAAAATGACCAGATAGAGGCACAACGAAAAGATCTGGAGAAAACTATCGCCGACCTTAAAAATACCCAAAGGCAGCTTATTCAATCCGAAAAAATGGCCTCGCTGGGTGAGCTAACTGCTGGTATTGCTCATGAAATACAAAACCCGCTCAATTTTGTAAATAATTTCTCGGAGGTAAATACTGAACTTATTGAAGAAATGGAACTTGAGCTTGATAAGGGGGGCATAAGCGAAGTGCGCTCTCTGACAAGCGATATAAAAGCCAATCAACAAAAAATAAGTCAGCATGGTAAACGGGCCGACTTTATTGTGAAAGGCATGCTGCAGCATAGCCGGGCAAGTACAGGTGAAAAGCAGCTAACTAATATTAATGTATTGGCGGATGAATTTTTCAAACTATCCTTCCATGGCTTAAGGGCAAAGGATAAATCTTTTAATGCCGAAATGGTAACACATTTCGATCCTGATCTGCCAAAAGTAAATGTGGTGCAGCAGGATATTGGCCGCGTATTACTGAACCTGATCAATAATGCCTTTTATGCTGTCAACCAAAAGGCGAAAACGGCTGGAGCGGATTACAAACCTACAGTGGAGTTAAGCACATCTCATACTGCTGATCAAATCGAGATTAAAGTCAAAGACAACGGGAATGGTATCCCCGAAAGTATAAAGGGCAAGATTATGCAGCCATTCTTTACTACTAAACCGACAGGTGAAGGCACGGGTTTGGGTTTATCACTAAGCTATGATATTGTGGTGAAAGGGCATGGCGGCAAAATAAATATTGAGAGCAAAGAAGGCGAAGGCTCAGAATTTATAATAGATTTGCCAATAGCATAATTTTCAACCGGGCATTATTGACATAAAGAATGGATTTTTTTTATTTTCTGGCTGCTTTCCTGATTATACGGCGATTAAATAAATCGCTTAAATTCTCGATCCTTTACCCCAAATGGAGAACCATGTTGTCGACGGCAACTTGGATGATCATCGTCGGTTATTTTGCTGCTTTTGCGCTGGAAGATATATATCAGGACTTAGTAGGGTCAGCTATATTATTTGGTCTCGTATATTATGGGGCCAAAGAACAAGATTTTGCTGCACAACGATCTTATCTTGTAAATAATATTCCACTTGCGATAGCAGGAGTCATCAACTTCCTTTTCGGACTTCTTTTTGCTGGCTTTTATGATAAATATGAGCAATACTTTGGTTGGGGCACTCTTATCGCCTTTGCCTGGATATTTGGTAAATGGGCAACCTCTAAAAAGCAGGAAGAAGAATTACGGATAAGCACCGAGCGTCGGGCAGAACTTGAATCATTGGTACAAGAGCGTACTATTGAACTCCAAAAACAAAAAGATGAGTTGCAGGAGACCTTACAGGAATTAAAAACTACACAGGCACAGTTGATCCAGTCGGAGAAGATGGCATCGCTTGGTGAGCTAACTGCCGGCATCGCACATGAGATTCAAAACCCATTGAACTTCGTTAACAATTTCTCGGAAGTTACTGCTGAGTTGATTGAGGAAATGGAAGAGGAATTGAACAAAGGTGATAAAGAAGAGGCCATAGCAATAGCCGCCGATATTAAACAAAACCTTGAAAAAATAATGCATCATGGCAAGCGTGCCGATGGTATTGTAAAAGGTATGCTGCAGCACAGCCGCGCCAGCAGCAATATAAAAGAACCAACAGACATCAATAAGCTGGCGGATGAATACCTGCGCCTGGCCTATCATGGGTTGCGGGCAAAAGATAAGTCGTTCAATGCTGAACTGATCACCCACTTCACTGAAGGGTTGCCCCAAGCCAATTTGGTGCCACAGGATGTTGGCCGTGTGCTGCTCAACCTATTCAACAATGCATTCTACGCTGTTAAGGAAAAACAAAAATCAGCCGACACAGAGTTTAAACCAGCAGTTGAAGTGACGACTTTAGCCAAGGGAAAATCATTGGAAATTATAGTAAAAGATAACGGCACGGGTATTCCTGACGATATAAAAGAAAAGATATTACAGCCGTTCTTCACCACCAAACCAACTGGTGAAGGAACAGGTTTGGGCCTGTCATTAAGCTATGATATTGTGGTAAAAGCACACTCAGGTAAAATTGATGTCAAAAGTAAGCCGGGCGAGGGGTCGGAGTTCAAAATAAGCTTACCTATTTAAGTTTAATATTTATATTTAGCCAAAAGATGAAAATACTTGTCGTGGACGACGAGGCTGATGTACAGCCGCTTTTTTTACAGAGGTTTCGCAGAGAAATACGAGAACACGAATTTGAGTTCGACTTTGCCTTATCCGGAGAAGATGCCCTTAACTATTTGCACGACAAACACAGTGAAGTCGTATTGATATTATCCGACATTAACATGCCGGGTATGAGCGGTTTGGAATTACTATCTCGCATCAGGCATGAATATGATGAACCCCCTCCGATGGTAATGATGATCACTGCCTATGGTGATGAGGAAAACCACCGCCAGGCTATGGAGCGTGGCGCTAATGACTTTTTGACAAAACCCCTTGATTTTAGTCTATTGAAAGAAAAACTTAAAACCTTGAGCATATAATGGCCAAGATACTTGTCGTAGATGATGAGGCCGATTTAGAGGCCCTTGTAAAGCAAAAGTTCAGAAGAAAAATACGCGAAAATGTGTATGAATTCGTTTTTGCGCAAAATGGGGAGGAGGCGCTTCAAAAAGTAAGCGAACACCCCGACCTGGACATCGTGTTATCGGATATCAATATGCCGGTAATGGATGGCCTTACCCTATTGAGCCGTCTGCCTGAAGCCAACCCAATAATAAAAGCGGTAGTTGTATCCGCTTATGGCGACATGCAGAATATCCGCACTGCAATGAATCGTGGCGCATTTGATTTTGTATGCAAACCTGTTGATTTTGACGACCTGGACCTAACGATGGAAAAGACCATCAATTACGTAAAGCAATTACAGGATACCATGCAGGCCATTAAGGAAAACAATATTCTTAAAATGTATGTGGACGACAATGTGCTCAACTTTATGTCGCACAAGGAGTTTGAAAGCAGTCTGTTGAAAAATGAGATAATGGACGCCACGGTAATGTTCATAGATGTTTGCGGATTTACTGCCATCACCGAGCATGTACAGGCAAATACTGTGGTAAACCTGCTGAATGGTTTATTTGATAAGATTGTAAAAGAGATCATTGCTCAGGGCGGTCATGTAGATAAGTTTATGGGCGATGCGGTCATGGCAGTTTTCCGTGGTGATTATCACCTCGACAGGGCCATTGATACTGCACTTGCGATAAAAGCAGAACTGGCAAAAATGGATCCGATCACTACAGGCGAAAAGGAATTTAAACCGGATGTTTCCATCGGTGTCAATTCAGGCGAAATGGTATCGGGTAATATTGGATCTGCTTCACTCAGAAGATTAGACTACACAGTAATAGGTGACTCGGTAAATGTGGCGCAACGGCTCCAGTCTGTTGCAAAAGCAGGCCAGGTTTTAATTACCGAACAGGTATACCAGAAAATTAAGGAATCATTCCGGTGCGAGATCAATGGAGAGTTTACGCTCAAGAACAAGGAAAAGCCTGTTATTACTTATTCAGTTATCGAGTAAAGATTTCGATTTTTTTTAAAAGAAACTTATAGCGCTAATAGCAATACATATAGCATCAGCATGCTATTAGCTGTTAGCCCCAACAAATGAACACGTATCTTTTTGAAAGTTGCGTTCTCATGTCTGCCAAATTCAACGGCTAAAAGTACAGCACCTATTATTAAGGTAAAAAACTCTATTGCAAACGGGATAGAAGGGGTAAGCGTATTGGTAAAACCATCTGCCCTACCTGCCCAAATGGCCAATGCAAAAACGAGGATATAAAATACTGAATAGATAAATTCTCTGCGGGTCATTCAGAAATAATGTGTGTTGGCACTGCAAAATAGAAAAATGTATGTTAATTAAACAATATGAATGAAAATTATTTAATTAATCATATTTTTTCCTCTCAGAATCAGCTAATTATTTTATTTCGTAAATATTGTTACTGCGATCTGCGTCCGGCAATTGATTATCGGGATCCAACACCAGTTGTTTAATCTTCGAGGTTGAATTGTATCTTAATACCCACTTCGGGCCATGCTGCCATATTTCTACTGGTAGTTTAATGGTCTGCACTTTTCCGTTCTCTTCAGTAATCCTGATTATAACAGGTAAAGCCATCTCCCGTAAATTCTCAATTGTGACCAGCGCTCCCAATGTCGGATCATTTTTCACATATTTCACATCTGTAACCGCCTGATCGATATTCCAGGTTGTATAAAACCATTCCTTCCAGAACCAGTTTAAGTCCTCTCCTGCTGCATCATTCATTGTGCGGAAGAAATCATAAGGCTGTGGATGCTTGTAAGCCCAGCGATTAATATAGGTTTTAAAGGCATAATCAAAGCGATCAGGTTCCAAAACCACATTTCGCAGGATATTTAAAGCCAGCGATGTCTTATAATAAAACATACCGCCATCATCATTGGCATCGGGTGCAATCATCAATTGATCGTGTTCTTTTTGCATGCCTTTGGTTAATCCCAATGCCGGACTTTTCTTTTCGGCATATTCGCCATTGTTAAAATTCGCCCAGACGTAACCGTTGATAAAAGTATTGAACCCTTCGTCCATCCATCCGTATCGCCGCTCATCGCTTCCTACGATCATCGGGAACCAGTTATGACCTATTTCGTGTGCTATGTCCCGGAACAGATCATCATTCACAATTTTATGACTGCAAAACACAATACCAGGGTACTCCATCCCCAAAGCCACACCAGCCACTACAAATGCATTATGATATGGATACTCATAATAAGTCTTGGAATAAAACTCCATGCTAAATTTCAGATACTCAACCGCGCGGCCATAATGTTCGCGTCCCACGCTTTCAATCGGATATACAGCCATTGCCATGCCCTTCTTACCCGATGGCAGGTTTACCCGTGCCGCATCCCATAAAAACGCTCTTGAAGCTGCCCAGGCTACATCGCGGGTATTGTTCATTTTATAGTGCCATGTTAATGTTCCTGCAGATTTCCTGCCAGATGCTTTTACCTCATTCTTATCAACAATACTAACCGTACTATCGCTTTTGGCAGCTATAGCCAGGCGCTTTATTTCTGTCAAAGTCAAAACCTGCTGCGGGTTTTGTAAGTCGCCTGAGCCGGCAACTATCATATCTGCCGGAGCTGTGATGTAATAATCAATATCACCATACTCGCAATAAAACTCGCCATTACCCAAGTATGGTAAAGTATTCCACCCGTTTAGATCATCAAATACGCACATACGCGGAAACCATTGCGCTAATTGATAGATCACGCCATTTTGGGTTGACAACCGCCCCATTCTGTCTGCACCATGTTCGGGTATAGCAAATGAGTAATCGATATTAATGGTGATCTTATCGCCTTGTTGCTTAACTGCAAATGGCAAGCGTATCTGCATTCGCGTATCGGCGATATATGGTGCTATCTCATAAGTCTTCCCGCCATAAACCACAGATACTTTACCTATGGTATAACCTCCTTTAAAACCATTTGAATCAAAGCGGTCGCCGGCAGGTGTTATGGCTGTGCCACGGGAGTCAGCTTTGAAAAGATTTTGATCCAATTGCAGCCACAGGTAATTCAATGTATCAGGACTATTATTGGTGTAGTTGATGCTTACGTCTCCCTTCACCATAGTATCCTTTTCCAGCAATGTAGCATGAATAGTATAATCAGCCCGGTTTTGCCAGTATTTTGGACCAGGCGCACCATTGCCATTGCGCATCTCGTTGCCGTTATTGGTAAAAAATTGCGGGTCGAAAACCTGTTTCTTATCATAGGTTGACTTAACCTGTGCGTACAGTGCAAACGGTGCAAAAAATACCAGACCAAGTACTATTCTGAATTCCTTATTCATCCTTTGATCTAAATTGATTTGGGAATATTTTATAATAACTCAATTAAGCTTTATGCTTTTAGCTTTCAAGATTATATGTTATTGATGGCCTTTATGCGGGCACGATACTCGTCAAGCGTTTTTTCGGATGGCTTTTTATGTTCAGATTCTTTGATCAAAGCTGCCATACCATTTTCCAAGCTGCTATCGATCATATCCGGGTAAGGTGCGCCTACACCCAGGTTTTCCGGCCATAGCCGGGCTTCATCCACCTTCTTCATAGCATTCTGCAGTTGCCCGGCTTTCATCAGTTCAATGGCCAGCATCAGTTTAGTTTGTTCGTATAATTTATGACCGTCTTTCGCCCCCTCATATGGCAATACCTGTAATTGACCGAGGACCTTCTCGGCAGCAGTGTATCTATTATTCGCCATCAGGCAACGCGCATACAGCATACCGGCCACATAATTATCCGAATTAGGTTTATAAAGAGGTTCAATTGCTGCTAAAGCTTGTTTGTCTTGTTTCTGAGCAATCAAAAACTCAGTTAAGTATTTAACATAACGCCAATCGTTAGGAGCAAGCTTCGTGGCTTTGGTCAGGTAATTTAACTGACTTTGCTTATCTGTTGAATCACACAATCGGGCACGGACTACATAGTACGGTGCGAAATCTGGCTCTGTATTTATCTTCTTGATAGTCTCTTGTGCTTTGGTTCGATCTTTAGCAGCTTCGTATATTAAGGCGAGGTAATAATCCGGCTTCCAATCGTTCGTATTTTTTGCGGCCCATTCCATTACTGTCGTACTCTCTGATCTAAAAGGGAATACCAGCAAAGCACTACCACTTTGTGCTTCGGTCAATCGTTGTTTTGCATCGTTATCATTGCGGTGCAACCATGCTAACCAATAAAACAACTCATTATTCTTTTGCGGTGCTGTTTCTAAAACCGTTTTACTTTCATTATCCAGGTTAAGGTCGTTATACCAGACAGCCAGGTTAAGATAAGTTTGCTCAGGCATTTCATCGCGGATCAGGCTGGTAAAGGTAGTTTTGCTTTCTGCCGATTTGTTCGTCATATAATCCTCAAAACGGATAAAATGGTTGAAAGGATCAATCGATAAGATGTTCTCTTTGGCAGTTCTTTCCAGAGTTTTATTTTTCGATAGCCGCGCGGATAAATACTCCAACTGTAATGCAGTAATGTTCTCACTATTATAAACCAGGCTTTTTGATGCATAGCTCAAAGCTTCATCAAACTTTTTTTGCCTGATTTTGATCTTACTCAATTCAGTTAATGCTGCCGCACGATATTCATCCGTTAGCGTTGCTACTTCAAAGCCGTCTTCTGCATCGTATACTTTATCCAATTTTAACGCTGATAAGGCATAATAGTAATTAGCCATACCATTATAAGTATCCAAGCTGAGGGCTTTACGGGCATACTCAAATGCCGATTCATAATTCATCTTCCTGTATTGCAACATCGCCATTTCAACAAGCGCCGGGATCAGTGCTGGATCAAGTTTAAGCGACTTGCCAATGCTTGCTTCCGCTTCAACATAATAGCGGGTATCTGCCTGGTATTTCCCTTTTATATAAAGACCATAAGCCGAATCATAACCTAATTTTTCAAGTGGCTTCGTTGGCCGGCTTAATACTTTGCTTGTACTATCCTTTGAACCCCATTCGCAGCTACCCAACACAATGCGACCAATTTGCTCACCATTATTCAAATGAATAGTTTCCTGTAAATTCTGTAAAGGCTCTAAACTGATGCTCTTATTCAGGATCATTTTACCTTCGCTGTCTGTGATTTTCAATGTATCCTTAATATATTTTACTGATGAAAAGTAAACAGTAGCAGAGCCTTCTCCCCTTTTTATATTCAATACGCCAGTAGTATCAGCCATAGCTACACCGTTGGTTTTGCTATAGGGATACCAGTATTCCGTCCAGCTATCGGTTTGATAAGGCGAAAAGCTGAACTGCTTATAAGGCGTATATATACTTTCCTGCGCATTCTGGATATACAACCTGCCGCTTTGCAACTCGGTGTATTGCCCAACGCTGTCATTGAGCAGTTTATCCCATATCGCTCCACTGCGCGCTTTCCCCCATATCCAAATCTTCTTGCCTACCTTATCCTCACGACTGGCATAATGGATCATGCCGTAATTATCGTTCTGCAGAAATGTGCCCCAATATTTACTATAGGTTCCGGTAATGTGGTACGACTGGCTGCCACCAAAATCGTTTTGTTTATAAAAAGAAATATTCCGGTTATGCTCTTTATCATATGGCCATTCATAAGATTTTCCATCGTGAAACAAGTGATTTGTTCCCGGCTCGATATACTCCAGGTCATCGTCTGCTTTTAACGCAAGATTCATCCAGCTATAGTAAGGTTGATCCAGACTGGTTTGATTATGCCAGAAAACTTGCGTGGTGAAATAAGCTTTATCTTTTGGCAACCTTATTTCCATGTTCCACCGGGTTTGTGTGAGCAGGTCAAGCAAACTAACGATGCAGCTTACGCTTCCGTCGTCATTCTTCCGGGTAATATAGTCCACTGGATTTGCTACACCTGGCGTATGACCGATGATACCGAAGTTGGCTTCAAGACCTCCGCTTGTCCACGGCCCGCGCATGGCAATATCGCGGAACTTGATCACATCGTTCTGATAAAAAAATGGCCGGTTATTCTTCTTGTCGATGGCTGTCCATATTTTGCCACCAATCTGCGGCATCACCCACAGTTTAATGAAATCATTCTCCAGCTCAACCACTTTCCATTTCTGCTGAACGGGTTTATTGGTGAAACCATCAAAACGATAGTAAGGATACACATTGCTAGGATTGGCAACCGGGTTGGGGTCTGAAAAAGGGTAGGTTTTGAATTCCCTTTCAAACTCCTTTATGGTAGCGTTATTTTGCGCTATAGCCGGCGTTTGCAACTGCAATAACAGGTACAGGCACGCCCCTATCCAATAAAATCTTTTCATCATTGTAAATTATCTAAATCTATTTTTGGGTCTATAAAAGCTCCCCTCTTGGGAGAGTAATAGCCCATCATTTGACAGACGGCATTAAACTTCTAA
>JAFDZM010000081.1 GCA_018266915.1 Bacteroidota bacterium | reverse complement strand
TACCAACATATTACCCCGATGGGGTATGTGATAAAGATGTGGGTACACGGTAGCTTTGGGAGGGGTGCCGCGGAATGTGTAGTGGCAGGGAGGGGTTTATACGCCTTCCATTAAAGGGGTATGATGAATATAAGCATGGTACAGAAACCCCTTCCTGCCCTTCCCCAGGGAAGGAATCGCGCATACCCACTCTCAACGATAGATGAATACAGTAAAATCCGCTTCATCGTAATCGGCTTTAAGTGCCACATTAAGACTAAGCGTTTTGCAAAAAGTCAGGATTTGATCGGGATCATAAGCTACCAAAGTGCCGTCAACAGGCATATATCGTAGTAAATTGAAGCCTAAACCCATTGCACAATGACTGTATAGCTTTTCTATAGCGGAGTAAATAAAGCCATTTATGGAACTGCCATAGTTTAATGATCCGCTGGCTAATACATAATCACAAAGAGGAAGATCAGTATGTAAAAAGTTGCTTGTTATGAAGGTGGTATCGGGCAAATGTTCGTATCGCAGGATGGCTTTATCAGCCAATTCTGTAATCTGCTCTATGCCATAGTAGTGTGATATTTGAGGGTAGCGTTCTTTCAGAAAGGGATATAGGTCAGCATAACCACAACCGGCATCGATTACCGTTTTTTCGTTCAGGTCAGCTATGCCTGCTAATACATCGAACCGTACTAGCTGATCATGTTCGTTTCGCCAGCCTAAAGCAAAACTGCTATCGGCGCCATGACCGGCAATCATCGTTCGGTGATAATGAAATATCCTGGAAGAGTCGTCGAGAGAGCCCACAGATCGAAGATAGTCAGAAATCTGGTTACTATTTGGAATCCGTTATTTATTGTGGCACAACACTCGGGGTCGCAGGTAAGGGTGAAACCGTTACAGGTATTGCTGTCTGCGGGCTTTGGCAACCACCATACAAAGTTGACACGTAGTAGGTAGTACTGCTTGTTAAAACAGGAGTTGTAATGCTCGCCGAAGTACAAGAACATACCTGGTTATGGTTGACATCATACCACTGATATGGCCCTCCCGGTCCGGTTGCTGTAAGCGTAGCTGTATTCCCGGTGCAAATGGTTACCGGCGGAGCGGTTGGTGCAACAGGAGTAGTTACTGTCATATTTATTGACTGGGAAATGGCCCCGCAGCCGGCTGCGGCAGTTTGATTGGACTGATCATTTACCGAAACGCTGTATGTACCTGCCGTACTAACCGTTATAGACGGTGTAGTCGCCCCTGTGTTCCATAAATAAGTGTAAGCCGGATCACCGCCGCTGGGCGTTGCCGTTAAAGTGACAGAACTGCCCGAACAGATCGTAGGATTGGACGAAGCAATCGCAACAGTAAGCGGAGAATAAGTATAAACTCTTACTGTATCACTTTTAGTAATAGTACTGCATGGTGAAAGTTCGGTACCTGTAACCTGGTAATCGATGTAAGCTGGAGAACCGGAAGCCGGCGCCACATTCACTGTCGAAACACCAGATGTTTGGCTAAGATAAGAATTATAAGCTCCCTGGCTTCCGGGGTAAATGGAAGTCCATGTAATACTCGACTGCACAAGGCCATAAACACTCATAGAACCTGTACACCCTTGTCTTAACGACATATCCGGAGAGGTGGAAATACCCGCTGATGCCTGGAATGTGATGTCAATTGCATTATTGCCCGGTTTACAAAAAGTAATTATCACAGAACTTTGTCCTGATATACACGCGGATTGATTAACTGAATATGGGCCGGTGCAATTAAGATAATAGTTATCAGATGCTGCGAACTGGCCGGATGTAATAGCAAGTATATCGGTTTGCGGATTGATCAATACTTTATAACTCACGCAATTGCTTCCGGCAACGCAGCAATTTCCACTCCGGCTAACCCCTGGCATAGTAACCGAAACATCGGCTGAAGCTGTCAAATCCACTATAATTGGATCTGAACATGAGCCAGTCTGAGCAAACCCTTTATTAGACAAAACAACGAATAAGACAAATAATATGCTTATCCGGGTATAATTATTAAACATAACTATCCTGGCCGGTAATGAGATTAAAAACCGAAATGAGTCCTTTATTCTTTTATCCGACTTTAGTAATAACATTTTTGATTTATTGATTTCAACTTACCCTCTTTTAAAAATAATCCTATCGAAATTTCGTGCGAACCGTAATTATAGTTGGCAAGCGGTGTTAACGAATAGTCAAAAGAGTAGCCTATTCTTAATTTCTCATTGACAAAAAATTGCACCATTGCTACCAACGCATTAGATTTTTCAAGACCGTTTTGCAGATTTGGTTTTTTATATAATGGCACAGCTGTACGATAAGTCCCCCCTACCCATATCACTTCGTTCAACAGTACAAAAGTATTCAAATCGAGGCTTGTGGGGCCACCTCTGTCATCTTTCAGCATAATAGAAGGTTTTAGCATGATATCGTCATTAAGAGGCATATAAAAACCTGTTGTGAAATAAAAATGCGGAATTGGAATAGGCACACTAATGGTTTTATCTACTGAGTTTTTTGCCAGCCAGCTAGATAAAAGATTATCTACTGATGCACCGATAAAAAACTTATTATCAGTATACAAAACTCCAAGCCGTGCATCGGGAAGAATAGCACCCTGGTATCCTGTTGGTATGTCCGCATCGCCTGTTTGAGCAGGATTTAATTTTGAACCGTCAATACCGGCCTGCGAAAAACCAGCGCCGACACCAAAGGCCAGCCTGCTTTTCCCATCCTCGTCCATTTGAAGGCGGTAGGCATAGTTTGCATACACAGAAGTTGCACTTTGAGCCCCGATCCTGTCATTGGCAACGAGCAGACCTAACCCTACTTTAGTATCATTCACCGAGCCATCAATTGATGCTGAAAAACTTTGCGGCGCACCGGTGAAGCCCGTCCATTGCGACCTGTAAAACGAGTACAAATAAATGTCCTGCTTGTAGCCTGCATACGCCGGATTAATAAATAACCCATTGAACATATACTGGCTGTATTGCGCATCCTGCTGGGCAAAGGCGGTAATCCCTGCAAAAAGAAATAGCACTATGACGGCAATTTTTTTCATCTATCCTTCCTCAATAGGGTTATATAACCATGATAGTCTTCCCATATATCAGCTGTACTTTTTACTTTCAGGACATAGAAGTAAGTCCCTTCGCTTAATCCGTTCCCTGTCCATTCATTATGGTAGTTTTTCTCCTGGAAAACGCTGTTACCCCACCTGTTAAAAATTACAATATCATTTTCGGGGTATTTATTCAGGTCCTGTATAGTGAAGGTGTCATTAAACCCGTCGCCATTGGGAGTAAATACATTGGGGATATTGAGGCCTAATATGTTTTTCGTATCGGATGAAACGTTATCAGCCAGGTTTGCATCCTGCTGCTGCGAAGACACGGACGCAATGTTGGTGATATTACCATGGTTAATACCACTTGCCATGTAAGTAAGCTCTGCAGAGGCTCTTATGTCTAATTCACCTACTAACCATGTTAATGTGCGGCTCGCAGGATCATAATTCGCAGATCCTGTCGATACGGAATTAACTGACAGATATTGCAGTTTATCAGGCAAAGTATCTTTTACAATAACGTTGGTGGCGACAAGAGGCCCTTTGTTATGAATATCTAACGTGTATTCAAACGGCTCATTCTCTCTAACCTGCCTGTTTTCGGACCGCTTAGTGATGCCTACATCCACCAGATTTTCGATCACCTTAACCTCCACAGCCTCGGAAGTTGGAGAGGCACAACCTTCCTGGTTAAAGGCAACTACAGTATAAACACCCGATGCAGTCACCTTTAAGCTATTTGTAGTGGCTCCGCTGATCGGCTGTGCGTCTTTGTACCATTGATAAGATGCGGCATCCTGTACATTTGCGTGTAATGTAACAGATTGCCCCTTATAAATAGTTATTACTGCGTTAGATGAACCATATGCTTTCGAATGGAATATCATAACTACGCCTATAACATAAAATATTATAAGATACCTAAAAAAGCACTTTGTACAGTCCTTTTTCATACGCGTTAGTTCAGTATAACCGGTCAAGTTTTTACCGGGCGCTTAGTTCCATTGAATAGTTGGCGTCGCCGGTATCGGATTCACAGTTATTGTCTGAGTACCCGTTACTGTACAAGTCGCGGGAGTAAACGTTGACGAATAAGAAACATCAACAGTATAGGTTACAGAGCCGGCTGCTGTTTCAGTTCCTGTATAAGTGCTTGACGTAGCACCCGGGATAGCCACTCCATTCCTGTTCCATTGATAAACATAACTGTAATTGGCATCATTTACCGGGGCTGCCGTCAATGTAATTGAAGTTGGGTTACTTGCGGTACTTGCGCAGATTGCAGTAGGACCAGAAATGGTTGGAGTTATTGGCGGCAATACGAATATGTTGTATGGTGCCGACATATCAGACAAACAGCCGGTGGCATTTTCGGTTACGAGCGTATAAGTATAGTAACCGGTACCGGCGGAAGTAGCCGGAGATGCGGTTTCTGTATAAGTGTTGCTGGCACCTGACTGCACCAACACCATACTACCCGATGTGTTTTTTTTGTACCACAGGTACTGAGTAGCAACAGTTGAGCTTTTGAGCAATATCTGGCCACCGCTACAAACATACTGTTGTATATTTCCTGATGGAACCGAAGCATCGCTGGGCCCTGTAAATGGTGCCTGGGCAAATGCTGCAATTGAGAAACAAGAAATCAAAATGGTAAAAAGTGCTTTAATAAGGGGGGAGCTGGTTTTCATATTATTGCGATCAGAGTTTAATACTCCCCTTTTACGGAATATTATCTCAATGGTTTATTTTTTTTCGCAAATAATCTTGTTTATTAACTATTAAATAGAATACTGTATATCAACTTACTATGAAATGCATTTAAATACAAGTAACACAATAGTTACAATAACTATTATTAAAATATATAATACGAGATAATAGCAGAGATCAATCATAGCATTTTATTCTTTCAGCTTAATTTGTAATTTCAACCTATTATTGCCTGATATTATTATTTACCCCTGATCAATGCAGAAATACTCTAAGCAAACACGCTTACTTTTGGCTGTCGACTGTATTATTTTCGGCTTCGACGGAGTTGAACTGAAGATACTTTTAATAAAACGTGGCTTTAACCCCGAAAAGGATAACTGGAGCCTGATGGGCGGTTTTGTGCAGGCCAATGAAAGTATAGACCAGGCAGCAAACCGGATATTGAAAGAGCTGACGGGAATTGAGGGTGTTTACCTGGAGCAGCTATACACTTTTGGCGACCCTGATCGTGATCCGATCGAGCGTACTGCTACGGTATGTCATTTTGCGCTGGTGGATATTCACAAATACGAGACACAATTAAATAACGATTACCACGCAGAGTGGTTCCCGCTTAAAAAATTCCCGAAACTGATATTCGATCATAACGAAATGGTTGAGATGGGTGTTAAGCGGATACGCTATAAATCGGCCTTCCACCCTATTTTGTTTGAGTTGCTGCCCGATAGGTTTACCCTGCCGCAATTGCAAAACCTTTATGAGAGCGTTTACAATACCACAATCGATAAAAGGAATTTCAGCAAACGTGTACTGGCAACCGGCCTGCTGATCAAGCTCGCCGAAAAGGATAAGTCAGGCTCAAAACGCGGCGCCTTCTATTACCGTTTGGACACGCAAAACTATTACGCCAAATTCCAGGCATTTTTAAACTTTATTCCGAATCCGGATACGCTGAGGTATTGAGCTATAGCTCTGCGTTTGATACCTGAATTTTTTGACTGGGGTATGCTGGTGATAGCCTCAATGCATATTTCTCCATTGATTTAAGTTTTGCGATATTAGTTATGCATTAATCCATGCATTCTAATGAAAAATAAAAACACTACAGCAGCAAAATACACTACATCAATTGAGCTTGCTAAAGTTCCCGAAGTTGTTTTCAATCATCTGCTCCATGATGTAGCCAAATTCTGGCCTGAAGATTTTGAAGGAGAAAGCTCTAAACTGTATGACGAATTTATATTCACATCGGGCGAAGGTTCGCATTATTCAAAAAACAAGGTGGTTGAATTGGTACCCAATAGAAGAGTGACCTGGCTGGTAACCGAAAGCATCCGCAAAACAGACAACTTTGACTGGACAGGAACCAAAATGATCTTTGAATTAACGTCAAAAAGCGGCCACACGCAGCTCGAGTTCACTTATGATGGGATTATCCTCGAAGGTGAATATGACAGGTTAGTTCAGATATGCGATGTGGTGATTAAGGAGATGCTGTATAAGTTTATAAACGACATACAGCAGGTTAAAAATTAACGAGTGAATACGCTTGCTATTAGGGTTCGATTAAGTGTGAACGCTTAACTTAGCCTTTTTGATAAAATTATTGTTTGTTTAGCCAAAATAGCCATTAATAATTTTTCGCCAGGTAGCAACCCGATTCCAAGCATCTGCATTTTTTACAAATTGATATTCATCATTTTAATGCATGATGGTGATTATGTTTTGTCAGGGTAATTAGTAATACGTTTGTAAGTAAATGAAAAATGGAATGACCACATTTAAACGAGTCGTTATTGCAGTTGATAACAGTGCATCCTCTGCCACACTGGCACAAATCGCATTTAAACTTGCTAAACAATTAAAAGCGGAAGTAGCTGTTGCATCGGTTATTGATACGCGAACTTTGATGGGCGCGGAAGGGCTAAGTACAGGCGAAGCCATTGTTCTGGAAAGCAATTCGGTGGCAGAAAATTTAAACATATTAATCAAAAATGTTTTTGGCAATTACCCGGTCAGCCGCTATATCGTAGAAGGAACCCCCGGTGAAAAAATTCTGCAATTAGCAAAAGAGTGGTCTGCCGACATGATAATAGTGGGCACTCATGGAAGGAAAGGATTGTCCCGGTTCTTCCTGGGTAGCGTTGCCGAGGAAATATTAAGAAATAGCCATGTGCCTGTAACAATCATCCCGATAAATCATGGATAGTACTCATCTGACCGTTAAAAGCGAAGAAATTGAAACATTGCCCCGTTCCATCGCTAAAACCATTAGCTATCGCTTGTTTATTATTATTTTAGATTTCCTGTCAATTTATTGGCTTTCCGGTAAAGCTCAGGTTGCCATTGGGTTTACTATCATCAGTAATATTTATACGACCATTGGCTATTTTCTTCATGAAAGAATTTGGAATAAGATCAAATGGGGTAAGGCCAAATGACATTTAAGGTTCGCCATTGCCAATTCATTTCGAACTTGCAATTCCCGCTGTCCGGAGTTTACAAGTTTCGGGCAATTATGTAAGTAGTCTCTGACTGTGTTAAGCGGCAGACTGTCTCCCCGCACCATATCTCGCCATCCAAAGCCTGACCCAGGGACTCAAAAAGATAGCCAGATAAATTAAACTGATCCACGGCTGATAATCGACATAAAATGCATGTGCCGATAAAGAATACGGAGAGTTGATTAATACAAAGCCGACACAATCTACAACTATCGCCAACACCAGCCATAATATCGCCAGGTTGCGGGTCTCTGATTTTTCTTCGAGTGGATTTTTATTACGATTCTTTCTGAAATAAATCCAGGCAAATATCGGCCACACAATCAGCATAATCAACACGTGATAAGGTACGGTAGCCAAAAATACAGGCATTTTTACCGGGCTTACCCCGGGTGGCGACGGAGGCAAATTGGCGATTGATCCGTAGATTTCTGTAGTAGCTGCGGCAAGAATTGTTACAATGATGTAGGCGGCAAAGAATAAAGCAAGCGCTCTTATAAAGTTTAGTTTCATAACTATGATTTTTAATTCAAAACCTTAGTCGCACTTTATTGGAAGCGGGTTACACTTTATTATACCCCCTGGTAATATCTCATCTAAAAAGGCTAAGACTTTCGACTAAAGACTACCGTTCTCATACCTAAATCCTGACGTTTAATGCCAGAAATATGCCTCAGAGCAGCTTTTTTACAGATTTTTCATTTATATTGAGCACGAATTCTACCTCTTTTATATTGCAACCTGTTAAAAGTAATCTTAATATAACAACCGGTTTTCTGATACGAAAATTTCGGGTCAGTAACGGCTGGGACCAGGCTTTTATGGCGAAAAAGCTGGATATAACGCGCAGCTCCTATTCAAAAATTGAATCCGGCTCGACGGATGTCAATTTATCGCGTCTGGAACAAATCGCCCTTATTTTGGATGTTAAATTGATAGACCTCCTGTCATTCGACCCGGAACAGGAGATGCGGGATGCTTCGCGATATTTGACAGTACTTGCTCAAATCAGGGAGAAGGACCGTTGTATTGAACTATTATTACACCAAATAGTAGAGCTTGCCCGTCAATTGAGATTTGGCAGGGAAAGCAGCGGCGATCATAACAGATAATAGTTCCGGCCAGAGCAATTTGACCCTAACGATACATTTCTGCGCATGTAAGAATTGTTAAGGAAAGTTAAAAATTTTAACTGGTTACAATACTGGTCTGCTTTTGCCGTCTTTATCTATATCAAGCTACTACCACTATGAAATATAAGATCAAATTACCTGACGGTACCGCACAATTTATCCAAATAACCAGCGCCTATTTTAAAACCTGGCATGTATGGCTGGTAAAGTTCGACGACGGCAGAACAGCTATGCTTTTTAAAATGGGCGGCGAATGGATGCAAAGGACGGAAGACTTTCTTGAGTTTGCGGTCCTAAAAGAACTCGGCTCATTTATTGATAAGATTATAGTTAAAAGGAAAATATCTTTAGGATAAGTCATTCCCTATAATAAAGGAAAAGCCTTGAGTTTCTGACTTAGGGCTTTTCTTTTAAAGGAGATAGTGATTAGCATATTTCACTCCATAAAATGTTCTTTCATCTGTCTTATTATAACTTGTATACGTCCTGGAAAATAGGTTTTCGGTTCATAAATTGCTTTGTCTTTGTTGACCAGAGAAAGGTATTCGCGTAATAATTTCTTTTGCTGCGGGGTTCCGGTTTTAATTACATCATCAATTTGCCCCTGGTAAGCTTTAACAAATAAACTGTCGCTTGCAAAATTTGCAAAGCAGGATATTTTGTCGGCGGTCAGGTCATTTACCGTCTTGTCAGATTTTGGGGGGATATTAAGTTTATATTTATGCTCTTTACTATTATAAACATAATCAACAATACCCTGCCCTTCGATCAAAGAAGAAACACCATGTATGGACGAGTAGTAATCGCTTTCAAACACGTATGACGGGAAAAAATTATATGAGTAAAACACAGCCAGATCGTCTGAATCACCTTTAAATTCGAAACTTGATTTTACTGCCTGGGCTATGTGCCGCCCCGAAGAAGCATAAGCACCGTCGAGTATATCCAGGCATTTGTAAACATTGTTATCTATCAATTTATAAAACCTGTATCCATCCATAGCAATGTCTGCGTCGTGTTCATAACTCTGGCGTACATAAAATGTCTTGTTTTTGGAATAATTATTGGCTACGTAAAGAGCCGGGGATTTAAAAAATGTTTCAATCTGTTCTATGTAAATCAAATACCAGCCATCATTAAACTGCTTGAATACACAAAGATAAGGTGAATCAACATTCCATCCCTGAAGGCAAAGGAATTCATCTTTTCCATCTCCATCCAAATCGACGTGAAGAGAATTAAAGACGGCATATTTACCCGAGTCGGAAGGCGATTCACCCCCTGTATCCAGTTTAACTATTTTTGCAAATTCATGCAACAGCACGGTATCAGGTTTTTGATAGGCAGGTTGCGTTGCCCTCTTGATCCAGCTATCAGGTATTTTTTTCCACTTCGCATTAATGGCTTCGCTTTTATTACTACCTATATGACATGAAATAGAAAACAAAACGGAGAAAATAATAATAAGGAAAGGCAGGCGGCTCATATCTCTAAATTTTAATATTAAATTTAATGTATTCCGCACTTATTCTATTATAACCGATAATAAAAGTATGTGTTGAACAATAATTTGCACAGCACCATACAAAACAAAAGCCTTAAGTTTTTCAACTTAAGGCTTTTGTTTTTAAAAGATTCCCTTTTAAGATTTGCGGTTGAATTGTTTGATCTGATCAGAAACCTGGTCGATAGTTTGCGTAGCGTACTGCTTACCTTTTTCCATCCATTCAGGTGCTTTATTGGTCAATTCATCCAAAATCGACGTTCCGTCTTCTCTTTTACGTACAAGATAGGCAACTCCCGCTGCCAAAGCTGTACCTGCTAATATTAAGGGTAATAATTTCATAATCTTATTTTTTTAATAATAAGAAAAACGCTGCAACGGGTAAATTGTTGTGAACCAATTTTGCAGGCCACAACTGTTAACTAAAATCCGGACAAGACCAGCTGTCAACCTATTTCAGGACGATACAGTGTTCACGGCGTTCATATGCGTTCACGTGTTCATGAACGAACACTTTTTTGACCATTGGTGAGTGAGTGCCAATGGCTAATACCCAAAGTAAAAAGCCTCGAGACTTTCAGTTCAAGGCTTCTGACTTAAAATGTGATCCCGTTTGGATTCGAACCAAAGACCGACAGATTAGAAATCTGTTGCTCTATCCAGCTGAGCTACGGGACCTGCTAATTTTATATTGTGATCCCGTTTGGATTCGAACCGGAGACCGTCCCGACTAAAGTCGGGATGCTCTATCCAGCTGAGCTACGGGACCATCGCGCTATTTTCGCGGTGCAAATATGCAAAAATCTACACAAAACTGAAATAGTAAGTTGCATTCATAACATAAATTGCGGCTCAGTAAAACTTTGGTAACTTAGATTCCAGTGAGCAGCCACCACCTAATGAGCAAACAACCTCTTATAGACTTCTTCCAGAAAAATTCGGATATGTCTTTGCAGACAATCATCAACATTACCAATCATTTTGAAGACCGGAGATTTCTGAAAAACGAATTTTTCCTGAGAGAAGGTAAAGTTTCTGATCTCCTTTATTTGGCAGATGGACTCATGCGGGCTTATACTTTTGATTTGAAAGGCAATGAGGTGACCACAAACTTCTTTGCAAAGGGCCGCCAGGTTTTTGATCATGCTTCTTTTTTCCTTCAAACTCCTTCGGAAGAAAATATCCAGGCCGTTACAGATTGTGTTGGCTATTCGATCACTTTCGAAAAGATGAATGCCATTTTTCACTCCATTCCTGAATTTAGAGAGTATGGCAGGCGAATGCTGGTCAAAGAGCTTGTTTCCTACAAAAAACGAACACTTGCGGTAATTAATAAATCGGCTGAGCAACGTTATGAAGATTTAATAAAAGATGATAAAGAGATTTTTCAATCTGCCCATTTAAAACATATTGCCTCCTATCTTGGTGTTACCAACTCATCGCTAAGCAGAATCAGGCGGGAATTTTCTAAACGATAGATGCATTTATTTGCCAAATGACAATTCGGATTTTGTCATATGGCAACTGTATTCTTAGGCCTCGTTGTTTCCTTTGTATTTCAAAAAATACATTAATTATGGAAGCAACAATCTTATTTGCAATAAGCGTTATAACGAGTCTTATTGTATGGAATAAAATAGGCAGGGAATACTTTTGGCATAGGTTACAGGAATTGGAACTTAAAAGAGCTGTACAACCCATCTTAATTT
This sequence comes from Bacteroidota bacterium, assembly GCA_018266915.1. Lineage (GTDB taxonomy): Bacteria > Bacteroidota > Bacteroidia > Sphingobacteriales > Sphingobacteriaceae > Mucilaginibacter. The sequence continues at coordinate 64,912 of JAFDZM010000081.1, read as the reverse complement.
TACACACCTTTCGTTTTGCGGGTTTGTCATTCCTTATTCCCGGTGTGGTTCATGCTGGCCTCAATCCTGCCTGGGCATTGCCTGCCGCATTTGGCGATTTTGCAGCAGCTATCTTAGCCCTTATTGCTCTTTTAATGATAAACAGTGCATCATTCCGGCCGTTCTTATGGGTATTTAATATTTTAGGACTAATCGATTTAATAGTAGCGTTTATTGATGGCCCGAGGTATAATATCCTTCCATTTTTAGGCGCAGGTTATTATATCATTATTCTTTATGTGCCGTTGCTTTTGTTAACACACCTAAGGGTTTTTAAACTGCTATTAAAAAGCAAAACATTGCAACTCGCTAAATAACGGGATTTACAAAAAATTAACTTAAAGCTTCAGGTTAAAACATCTGAAGCTTTTTTATTGTTAAAAGCACTTAAATTGGCCTGAATATCTACAATAATTAAAAGGTTGAGATAGTGCTTTTTATATTCAAAAACAGTATATTAGTATACTTTGCTCCGATTTTTTACATTTTAAAAATACAAAGTGTTTTATTTACAATTAGTAAATCATACTTTTAACCAATTTTTTAGATAAACTTAATTTATGATCATAATTGCTGACGGTGGCTCTACCAAAACCAATTGGTGCCTGGTTACCGAAGAAGGTAAAAAAGTGTATTTCAACACGGAGGGTTATAACCCCTATTTTTCAAGTACTGCTTACATTGTGCAATCGCTGATGGAGAACCTGCCGTTGGACCTTGAGAAGAGTGAAATTACAGAAGTAAATTATTACGGTGCAGGATGCTCAACCGACGATATGCGTAAGATCGTAGCAGAAGCCATGCAAGCTGTGTTCACCAAAGCAAGAGTTTATATTGGTCACGATTTGCTGGCAGCTGCCCGGGCACTGTTAGGCAACAACGAAGGTTTTGCTGCTATTTTGGGTACCGGTACAAACACTTGTATCTACAATGGTAAAGAAGTAGTTCACAACATCGATTCAGGAGCTTATATTTTGGGTGACGAAGGCAGCGGTTGCTACATCGGCAAAAAACTGCTGGTTGATTACCTTAGAGGTTATATGCCTGAACCGGTAAGAAAATTATTCTGGGATACTTACAAATTAACCCCTGATGATGTAAACGAACAGGTTTACACCCAACCACGTGCTAACCGTTTCTGCGCAAGCTTCAGCAAGTTTGTATATGATAACAATGTGCACATTGAATATTCAAGAAACCTGGTGCGTACCTCGTTTGAAGATTTCTTCCGCAACCTGGTAACCCACTACCCTGACTATCAAAAATATACTTTCAACTGTATCGGTTCAGTAGGTTATAACTTCCGTAACGTACTGGAAGAAGTTGTTGCTGAAAACGGTATGGTGGTAGGAAACATTATTCGTTCGCCTATAGATAACCTGGTGAAATATCACCTGGAACTGGCTACCCCACAAGTATAATAACCGGCCTCTCATATACCCAAAAAGCGTTCTGAATATCAGAACGCTTTTTTTATTAAGTCTCTCCGCTAACCAGCGGAAGATTATTCACATCATTATTATTTTTTAAAGACGTTCATGAGGGCTACGCCGTTTAGAGGGGCTTAACTCACTTTCCCTTTATTTTCAAGGTTCAGCTCGTTTTGGAATATCTTGGTATATTTTCGTCTGTCAAACTTGTAAAGTTTGGCTGCGCGGTATGATACACCTTTTTGTTTTTCGTCAAGCTCTTTCAAGAAGCCGTAGCTCAACATTTTTTTCCTGAAATTACGTTTGTCCAGCTTCTTATTCAGCACAGCTTCGTAAAGCGATTGCAGTTGTGTGAGAGTAAATTTTTCTGGCAGCAATTCAAATGCTATCGGCTGATAATTAAGCCTGCGGCGCAACTTGTTAAAGCCTGTTTTAAAAATTTCGCTGTGGTCGAACGCCAGTTTGGGCAGTTCATTTACCGGGTGCCAAAAAGCTTTTCTCGCATATTGGGTAACCGGTCTCAGGTCCTTTTGGCCGTTTATACGGATCAATGCATAATAGGCAACGGTGATCACACGCCCTTGCGGGTGACGGTTTACTTCGCCAAAAGTGTGAAATTGCTGCATATGCAGATCACGTAAGCCCGTAAGTTCATAAAGGATACGCTCGGCAGCATCGTCAATACTCTCATCCTGCTCAACTATATACCCCGGCAATGCGAGCCAGTCCTTATAGGGCTCTTCGTTTCTCTCTATTAATAAGATCTTTAACTCACCGGCCTCGAAGCCAAAAATGACACAGTCTATAGAGAAAACTGAATTAAATGTAGGTAACTTTACTTCCAAAAACTTGTATTTATTAGGTTTACGCTCTAAAGATATGTTGTAATTCTCCGAATATAAAAAAAATAAAAATAAAATAAAATTCAATGGTGTAATTTACACACACTATATTCGTACCGAAATAACAGTCAAGCTAAAATGCAGAAAATATTAAAACTCGGTGTTTTGACTTCCGGAGGCGACGCTCCGGGGATGAACCCGTGTATACGAGCCGTGGTGAGGACCGGAATATATAACGGTCTGGAGGTTGTGGGGATACGTAAAGGATACCAGGGACTTATCGAGGATGACATGTACGACATGAATCCCCGCTCTGTAAGTAATATATTGAATTTAGGCGGAACTATTCTGAAAACTGCCCGCTGCCTGCCTTTCCGTACCGACGAGGGCATGGAAGCTGCTTATCAGAACCTGAAAAAGCGTGGCATTAACGCTTTAGTTGTCATTGGTGGCGATGGTACTTTTACCGGCGCACTCCGTTTCGCAAAAAAATATACCGATATACAGGTAATGGGTGTACCGGGCACAATCGATAATGATTTGTACGGCTCTACCTATACTTTGGGCTTCGATACTGCAACTAATACAGTTGTTGAGGCGATAGATAAAATACGTGACACTGCTGATGCTCACGACCGCCTGTTTTTTATAGAAGTGATGGGCCGTGATAGTGGTGCAATTGCTTTGCGTGCAGGCGTTTGCTGCGGTGCTGAAGCTATTTTATTGCCTGAGAAAGCTACCGCAATAGATGATCTGATCGAAAACCTGAAAAACGGGCAGGATAAAAAGAAATCATCCAGCATAGTAATTGTTGCTGAAGGCGATAAGAATGGCGGGGTATATGATATTGCGCGCAAAGTTCAGCAGGAGATCAAATTCTACGATATCAAAGTTACTATATTAGGCCACTTACAACGCGGCGGAAGCCCGTCGGCATTTGACAGGGTTTTGGGTAGCCGTTTAGGTTATGCTGCGGTGAAGGCTTTACTACGTGGCGAATCGCGGAAGATGGTTGGCCTGCAGGCTAATTATATCAAGATAACAGATATTGAAGAGGCTTTAACACAACACGAGTTTAAACTGGAAGAAGATTTGATGGAGATGGCCGATATTTTAGCTATCTAAATAAAGAATGATTGCAGTTGTATATAGCGGGTCCAACTATGCCGAATGGCGTCTTGCCGAAAAGGAAAGGACGGTAGCGTCTTTCAAGACCGGTGGCCTTAACCCCTATTTCAGCGACGAGAAACAGATCATCCAACTGCTTAATAAAAACATCAACCTGATACACCACGCCGAAGAAATAAAACGCGTTTACTTTTTTGGAGCGGGATCTTTTTCTGGTGAATTGAAAGCTGTGGTTCACAATGCGCTTTCCACCTACTTTAAATTCGCCAAAGTAACTGTTGAGCATGATATCGATGCAGCTGCAATTGCCTGTTGTAAGAATAAACCGGGCATTGTGTGTATCTGCGGAAGTGGATCGAACGCGGCCTGGTATGATGGCCGCAAAGTGAAGCCAAACAATTATGGTCTTGGCTATATCCTTGCTGATGAAGGCTCAGGAAATTGGCTCGGAAGACAGTTGCTGAGAGCATTTATGAATGAGACGCTGCCTGCAAACATCCGCAAGAAGTTTGAGCAGAAATATGACCTCGACCGCCGTACATTGTTGGAGAAAGTATACCGCCAGAAGCAACCGGCGGTGTTTTTGAACTCATTTACAGAGTTTTATCTTGAGCATAAATCAGACAATTATCTCAAGAGCGTCATAATAAATGGCTTTAATAAGCTTATTAATACTTATTTGCTACCTTTACACAGCCAGCACCCAGAGGGACAACTGCATTTCGTTGGCTCAGTGGCTGCAAATTTCCAGGAATACCTGTACGAAGCAGCAGCCCAATCAAACCTTACCATAACAAGTGTAATTAAAGAACCTATAAATAATTTATTAACGTATTATTCCAATAAAAATTAAAAAATCATGAAAATAGGAATTAACGGTTTCGGCCGTATTGGACGCCTTGCTTTCAGAGCTGCAATTGAAAGACCCGATGTAGAAGTTGTCGGTATTAACGACCTTGTTGAGCCTGATTATATGGCTTACATGCTGAAATACGACTCTACTCACGGGCCATTCAAAGGCACTATCGCTGTTGAAGGCGGCCATTTGGTTGTAAACGGTAAAACTATTCGCGTTACTGCCGAAAAAGATCCTGCAAATCTGAAATGGAACGAAGTTGGCGCTGAGGTGATCATCGAATCAACCGGCTTGTTCCTTACCCAGGAAACTGCACATAAACATATTGATGCCGGTGCTAAAAAAGTTGTAATGAGCGCCCCTGCAAAAGATGACACCCCTACTTTCGTAATGGGGGTTAACCACAAGCAATTAAAAGCCGATCAGCATATTGTATCAAATGCTTCATGTACAACCAACTGTTTAGCACCTGTTGCTAAGGTATTGAATGATAAATTCGGTATCGAAGAAGGTTTGATGAGCACAATCCACGCTGTAACTGCTACTCAAAAAACTGTTGACGGTCCGTCTGCAAAAGATTGGAGAGGTGGCCGTGGTGCTTACCAGAACATCATCCCATCATCAACCGGCGCTGCTAAAGCAGTAGGTTTAGTTTTACCTGAATTGAAAGGTAAACTAACTGGTATGTCTTTCCGCGTACCGGTTGCCGACGTTTCTGTAGTTGACTTAACCGCCCGCTTAAAAACTCCTGCTACTTATGAGGAGATCAAAAAAGCAATGAAAGACGCTTCAGAAGGCGAATTGAAAGGCATCCTGGGTTACACCGAGGACGAAGTTGTTTCTGAAGACTTCAAAGGTGATGCACGCACATCAATTTTTGATGCTAAAGCTGGTATCGCACTGAGCAATAACTTTGTTAAAGTAGTATCATGGTATGATAACGAATGGGGTTACTCAAACAAACTGATCGACCTTGTTCAGGAAATTGGTAAATTGTAACTATTTTTACTTATAAAGATTAAAAGCTCTTATGGAATCCATAGGAGCTTTTTTTAATTGTCAACTATTGAGGATAGGTATTTATTCCGTTTTCAAACTCTTTACCGGGTTCATCAAAGCCGCTTTTAAGCTTAAGTAAGATACCGTACTGAATGCGATAAGCACTACAGTTATAAATGGTATGATAAAGAACAGGACATTTATATCAATACGGAAAGCATAGGTTTGAAGCCATTTGTGAATAGCATACCAGGCCAATGGTATGGCTACCACGAACGCAACAGCGATTAGTATCGCAAAATCCCGGTAAAGCAATTGCAGGATATTGTTTACCGAGGCGCCCAATACCTTGCGTATTCCGATTTCCTTAGTTCTTTGTACAATAGTATAAGATACCAGGCCAAGTAGACCCAAACAGGCAATCAAAATACCTATTCCTGTGAATACGGCAAACACCTGTCCGAATTGCTTATCAGCGTGATATTGCTCGTTAAAATGATTATCCAGGAAATAATAATCAAACTGATCTTCCGGGAAAAACTGTTTCCAGTTGGCGCGTAGGCTTTCTATGGTTTGTTGTATGTCAGCCGTACCGATTTTAACGGATATATTACCCCCGACATCAGGGATGCAACGGAAGATGATCGCGTCATAAGCGTCACGCAGCGACTGCTGGTGATAGTTGTCTACCACACCAACTATGGTATAAATTTTACCCCAAAAATCTATGCGCTTATCTAAAGCATCGGCTGGTTTATTAAAGCCCATCAGTTCCGATGCTTGTTTACTTAACACTACCGAAGCTGTATCTGTAGGGTACGCTTTTGATATCTTTCTTCCTGCTAAGATTTTAAAATCGAAGGCATCGAGGTAGTCATAGTCACCTCCGACTATTCTGTATTGTTTGGATGTGGATTCGGCGGCACCATGTAATTTTATACCGCCGGCATTCCATGGAATAGGTTCACCGGGTACTACGGTTGATGCTGTGACACTTTTAACATTGGCTATCTTCAGGCTTTCTTCCTTAAAGTTCTTCATTGTGCGGAAGAATGAGTCGACCTTTGCCAGCGGACCTTTGATCACGACTGTCTGATCTATATTGATGCCGAGGTTTTGTTTTTGCATATATTCAATCTGTCTGAATACTGTCATTGAACCGATTAGCAGAAATATCGATGCCGCAAACTGGAATACTACCATTCCCTTCCGCAGCACAATTCCGCGAGGTGACGCTGAAAGTTTGCCTTTCATCACTTCAACTGGTCTGAATGAGGATAACACAACAGCCGGATAAAATCCGGAGAAGAATGTTCCAACCAGCAACATAGCCACAACACTTAGCCAGAACGAAAAATGCCCAAAAAGGCTAAAGCTGATATTTGTTCCCGACAAGCTGCCAAATACAGGCAGGAATATACCTATCAGTATAAAAGCCAATATCAGGGCCATAAGATTAAGTAACCCCGCTTCAAACATAAATTGAGTGATCAACTGGCCTTTATCAGAGCCTAACGTTTTACGTACCCCAACCTCTTTTGCACGACCAATGCCACGCGCCGTAGCCAGGTTGATGTAATTGATCCATGCAATAACGATCACGAATATGGCTACGCCTAACAACAGGTAAACCGAATTACCATCTGAGTTAGGCTGCAACTCAAACATACGGTTAGAGTATAGATGGATGCTTTGAGCCGGTTGCAAAGTATAAACAGCGGTAGCCCCTGAACTTTTAAACTCCTCATATGCTTTCTTTACAATAGGGAGAAATTTGGCTTCCAGCTTTCTGGGATCAACGCCCGGACGTAACAGAACATAAGTAGTACAGCCATCAGAATACCATCTGTTATCAATTTGAGGCGCATAATTTTTGACCAGCGTGGTATAAGACTGCAAGAAATCAAGCTTCATGTGGGTATTAGCCGGCATATCCTTCATTACCCCTGTGATCTTGATAGGCTTGTCATTATTCATCACTAATGTTTGTCCCACCGGATTGGTATTATGAAAAAGTTTATTGGCAATCGTTTCAGAAATAACCACCGAATTGGGCTCTTTAAGTGCAGTCTTAGGATCGCCGCTTAATAGAGGGTAACTGAAAATATTAAAGAACGATCCGCTTACAAAATAGTCGGCCTGATCATTTATAACTATTTTCTGGTTTTTATAGTTAACCAGCACCTGACCTGCGGGTACCATTTTAACGAAATCTTCTATTTCAGGCAATTGCGCCTTAAATTCGCTGCCTGGCGCAAATGCACCGCCTGCCCAGCGGGTGCTCAGTTTGCCGTTGTCGTATCGGTCCTGATTGATGCGGTATATTCGGTCTCCTTTGGTATGAAATTTATCAAAACTTAGCTCGAAGGTCACATACTGCAATAGCAGCAGGCAGGCGGCCATACCAATAGCCAGTCCGAAAATATTGATAAAAGAAAAGCCCTTATTTTTGCTAAGATTCCGAAAGGCAATCAGCAGGTAATTTTTAATCATGATCCGCGCGGTTTTATGCGGATGATACTGCCAAGAACATGCCTGTTATACATTTATCTGATTATCAATGATTTAATAGAAATACCAAACTCCTAATCTGTTCGGATTTGATACAACTACCGTTCGGTTGCGAACGGTTATTCTAACTGGTATACCACTGCCTCATAAGGTTTTAGCTTGCCATCGGTTGATGGTTCGGTGTAATTATCGATGAGCACTTTAGCTTTTGACAGATCCAGACCGGTGTTAGCTGCTTTGGCGTCACTCCTAAAGTTAAGCAGGATCAAGAGTTTTTTACCATCCAGTTCTCGCGTGTAAGCGTACACATCCGGGTTTGATTTATCCAGCAAGGTATATTTTCCATACACCAGCACCGGATTACTCCTTCTCAGCTTCACAATCTTCCTGAAATAACTCAAAGGCGAGTTTGGATCTTTCTCCTGTGCTGCCTCGTTAATAGTTTTATAATTTTTATTCACTTTTATCCAGGGCATACCGGTTGTAAAACCTGCATTAGCGCTACTGTTCCACTGAAACGGCGTGCGACCGTTATCGCGACAACTGAACTCAGTCTGCTTCATAAAAGCATCCATATCACCGCCAATATTCTTTTGATGCTGATATTCATTCAGCGTAGCTTTGTCCCGATAATCTTTTATGTCGGTAAATCCGGCGTTTGTCATACCCAATTCGTCGCCGTTGTAATAGTATGGCGTTCCGCGCATAGTCATGATAAAAGTCGTTAGCATTTTGGATGATACCTCTCTGAACTTCGGATCATCGTTCCCAAACCGACTTACCAATCGTGCCTGGTCATGATTAGCAAGAAAGATAGATAACCATCCCTTTTCGGCAAAAACGCTATCCCATTTGCTGAATACTTCTTTAAAATGCAAAACGCTATATCCTTCAGGTTTCGCTATATCGACTCCTTCAAAAGCGTAAGCCATGTTTAACTCGCTGCGGTCCGAATCCACCAGGTCGTGTGCATCCTGAAACGAATTGCCTGCTCCTTCAGCTACGCTCATTACATCGTATTTGCTCAGCACCTGCTTATTCATCTCTTTCAAGTATTCATGCAAACCGGGCTGCATAGCGTAATACTTGGTAAATTCCTTTTCATATCCTTGTGGCAACACCGGGAAAGTGGTATCCTTCGCTGCAAATTGGAATGCATCCAACCGGAAGCCATCAATACCTTTATCAGCCCAAAATTTCATGATATCAAATACTTCCTGCCTAACTTTTGGATTTTCCCAGTTCAGATCGGGTTGTTTGCGCGAGAAATAATGCAGGTAATAAGCATTCGTAGTTGAATCGTACATCCAGGCATCGTGGTTCACATCGAATAAGCTATAACGAGGTGCAGGCTTGCCTCTATCTGCATTCCACCAGTGATAATAATCGCGATAAGGATTGGAACGCGAACTACGGCTTTGTTTGAACCACTCGTGCTCGTCGCTGCTATGGTTCACCACCAAGTCTATCACCAGTTTAATCCCGCGCTCGTGCATTCCTTTCAGCATGGCATCAAAATCGGCCATGGTGCCGAAATCTTTCATAATGTTGCGGTAATCGCTTACGTCATACCCATTATCATCATTAGGTGAGCTATAGATTGGGTTAAGCCAAACCACATTTACGCCAAGGCTTTTGATATAATCCAATTTGGAGATAATGCCCTTCAGGTCGCCAATGCCATCGCCATTACTATCCATAAAACTGCGCGGGTATATCTGGTATACCACCGCTTCTTTCCACCATTTATGATCGGTCATACCTTTAGTTTGGTAATTTTTTGGTGTACGGCAGCTAAGTCCGGCAATAAGCAACAGACCGGCGACTATCACGCGGGATAATGTAATTTTTCTCATTAATAGTTTGCGAAAAAGGTATATAACTGAGTTGAGTGCCAGGCGCAAAGCCATTTAATAAATTTATGTGTTTATCCACAAAAAATGAACTCAAATAACACATTTCTGATTTTTTTGAGTTAGTATAAATGAGGCTAATAATTGTTTGCTTACTGCCGGAACCAATTAAAACTTTTTAGCCATGATGACGACCACAGCTTCCGCAAAATATACCGTTATGTCGTTCCTTAAATGTTTAAATGAGGAAGAATTTGACGACGCCAGGAAATATGCCGACGAAGATTTAAAATTTGAAGGTGTAATGGGTTCGCGCTACAGCGCTGATGCCTACTTCAGCGACATGAAGAAAATGAAGTTCAAGTATCACCTTATAAAGACATTCGCTGACGGCACCGATGTTTGTGTTTTGTATGATATTGACATGGGCGGAATCACCGTATTCTGCTGCGGCTGGTACCAGGTGGAACACCACAAGATCACCTATATAAAAGTGGTTTTTGACCCGAGGCCTTTGCTGCATCATCAGAATGGGAATTGAGCGGTCAACTGAAAGCTTCTGGCTTACTTCACCACGAGTTACAAATTCGCGGTAGCTACGTTAGCATCCTACTTTTGCAGGCTTGAAAGCCACTTTTCTCGAAAATCTTTTTGTAGAGCAATAGAAGCAAGTAATTTTAGATCGTCACATACATCAAATATATTTACCAATTTGGTTGCCTGTAAGCCTATAACCATTTCATATGCCATTAGTCCAATTGTTGATGATCCAGATGGATATACATCAATCCTACATGCGTTGCACATAACTGTTATATTTAGCTTCTCTAGTTTTTTTCTAATATCAACAAATGCGAAGAAGGGATACTTATGAGTAGACATAATCTCAATGTCTGTGCATGAATATTTTACATCAACGGTATTTCCGTTGTCGAAATATTTAATTTCAGAATCTTTCTTCCCTTCAGGTAAGATGCTGGGAACTTTATATAATTTCATTTACATTTTAAAAATATTACAAGTATGAGGACATCCCTTATCTCCCAGCATCCACATCCTTAATAAACTTAACCACCCCATCCATAAACACTTTCTGGTCATCCCACATTGCCAGGTGACTGCCATTCGGACAATACAGGCTTTTACCATTTTTCACTTGCGTACTCATCCATTCCATGTATTTGGGGTCCATAGTATCATATTTTGCGCCGACCATCAGGGTTGGTACTGTGATCTCCTTTAAACGATTGCTGATATCCCAGTGCAGCAACCTGCCCCCTACTTTAAACTCGCTGGGCCCCTGCATCATTACGTAGATCTGTTCATTCACGTGGTTGATGGCACGCATTGCCGGATCGGGCCATTCTGGCAAACGGCACAAGTGTTTGCAGTAATACTCGTTCCATACCAGCCTTTGATAAGTAGTGTCTTTATACATGCCTTTAGCCTCATAGTTCTGCAGAGAGTCAACCAGTGATTTACGCATCTGGCTTCTCAGCACAGCATTGTACTTCTCATAAGCCGGTATACTGGCCATCATATTGCAAACGATCAACCCTTTCAGATTCTTCTGGTATTTCAGGGCATATTCCATTCCCAAAATACCACCCCATGAGTTACCCAACAGGTAGAAGTTGCTGCTATCCAGATTCAGTGCCTTACGCACCTGCTCCACTTCCTCCACAAAACGCGGAGTTGTCCATAAGCTGCTGTCTTTCGGCTGATCGCTGTAGAATGAACCTAATTGGTCATACTCAATCATCTCAAATCCTTCTTTTGGGAAGAAGCTTTCAAAACACTCCATATACTCATGCGTCATAGCGGGACCACCGTGTAGTAACAAAATCTTAATACGCGGATTATTCCCAAAACGCTTGGTCCACACCCTGAACTTGCCGACAGGCGTTTGGATGTTGACCATTTTGATACCTGCTACCTGCACCCCGGAGTCAATCGGTGCAAAATATTCCGCTACCGTAGGACTGCTGCTATGTTGCTTACAGGATGAAAAATAAATGATCGTTAAAATTGAGAGGAAAAGAAACTTTTTCATGATAAAGGCTGATAAGTGATTAAAGTAAATCTAATAAAATCAATCGGTTACATCAAATCCTTATCTTCCTTTTCGCGACGTACTTTATACGCCAAATAGAAGAAAACCAACACCGATAGAGCGCTAAAAACGGCATCAAAAGTTTGTACATTGGGGTACTCGGTTACAAGCTGATAAATCAATATCAGCAACCCAAGTATCCCGCCGGCAAGGAACAAATAGAAGAATTTGTAGCTCATAGTCGAGTTCTTAACTACCAACCCGTCATTGCGAGGAACGAAGCAATCTCTACTTAGGACATTCAATGGACCTATAATTTTTTACTGAACGTTCATTAACAAAATAATCCTCCTTGACCTGCATAGTTCGGAGGTTGCTTCGTTCCTCGCAATGACGTGCGTGTCTTACTTCATCCTTTTCAACACCGTTGCACCCAGCGGCGGCAGATCAATCTGCACCGAATGATCCCTGCCATGCCAGTGCTCTTTTTCAGCCTTCACAGCTTTACTGTTCAGCATGCCGCTGCCCCAGTAGTTCTTATCGTCAGAGTTGAATATTTCCTTCCAGCTACCAGCCTCAGGCACACCTACACGGAAGCCATGATGCGGCGCAGGGGTCATATTCAATATAATCACCAAATCATTTTTAGGATCAATTCCTTTACGGGTATAGATAAGCACTGAATCATTGGCATTGCCGCCGTCTATCCACTCAAAACCGCTGCCTTCAAAGCTTTTTTCGTATAAAGCTGGCTCTGTTCTGTACAAATGGTTCAACGCTTTTACCGTTTCCTGTATACCGCGGTGGTTTGGATATTCTAACACATACCACTCTAGAGATTGGCTAAAATTCCATTCCGACCCTTGTCCAAATTCAGCCCCCATAAATAATAGCTTGCTGCCCGGATGGGTAAACATATAACTGTAAACCAGGCGCAGGTTAGCAAATTGCTGCCACTCATCGCCAGGCATTTTGCGAAGCATCGAGCCTTTGCCATACACTACCTCATCATGCGAGAAAGGCAGCATAAAGTTTTCGGTAAAGGCATAGATCAAACTAAAGGTGATCTGGTTATGATGATACCTGCGGTAAAGCGGATCGGTTGAGAAATATTTAATGGTATCGTGCATCCAACCCATCATCCATTTCATGCCAAAACCCAGCCCCCCTGAATATACAGGGCGACTAACCCCCGTAAACGAAGTTGACTCCTCTGCGATTGTTTGTGTATCAGGAAAATGACTGTAGCAGGCCTCATTAAATTCTTTCAGGAACGATATAGCTTCCAGGTTCTCGTTGCCGCCATATTGATTAGGTTCCCATTCGCCATGATTACGCGAATAATCGAGGTAAAGCATGGATGCTACAGCATCTACGCGCAAGCCATCGGCATGGTAACGGTCGAGCCAAAACAATGCATTACTGATCAGGAATGCGCGTACCTCATTACGTCCATAATTAAAGATATATGACTTCCAATCAGGATGGAAGCCTTTCCGAGGGTCAGCATGCTCATACAAATGCGTACCATCAAAGCGGTATAAAGCGTGAATATCACCCGGGAAATGCGAAGGCACCCAATCCAGGATTACACCAATGCCTTCCATGTGGAAAGCTTCAATCAGTTTCATCAACTGTTTTGGCGTACCATACCGGCTCGACGCAGCATAATAACCACTCACCTGGTAACCCCAGCTTGGATAATAAGGGTGCTCTGCCAAAGGCATAAACTCTACATGCGTAAAGCCCATATCCTTTACATAAGGCACCATTTTATCAATCATTTGCTCATAACTATAAAAAGCATCCGGGCTTTCCATGCTACGTGCCCATGAGCCAAAATGCACTTCATAAACCGAATAAGGCTGGTCTAATGCATTGTGAACATGACGCTCCTTCATCCACTTTTTATCTTTCCATTCATAGTAAGTGTCTGCTACTATGGATGCCGTGCGAGGTGGTTCTTCCCAACGCAAAGCGAATGGATCGGATTTCTCCAGCTCTTCACCAGATGAAGCTTTTATAAAATATTTATAAGTTTCGCCATCACCTACATTCGGGATAAAACCTTCCCAAATACCTGAGGAATCCCAGCGCACAAACAGTTGGTGTGTTCCTTTGTCCCAATAGTTGAAGTTACCGATAACTGATACATACTGCGCATTTGGCGCCCAAACCGAAAAATAGGTACCGATAACACCGTTGACTTCCATTACATGGGAGCCAAACTTCTCATACAATTTATAGTGCTTGCCTGATCTGAACAGGCTGACATCAAATTCGGTAAAACGGCTGTACGACTGTACAGCATTTGGCAGTGGTTGTGCAGGCATAGATTGTTTAGTTGTAGATTTTTTTGCTTCCGTTTTTGTGGCCGGGGCAGCTTTGGTTTTTGCAGCCGGTTTTTCATCTGCTTTTTTTACTGTTTTTGTTTCAGCGGCAACCGGTTTCTTAGCAACGGTTGTGGCTTTTTTAGCTGGTGCCTTCTTAGCAGGAGCTTCTTTGCCGGTATTATTTGTCTTTTTAGCCATATGTTTGTGCCTGCAGGCTTTAACTGTTAAACTTTTCTATTTCTAATAATACTTGCTGGATACCCTTAAGCGGTATCCTCACCCAATCCGGCCTTCCGTTCAACTCATACCCTAACTCATAAACCGCCTTCTCCAGCAAATGCAACTGCAACAAAAAATTCATTTCGGTGCGGTTACCAAATATAGCAGATATATCGCCCATTGTATACAAATAAGCATCCACATAAGCATCGGTGATCAGCTTATACCAGCGGTCTGTAGATTTTTGCAATCGCTGTGGATCGACGCTTTTTGTCTCATTGCTAAAATACAATTTAGCGCACACCGCGTAATGGAACGAGCGTATCATACCCGCAACATCCTTCATCGGCGAATGTTTTATTTTACGGTCTGTAATTGAGCTTTCCGGTTCTCCTTCAAAATCGATTATTAAGTAATCTGTGCCGGTATATAGCACCTGCCCCAGATGGTAATCGCCATGAATGCGTATGCGCTGGGATTTAAGATCGCCACCAGCTATTTTATCAAAGAAGTGGCGGATTATCTTTTCGCTTCTGATAAACTCATCGGCAAGGGCTTTGGAGTTTTTATCCAACCTTGCATAATTTTCTTTGAGTAGATTGATGCGTTTATGCACTAACTTATTCAGATGTTCCTGAAGCCATGTGACGTAAGTATCGTCGTACTTTTCAGGCTTAAAATCTTTGTTCTTTTTATCGGCTAATAAAGCCAAATGCATTTCGGCTGTACGTTTTCCTAATAATTCCACCTTCTCAAAAACCTGGTCTTGTATGCCGAATATCTTATCGACAAACATGTACAGGAAGTTGTTCAGGTCATCTCCCGTAGCAACCCAACTATCCGATTTGCTCGCCACTTTCTGCATCATCAGCCCAAGTGTAACCGGCGGTGTATCCGGTCGTTCGTAGATGACACTGCCGCAAAATGCAGGAATGTTTTTAAACCCTCCGGTCTCAGTTAAAAACTGAAGCATTTCAACCTCAGGATTGATCTCACGGAAAAGCTTTCTATAAAACTTAAAAAAATATTTATTGCCGAATATCAGCGAGGAATTACTTTGCTCCAGATCAGGAATGATGCAGAGATAACACATATCCTCGTCAGTCGCCGCCAATCCTTTTCCTTTATGGTACGCCAGATGGCCGTTGTCCTGCTTCACAACAGCATTGTTCCAGATGTTTCTATATAATTCAGACTGAAAACGAAAATCATAAACCGCATCTATCAGCCAGCCGGATTTCCCGTCGACAATTGCTTTTACAATAAATGCTTTAGGATTGATCTGATTCAGTAGTTCATAATCATCGGCTACAAATGAAACAGGCATGCCATATTTCTCCTCGTCACCATAAGTGTAACCGACATGGATGATAACGAGGTATGCTGCCCCACCCTCCATCGGCATATTCAGCATCTGCTGGATCTTGAGGAATTTGATCATGCGTGCCTTGCCGGCAAACCAGCGGCATTTGCGCATGTATTCGTAAAGCGCATTTTCTTCCAGCCAGGAAATAGCTTTTTTATCGAAGGCAAATTGTATCCAGGGCTTTTTCAGCGTTACCGAGGTGGTTTTCTCTATCACATCTATTTGGCCCATGTCTATAAATTTACATTTCTATCCTGAATAAATGAACAGGCAAATCCCAGGGTTCCAGTTGAACATAATTCCATTCCTGGTTCCAGGTATAAGTATTGCCCGTTAATGCGTCAAACACCTGAAATTCATCTCCCGGATGCAGACCTAAATCGTACAACGGCACCTGTACATGTCCGAATTGCTTATTATGCGGATCAAGCTTCACAATACACAGGATACAATTATCACCGGTCTTTTTATAGTAAGCCAGCATGTGGTCGTTATCTATTGAACACCACCTGATATTATTGGTATTTTGCAGCGCCGGGTTTACCTTACGAGCAGCATTTACTTTTGTGATCACTTCTGTCAGCCTGTTTCGTTTACCCCAATCCCAATGACGGACTTCGTATTTCTCCGAATTCAAGTATTCTTCCTTGCCTGGATATGGGTCGTGATATAATAGCTCATACACAGGACCGAATATGCCATAGTTGGATGACAGCGTCGCAGCCATAAAGAAGCGGATGATAAAGGCATTTTCATTACCATCCTGCAAATAATATGGGTTGATGTCATGCGTATTAGGCCAGAAATTCGGGCGATAATAGTCCTTCATCTCCGTCTGGGTGAGCTCATTCATATACTCGACGATCTCGTGCTTCTGCGTACGCCAAACAAAGTAAGTATACGATTGCGTATAGCCCAGTTTAGCCAACTCCTTCATTACTTTTGGCTTGGTGAAAGCCTCTGACAGGAATATCGTATCCGGATATTTCTTTTGCACCTCGGCAATACACCATTCCCAAAAATTGAATGATTTGGTGTGTGGATTATCCACCCTGAATATACGGATACCTTGTTCACACCAATATTCCAGTATGCTTTCCAGTTCTTTCCACAGGTTTTGCCAGTCGTCATTTTCAAAATTGATCGGCAGTATATCCTGGTATTTTTTGGGTGGATTTTCTGCGTACTGCACCGTACCATCCGGACGCCATTTAAACCATGCAGGATGTTCTTTCACATAAGGATGGTCGGGCGAGCATTGTATGGCAAAATCCATCGCCACTTCCAATCCATGCGAAGCGGCTTCCTTTATCAAATGTTTAAAGTCCTCCAAAGTGCCCAGCTTCTTCAATATATCTTTATGCCCGCCCTCTTTTGAACCGATAGCATAAGGTACGCCATCATCACCCGGCAAAGCATTTACAGTGTTATTCTTCCCCTTTCTGAATGTTTTTCCTATCGGATGTATAGGCGGAAAATACAGCACGTCAAAACCCATTTCGGCAATCCTGGGCAGCAGTAACTCGCAATCCTTAAAAGTACCATGTTTACCTGCAATTGGTGAGGCTGAGCGTGGGAAGAAGCAATACCAGCTGCTAAAACCTGCCTTTTCACGGTCAACAAAAACACGCAGGTCTCGTTCATAAACCGTCGCATTAGCCAGATCAGGATATAAATTGATGAAGAAATGAATATCTTTTCCCAATACTGCATTGACCGCCAGATCGTACCGCGATTCATCACGCAGCATTTCGATCATTTTCGTAATCTGTCTCTGATCGGCAGCACTGGCTTGCGGCAACATAGCTTCCAAAAAGTTAGCGCCTATCAAAAGTTCTACCCCCATATGCTGCGCATCCTGGTATTTTTTCAGAAAGCCTTCGTGCCAGGTCAGTGCATGGTCAACCCAACCCGTCACTTTATAATGATAAAATCCTGTTTGCGGCAAATAAAATACACCCTGCCAGCGGTCATTCCAGGTGGGGTGCATACCTGTATGCGACCATTTTTTTTCACCCTCGTGCTTGTACAATATCCTACCCCGCACATGGTCGTGCCCATCGGTAAAAATATCAGCTTCTACCGTCAGCATATCACCCTTAATTTTTTTGATGTAATAGCGGCCCGCGTCAATTTCAGGCGTTACATGTTCAACAATAACCCTTTGCAAGCCTTGTTTAGTCATTAGCGGGAAGTTAGGTCTGGTTAAAAAATTGGTATTGGTATAAATTTATCATATAATTACCCGAAGTGCAAATAAATGATAATGCCTTAGTTTAAATTTAATTTACAGCACTACTATACACAACATCTTCAATGGAACTGCCAGTCCTATAAATTTTAATAGTAACACTCTTAATTAATCCAACCTTTAAATCTTTATAATAAATATAAGAATAGATTGACGTGCGATTTAATCCAGTGCTAAATAATGCATTCAAAGCCTTTTCTCCTTCTTTAAAATTACCGCGACTGAAAAATCCAGGCCACTTATAATTTACAAAAACTAAATCTTTTGAAGATAATGCTGGATTTACAAACTTTTTAATTGCCTGCCTTATTGCCAGATGAAAAACTATTACATTACAAATTATAATTAAAGCAAATAGTAATAAGGCTAAAATGAAATATATCATTCCTTTAAAAAAGAAAGTTATCAAATAAACGGGCATTCAATTGCCTTTCGGATAATACCGTATACTTATCAGCTGATAACCAGCTGCGTAAAGTTTTTCCTCAACTTCAGTTGCACGGATTTATCGGCTGCGATCACAAAATCCTTCACATCATTATTATCAGCAATCACGCGTGTCGGCTTAAACGGCAAACCAATAATGTTCAGGTGATAATTTTCATAACGCGGCGTATACAGGCCCTCCATACTTTGCTGTATGGTCATTTTATTTTCTTTCCCTTTAACCACAAATTTCTTTTCCAAATAGATATCCTGCTCGTATGCAAAAGTTTCGCCGTAGTCTTCAAAAATGAAGGAGTTCACTTCGGTATCGGTGAAATAAACATTCATTTTCACCTCGTCTATTTCCTTTTCGCCCACGTATTGCATCACAGGATATTCAGGAATTATCGAACCGGCTTTTACAAATACAGGGATAGTATCAAGTGGTGTTAAAACGACAATCTCCTTACCGCCTTCAACTAACTCATGCGTCCAGAAATCGTACCATTTGCCTTTTGGCAGATATACTTTACGGGTCTTCTGTCCAGGCTCTAATACCGGGCATATCAACATCTTATCGCCATAGGTAAACTCATCCTGGCGGTATTGGTTACCGGGTTCGTGCTGCTCTTGCAATACCACCGGCCTGATGATCGGGAAGCCATAACGGTGATGTTCCCAGAATGCCGAGTAAAAGTATGGTAACAAACGATAGCGCAACTCTATAAATTTACGGTTGATGGCAGTGTATGGCTCTCCAAAACTCCATGGTTCGCGTTCTTTGGTATCACCCGCTGAGTGTGCCCGCATAAACGGCGAGAAAGTTCCCATTTGTATCCAGCGGGTAAACAGTTCACCATCAGGCTCACCACTGAAACCACCTATATCCGTACCACAGAATGAGATACCCGATACCGAAAGGCGTTGTATTTGGATATTACCCAGTTTCAAATGCTCCCATGAAGCTACATTATCACCTGTCCATACAGATGAATAACGCTGTACCCCAGAATAACCAGCACGGGTGATGGTAAATGGGCGTCTATTCTTCAACAATTTGCGCAAACCTTCGTAGGTTGCACGAACCATCTGCATGCCGTATACATTATGCGCTTTGCGGTGCGAACCGCGATATCCGTCATACTGGTGACGAACATCATCCGGAAAAGTGCCATTACCAAATACAGCAGGCTCGTTCATGTCATTCCAAACACCGGCTACACCTAATTGCACCAGTTCGTCGAACAAACCGCCCCACCATTCCCTTACTTCAGGATTGGTAAAATCAGGAAACTGGCAGCGACCCGGCCATACATGGCCCTCCATAAAATAGTCATCGCAACGACGGCAGAAATATCTTTTTTCTTTTCCTTCTCTGAATACCGAATAGTTATCGTCTACCCGAATTCCCGGATCAATAATCACCACCGTTTTAAAGCCTTGCTCAGATAATTCCTTGATCATTTTCTTAGGATCAGGAAAATATTTTCGGTTCCAGGTAAAGCAGCGGTAACCATCCATGTAATCAATGTCGAGGTAGATTCCGTCACAAGGTATTTTTTGCTCACGGAAGGTTTTGGTCACCATCCGCACTTTTGATTCAGGATAATAACTCCAGCGGCACTGGTGATAGCCTAAGGCCCACATCGGCGGCATCGGGTGCGTACCGGTAATTAAATTATAGCGCTTCACCACATCCATCATATGCGGACCGTGGATATAATAATATTGCAATTCGCCGCCTTCGGCCCAAAAACTCGTTTTGGTTGGGTCTTCCGCGCCAAAGTCAAACTCTGCTTTAAATGTATTATCAAAGAATATACCGTGAGCTATTCCTTTATCCAGGCTGATGTAAAAAGGGATAGAGCGATATAAAGGATCCTGATTCCATGCAAATGAATAAGCATCTGTATTCCAGTTCTTTAAACGCTTTCCTCTCAAGTTAAACTCTGTAGCCTTATCACCTAATCCAAAGAAACTCTCTTCAGCCTGGCATTCCTTGGTACAGTACACATAATAACCACCAAACTTGATATTTTCTTCCCAATGCATTTGTACTGCATCAGCGCTGGTTACATGGTTCTGATTATCAGAAAACGATATAAAGAAGTCCTTTTTGCGGACGTGACAGTTTACAATATTGGTGTATACTACGTATTCAGTTTCTTCTTCACGCAATCCAAACAGAGATACTTTATTCTCGCGTTTTGGCACAGCGTAAGAGAACTCATCCAGGAAAACGCTGTGCGGGGCTAACCTTACCCTTATAATTTCGTCGGTAACTACGGTAACTTCTACTCTTGCGTCACCGTCGGTAAAAAAGAATTTATTTCCTTTTTGAACAGCACCGGTCGGTGCGCCCAAATATTTTTTAACAATTGGTTTTAGTCCGGTAACCGGGTTATTGACGTGGTGAAATTCATCATCCTCTTCAACCGGTTTTGTGGGTAGTACTTCGGGGTTTAATGTATTTTTTTCTTCCATCAAAATATCGTCTCGTCTGCAAATATGTTGTTGTGTTACTTATACGCAATATAATAATCGACGTTTATAAATAAAGTACAAAGTTTTTATTTAAGTGTTAATTCGACAAATTATTCATCTTTCTCGTTGATCCTCAGGGCCAACAATGCTGCCAGTATCATCATGCAACCACCAATTTCAACCGCCAGTAAGCGGTTATTGTTTAATAAATGTGCCATGATCCATCCAAAAAACAACGATGCAATGATCTCCGGTAGTACAATAAAGAAGTTAAAAATGCCCATATATATACCCACTTTGTTCTCTGGCAAACAACCGCCAAGCATGGCATAAGGCATAGAAAGAATACTTGCCCAGGCTATTCCTACGCCTGTCATCGACACAAAAAGCATATTGGGTGTATGGATAAATGCGACAGATATTAAACCCATTGCGCCGCAAAGCAGGCAGAGCATGTGTGTATATTTCCGGCCAATTTTATTGGCTATCAACGGCAAAAAGAAAGCGAATATGAAGGTTACCACATTATAGTATCCCAATGTCAGTCCGGCAAATTCAATTCCTTTAGTATACAGATCATCCTTCTCGCTTAAAGCGCCAAACACATTACGTGCAACTGCCGGCGAATAGTAAAACCACATCAGGAACAAACCCGGCCAGGTAAAAAACTGCATAATGGCCAGTTTCCGCATCCTGTTTGGCATAGTACGGATAGCATGAAATATTTCGCCTGCACCACCACCAAAGCCTTTTTTCTCTTCGCGTTTCTTTTGACGTTCTGTGATATCTGCCGGCGGATACTCGGTACTTGTGATTATGGTGTACAGCACCGCTGTAATAAACGCCACAGCCCCGATATAAAATGAATATCTTACAGTTGCAGGAATGTTTTCACCATTGATTAGCTTATTAGATACATGAAACCAGTTCGCCATCATCCAGGGCAATATCGACGCAACTACTGATCCTAAGCCTATAAATACACTCTGCATTGAAAAGCCTTGCGTACGCTGATCGTCAGGCAGTTTATCGGTAATAAATGCCCGGAATGGTTCCATACTTACATTGATTGAAGTATCGAGTATCCAAAGAACTCCTGCTGCCATCCATAAAGTGGACGATTGCGGCATCAGGAAAAGGCAAATTGTGCTCAAAATAGCTCCCACCAAAAAGTACGGGCGCCTGCGTCCAAGCGTTTTGTGCCAGGTATGATCGCTGAAATAACCGATTATAGGTTGAACAATAAGTCCCGTTAAAGGTGCTGCCAGGAACAGAAACGGGATTTTATCGGGCTTGGCGCCGAGGTACTCGTAAATGGCACTCATGTTGGCCATTTGCAATGCCCAGCCAAATTGGATGCCCAGAAAACCAAAGCTCATGTTCCATATCTGCCAAAAGCTCAGCCTCGGTTTATGGGTCATACTTACTGTCGTCATAATTGGATAATTGGTTTATGTTTGTGTGTTCACTAGTTCACTGGTTCATTCGCTCATTGGTTCATTGGTGCCGTATTATTAGGCTTTACTTACCAATGAACTATTGAACCAGTGAACGAATGAACGTTTAATTTAAAATTGCAATAACATCCCGCTCATGGCAGGCAGGTTTACTCCAACTCCCCCGGCAACATTATCGGTTACGAATTTAATTCCGCTCATAAGGTCTGTAAACTCAGCTTTTCCGCTTAGTTGCAGTTTAGTGAGCAGGTCGGCAGGAAGCTGTATTTGTATCCTGCGTTCGTCACGGTTAAAATTGGTTATCACTAATATACGTTGTTTATCGGTATATCGAAGGAACATGTATAATCTCTGGTCAAAGCCGGGCTGGTGCTCATTGGCTACCATCAATTCCCAAAATTCACCAGTATGCAGGGCTTCATTATCCCGAACCGCATTCAGCAGCTTGCTGTAAAAGCTTCTCAATAGTTTTTGATCGTCGGATAATTGTCCGCCGTCCCATTTGCCATTATTCAACCATTTCTGGTGCTCTGGCACGCCCCAGTAATCGAATATGGTGGTGCGACCATCATTGCTGCTAAAACCTTCGGCTCCCGATGCAGGCTCCCCTACTTCCTGGCCAAAGTAGATCATTACCGGACCACGATGAAGCGTAGCTGTTATGATCATCCCCGGCACAGCCAGCCATGGATTCCCCGCAAAATCAGGACATGCAATACGCTGCTCGTCATGGTTCTCCATAAAACGAAGCATGTGCACATCGATATTTTTGCATTCATTATTCCAAATCGAGTTGATGTCCCAGGTCGAAGCGCCATATTCATTGCGGGTCAGCCGTTTGATGGAATCGTATAGCCCCACCTTATCATACAAATAATCAAATTTACCGTTATAGATATAATCGTGATACTTACCTCGGTCATAAGCCTCACCGATAAAGATCAAGTCAGGGTAATCGGCTTTCACTTTTGGGATGATCCAACCCCAGAACTCAAAAGGAACCATCTCCACCATATCACAACGGAAACCATCAATACCTTTTGCCGCCCAGAACTTCAGGATATCCAGCATTTTGTTCCACAGCGGCGGAATTGGGTCGAAATGCTTTTGCCAGCCGTTCTGATAATCAACGCCATAATTCAACTTAACCGTCTCGAACCAATCATTGATAGAAGGAAATGCGCTAAATACATCATTGCCTGTAGCTTTGGCAGGATTTTCATCAAATTTCCCGTCTTTCAATGGACTATTAAACTCATCGCCACCCGGGTTATAACCCTGAGGGACAACGAATGCCTGCCCCGGTGTATAATAAAAATCATTCTTTGGATCGAACACTTTGCTTTTATCATCATCCTGGCCAAAATCGCGAATGCCGGCAGGTTTGACATCTGAAGCATAGGTACGAGCCACGTGGTTCGGCACGAAATCCATAATCACCTTTAAGCCGTTCTGGTGCGATCTGCCAATCAACGCTTCATATTCCTTCATCCTGTTCGGCACATCAACCGCCAAATCGGGATCAACGTCATAATAATCCTTCACAGCATATGGAGAACCTGCACGGCCTTTCACCACATCCGGATCATCAGGCTTGATACCGGATTGTGAATAATCCGTCATGGTGGCGTGCTCTATCACCCCGGTATACCAAAGATGGGTAAAACCCATCTTTTTTATTTCCTGCAGGGCCTTATCATTGATATTGTTGAACTTACCTACACCATTTTCTTCTATGGAGCCATAGAACTTATTGGTTTGATTAATGTTCCCAAACAGGCGAGGCAGGAGTTGGTATATGGTAAGTTTATTATCGGTTAATTGATCCATTACATTTAGCTCTCCTGTGACATTTTTGGTGAAGGAGGATAAAGTGTTACCGATTTTACTCCTACGCCTTCATTTGGTGACAAACTATGCTCTCTACCTCTGATGAGAACTTTTATTTCCGGACCTGATAAATTCGATATGCTTACCTGATCCTTTCTAACAGTAACTCGCAAAGAAGTCCCTCTAAATCCTATTTTAAACGAAAACGACTGCCATTTCTCTGGTAAAAATGGATCGAACGATAATTTCCCATCCCGTACCCGCATACCGCCAAAACCTTCTACTACAGATATCCAGGTACCGGCCATTGAGGTAATGTGACAGCCATCTTCGGTATCGTTGTTATAATCGTCCAAATCCAAGCGTGATGTGCGCAGATAAAACTCATAAGCACGTGCTTCATCACCAAGCTTAGCAGCAATCACAGCATGCACACAAGGAGATAGGGATGATTCATGTACTGTCCTCGGCTCGTAAAAATCATAATTGCGGCGGATGGTATCGGTGTCGTAATTTTCTTCAAAGAAGTATAGTCCCTGCAACACATCTGCTTGTTTGATATAGCAGGAGCGTAATATTCTGTCCCAGCTCCATTTTTGGTTCAATGGGCGATCGCTTGCCGGCAGGTCTTTTACAAGGATTTGCTCTTTATCAAGGTAACCGTCCTGCTGCAAGAATATCTGCCTTTGCTCGTCATATGGGTAATACATTTTTTCGATGACATCTCTGAATTTCGCGCTTTCTTTCTGCTTATCGAAATTGATTTTGGTAATTAATGCATCAAACTTAGCCTTATCAGCAGCTTCTACTTTTTCAATAGCTTCCAGAGAATATTTCATACACCAGGTGGCAATGGTGCTGGTATACCAATTATTGTTCACATTATTCTCGTACTCATTCGGACCGGTAACACCCAGCATTACATATTGCCGTCTCTCATCCGACCAATTAACCCGCTGCGCCCAAAATCTTGCTATCGCGATGAGTACTTCCAGGCCGTAATCCACTAAATATTGTTCATCGCCGGTGTAACGCACATAGTTGAATATCGCATGAGCAATAGCGCCATTACGATGGATCTCCTCAAAGGTGATCTCCCATTCGTTATGGCATTCGGTGCCATCCATCGTTACCATTGGGTATAACGCTGCGCCATCCTTAAAGCCCAGAAGTTTGGCATTATCAATTGCCTTACCCAACTGTTTGTAGCGATACAACAACAGATTACGGGTCACTTTCTGATCGGCAGTTGCCAGGTAGAATGGCACGCAATAGGCCTCAGTATCCCAATAGGTTGAACCACCGTATTTCTCGCCGGTAAACCCTTTCGGACCAATATTTAATCTGTCGTCTTCACCAGTATAAGTTTGATTTAGCTGGTAAATATTAAAACGTATGCCCTGCTGTGCCGATGCATCGCCTTCAATAATAATATCGTTATGTTGCCACTTTTTATCCCACGCCTCAGCTTGTTCGGCCAGCATTTTTTCAAAACCTTTTGCGCTGATGGTTTTTAATGTTTTCTCCAATTCAGCTACCAAAGCATTGGCCGGATAATTCTGTGAGGAAAGATTGGCAGCATACTTAGTCAAAACGATAGCCTGACCTTTCACCGCATCTAATTTAATCTCAGTTGCTACATACTTTTCCTTTTCAGAGCTTTGGGTTGATCCTTGTTGCGAAATCGTAAACTTCTGTCCTGTAGCTACTTCAAAGCCGGTCTTTTTGGTGCGTAACTGTACATATCCACCATCGCTCCAACTGCCTTTGGTCACTTCGTCCCAAAATTTCTCATCGTAGTTGGAGTCTTTATTTTTGATGTCGCCATCAACAAAAGGCGTGATAGTAACAGGTCCACTGAAATTTAAAGGAGTGATCGTATAACGAATAACTCCTGTTTCATCATCAACCATGCTACAAAAGCGAATAGCTTCAACATCTACTTCTTTGCCGTCAGCCGTTTTAGCACGGAATGTTCTTTTCAGGTAACCTTCCTTCATATTCAGCTCGCGTTTGAAATTGCTTACCTCACATTTAGCCAGGTCTAATTGTTCGCCATCAATAAATACGTCAATCCCTATCCAGTTAGCTGCGTTCAATACTTTTGCAAAATATTCCGGATAGCCATTCTTCCACCAACCCACACGGGTTTTGTCGGGATAATATACCCCGGCAACATAGTTGCCTTGCAGTGTTTCGCCGCTGTAAGCCTCCTCAAAATTTGCCCGCTGCCCCATGCGCCCGTTACCCAGGCTAAAAAGGCTCTCGGATATTAAATTGTATTTCGGATCAAACCCCTCTTCTATGATCTTCCACTCATCAACTTTGATATAGTTTTTCATTTGTGTTGTTGTCTCTTATTTTTGTCATTGCGAGGAGTGAGCGACGAAGCAATCGCATGCTATACAGGGCGAACATGCATAGTTCGCGGTTGCTTCGTTCCTCGCAATGACATGGTTTTTATTAGTTTTATAATGTTGCTAATTTCTCCACTGTCATTTTATCCAACCCGCTCACCACCAGATCAGCTTGAGTAAGCACCTGCGGCGACCCTATCCCAACAGCTTTCATACCGCCGTTATGTGCCGCTTCTACTCCGGCGATAGCATCCTCAAATACCACGCAGTCTTCGGGAGGTATGCCCAATTCTTCCGCTCCTTTTAAAAACACTTCAGGGTCAGGTTTGGGCTTGCTTACTTTGTTGCCATCTATGATTGCGTTAAAAAAGTGGGCAATACCTACTTTGTTCAAGATAGTCTCCGAGTTTTTGCTGGCCGAACCTAAAGCGGTTTTCAATCCCGCGTCAATACAAGCTTGCAGAAATTCCTTTGCACCGGGCAATATCTCATCTGGTGTCATTTTATTGATCATCTCTACATACCAGGTATTTTTGCGGGTAGCTAATTCTTCTTTATCGGCTTCGGTTTTAGTAACACCTCCCCATTGAAGGATCAGATCGAGGGAGTGCATACGGCTTACTCCTTTCAGATTTTCATTTTGCTCTTCGGTTATGTCAAAACCGAGTTCATTTGCGAGTCGTTTCCAGGCCTTGTAATGGTAAACCGCCGTATCGACAATCACGCCGTCAAGGTCAAAAATGCATGCTTTTATAATAGCCATTTGTTTTAAGATGGCCCACAGATTAAGAGTCTGTGGGACTAGTTATTTTAATTAGTGTGTGTTATTGGGTATTAATTCCAGCACCAAAGTAGCTTTGGCCGGAATAGTTAATTTAGATATATCCATCACCTGGTCGGTGATCACATTCCTGGCCTTTAACGCCCCGTCAATGCGTTCAACATAACGTGCAGTTGAAACTGTTTGCTCCTTATCGCGACTGTTGTAAACCACCATCACCGTTTTTACATCATCATACCTGAAGTATAAATAAACGCCATCTTC
Organism: Bacteroidota bacterium; assembly: GCA_018266915.1. GTDB lineage: Bacteria > Bacteroidota > Bacteroidia > Sphingobacteriales > Sphingobacteriaceae > Mucilaginibacter. The sequence continues at coordinate 37,433 of JAFDZM010000081.1, read as the reverse complement.
GGGCACATACTGCATTAGTTTTCCGGTCTGTAAGGCGGTGGTATTCTTGCGATAGTTAGCCAATGTGCGCACATAGTTAAAGGCATCATTTTCCTTTTCATTCCGGCCGTTGGCGGTGAATTTGTTCACCTTATCATCAGCCCATCCTCCCGGGAAATCCTCACGCACAAGGCCATCAGGGTTGGAGAAATTTTTCATCAGTATTTCGTCGCCATAATACATCTGCGGCACACCGCGCAATGTCAAAAGCATCGCCATACCCGATTTGTATTTAGTGATATCCTCACCTACTACCGAAAAGAAACGGCTCATATCATGATTATCCAGGAAGATGGTGTTTTTCGTCGGGTCTCTATACAAAAAGTCCTGCGCCAAAACTGCATACAAGCGGTTTACACCGTCCGTCCAACCTTCATTACCGTTTAGCGCTTCGTAAATTGCTTCTTTCAGTACGCCGTCGGTTACTCCAGGCAAGTGGGTGTCCAACCCACGGTTTACTGTGTTGCCTTCGGTGAAAAATGCCTGGTTAGGTACCGACCAGACCAGCGTCTCTCCAAAAATGGAAAGGTTAGGGAACTGCTTCCTTACTTCCTTTGCCCAATCAGCCATAAACTGAGGGTCATTATATGGATAAGTATCCAACCTGAACCCATCAACACCCGAATACTCCACCCACCAGATGTGATTTTGAGTAAGAAAACGCTGAACAAACGGATTATTCTCATTCATATCAGCCATTCGGCGGTCAAACCATCCATCGAGCATCTGCTTGCGGTCGGCCTCCGAAGCGTGCGGATCCATCACCGCCTGATCGCGGAAATTCGACTTGGTGAACTCAGGCCAGCGGTGCACCCAATCGCGCATCGGCATATCGCGAATGGTATAGCCTTCTGTACCGGCATGATTGTGTACCAGGTCCATAATCACCTTCAAACCCATTTTATGGCATTTTTCTACAAATTTTTTATACAATTCGTTAGTGCCATAGCGTGGATCAATCTTATAATGATCCGTTACAGCATAGCCATGATAAGATGCTTTAGGCTCATCGTTTTCAACTACAGGTGTAAGCCAGATAGCGGTAACGCCTAAATCTTTCAAGTAATCCAGATGATTGATAATGCCCTGAATATCCCCCCCGTGACGGCTAAACATCGAATCGCGGTGGATGCCTTTCTCACGCATGTTTGGGAACGAATCGGTGCTCGGGTCACCATTTGAAAAACGGTCCGGCATGATCAGGTAGATCAGATCCTGATTGGTTACACCTTGCGCACGTCCTTTGGAATGATCCCGCTTTTTGAGTTCGTATTGATAAGTTAAAGTCTTTGCCTTAGCCCTGGTGAAGTTTATTGGGAACGTTCCCGGATGTGCTGAAGGAGAAATATGAAGATCGATAAATAAATAATTGGGATTATCTACCTTATGCACTTTAACCAGGTTTACACCGTGATAGTGCAGATCAACGCTTCTATAAGCGATATCTTTACCATGTACGATAAGTTGCAGATTGGGATTGCTCATGCCAGCCCACCAAAACATCGGTTCAACACGTTCAAGAGCTGGTACTTGTGCAGATACGTGGTAGATCATAGAGAAACAGCAAATAGTAAGCAACAGTGACTTTCTCATAATCAGGCTCTTTAAATAACAAGGTACAAGACACCTGGTTACTGCGTCTCAAATTTAATATAAAATAATTTGCCTGCCGGAAAAAGTGAAAATGATTGTAGTACTGATAAATTCAATAAATCGGTTTTTCATTTTTATCTTCGTGCACCAATTCTACAAATCATCATGAAAGCCATATCTATCATCTCTATCCCGGTTACTGACCAGGAAGTTGCCAAACAATTTTACCTGAAACTGGGCTTTAATTTATTGGTTGAAGTACCTTACGAAACACAAAAATGGGTTCAAATGGCATTGCCTGGCCAGGAAGCTGTTTCGATCACTTTAGTTACCTGGTTCCCGCAACTAAAACCTGGCAGCATAGAGGGTTTTGTGATCCATATCGACAATATGGACGAAGAAATAAAAGCATTAAACGCAAAGGGTATTGAAGTAGGCAAAATAGACCAAACGCCATGGGGTAAATTTGCATCCGTGAAAGATCCGGACGGCAATAGATGGAGTTTGCATGAAGAATAACACGATTAAAAGGATTTAACAGATTACCATGATTATCTTTCAAGTTAAACAGCTAATCATGGTAATCCTTTCAATCTGGCAAATCGTGTTTACCATCTATCAATTCCTAATAATTTTCTCCCCAATGGACTCAATTCAGCAACCGGGTTTTTCTTCTCACGTTCCAATGGGTCACCCGGGAAAGCATAGCCCTGCATGGCTTCGCGGCTTTGCCAACTGTTGATGCGCCATTGACGCAATTCTTCGTTATCCTCCTGTGCAGGCATCATAGCGATGTATTGTGCAATGCGCACTTTATTACCACTGGTATTGGCGCGGATGCCATGCGGCTCCAGGCTGTTGAATATCAGCAGGTCGCCGGCTTCCAGTTTTACTTTTTCGATATTAAAGCCGGTTGTGTCAGGTTTATAGTGATCGCGGTCTTCGGGCTGTGTTAGTTTCCAGGTATCGTAAGTACGGTATAATTCAGGGATACATTGAAAGCCCCCCATGTTTTCGTCAGTCTGATCAGCCAAAGCCAATACGCCCTGCACATTTTGTGGTTTGGTTTCAGGATCATAATCCCAATGAATAAAACCTTTATATTCAAAGCCGGGCCTTAATGGGAAGTTCAGGTTAGCGCGGTCAATGGTTACCCAAAGCTTGTCTGTTCCCCACACATCGGCAAAAGCATCGTGCACCCGTTGAGTTTGGCGGTTGTCCCACATATACTGGTGGTTATATATCTCAACCATGCCTGTATTGTTCAGCTCGGTCATCTGCATTTGGGCATTGGGGCGTTTGTACCAGGTTTCTATATCGTTGGCATCCTTGCCCTCATATTCCCATAAATAGTCAGCCATGCGTTTGGCCTGCTCCTTCGGAACGGCTTTTTTTATTACCACATATCCGTTTTCGATCCAAAATTTCCAGTCATCTTCGCTCAGCACACGTAGTGGTTTACCATTACTACGGTCATTCAATTTAGTTTGACTTGACTTTGCGGTCGATGGATTGCCAGGGATTTCTTTGTGTGCATTTTGGGGACTCATGGTTGGCGTCATTGTGGGAGCCATTGTTTTATTTTCCATATTGTTTATCTCTTGGTTTACAAATCAAAAGTAGAGTGATTATCAAAGGCATTTGTTCTTTGCAATAACCAATATTTGCTCTGTATTGACATAATTATTATTTTTATATTAAATTAACGGGCAATACAAAATGAATGAGATCCAATTAGAAAAGGTTGAATTTGAGCCGGGGAAATCGTTTAAGCTATTCTCACCCCGGTTGCGCAACACCTTTCTGTGGCATTACCATCCTGAGATAGAGTTAGTTTATGTTGAAGCCGACGCAGGTATCAGGCACGTAGGCTCTCATATCTCCGGCTATACCCAAAGCGACCTGGTTTTTATAGGCAGTAATATCCCCCACCTTAATTTTGATTATCGCCTGCGCAGTGATTATCACCAGGTGGTTATACAGTTACGGGAGGATTTTTTGGGATCAGCTATTAGTCTTGCACCTGAATTCTCAACCATCCAGCAGTTATTTAAGAAAGCATCATCAGGTGTTGCTTTTGGGGCTGATACCAAAGCGTTAGTGGTAGAAAAACTGAAGCAGCTTCATCAGCTTAGTTCATTTCAGCAATTAATGGAGTTGATCGGCATATTTCAAATCTTAGCTAATGCAAAAGATTTTGATTTGCTGAATGATGATGATATGAGCATCCAATTCTTTTTAAAGGACAAGATCAGGATGGGGGCTATATACGAATACATCGACGCTAATTATAACCGTAAACCCGATGTAAACGTGGTTGCAGAGAAAGTGCACTTAACTACGCCTGCATTTTGCCGTTATTTTAAACGGCAAACCAATATGACCTTTACCGATTTCGTTAATCAATATCGCATCGATATGGCTAAAAATCACCTGATGCAGGATAGGAACATTACCGAAACATGCTACGCAGTGGGTTTTGAGAGCCTTTCGTACTTTAATAAGCTGTTTAACAAGATTGTAGGCCAAAACCCCTCAGATTTCAAAAAAAGCTGGATTTCAAGGCATTAGTGAAATTTATATAACCCTTTTCAAATCAGCTGCGTATAACACCCTGTCGGAACAATAATTACACCCCGGCATTTGTTAGTCAGCGAAAATGAAAAAAATAATTTACCTCCTTTCTACAGTTTCAATAGCTTATTTATCATCATGTCAAAAAGATGTGTCGGTAGCTCCGGAATCAAAAACGCAAACCAGTACAACTGCAGTTACCCCAACCGGCGGCTCATTGGCCCCAGGCAATACAGCTAATACTGATACTGTTGTAAATATCACAGGCTTTATAAAACTCGAGCTAAAGAAAGATACCGTTAACAAGGATAATATCGTAATATACTTTACCCCAAAATCAAGTTCAAACTATGTACCTGGTGAGGATGCGCCTTTCTTCCAGGGCTTTGGCGCTGAAAGCATAACAAGCATATCAAGCGACGGAATTCCTTTATCTGTTAACGAACTTCCTTTAAAACAATTAGGGGACTGCGTTAAATTAGGCGTATATGGTAAAACGGATGGCGTATATAAATTGAGCTTGCTGCAAAAAGATTCTATCCCGGCGAGATACCATGTGTGGCTGATGGATCAGTTGAAGAAAGATTCACTTGACTTATCAATACATTGTACCTACAATTTCGATATTGTTACTGCCGATACCACCACTTTTGGCAAAAACAGGTTCGCAGTAAAAATTCGTCCACAATAAGAACACGATTTAAAAGATTTAGAGGATAGCCATGATTTTTTACTCATGGCTATCCTTTTTTAATACCCATCGTGTTAATCGTTAATATCCTTTAATCGTGTTCAATCGAGTAATCGTGTTCAACATTTCACGGTCTTTTTCTTTTTACCGAGCGCCCCTTTATTTTTTGCTTTCATAATATACTCGGTTGCATCCGGCACTTTGCAGGATGTCCCTTCTTTTATCACAGTTACTGCGCCAATACTTTTTGCTGTCGCGATTGTCTTCTCATACAACGGTATAACATATGTTCCCAAAGCAATCAGGAAGCCGTTCATGGTTGAGCGCACACGATTGGGTGATGTATGGATGGTTTTAGCCACTCTTTCCAAAAGACGTTTTAGTTCAGGTATATCTAATTCATTATCCGGCTTAAGTGATACGATATTGCTCAATGTCGACCATCCGCAGGCAGCAATATATTCCTCCGGTGAATCAATCCACTCCAAAGCAAGCTCAAACCCGCTTTTACTGCCGGTAGCAACCCAAGGCACTGTATACTCACCGATATTATTTGAGAGAGCCTGTTTAGCCCATAGCTGCAGATCGTCCCGGGTCATTTTCCCATCATCAGCAATCAATCCCGCCAGGTACATGGCATCGGCATTGCCGGTAGCATACAGGTCTTTAGCTAATTGATAATCCATTTTGACCTTTTTTTGGATCGGCTTCATGTACTCTATCTTGACGCCGAAAAAAGGTTCTTTTACCCCATGTTTCAGTAATATCTTTTTGATGCTGTCGCTGCCATGAGCCTTCAGGTCATCCATTATTTCCTGTACTGTCATATGCGCTTTTGTGATGATTAGAGTTTATGTAAATTTAAAAAAAGCCGATACAAAATCCTTATCAGATTAATCTTAAAATCGTGTCTTATCGTGTCTTTTACTTATCTTGGTCAAGGCTAATCCAACCTGATGAAACTCTTTAAAGCCTTATTATCCATAGCTGTTACTTTAGTATTGATTTGGGCATTGCAAACCAAATTTGGTGACATACCTCCCATTAGTGAATTTTTAAATCCCGTTTCCGGTTTCTGGCAAAATGCCGAAAGCAAAAACTTCAAACCCGAAGAATACTTGCACCTGGAAGGCTTACAGGGAAAAGTAACCATACGTTTCGACGAACACCGTATACCGCATATTTTTGCTGAAAACGATCACGATCTTTATTATGCCCAGGGGTACCTCACCGCCCGCGACCGTCTTTGGGAAATGGATATTCAAACACGCAGTGCAGCCGGACGTCTTTCAGAGATTGTCGGCCCAAAAGCTTTAGACCTTGATCGTTATCATCGCCGCATGGGCATGACCTACGGTGCCGAAAACACCTTAAAAGGCTTCATGAAAGACCCGATGATGAAAATGGTAATAGAAGCTTATACCGAAGGCGTAAATAGCTATATCCATCACCTCAAAAAACGTGATTACCCCATCGAGTTTAAACTGCTCGGCTACGCGCCTGAGGAATGGAAGCCGATCAATTGTGCATACCTGCTCAAACTAATGTCTGAAACTCTCGCAGGCGGATCGAGCCAGTTTGCGATGACTAACGATCTGAAAAGGTTTGGCGCAAAGGATGTAAACGACCTTTTTCCGGATTATCCTTTCCATGAAGACCCTATCATTCCCGTTGGCACAAAATGGGATTTTAAACCTCTGCCTATTCCAAAGCCATCAAAGGATTTTATCGCATTGATGACGGATACCATTAAACCGAGAGAACGCGTTCCAGGTATTGGCAGCAATAACTGGGCAATTGCCGGCAATAAATCAGCATCCGGCTATCCGATACTGGCTAATGACCCGCATCTGAACTTGACTTTCCCATCCATCTGGTACCAGTTGCAAATGACGTCGCCTACGGTAAATGTGTATGGCGTTTCATTGCCCGGCGCACCTTGTATCGTAATCGGATATAATCAAAAAATAAGCTGGGGAGTAACCAATGTGGATGCCGACGTGCTGGACTGGTACCAGGTGAAATTTAAGGATAACAGTAAAAATGAATATTGGTATAACAATAAATGGAATAAAACGGGCAAGCGTATTGAAGTAATAAATGTGCTTGGACAAAAACCTGTTTACGATACCGTGATCTACACCCACCACGGACCGGTAGTTTATGATAATGTTTCCCAAAAACCGAAAGAAGGCCATGAAAATATCCCGGTTGGCGATGCTTTACGCTGGATTGCCCATGATGAGTCGGATGAGTTTATGACCTTTTACCTCCTCAACCGGGGAAAGAACTATGACGATTACCGCAAAGCGCTGACTTACTTTACCGCTCCGGCTCAAAACTTCATTTTTGCTAGTAACGATAAGGATATAGCCATTACCCCTAACGGTAAAATTCCGCTTAAATTCAGAGATCAGGGTAAATTCATTATGGATGGGAGCGATCCGGCCAATGATTGGCAAGGCTGGATTCCTTACGACCAAAACCCGACCGTAAAAAATCCGCCAAGAGGTTTTGTGAGTTCGGCAAATCAGTCTTCTACTGATCAAACTTATCCTTATTATATTAACTGGCGATTTGAGCTTTATGATCGTGGCAAAAGAATCAATGATAAACTGAAGGTAATGCAAAACGCAACCATTGACAGCATGCGCCTGATGCAAATGGATAATTATAGCATGCGCGCTCAGGATGTGTTGCCTGCTATGCTTCGCTATATCGATACTTCAAAATTGCATGCCGATCAGCTTAAAGTATTTCAAATTGTAAAGAAATGGGACAAGCATTTTGCCGCCAATTCGGTTGGTGCTTCCATTTTTAATGCCTGGTGGTTGAAATTTAATGATTTGGTTTGGGACGAGTTCAGGGATGATAAAATGTTGTTGAACGTTCCTTCATTCGATCGTACTGAAAAGCTATTGCTGACTGAACCAAACTCCAAATGGTTTGATTTGAAAGGCACCCCAACAAAAGAAACGTGTGCAGATATTGTGAATCAAGCCTTTACTTCATCAGTTGACAACTTATTAAAAAATTTGGGTCAACCAGGCGAAAAATGGGAATGGGGTAATGTAAAGGAAACGCATATTAACCATTTGGCTAATCTACCTGGCTTCGGCACGGGTCAATTTTATACAGGCGGCACTGGTGCTGTTATCAACGCTTTACGCGGCGGCAACGGTCCATCATGGCGTATGGTGGTGCAAATGGGGCCGCAGGTAAAAGGTTATGGCGTTTTTCCGGGAGGAGAATCCGGCAACCCCGGCAGTTATTATTATGAAGATATGTTTGCCACCTGGCGGGATGGAAAGCTGAATGAATTATTGTTCCTGCAATCGCCTGATGAAAAATCCAATCGTATCAGATCAACCTTAACTTTAAGCAGTAAATAATATGTTATTCCTCATCATACTCATTCTATCCTTTATCAGCAGCTTCTTTTTGCCCTGGTGGGCAGCGGCTGCAATTGCATTTTTAACTGCATGGGTTATTGGCAAAACTTCTGGCAAAACTTTTTGGTCAGGCTTTGGGGCGATATTTGTTTTGTGGGTGATACTGGCACTGATAAAAAGCATTCCGAATGATAACATATTGGCAAGCCGGGTAATCCAGCTGTTTCCGTTACCTCATCAATGGATATTGTTATTGCTGATAACTGCCCTGATCGGTGGATTGGTTGGCGGATTGGCGGCTTTATCGGGAGTTTTAGCTAAGAAAGCTTTTTCAAAGTAAAACGCCCGGGATAACCGGGCGCTTCTTCTCATTGAATTAGTTTTATAAACTGGCGAGTGTTTCCTTCAGATGCTTTACCGCTACGGTATTGCTTTTGCCGGTTTCAAAGATATCATGTGCACTCATGCCGTCGCCATAATAGCTATGGTTGGCATCTTTATCAATAGACAAACTTGAACCATTGATCGTAATACCGGCAAACAAACCCCGGCTGCGTGAGTAAGAATATACCTCAGCCTCCAGCTTGTAATCGGTATTTGCTGATGCTGCACGGCCGACAGGTCCGGCTGTTGCTGCCAGGTCGCCGCCGATAGTTACATCCCCATTCTTTACTTTTGTCAATGCACCTTTATGCTTGAAAACCATGATCAGGTCTACCGACTGAACACCGATCTGTGCGCCGATGCTACCTCCTGTAATAGTAACAAATACCGGATCGCTCCATCTGCCATCGGGCAATTTTACAATAGCTACGCCTTTGCCGCGCTTTGCACCTACAATCAAACCTGCGTTTATAGTTTTTGGAATAATGACTATGCCTTCATAATTAGCGATCAATTTATGCGGAATCCCCTCTTTCATGGCCCCAAAATCCTTCAGGACATTGGATGCACTGTGTAAACGCTCTGTTTCCTTGTCACCATTTACCGGTGTGGCCGAGGTCATTACGATAATGAAGCTCAGCAAAACGGGAGCAATTAAAAAACTTAACTTTTTCATAGGTGTGATTATTAATATTTGTTATTAACAAACCACTATTGACCGCATCTTGTTTCAGTAATCCCTCATAAACCAATCAGATGCGCTCGATCTTACATATAAAACAGCAGGCTTGCGAGTTACGTGCATGCAAATAAGCCACATTCGGATTTGTATCAAATATCTCTGTAATCATTTGGTCTACATCGGCATCACCAACCATTTTGCTTAGCGTCATCATCTGCTGATCGTTGTAACCTATCAGTGTAAGCGGAAAGCTTTTCTTGTTAGCTTTAATTTCAGGCGGGAAACGATAGATATCTGAGTATTCCTCCACATCGTCAGCATTAATAAACACCGGCCCGGGTTGATTATAGGCATTATCGACCTCAAACGGAGTGTGCGTAAATAACAAACGTCTGTCTACATTCTTTTCAAATGGTTTTAACGATACCCGGCATGGGCCAGTGCCGGTTGCTATTTGTTCGATCACTTCATGACCAAAGTTGTCTTTTCTCGTTTCGCGGATGTGCTGTACATAGTTTTTTGACATCGGTACAATTTTAAAATTGCTCATAGTATTCATGTTTTGATACTCAAAGTTCCCGCTATCGCCACCTATTTAAAACCCGGAACTTGCTAAAATGATGTGCAGATATGCAAATGTGTGGATGTGCAGATTAAAGAAAAATCCATTTGCATATCTACTCATCTGCACATTTGCACATCCTCTCATCTGCACATCCACGCATTTGCACATTCGCTTATCTTTGCACGATGATTATCCCGGATAAACAGCAAGTATTTTCTATCAGCAACAAACAGCAATTTGCAGAAACTGCTTTGCAGGTATTCCGTTTCCAGGCTCAGAATTGTACCGTTTACAGGGAGTTTATTACCAATCTGAAGGTAGATATTGGTGTGGTCGACAGTATTGAGAAAATACCATTTCTGCCTATCAGCTTTTTCAAATCGCATGAGGTATTAAGTAGTACCAATAAGGTACAAGTCGCTTTTACGAGTTCAGGAACTACAGGCATGATCAACAGCCGGCACCTGGTCACTGACGTTAGCTGGTACGAAGAGAGTTTCCGCCGTGCTTTTGATCTCTTTTATGGCGACATCCGCAAGTATTGTATTTTGGCATTACTACCTTCCTACCTTGAGCGTGAAGGTTCGTCGCTGATTTATATGGCGGAAGATTTGGTAAAGAGATCAGAAAATCCCGATAGCGGGTTTTACCTGTACAATCATGATGATCTGTTCGCCCAATTAAAAAGAAAACAAGAGGCAAAAAAGCCGGCGCTATTAATAGGTGTAACTTTTGCTTTGCTTGATTTTGTCGAACGGCATTCGATTAATTTTCCCGAATTGGTCGTAATGGAAACCGGTGGCATGAAGGGGCGCCGTAAAGAGATGATCCGCGAGGAATTGCATCAAACGCTTTGCAAAGGCTTTGGTGTCAGCGCCATCCATTCCGAGTATAGCATGACCGAGTTGTTATCCCAAGCCTATTCTAATGGGAACGGCATATTCAATTGTCCTCCATGGATGAAGATCATTACACGTGATACTAATGATCCGATGACTTTACTCGATAATGATAAAACAGGTGGCATCAATGTGATCGACCTGGCTAATATTAACTCTTGTTCCTTTATAGCTACTCAAGATTTAGGAAGAATTTATCAGGATGGATCGTTTGAGGTTCTGGGCCGGTTTGATAATTCTGACATACGTGGATGCAACCTGCTCATATCATAAACACGAATTTTACTAATTGTTTCCAACAGCACGAATTGTCAATTTTGGTTTGTGTAATCCACGTTTGTTAATTCGTGAAATTCGTGCTTACATAGATATTTATTATTTTTGGCCTGCATCAACAAAAAGCATAAAGATGATCGACAAATTTTTATTTGACCAGCAAGACCCGAAAGCAGTAGAGAAAGTTTATACCCGGCTGGTTGACCTGCTTACCACAGGTGAAGAAATTATTTATATAGCTACCCAAAAGAAACCTTTAGTAAATATACTACCTGATTGCGTGGCGATTACCAACAAACGCGTGTTGTTTTTTACCCCGGCAAACCTGGGTCTTTCTATAAAATTTATTGATTTTGTTTGGAAAGACATTGTTGATGTGGCGATAAAAGAAGAGATCATCGGCGCTATTTTCACCATCAGAACCACCAACGGTGGCGAAATGGGTGTTGATTACCTGCCTAAAGTTCAGGCACGTAAGTTGTACCAATATGCCCAGCAGCGCAAGGAAGACGAGCGTGAAGCGCGCCGCCTGCGCGACCTGGAAGAAAAACGCGCTGAATCTGGTTCAATCAATTTTGGCGAACATGCAAACGCACAATCTCAGCCTGCTGTTTCAGCGCCAACCCCCGAACCTCAACCAGCACCTGTTGTAGCAGCACCACCGGTTCAGGAAACTCCAAAACAGGATGAGCTCACCGAAAAACTGAAAAAACTAAGGACGTTATTTGAGAATGGACTGATCTCGCAGGAAGAATATAATGCGAAGAAGCTTGAACTGTTGAGCGACTTGTAGCCTTTAGCTATTCAGCTTGTGCGAGATATTTTTTATTGCGTTATCCAGGTTTTTAAGCTCGCTTTGCAGATATTGTTCGGACTCGACAAAATTCTCATATTTATTTTCGCCCTGGTTGATCATCTGCATAATACCCATCAGATTAGATGCATGCCTGCGCACTTCGTGCGAATTGATAAAAGCGATCTCATTCTTTTTTGATTCAAACAGAAGCTTTTCGTAATATTTTTTCCGGTGTACGTTATAATACAGCAACCCGCCAAAAATTATCAGCAAAACAGCCACGCTTATAATGAAGATTAGCCAGAGTCGTTCACGTTTAAACGTCTCTGTTCGAAGCGCATAGGAATTTTGGACTTGGTCTATGCTGATCTGCGATGAGATGGAACCAACATTAATTAACTGTTTCAATTGTGTAACGGACTGCAACAAAGCCATTTTATAAGCAATGGCAGCTCCATTGGGATTACCCTTTTGATCTTCAATATCGCCCAATAACTTATATAGGTAAAGATTTAACTCTGCATGATTTTTATCCCTGCTGTTATCAATTAGCCGATGAACAACAGACTTTGCAGAATCCAATTGCCCCGACTGGAAATAAGCATCAGCCAAACAGTTTTCATCAATAATATCGAAATGGTAGGTAGTATCCTTACGCAAAGTGGCAATCGCCGAGATTACTTCAGGGTATTTTTTCCGCAGCATATCCAGGTAATAATCAGTCCTTCTTTGAAAAGTATATAAACCGACACTGCCGCCCTTTGCTTCGTGTAAAATCCTATTATATTTTTTTACTGAATCAAAGTTTTTTTGCTGATAATAAACTTCGGCCATATTATAATTAACGCTGTTCTTCATCCGCTGCACCGTAACCTGGTTTGAGGCGATCAACGATTGGGCTTCGTTCAAATAAAAGAGCGCATTATTAAACATCTTGTTCCTGTAATAGATATCAGAAAGATTAACATCTATCACGATTTGCAAATAAGCATCATTCACAATGGTCGCCTCTTTTTTAGCAGCCCTGAAATCAGAAATAGCCTCTATTTCATTACCGTTTAGATTCTGGATGAAAGCCAAATGAGTAAAACAGGCATATAACAGGTAGTGATCATCGTTCTGATTGGCTTTTTCTATTGCCTGGAGGAAAGTGTTTTGCGCAGCGGTATAATCCGGTATCCTGTATTGACAAATACCATCGATAAATAAGATTATTCCTTCGCTGTCCGGCTCATGGTTTGATTGCAAAAGTTGAGTTATCTGTGCCTTTGCTTGTGGCAAATCCTTTTGCGGCATATCACCGAAGGCATAACGGAGATAAAGTATCAGTTCACGCTTTTTTACGGCTGCATCTTTATTTTTCAATATAGAAGTGAGGCTATCATCTTTTATCTCTGCCTGAACAAGGAACACTCTTCCCAAAAACAAAAAGATGAATACACAAACCAATCGCACTTTAATCATAGGTATAGCTAATACTTTTTAAATAGACTGGAGAAAGTTAGCTTAAAAACTTCATTATCAGTAAAAAAATATTCGTTAAAATAATAAAAGCAGAAGATTCATCATTTTCTTATTTTAACCTATAATTAATTTATTCTATAATTATTGTATAAACCCTGATACTCCGATCAATGCTTAGCTGCTGCCCGCTGTCTGCCCAATTCCTTCGTAAATTTCTCCTGAGCCTTGTCGACAAATTGCTTATACCCATTTGGGTCAATAAAAACGCGTGGACCATATTTCGGATAGCGCTTACGTTTTCCCAGCAAATTAAAATACCCACCATGGGCGCCCAGAAAGACATCGCATGGCAGCTTATGCAATTCAGCAAATGTGTGTTGAAAGTCCTGTACAATACCGGCGTAACTTACATGGTGACCGGGTGTGGCAACAAAGTGATATTCCGACCAAAAGCCTGTGCCGCCAACAATGACAATATTTCGCATAGTTCCTGGTAGCTCACCCGGAAGATGCATTCGCGTTGTCCAGGTTGTACACCCGCGTGTGTGACCTGCGGTCTTATGTGCGATCAGCGTTACACCTCCAAGGCTCACCATATCGCCATCATGAAGAACCCGGTCGACATGTGAGGCGGGATACCCCGGAACATTCGGAGAGGGAGCCAAGAAATCCGTCTTTGCACCTGATTCTACTACACTCACATCGCCATCCATCACCATGTTTTTTGCATGCGTTTCACGCATTATTTCTGCTGCACCACCCATATGGTCGTCATGCGCCTGGCTATTAAGCAGAATTTTAATATCCTTCCAGTGAAAACCCAGTTTCTCCACGCTTGCTTTTATTTGCGGCGGGGAGGTAGTAAGGTTTGCATTAATAAGTATGCTCCCTTTCGGTGTTACAACAAGGTAGCCGGCAAGGTCCTGGCTCCCTACATAATAAAGGTTGTCAGCAATCTGAAACGGGGCAATCGGTGTAGTCCATGATGGATCTACCTGTGCCACAACAGGGCAAGTGAAGAGGAAGAATGACAACAAGCAGGACAAGACAAAGCGCATAATTGCAATGGATAATTATGCGCAATATCCGCTTTATTCCGCTATGATGGGGAAGTAATTTTTCTTGCCCTTTTTATGCTAAAATCAGTCCTGTACCAATGACTGAATTCTTTTCATTTCAGCAGACACATCTTGGCATAAAACTACTAAGGCTGAATTCTTCTTCCCTTTTTGAATAAATACATATTTATCAATAAAAAATTCAAAATCATTCAACTTGTGGTTTAGTGTAATTTTAACTTTATTAATGTACACCCCACCGTTAAGAATTAATTTTTTTGCTTCATTTTTTGATTCAAACATATATCTATATTGACCATTCTCGTCAAAATTCATGATATCCGCCAAAAAACTTATTATATCTTCCTCTATAAATGCGGGCGATAAATATTTAGAAGTAAAGAAAATATTGGTACTGCTGAATATTTTCAAAAAATGCTTTTCTGTAAGATTAAATAGATCTTTCCAATGATAATTATTGTCAAAAGTAAACTTCTTAGTAATCGCTATTAATTCAAAAGCTTCTAATCCATGTACTCGTACAGTAATATCTTCTGCTAATTTTGATTGTAATATCCGAAGATGGGGTGCTTCATTATGTTTGGATTCCAACTCTTCGATCTCTTTTCTTTCAAGAAGAGTAAAAACTCTAATGAAATTCTTAGCGTCCTCATCACTAGTGTTAAACCAAAAATTATAGAAATCGAATTCTTTTGTCTTGTTTTTGTCAAGCCAGATATTGCCGCCTTCAGTTTTACCGAATTTAGTTCCATCTGATTTTTTGATGAGTTGTGTAGTTAACGCATAAGCCTCTCCCCCATCTTTACGGCGGATCAACTCGGTACCGGTAACGATATTTCCCCACTGATCGGAGCCGCCCATTTGCAGCGCGCAGTTATTATGTTTCCACAAATAGTAAAAGTCGTAGCCCTGCACCAACTGGTAAGTAAATTCAGTAAATGACATGCCTGTATCGCCACTGATGCGATTCTTCACCGAATCTTTGGCCATCATATAATTTACAGTGATATGCTTACCTACATCACGGATAAAGTTCAGAAAAGTATAATCCTTAAACCAATCGTAATTATTCACCATCTGAGCACTGTTGGCGCTATCATTAAAGTCAAGAAATTTCTCTAATTGCTTTTGAATGCCTGCCAGGTTATGTTGTAAAACATCTTCGGATAATAAATTACGCTCAGCCGATTTGCCGGACGGGTCGCCCACCATACCGGTAGCGCCGCCAACCAACGCAAAAGGCTTATGACCAGCCCGCTGAAAATGGATCAGCGTCATGATCTGGGCCAAACTGCCCACATGCAGCGAATCAGCTGTCGGGTCGAACCCGATATAGCCCGACACCATACCCTTATTCAGTAATTCCTCAGTTCCGGGCATTATATCATGCAGCATGCCACGCCAGCGTAGTTCTTCAACAAAATTCATCGTATATAATAAAGCTGCAAAGATAACAGAATAGCCGAAAATCTCTTTTTTACGTTTATCTTAAACAATAGTCAAAAAATTTGCTTACTTTAAGCAGAATAAAATTTGCAGAAAGTGAATATTTATGAATTTTCTATCGCATTTCTACTTCGACAGGAACACCACCAACTGTTACCATACACTGGGCACGGTACTGCCAGACCTATTGAAAAATGCGGATAAGAACATCATTATTCACCCTGAAAAACTGCAGCACCCCGACAAAAGCATTAATGATATTATATTAGGCTGGCAAAAACACCTGGAGGTCGACCGTTTTTTCCATTCTTCCGGATTCTTCACGGCCAGGTCTCACGCTTTGAAGAATCTTCTGGCCCCTGCTATAGAAGGCTCGCCAGTAAAACCGTTCTTTTTAGGGCATATTGCTTTGGAGATTATATTAGACAACCTGCTGATCACCACAGGCAAAATTTCTACTGATGATTTTTACAATCATTTAGACTCCTGTGATACAGATGTAATAAAGGCATTCCTGAATTTCTCAGGTTTAAAGGAGACTGATCGTTTCTTTAAGTTCTTCGAGGATTTTAAACGAAGCCGCTACCTGGAAACCTATGCCGAAAACGATAAGATAACTTACGCACTTAAACGTATCTGTATGCGGGTTTGGAAAGATCCATTTACGCCTGAGCAGGAAGAAAAGATGACCACCCGGGTATCCGCTTACCGCAATGCTCTGTCGGTGGATTTCATGTCGATTTTTGATTATATATCTGAGCTGCTGTCTCACAATTGATGCTGAGTCTGTAAAAACCCCACGAAAAGCCGACAAAAGCACCTAAAAACCAGCATTTAAGAGTGAAATATTTTTTTATTAGTCAAAAATATATCCGTACCTTTGCAGTCCCAATTGTATTGGGAAAAGGAGAAAATTTATTTTGGCAAAAAAACAAGAAGCAGAAAAAGAATTAAAAGCGAAGGAAGCTGAGCTCGACGCAGTTACAGCAACCGCAGAAAAAGAAACTATTGAATCAGAAGCTGATTCATTATCGATCGAAGAGATCAAATCAAAAATCACATCATCAAACGAAGATTTCGATTGGGATGCTGATGACAAAAAATTCGGTAATTACAACGCTGCCGAGCGTGAAAAATTAGAGAAATTGTATGATGGAACTTTCAGCTCTATCAACAAAGGCGAAATTATCAGCGGCACAGTTGTAAGTATCAACAGCAAAGACGTGGTACTAAACATCGGTTTCAAATCTGATGGTCTGGTATCGCTGTCTGAATTCCGTGATACACCTGATCTGAAGATCGGTGACGACGTAGAAGTTTTTGTTGAGTCGCAGGAAGATGCTAACGGTCAGTTGGTACTTTCACGCAAACGTGCAAAAACTCAGAAATCATGGGAAAGAATTAATTCCGCATTGGATAATGACGAGATCATCACCGGCTTTGTTAAGAGCAGAACTAAAGGTGGCTTGATCGTAGATATAATGGGCGTTGAAGCCTTCTTACCAGGCTCACAGATCGACATTAAACCAATCAGGGATTATGACGTATATGTGGGCAAAACAATGGAATTCAAAGTTGTTAAGATCAACCACGAGTTTAAAAACGTAGTGGTATCGCACAAAGTGCTGATCGAAGACGATTTGGAAAACCAAAAAACTGAAATTGTGGCCAAACTGGAAAAAGGCCAGGTACTGGAAGGTACAGTTAAAAACATTACCGACTTCGGTGTATTCATCGACCTTGGTGGTGTTGACGGCTTACTGCACATTACCGATATTTCATGGGGCCGTATCGAGCATCCAAGAGAGGTATTGTCACTTGATCAGAAGATCAATGTGGTGGTGCTTGACTTTGATGACGAGAAAAAACGTATCGCCCTGGGCTTGAAACAATTGACCCCGCACCCTTGGCAGTCGCTTGACGAGAACATCATTGTAGGTTCAAAAGTTAAAGGCAAAATTGTTACCGTTGCTGATTATGGCGCATTCTTAGAGATCATCCCTGGTGTTGAAGGCTTGATCCACGTATCAGAAATGTCATGGTCACAAAACCTGCGTAACCCTCAGGAATTCCTGAAAGTAGGTGACGAAGTTGAAGCCCAGGTATTGACTTTAGACCGCGACGAGCGCAAAATGTCATTAGGTATTAAACAATTAACGCCTGATCCATGGCAGCACGCTGCTGAGAAATATGCTATCGGCACTCAGCACGTAGCTACAGTTAAAAACATGACCAATTTCGGCGTGTTTGTTGAACTGGAAGACGGCATCGACGGTTTGATCCACATCTCTGACCTTTCATGGTCTAAGAAAGTTAACCACCCTAACGAATTCACTAAAGTTGGTGAAAAACTGAATGTGGTTGTACTGGAAATGGATGTTGAGAACCGCAAGCTGAGCTTAGGCCACAAACAGCTGGAAGAAAATCCTTGGGATACATTTGAAACTATCTTCACTATCGACTCAGTGCATGAAGGTACCGTATTGAAAGTAACCGACAAAGGCGCTATCGTTGCTTTACCTTACGGTGTTGAAGGCTTTGCTCCTATCAAACACACTGCTAAGGAAGATGGCAAAAACCTAAAAGCTGATGACGTTGCTGAATTCAAGATCATTGAATTTAACAAAGAGAACAAACGTATCGTTATTTCACACTCACGTATCTGGGAAGAGCAACGCGCTGAAGCCCGTGTACAAGAATTCGAAAGCCGCAAAAAAGAAGCTAAAGCAGCTACTAATGCAGTGAAGAAAGTGAAAGACTCGGTTGAGAAATCAACTTTAGGCGATCTTAGCGTATTGGCTCAACTAAAAGAACAGATGGAAGGCGCTGAAAGCAAAGCTAAAAAGGCCAAAAAATCTGAAGAAGAAGCAAAGTAAGCTTAAATAAATTAAATCCTTTAAGCCCTGTTCGCTATGGCGGATGGGGCTTTTTTGTTTAATATACCTATATTATTACATTTACTATATGAAAAACCCAGTCACCCAGGAAGAACGCAATCCCAAGACCTTCGCATTCATGGTTGTCATCGCCCTGATCATCACCATATTGATGCGTGGCGTAAATACCCGTTTTGATGTACCGCATGTATTATACGTTGCCATCGCAGCCATCACCGGACTGGTAAGCATCATCAGCTATGTCGGCTTTATCTACTGCAAAATGTTTAAACCGACTGGATCCAAAATGTTCATGGATATGCTGATCATTATCGTTTTGGGTGTAATGGTTTATTTTACGGTAACGTTTTGCGTTAGCGTGTTGTCGAATCTGTAAACTAACATTTTTTAGGATTTCACAAACTAATTCCCTCCTCGGGGAGGGGTGCGGCTGGATGTGAAGTGGCAGGGAGGGGTTTCTGTGTTAATCATGTTATTAACTGGCATGATGCAGAAACCCCTACCTTCCCCTTCCCCAAGGAAGGAATCGCACAGGCTAGACACTTTATATCATACGCCCCACCGACATAATTTATTTCAATGGAGGAAACTTCGCCAAATCAAAAATGCTTTTATCCGCTACCATTTTTTCTACATCCTGCCATTTGCGCGGCGCATCTATGGATAACAAGGTGCATTTATCTTTCCCGATTACAACGTCATCCTCGATACGCACACCAATATCCCACCATTTTTTATCGCATTTGCTTCCCGCTGGAATATAAATGCCGGGCTCAACAGTAATGATCATGTTTTCCTTCAGGTTACCGCCGTACTCACCTTTATCGTGCACATCTAAACCCATATGATGTGATACACCATGCGGATAATATGTACGTACTTCATCAGCCTTGCTGATAATGCCAAGCTTTATTAAGCCGTTAGCCAATACCTCCTGTGTCTTTTGCTCCAACTGATTATACGGTACACCATCTTTGCAAAGTTTAAACACTTCCTCCTGGGCGTCATAAACCAATTGATAAATAGCTTTTTGCTCTTCGGTAAACTTACCATTAGCCGGAACGGTACGGGTCACGTCAGCTGAATAACCATGATATTCAGCACCTACGTCCATCAATACCAATTGATTTTTTACTTCGGTCACATTATTTTCTTCATAATGCAGGATACAGCCATTTGCGCCCGCACCTACGATTGGCGGGTAGCCTTCGTCTTCTGCCCCATATTTTTTATGCACATATTCAAAGATGCCCTGCAATTCACGCTCAGACATGTTTGGTTTTATAGCGCGCATCACTTCCGCGTGGGCAATGCTGGATATTTCCACAGCCTTCTTTACCAACTCCACTTCTTCAGGCTGCTTTACACCACGAAGCTGTTTCATATCATCACTGTACATCACCAAGCCACCAAACTGTGTATTGAATTTAACTTTCAGATCCGCTAAACTCGCAGAATCCGGTTTGCTGATAAACCCTTGCATTAATTGATTATTCTTATATTCAGGCAGTTCGAATTTTGCCTTAAAATAATCCATAATACGCGGCAGATTTTTAGGTGTGCCGTATTGTATGATGGTTGTCAAGGTACTCAACACTTCACTGTTTATCTCTGGCACTGCAGCTTTTTCCTTAAAGGCATTGTACAGCCCCTTCATATTCCCCTCATCTTCCGGGATTCCGTCATATAAAACTGTGCTGAACTTCTTCAGATCGACAGAAGAATTAGCAAACTCTTCGCTATTATAAACCTTACCGAAACCAAGTTTGGTTTTCACACCTTCTACGCCAAGACGTTTACCAGTCCATTGCTCCCGCTGCGGGTCGCGGTTCTGAACAAAGAACAATTCGTTATAATCGCCGTCTTGTCCGTGCTGCATGTCTTTAAATATCAGTAAAACTGCGCTTGTCTCTTTATATCCTGAAAAATAATACAGGTCAGGATTAGCATGATAGGCATAATTAACATCCTCAGAAAACACACGTTCAGGATAGGCAAAAATGATCGCGACAGAATTGTCCGGCATCATCTTCCGCAAAGCATCGCGCCTCCCTGCATGGAATTCTTTGGTGAGATAATCCGTTGGTAAGCTCTCAGATACAGTTTGTGAAAAGCTTTGTAATGAAGCCGCGCAAGCCAGTGCAGCCACTAATAAGGTTTTATAGATTTTCATGATATGCGGATAAGTACAGCCAATTTAGTGATTAAATGATTCATATTTCTTCAGCATTGACAAAAGGTGAATTTGCCATATACATCACTAACTAATCACCATAAAGTCAACTAATCTCTAATCACTGATTAACTAATCACTAAATTTTATACCTTTGCCCAAATCCAACCAAAGATGCAAAACCCTACTCTGCTCGACGGTCAGAAATTTCAGATTACCATACAACGTCTATGTCGTCAGTTAATTGAAAACCATGACGATTTCTCTAATTCAGTATTAATAGGTATACAACCACGGGGTATTTACCTCGCAAAACGGGTTGCCGAAGAACTGCGAAAAATATTGCCCGGAAAGACCATTTTACAGGGCGATCTGGATATTACCTTCTACCGAGACGACTTCCGCCGCCGCGAGCAACTAATGCCCAATCAAACAAAAATTGACTTTATTATAGAAGGCAAAAAGGTGATCATGATGGATGATGTATTGTGGACAGGCCGTACCATTCGTGCAGCAATGGATGCCATGCTCGCTTTTGGCCGGCCAGAAAAAATAGAATTGCTGACGCTGGTGGATCGCCGCTACTCGAGACATATACCCGTTTCAGCAGATTATGTTGGTATAGAGGTTGATTCCATTGCATCACAAAAAGTGGTAGTGAGTTGGAAAGAAACAGACGGCGAGGATAAGGTGGTGTTGCTATCAGATGCGAAATAAATTGGAAGAAAATAAAAGCGTCATTGCGCGATAAATAAAAAGATTAAAAAGACACATGGCAGGATTGAGCACAAGACATTTATTGGGAATTAAGGACTTAAATCGTGCAGATATCGAACTGATATTTGAAACAGCGGATACGTTTAAATCGGTTTTAAATCGTCCAATCAAAAAAGTTCCATCCCTGCGCGATGTAACCATTGCCAATATTTTCTTTGAAAACTCTACCCGTACACGTCTTTCATTTGAGCTGGCTGAAAAAAGATTATCAGCAGATGTAGTGAACTTCGCGGCTTCCTCATCATCAGTGAGCAAAGGCGAGACGTTGATCGATACGGTAAACAACATTCTGGCGATGAAAGTTGATATGGTGGTGATGCGCCACCCCTATGCCGGTGCCGGTATCTTCCTGTCAAAACACGTCAACGCTCAAATTGTAAACGCTGGTGACGGTGCACATGAGCATCCTACCCAAGCTTTGCTGGACGCCTTCTCCATCCGCGAAAGATATGGCAATGTTGAGGGCAAAAAGGTAGCTATTGTAGGCGATATCCTTCACTCGCGTGTAGCGCTATCCAACATCCTTTGTCTCAAACAATTAGGCGCTGAAGTAATGGTTTGCGGACCCACTACCCTGATCCCTAAATATATCGGAGCTTTAGGCGTAAAAGTTGAGCACGACCTGCTAAAAGCATTAAACTGGTGCGATGTAGCCAACATGCTGCGCATACAATTAGAACGCCAGGACATCAAGTACTTCCCTTCATTGCGCGAATACAGCATGCTTTACGGTCTAAATAAACAGATACTTGACTCACTGGACAAAGAGATCACTATTATGCACCCGGGGCCAATCAACCGTGGTGTTGAAATCACCAGCGATGTAGCTGACAGCAAACAGTCTATCATACTCGACCAGGTTGAGAATGGCGTGGCTGTCCGAATGGCAGTCCTTTATCTGCTGGCAGGACAAACGCAATAATTCATGATAAATCCTGTTCAATTGTTTTGTCTTGATAAATAGTTGAAAGCATTGATAAAAATTTCACTCAGGCAGTTCATCATTATGATCTTGTGCTTGTTTTCTGTTCATGTATCAGCTCAAAGCCTCCAACAGCGTAAAAACGATTCAGTATTTACGCTGGTTTACAAATATTTTAATGAACGGCAGGCTGAATCGATTTATGGTCTGGCGGGTGAAGCTTTTAAAAAACAACTAAGCGCCGAAACATTTAAATACGTTGCTGACCAGGAACTTTTCCCGCTTGGCCCAATCCGGCAATCCTCACTTATCAGTTTCCAGGACAATAAATTAAGCACCTATAAACTAGATTTTGACTCCGGAAGTTTACAGTTGTTATTGGCGCTGGACAAGGATGATAAACTCGATCTGCTCCTATTTAAACCCTACAAGGAAGTGGCTGCAGATAAACTCAAACCCGTCCATACCTCCAACCTGATGCGAACCTTGACCGATAAAAGAGTCGACTCGCTGGCAAGGAATTATATTCAAAAAGGCAATACTGTCGGCTTAAGCATAGGAATCATCCATAATGGTGTGGTGCATACTTACAATTATGGCGAGACTACAGCCGGGAATAATCAGTTGCCGGAAGTAAATTCTATTTATGAGATTGGCTCTATCACCAAAACATTTACAGCCATCTTATTAGCTTACTATGTTAATGAAGGCAAGCTAAAGCTAACAGATCCCATCACCAAATATCTGCCGGATTCAGTCTCTGCTAATAAAGAACTGGAAGGTATTACTCTTGAAATGCTGAGTAACCATACCTCCGGTTTATCACGCCTGCCTGACAACTTTGAATTTCATTCCAGTGATCCTTATGATCCTTATAAAGATTACACCAAAAAGTATCTTTACGAGTACCTGAAAACCTGTAAACTGAGCAGCACGCCTGGTGAAACTTATGCCTATTCTAATTTTGGTGTAGGTTTGTTAGGCAGTATTTTGGAACAGGTAAGCGGAAAAACATTCGAGGAAATGGTTAAAGAAGTAATTTGTAGTCCGTTAGGAATGAAGAATACAGAACAGTATTTAACCATAGCGCAGCGACAACGTTTTGTTACCGTTTATAATGAGGATGGAAAAGCTACCTCACCATGGACATTTCAGGTGCTTGCCGCCTGCGGCGCATTAAGATCGACAGTAGAGGACATGTTGTTATATCTTAAAGCCAATATGGCTCAATCACAAACAGAGCTTTCCAAAGCAATTGAGCTTACTCATCAAATAACCTATAATAAAGACATCAAATTAGGCTTAGGCTGGCATGTGATCGTAGTTAATGGCATTGAATACTACTTCCACGACGGTGCTACTTATGGTTGCAGCAGCTTCATGGCTTTCAATATTGAAAAGAAGCTTGGGATAATTGTACTATCCAATTCAGCAATCAGCACAAATGATTTGGGCGTTAGTCTGATTAAGAAGCTTCAATAAAAAAACGCCGTTATAAAAAATATAACGGCGTTTCAATCATAGGTATTTAACTTCTTACTATTTCTTCTTTGCAGAAGAATCTGCCTTACCATTGGCTTTATCGGGACCACTAACTTCTTTTCCTTCGCTAGTGCTGGATTTAGCCGCGTTCGCATTTACTTTCACAGGCGAACCATTCCTTATTTCTTCAGAAGCGGCTTTTATAATCTGGTCGCCGGTTTTGATATTACCATGAATTTCTACGTTATCTCCTGCTTCCATCCCTTTCTGCACATCAACCCATTGTGTTCGATTGTCGGCAACCCTGATAACAAATACCCTTTCAGTTGAAGTAACTACAGCAGTTTTAGGTACAATGAAGGCGCTGTCCCTTGCAGGCAATGGAACATTTACATCGGCATACATGTTAGGCAATAGCCTGCCATCCTTATTATATACGTCTACCTCTAAACGTTCCGATCTTAACTTTTGATCCAGCGCACCGGCCAAACGTTTTACAGGAGCAGTAAATTTTTCGCCTTGCAAAGCCTTTACATTAAAGGTAACCTCGCTGCCATCATGTAAACCACCAGTGTAATTTTCAGGAACGGAAATCACTAAACGAAGTCGTTTATGATCTTCAATAACAAATAAAGGCAGGTTTCCGCTACCTCCCGCAGGACCAACATACGTACCCAGGTTAATATTACGAACTGTGATCACACCATCAAATGGTGCGCGTATCTGCAGGTAATCCAGGTTAGCGGTTATTACTTTGTAAGCAGATTTAGCCGCTTCTACGTTTGCGGAATCGGAACGCATTTTAGCCTGAGCTTGTTCAAGATCATTTAGCGATACTGTACCAGGGGTTTTGCTGGTGCTATACAGCCTGTCATAAGTTGCCTTGCTGGCAAACAATACGGCTTTATTCTGCTGTATTACCGATTTTGCTTGTTCCAGTTGTGAATTGATCTCAGGTGCTTCTAAAGTAGCAAGCAATTGTCCCTTGTGCACTTGTGAGCCAATATCTACCAATAATGTCTTTACATAGCTGTTAATTTTGGCATAAAGGTCAACCTGCAAAAAAGGCTGCAATTCGCCCGGTACAGTAATACTTGAGCTTAGTTTTCCTTTTGCAGCAGGGATCAGCACCACAGTCGGTGTATCCAGCGCGTTCTCTGCTTCAACTGTTTGTTGCTGCTCTTCCTTTTCTTTTTTGTTCGGGCCACAGGAACTAAACAGCCCCGCACCTGCCACTAAGCAGGCAAGGATAATAAGTGATTTATTTTTTAGGGTTTTCATGATGATGCAAAGGGACATAGAATTTACTTTCTTTATCTTCAGGGTCTAATGATACAGAGTCGGTTGTAGTGTTGCCTTGTACCCAGGCAAAAACCAGCGGCAATACGATCAGCGCTGCAAAAGTCGAAGCCAGCAGACCACCGATTACGGCACGGCCAAGCGGAGAGGTTTGGTCACCACCCTCACCTAAGCCCGATGCCATCGGGAGCATACCAACCACCATCGCCAAACTGGTCATTAAAATTGGTCTGATACGTAAAGCTACAGCTTCGCGTGCCGACTTTAATGCGTCGCCATTATGTTTGCGCAACTCTTCAGCATTGGTGACCAACAACACTGCGTTGGAAATAGACACCCCTACCGACATGATCATACCCATATAGGATTGCAGGTTAAGCGTAGCGCCGGTTATCTTCACAAGGAACAAAGCACCGCCTATTACTGCCGGAACGGTACATAGTACCACCAGCGACACTTTGAACGACTGGAAGTTGGCCGCCAGCATCAGGAATATCACCAGTATGGCCACTATCAAACCTGATTGCAAACTGTCCAGGGTTTCGGTAAGCGTCTGGGCCATACCGCGTAATTCAACGGTTAAGCCTCGGGGTGGCTTTCCTAAATCGGCCAGGGCCTTGTTTACGTCATTTGTCGCAGTTCCCAAATCTTTTTTATTGATATTTGCGGTAACCGATAATGTTGGCACCGCGCCAATATCATCATTTTCGCCATTTGTCGTATCTACTTTTACTTCGGCAACGTCGCCTAAAACAGGTCTTGACTGATTGGCAACCACCGGTATTTCGCGTATATCATTCAGGCTCGACATCTTATACTCTGGTACCTCTACCTGTACCAGGTAACTTAGCCCTACTCTTTCATCTATCCAGTTATTTTTTTCCGTAAAGCGGGATGATGATGTAGAAGCCGTCAGTGTACGGGAAATATCATTGATACTTACACCTAATTCCGCCGCTCGCACACGGTCTATATTGATTCTGACAGATGGATATTTATAAGACTGTGCTATCTGTATATCGCGCAGATATGGAACAGTTTTTAACTGTTTTATCACCTTTTGAGCATATTCCTGGTTCTGCTTTTTATTCTTTCCGGTCAATGCCACCTCAATGGGTGTGGTTGATCCCTGGCTCAATATCTTATCGGTCAATTCAATTGGCTCAAATGATATTCTCACATTCGGGAGGGCTTTTTTCATCGTATCCCTGATGCGTTCTTTTAAATCATCCAGGTTTACCTTATAGTTTTCATTCAAACTCACCTGCATCACCGCTTCCTGCGGGCCTGCCATAAACAGGTAGATCGGGTTAGTTGAAAAAGATGAAGGATGCGAGCCAACCATACATGAAGTGATAGCTATGTTATTCTTTCCCACCAGTTTTTCCAGGATATGCAGGGTCTGGATCGTAGTAGTTTCCGTACGCTCAAGCCTGGTGCCATCAGGCCCGCGTAAACGCATCTGGAAGGCCCCCGAATTTACCTTAGGCAATACGTCGCGGCCAATCCAATTAAACAACACAGCAGCAAAACCAAGTGAGGTAATTACATAAAATATCACCACCAACTTCCTGTTAGGCATCAGGAATTTATCTATTCTCTCCATGTACCATTCGCGGAATCTTTCAAAGCGACTTATCTTTCCGCCGGCATGATGTTCCAGGGTATGTTTAACCGCTTCTTCTTTTAGTTTCCACTGATCCTGTTCGTCTTGCTCATCGTGTTTGGCAGCGTAATTTTTGTCCTCGTGCTCATTTTTCATCAGCCAGTTGGCCATGATCGGCACGAAGGTTTGTGCCAGAACATAGGATGTGATCATTGAAAAAGCAATCGCCATTGAAAGCGGCAGGAACAATGCGCCCGGTATACCCTTCATGGTAATAGCCGGAGCAAATACCGCAAGGATACAAAACAAGATCAGTAATTTAGGGAACGCTATCTCCTTACAGGCATCCCATATGGCAAGCGCCTTAGGTTTGCCCATATCAAAGTGCTGGTGAATGTTTTCAATCGTCACCGTTGATTCGTCAACCAGGATACCAATAGCCAGAGACAAGCCGCTCAGTGTCATGATATTGATGGTTTGATGGAAAAGTGACAGGAAGAATATACCCGAAATAACGCAGGTAGGTATTGTAAGGATCACAATCAAAGCGCCCCGCCTGTCACCAAGAAACAGCAATACCATCAAGCCCGTCAGTATCGCACCAATAGCGCCTTCTTCTGCCAAACTCTTTACAGCATTGATTACATATACTGATTGATCGAACACGAATGAGAGTTTCACATCTGGCGGGAGCAATGCCTGAAACCTTGGAATGGCTTTCTTCAAATTCTGTACCACCTCCCACGTAGAAGCATCTGCCGATTTGGTAATAGGCAAATAAACTGAACGCTTGCCATTGATCAAAGCATAACCATTGGTAATATCCGCGGCATCTTCCACTGTGGCCACATCACGCATAAACACAGTCTGCACACCGTTTTTTATCAGCGGTATATCGCCAAACTGTGGAATCTTTTTTATAGTGGTGTTTGAAGGAGCGAGATAGTTGTAATCACCTATACGTACGTTGCCGGCAGGTGTATTTTGGTTGTTATCACGCAACGCTTGTACGATTTGGTCGGGCGTTAAATTATGTGCACGTAATAAAGCTGGATCGACCTTAATGACCACAGTACGCTGGTTACCACCAAATGGCGCCGGCGCAACAAGCCCAGGGATTGAAGTAAACGATGACCTTACATACACCAGCGCATAGTCGAGCAATTCGTTATTACTACGGGTAGGGCTGCTCAATACCAATTGCCCCACAGGAAGTGTCGAAGCATCAAACCGTAGTATGAACGGCGGCTGTGAGCCTTGCGGGAACCCCGCCTGGGCCCTGTTGGTATAGGCCGTCACCTCCGCGGCGGCCTGGGCCATGTTGGTGCCCTCGTAAAATGTAACCTTTATCAGGGTCAATCCTTGTATATTTTTTGTTTCGATGTTTTTAACACCGGATACGAACAGCAGCAGGTTCACGTATTGCTTACCGAAATAAGCCTCCATCTGGTCGGGAGTAAAACCGCCATAAGGATGAGACACATAGATTACCGGCAAGTTAAGATCGGGGAAGATATCGATCTTGATAGTTCGTACTGCATTGATCCCGAAGAAGAATAGGCCTGCAACAATTACCAATATGGTGATCGGTTTTTGCAGTGCGCCTTTGATCATTCCCATTTATTTTTGTTTTGTTTTAGATTAAAAATTGTTAATGAATAGCCCGAAATCGCCTGTAGCCGCCGCCTTATATAATAGCGCCTGCCATACGTTGTTATAAGCAATATCTTTATCCACTTCGGCACGATTGAGTGTATACAATGCCTGGGTGAAGTCGACAATATTGGCAAGGCCATTCTTATACAAAGTATATTTCTGTACGTAGGCATCGCTGGCTGCTTTTACTTCGATAGGTACCTCACGATAATTCTTCAATGCGTTGGATATCCTGGTATCTGCAAGTAACTGCTGATCGCGTAATTGCTGGCTAACCAAGTTGTATTCATTCTGATATTGTTCAGAAGTAAACTTTTGTGACTGAACATTATAATGCACCCTGAACGGATTAGTAATGTTCCACACAAACCCTATCCCAAACAGGTAATTGTATCGTGTCGGATCGACCCCGCTCCCATAACTGCTGGTGTACGCAGCTTGATCGGTAGCATAAGCCGGGTTAAAACCTGATCCCCTGCCCTGATATACGCCAAAAAAGCTGAAGGTTGGGTAGGCAAATGTTTTGAGGTATTTAGCTTGCTCATCACTCACGCCAATACGGTCGCGGTAATATTTTAGAATAGGGTGATTATCTAAATTAACTGCCGATTGCTGATCTACATTATTAGGAGTTTTGGTTACAAACACACTATCCAATAAAAAATTCTGAGGCGCAATGCCCAAGTAATTGGATAACTGATTGCTTTGATCCTGCACAGTTTGTTGTGCATTGGTCAAAGCGATTTTTGCGTTTGAAACTTCGGCATTAGCGAGAGCTGAATCCACCCCAGGATTCAAACCATTTTTTACCCTGGCGACAACAACCTTTTGAAGGTCAAGGCTACGGTTGAGGTTATCCTGCTGGGCTTTGGCCAATTGCTGTGCAGCTAACAGGTTAAGATAAGCTGTAGCTACACGCACCTGGTGCTGAAATTGTTCCTGGGCAAGGTCGTTCTCATTTAACCCGACGATAGATTTTTGCACTTTAACTTTTTCTTTTGCGCGGCCGAATGCGAAAAAGTCCCAGTTTACGTTAGCTAAGTAAAGAGCGCCGAAAGCAGCGTTCCAGTTTTGATTTGCCAATGCCGGGCCAGATGAGGCTACGCTTAAACCGCGGTAGCCATACAATGGGCCGTTTTGCCCGTTGATTGTTCCGTAATCCTGCTGGGCCGATAGGTTCACATCGGGCAGGTATTCGGATTTTGTTTCTTTCAGAAAGGCTTTTGAAGCATTCAGTTGGCTGGCTTTAGCTTTGATGGAGGGATAATTGCTGAGCGCTAATTGCTCGGCATCCTTCATAGTTAACACTTTTTCCTGACCGCTTGCCTGAATGATGCTGAAAAAGCCGAGAAAAACATATATAAAATGCTTAAAAGGCTGTTTGACCATAGACGTGTAAATTTGACACGACAAAATTAGATATTAAGTCCTATATGAAAAAAATGAATTAATTTTGTTACAATCATTAAAAATACTAATAATGAATATAGCATTGCATCATTTTCGGTTAGTTGATACGATTTCGAAGGAGGGAACACTAACCAAAGCAGCTAAAACACTGCATCTTACGCAATCTGCGCTAAGTCATCAGCTTAGAGAACTGGAACGTGAGCTGGACGTCCAGATATTCGACCGGCAAGGGAAAAGGTTACATTTATCTGACCAGGGGTACCGTTTTCTGCGAACTTCTGAAAAAATATTAGCCGAAATTAAAGCGCTCGAAGAAGATATTACCAACTATAAAATGGGCCGTACAGGCAAGCTGACGATCAGCATGCAATGTTATACTGCCTATCATTGGCTGCCCGGCATTATTAAATATTACAAAAAGCGCTGGCCTGATATTAATATTCAAATCCTGTCTGAAGCCACCCGTCGCCCATTAGAATATTTAATGAATGGTGATCTGGATATTGGCATCATCCGTACCCAAATGGTAAATACACGCATTCGTTATGAACCTATTTTTGAGGATCAGCTAATGGCTGTGATTTCCAAAGATCACCCATTAGCACAGAAAGACATCATAGAGATATGCGATTTTCAGGACCAGGAGCTTATTCTTCCTTTATATGATCCATCCTACCAGGATACCCCTGTAATTGAAGCACTGATCGAAGCTCAGCATGTGAAACCCAAAACCTTGCACCGTATACATTATACAGATGCAACTATCGAAATGGTAAATGCCGGATTAGGCATCACCGTAATGGCCGACTGGATTGTTGAGCCGTATCTGAAAGACCGGGATATCGTTGTAAAACCATTACATCATGGCATAGCCAAACGCGCATGGTTTGCAGCAACTTGCAAACAAACGCCCGCTATTCAAAATTTCCTTGAGTGTTTAAAAATGTATTTTTCTGGTGTCGATCTGAATGCTGGGGAGCCAGAAATACAGGAATATACCGGCACAATGCAGGTAGCTGCGCCCCTTACGCGGTATAATACTATTCAGGATATCAAGAACTACCAGTACTAATGCGATTGAGATGGTTTTGGGTTATTATCCTATGTTTTAGTACAGACTTGTATGCGCAAGTTCCGAACCGGCCATTTCCGCAGCATGTGCCCTATACCAAAGGCAGCATTAAGCCCAATCAAATTCCCCAGGAACGGCTGGATAAGCTGGCCTTAAGCTTCTATGAGCAATGGAAGAAGCGGTATATCAAACCAGGCTGTCATCCGGGCGAATATTTTGTCTGGTTTGAGCGAAAGGGCGATAAACAATGCGTATCTGAAGGCCAGGGCTATGGCATGATCATCACCGTTTTAATGGCAGGGGCAGATCAATCGGCGAAAGAGACTTATGATGGCCTTTATCAATATTATAAGAATCATCCGGCAAGTCACCCCTACCTGATGGCCTGGGCACAAACCAAAAGTTGTCACGACCTGGATAAAAGTACTGCCACCGACGGCGATATGGATATTGCTTATTCCCTTTGGCTGGCTGCTAAGCAATGGGGAAGCACCGGAAAAATCAATTACCTTCAGGAAGCGCGAAAAATGATCGCCTCGATAATGCATTACGAGGTTAATCCCCATAACTACTCTATTTTGATAAGTGATGCGATAGAATATGACAGCAAGGATTACTATGATACCCGCACCTCTGATTTTATGCCGTCGAATTTCAAGGCTTTTGAAAATGCGACGCATGATGAGAGGTGGAAAAAGGTAGTCGATAATAACTATAAGCTGTTCAGCTATATGCAGGAAACATACAGTCCTGATGCCGGATTAGTACCTGACTTTATCCGTCATATCAATAAAAAACCTGCACCTGCGCAACCCAACTACCTGGAATCGCCTTACGATGGGTATTATAATTATAATGCCTGCCGCGTCCCCTGGCGAATTGCGACGGATTACCTGCTAACAGGTGATAAACGTGCCAAAACATTCAACGACCGCATCAATAAATGGGTACGCGAAACCACCCAAAATAAACCAGATAATCTCTCAGCAGGATATACCCTTGCCGGGAATGACATTAAACACCGATATTTTGAAGCTTTGAGTTTTATTGGTCCGTTTGCAGTCTCAGCTATGACTGATAAGAAAAACCAGCAGTGGCTGAATGACGAATGGGATTACCTGGTCAATTTTAAACTGAAAGATTATGACTATTATGATAATAGTATTAAGCTATTGAACATGATCATCCTGTCGGGGAATTATTGGCAATAAGAGCTGAAAGCAAAAAAGGATAAAGCTGAAAGCTATTTTAACTTAATCAGTCAATCAACTTCATTGCTGTCTCTAAGCCACTTTTCAACGCTGCTTCCACTGTCCCCATGGCCGGCCCATCATACAAATATTCTCCGGCGAAATAGATGGTGTAATTGATTGGTGTGTTCAACACCTTCCGTGCTTCTGCTGATTCTATTGTATCGTACGCGTAGGAACCTAATGTGAACGGATCGGTTGTCCAGTTAACCACATGCGATGCTACGAGGTCGTTTTTTAGTTTATCCGGATTGATATTAAATATGTTCGAAAGCGATTGTAAGCCTTCTTCCAATAACTCGTCATTACTCATATGCTTCTTTCGCTCAACTGGCGGACCACCGAGCCAACCGGTCAGCAAAGTTGACGGCAATGGGCGCTGTGTCCACCAGGTAGGTATTGCTTCATCTGAAAGTATAAAGCCCATATCCCCGAGGTCAACACCGGTTACCGACTGATCCTCCCAGAATGCTGTTTTAAATTGCAGTAACACCTTCACCACCGATCCAAACCCTATCTGACCGATAGCTTCTTTACACATACCCACAGAAGGGCTGATCGTTATTGATGCTTGCTCTGAAGGACTGGCCTTTAAAACACCCAATGGTAAAGCAATGATCAACTGCTTTGCTTTAAAACTTTCATTACCTGATGTAACTACTTCTACCTGTCCATGTGTCCAATAAATATGTTTCACTACGGTGTTCAGGTAGAATTGGGCTCCGTTCTGTTCACTCGTATTAACAAGATAACTAATTATCCTGCCATAACCACCTTTTACGCGGTGCTGCTCATCATCCTCACTTTGCCACTCTCTTCTCAAGGCAAAAGCACTGGCTTTAAACGGATCAGCGGTATCATATCCTGAAACAAAACGGGTTACCCATTCCCTTAAAGTCGTATATTTTTCATCCCCGAATTCTTGCTGCAAAAAATCTCCGATGCTGATATCATTCTTAAGCTGATTTAGTTTCTCCATCAATAAGTCCCAATGCTCAAACTGGTCGGCATTCTTTGAAAACTTGCCATCACAGCTATGCCACATCTCGCCCGATGCAGGTATTGATTCGATATTTGCTTCTTTAAGCAATTGCAGCGTTACAGGCAGATCGCCATGAACAAACTCTGCGCCTAATTGGGTGTGCAGGTCATCATCTAAAGTATACATCCGCCCACCAGCACGGCCACGCGCTTCCAATACCATCACCTGTTTTCCGGCTTTGGATAATTCATAAGCAGCCATTAAGCCTGCTGCTCCGGCGCCAATAATAATTACACCTGCGTTTTTCATAAATTGATAATGCAAAGTAAGGGGATTTGCATTAAAAGTGCGTCGTCATTCTGAGCCAGTCGAAGAATATGGACCAGAGGTCGTCCCACCATACTTCGAGTACCTCAGCATGACACCCTTTAAAAAGCAAATGCCTTCTACTTTTTAGCAGCATTATTTCTCAACACAATCACAGGCAAGTGTTGATCCCATTGAGGCGTAAAACCTTTCTGATTTAGTAGTCCCCGTCCATGAGTTGAGAAGTTCCCGAGAATAATATCTTCGTTTCCATCCTGGTCAACATCCCCTATCTCCATCGTTAGCCAGCGGCCATATTGGTCAATTGGTATTTCATGAGCTGTGAATTGATTAGCCTTGGTTTGCTCAAGATAGGTAAAGCCGGCAGCCGGGTGTGATTTAAAATCGGCAAAGAAGGCTATAGTGGCTATATCCAGGTCGCCATCATGATCAAAGTCAGAAGCGATGGCTTTTGTAGCACCATCGATATGATAAAAATAGGTTTGCTTAAATTTCCA
This sequence comes from Bacteroidota bacterium, assembly GCA_018266915.1. Taxonomy (GTDB): domain Bacteria; phylum Bacteroidota; class Bacteroidia; order Sphingobacteriales; family Sphingobacteriaceae; genus Mucilaginibacter. The sequence goes on along the minus strand of JAFDZM010000081.1, from coordinate 3,203 downwards.
ATCGCCCTGGTTGGTAAAAATATAAACACCGTGATATGGTTTCAGTACTTTTGAAAAGTCGCTATTGTCACCACAAGTGTATAATATATCAGGTTTGCCGTCATGATTAAAGTCGACTAACTGAAAACTGCTTGAACCATACACCGCAGGGAAATGCAGCAGATTTTTGGTGATAAAGCCACCTTTATGATCGTTCAGGAACATCCATATGCCTTCGTCGGCCTGGGCAAACAAACACATCACATCGGGCCAGCCATCATTGTCAAAATCACCCGTTATTAATTGTTCGCCACCCGGTATGCCTCTGATTACTGTTTTCTTAAACGAATGATTGGGCTGTTGTTGCAACAAAAAAAGTCCGCCACGTTCGTGACCAAAGCCACATACCACATAATCCATCAGGCCATCTTTATTAAAATCAGCAGCGACGGTTTGCACCGCTCTTGGTAGACTGTCCGTAAATACTTTTTGCTCTTTATTTTTACTATTAAGGCTGATCTGAACTACCTTTCCTTTCTCAATATCGAGTGGTGGCAGCATACCTATGCAGGTTAATATCGCATCATTTGTTTTTTCAGGGAAAATAGCTCCTGTAACCGATGATGGCATTTTTTGAATCAGTTTTGATTTCAGATTTTTATCCCACTGATAAAAATTGCCTGCAGCATCGCCACTGTAAAACTGGTGATCATTGTTATTGTACGCCAAAAGCGTAGTCATAGCGATAGGCGCCTTAGTATCTTCTACAGGCTTAACCAGGCTAAACACCGCCCAATCCTTTAATGCCGGGGTTGTTGGCTTAGGAATAACTAAATTAACCGGGGCGGTATTTTGATAGTATGCAACAATCTTTTGCCATTCAACAATATTTAAAACCGATTTTCTATCGGTAAAATATTGTCCCATATAATTATTTACATATAGCCTTTTGGCCATAGCAGGCAAAACACCCTTTACCCAGCTTGCACTATCAATCAGCGACGGATCAGGTAATTGGTGGCAACTCACGCAATATTTCTTTGCAAGCTCTTTGCCATCAGCTATATCCTGCTTAAGCCTGCTTTCTGGAGTGTTTTCATTACAACTATAGGTAATAAAAATGATTGCAGTAAAAACCGATACAATCAGGAAACAAAGTTGATTAGAAGATAGCCTGAGTTTTGTGAGCATTTAATTTAAGTATATCGTTACCCCTGTAACCTGTCAGACACAATTATACCTCTTAATCAGGGCTTCTTTTTTCTTATTGATTGTAATAATTCTGATACCTAAAAATATAGTCGATAAAGCTATTGATTCTCAAACTGCTTAAATACTGTTTTGAGAAACCGCCTTTTAATTACATACGGTAATAGGCAATTATGCGGTTGCCTGATCAACAATTATCTTTTGGCTTTGGTCTATTATCAAAACTATCCCTTTAGTTCCATTTAACTAAAAACATTAGACAGATAACCGGAGTATGTAGACGAAAACCCGATTTTAATAGATAACTTATAGGAGAAAAAAAAACGCGCATATGATTTCTCATACGCGCGTTTTTCTAAAGATCGATTAGTTTATTTCTTATTATGATTTTCTAAAACTATCAGCGGAAGCTTGGTATTCCAGAATGGTCTTAGCATAGCATCTATTGACATGCCGATCGCGTAATTCCCTAACACGATATCAGGCCGTCCTTTAGCTTTGCTAATAGTGTCCATTGTCATCCATCGTCCGTACTTGCTCACGGGTATAGCATGTGGTTTAAAGCTCATTGCCTTATCCTGTTCAAAGTAAATAAAACCTTCTCCGGGTTTATTCTTCAAATCAGCGAAAAATGCAGTGGTTGCAATATCAATATCGCCGTCACCGTCAAAATCAGTCGCAATGGCTTTGGTACATCCATTTATAGGATAAAAATAGCTTTGTTTAAAATTCCAATCTCCCTGGTTGGTAAAAATGTATAATCCATGATATGGTTTGAATATACGGGTGTCGTGAAAATTGTAGCCGCAGGTATAGATCAAATCCAGTTTGCCGTCATGGTTCATGTCAATCAACTGAAAACTGGTTGATCCGTAAACCGGAGGAAAACGCAACAGGTTTTTTGAAGTAAAGCCGCCTTTCTGGTCATTTAAAAACAACCATAAACCCTCATCGCCCGAACCAAACAACACCATCAAATCAGGCCAGCCATCGTTATTAAAATCGCCAACACGAGCCTGTACGGCGCCAGCTTTATTAATGATGCTGCTTTGGGTGTATGAATGATCTGCCTTTTGAGTCAGCAAATAAACAGCACCCTTCTTTTTCCCCTGCGAACAAATAACCCAGTCAGTCAATCCATCTTTGTTAAAATCACCTGATACGCTTTGTACGGGCCGTGAAATTTCACTTGCTATTACTGTCGGAACCGTAATCTCAGTTTTTTCATCCAGGCTCACTTTTACCAATTTGCCATTAGGAAAATCCATTGGTTTATACTCACCTATACAAGTAACCAAAGCTGCATCGGCACCTTTATCATCTTTAATAAAACTAATATCTACACCCGGCGAGGGTAGCTGAGCCACATTACGGGGTTTTAGATTTTCATCCCACTCGTTTAGCTTTGTTGTCAATAAATCGCTGCTGTATATTTTATGGGTGGATTGATTTACGGTCACCATCGAAGTGTAAGAAATAAGACTGCCTTCAGCCGGTTTGCGTACGGTAAACCCAGCCCAGTCGTTCAATAATGGCGTCGGTGGCGTTGCGGCAGGTAGATCTTTAGGAGCTACTTTTTGATAGTAATCCTGTATTCTTTGCCAGTTTTCCAGCGATACGCCCCCGGTATCCGTTGGTTTCTTAAAGTAAGATGTTCCATAAACCGAAACCTTCACATAATTTGCCATACCAGGAAGCACGTGGAATTTCCATACATCCTTATTCAAAGCATCGGTCGGCACTTCGGCATGGCATTTTATGCAATACATAGCCACCAGTTTTTTCCCATCGGCTATAGTATCGCCGGTAGGTGTAAAATCATCGCCTGTATCTTTTTTGTTGTTTGCACAACCGTTGAATAGTATTGTTCCTGAGATCAGAAAAACAAATGATAATAAGTAGATAATAGTTAATCCGGTTTTAGTCAATCTCATAATTGGTATTATATGGTTATCCGTGTTATTTAGTCAGTTTTAATTTTTGGCAGATGTATTCGCCCACCTGCTTGCCCTGCT
>JAFDZM010000080.1 GCA_018266915.1 Bacteroidota bacterium | reverse complement strand
AAGACATTTTCTCAAGGATTAACCCGATAGTGATACACGATCTTCAGAAATATCACCCTGATGCATGGAAACAATTCCAGAATTTTAAATCAGGGGTGATGGTTCAAACGCTGGAAGAACTTTTAAGAAAAGGGATAGAGCAGGGTTACATAAGAGCTGATATAGACGTAAGGATAATAGCAAGAATGAGAATGATACAGGTGGAGATGGGTTTTAATACGGAGATTTTCCCGCATTCAGAGTTCAATATATGGAAGGTACAGCAGCAGTTTCATGAGCATTTTAACTATGGAATCTGTACGCTGGAAGGATACAAACTATTGAATGAATACAGAAGCCTGCACGAACAGGTAAATTAATTAATGCTGGTGACATACAGCTGTCACACAGGTTTTTAAACTTTAGTAATGCAAATAAATACGAACAAACACAACTCACTATATATTATGAAACATCTATTTTTATTTATGCTGCTTCTGTCAGGCTTAGCTTTAAGCAGCTTCGCCCAGCAGACTGCTCCACCACCGGGTGCGGTCCATAACTTTTCACTGCAGGATTGTATCACTTATGCGTATGAACATCAGGATACAGTAAAAAATGCTGCATTGGATGTGCAGAGTGCAGAATATAAAGTAAAGGAGACAACAGGTATTGGTCTACCGCAAATTAGCGGCTCGGCCAGTTTTACTGATTATGTAAAAATACCTACAACACTAATACCAGCCCAATTTTTTGGAGGAAAAGAAGGCCAATTTGTTCCGGTTCAATTTGGGGTGAAGTATCAGTCAGGCCTTGGGCTAAGCTTAAGTCAGCTCCTTTTTGATGGAAGCTACCTGGTTGGTTTGAAAGCATCAAGAACATATAAGGAATTATCTCAAAGAAGTTTAACACGTTCAAAAATAGACGCCAATGTAAACGTTACCAAAGCCTATTACCAGGTACTTGTAAGTAATGAGCAAATCAGGTTACTTGATGCCGATTTAAAACAACTTAAACAACAAGTTGACCAAACGGTCGCTCAAAATAAACAAGGCTTTGTTGAGCAAATAGATGTTCAGCGTATACAGGTACAGTATAATAACTTGGTGACAACACGCGAAAACACCATGAGGTTACTTGCCTTAAATTATCAACTGCTGAAATTCCAGATGGGAATGCCTGTAAGTGAAGAGATCGATCTTACTGATAAATTGGAGAACGTCAATCTAACAGATAATATATCAGCTACCGGCGATACCTCATTTTATCATAATCGGATTGAATATGGATTGCTGGAAACTCAGAAAAAATTGAATGATTTGGATGTGGCTAATAAGAAGGCACATTTTTATCCTACGCTTACTTTAAATGGTAATTATAATTCTTCTTATCAGAACAACAGTTTTGGAGATTTATATAAAACCTCTTTTCCATCCAGCTATTTTGGCTTGACTTTAAACGTGCCAATTTTTAGTGGCGGACAAAGGATTAACCAGTTAAGACAGTCGAAAATTGCTGTTCTGAAATCGCAGAATGATCTCGATAATGCCAAGAACGCTATTTTATTACAGGCTAATGCAGCAAAGATTAATTATACAAATGGTTTGAAATCATTAGAGAACCAGAAAGAAAATCAGAAGCTGGCTCAGGAGGTATTACGTGTTTCCAAGATTAAATACTCACAGGGGGTTGGCTCAAGTATTGAGGTAACACAAGCCCAAACAGACCTTGAAACAGCTGATAATAATTATATACAAAGCTTATATGATGCCCTGGTTAGCAAAGTTGACCTGGATAAAGCATACGGTAAAATTCAATAAACAATCACACTCAGATATAAAGACATGAAAAAACTATTATACATACCGGCAATACTGATACTTGCTGCTTGCGGTAATAATAAACCGAAAGACAAAAAAGCCGAATTAGCTGACCTGAAAAAACAGCAGGCCGAATTAAGCGATAAAATTACAAAGCTGCAGGCCCAGGTTGGCAGCAATGATTCGACCAAAAGTACTGATGTAAGCGTGGTAACTGTTAAAAAACAACCATTTACTAATTATGTACAGATTCAAGGTAGTATAGATGCCCAGGAAAACGTTACTGCTTATCCGCAGGCTTCAGCTGCCATTACAGCTATCTACGTTAAGGTTGGTGACCATGTAAGTAAGGGACAGGTTTTGGCACAGCTGGATAACAGTGTGTTAAAACAAAATATCGCCCAGGCACAGGCCCAGGCTGACTTAGCTAAGACAGTTTATGATCGTCAGAAAAACCTTTGGGATCAAAAAATAGGTACTGAAGTGCAATACCTGCAAGCCAAAGCTACTATGGAGGCTAATCAAAGACAAGTGGCATCGCTAAAACAACAAGCCGACCTGTATCGTATCGTTTCGCCTATCAACGGTTCAATTGATCAGATGGATCTTAAACTTGGGGCAATTATGCAGCCAGGTCAAGGCGGTATCCGTATAGTAAATGCTGATCTTTTGAAGGTAAAAGCAAACGTGCCGGAATCCTATTCGGGTCGCATAAATCAGGGCGACAATGTTAAAGTTGTAGTTCCTGATGCAGGAGATTCTTTAATGGCTAAGGTAAGCTTTGCAGCCAAAGCGATTGACGCGGCTTCGCGTAGTTTTGCTATAGAAGTAAAGCTGCCCGCCCGTAAAACCCTTCGCCCTAATATGACTGTTGTACTAAAAGTAGCTGATTATTCATCGAATGATGCGGTGACTGTACCAGTAAATGCCATACAGCGGTCTGAAGCAGGCAATTTTGTTTTCCTTGATCAGAACAACGCGGCCAAAAAGGTAGCTGTAACATTAGGAGCAACTTATGGAGGTATAACTGAGATCAAATCGGGTCTTAAAGGCGGCGAACAACTTATTAACCAGGGTGCAAGCGAAGTTGAAGACGGTGATAAGATAAAAGTTGTTCAGTCTGATAATCAATAATTCATAAAACGGTCTGGATATGAAAGATACTGGAAAAGAATTTGGCCCTTCAAGTTGGGCTATAGATAATAAAACTGCAATTTACGTTGCCTTGGCACTGATCACTATATTAGGTATAGTGAGTTATATGAGGCTGCCTAAAGAAAACTTTCCTGACATCGCACAATCGAAAGTTTTTGTGACTACGATTTATAATGGACAATCGCCGCAAAACATCGAAATGCTGGTGACCCGCCAGTTAGAGAAACAGCTAAAATCATTAAAAGGGTTAAAGAAGGTTACATCCAATTCGATGCCTAACGTATCATCTATCACTTGCGAATTTAATGCAGACGTAAAGATACGTGACGCCAAGCAGGACGTTCAAGAGGCTGTGAATAAAGCCCAGCAGGATTTGCCACAGAATGATAAAAACTTGCTGGCGTCGCAGATAACAGATATTAACGTAGCCGACCTGCCGATCCTATATATCAATATTTCGGGTAATTATGATCTGAAGAAACTGAAGGAATACGCTGACAACCTAAAGGATGATATCGAAAGTATGAAAGAGATATCAAAGGTTGACGAAATTGGTGCTTTGACTCCGCAGATACAGATCAATGTAGACATAGATAAGATGACAGCTGCACAGATCAGCTATACGGATATTACCAATGCTATCGGCTCGGAGAATATTATTTCATCAGCGGGTACAATTACCACAGGTAGCATCCAGCGCACAATTGATATCCGGCAGGATTTTAAGAGCGCTGATGAAGTTGCAGCTATGGTGATTCGTAACCCTACCGGCAAAGCTGTTTACCTGCATGATATTGCTGACGTTAGAGATGGATTTGCAGACGCGGACAGCTATGCGCGTTTGAAAACGCCGTCTGATGCGAATTTCAAAAGCGTTATTACACTGAACGTGAGTAAACGTACAGGCGAAAATTTGATCGAGACATCGGACAAAATAAACAAGATGATTAAGGATAAACAGAGAACTATTTTCCCTAAGGGCTTGGATATTACTGTTACCGGCGATCAGAGTGACAAAACCCGTTCAACACTGAATGACCTGATCAATACTATCGTTATTGGTTTTATACTGGTTACAATCATCCTGATGTTCTTTATGGGTACCACCAACGCAATATTTGTAGCTTTGTCGGTTCCGTTGTCTTGCTTCGTGGCCTTCCTCGTGATGCCGGCTATAGGCTTCACGTTGAACATGATCGTGTTGTTCTCGTTCCTGCTCGCGTTAGGTATAGTTGTTGACGACGCCATAGTGGTGATCGAAAACACACACCGTATTTTTGCCAATGGCAAAGTGCCAATAAAACAAGCTGCTAAAATAGCAGCAGGTGAGGTATTCTTACCGGTATTATCAGGTACTTTGACTACACTTGCTCCATTTGTGCCGCTTGCTTTTTGGAACAGCTTGATAGGTCACTTCATGTTCTTCCTGCCAATCACGCTGATCATTACATTGTTAGCATCATTGCTGGTAGCTTATATTTTTAACCCGGTATTCGCTGTAGATTTCATGAAGCCTCACCATGATGGTGAGCACGACAATCCTAAGTTTGATAAAAAAGTTGTCCGTGCGATGATATACATGGGTATTGCAGCAGTCATTGGTTATTTGATAAATCGTGGGGTGGGTAACTTCGTTGTTTTTGCAGCATTACTTTACCTGTTAAATCATTTCGTGTTGCTAAGGGTAATTGACCGTTTCCAGAAGAAAGCATGGCCCAAGTTTCAAACATGGTACGCTAAAAGATTGGAATGGGCAGTACATCGCCCTGTAACTATTTTGGTTAGCATGTTCGTACTGTTTATCCTTACTATAGGGTTTACTGCTGTAAGGGCTCCCAAAGTAGAGTTCTTTCCATCAGGTGACCCGAATTTCGTATACGTATATTTGACGCTTCCTATCGGCACTGACCAGGCTTATACCAATGAGGTGACAAAAGATCTTGAAAAACGTGTTGCCAAAGTTGTTGAGCCGGATAAGGATATCGTTACATCCATAATCTCTAACGTAGAAACCAGTGTTACCGATCCAACTGACGAGGATCAGGGCAAATACACCAACAAATCGAAAGTAACGGTCGCATTTGCAGAGTTCAGCAAACGTAATGGCAAGGATACCAAAAAGATATTGGCCAATATCCGCAAAGCTGTAGGAGGTATACCCGGAGCTACCGTAGCAGTTAACCAGGAAAATGCAGGTCCACCTGTACAAAAAGATATAAGTATTGAAGTTGCAGGGGATAATTTAGACACATTGGTGCACACTACCGATAGGTTGAAAAAATTTATTAACCAGCAGAATATCGCTGGTATAGAAGGGCTTGTTCCTGACGTACAGAACGATAAACCACAAATGCTGATCGACGTTGATCGCGAACGTGCTAATCGTGAAGGTATCACCAGCCAGCAGGTAACACAGTCTCTTTTCACTACTATATATGGTGCTGAAGTCACCGACTTCAGAAATACAACGGAAGATAAATACAAGATCGTTGTTCGCGGTGAAAAAACACAGCGCGACGACATCGACGCCATCCGTAACCTGAAAATGACTTACCGCGACCTGGCAACAGGTGGCCAGATACGCCAGGTGCCAATCTCGGCTTTTACAGATGTGAAGTATGCAAATACATTTTCCAATATCAAGCACAAACAACAACGACGCGTAATCACCCTTAATTCAAACGTAATTAAGCCGTTTACACCAACAGAGGTGAATGCCAACATAGAGACTGCTATCAAACAGTTCCATTTGCCTGATGGTGTATCCATAAGAATGGGCGGCGGTCAGGAAGATCAGACTGAAGCTGCAACCTTCCTGGGAACAGCGCTCGTAATTTCATTTGGTTTGATATTGCTTATCCTGATGTTACAGTTCAATTCAGTTGGTAAAACGTTTATTATCCTGAGTGAGATATTCTTCAGTATCATTGGTGTGTTCCTTGGCCTTGCAACTTTCGGTATGACGATCTCTATTGTAATGACCGGGGTAGGTATCATCGCATTGGCCGGTGTGGTTGTGCGAAATGGTATCTTGCTGGTTGAGTTCACCGATATGCTGATCGCAGAGGGCGCAAATCTGCATGATGCTGTGGTTGAAGCAGCCCGTACGCGTATGACTCCTGTATTATTAACTGCAACTGCAGCAATCCTAGGTTTAATACCGCTGGCAGTCGGTTTCAATATTGATTTTGCAGGTTTATTCTCAAGCTTTAAACCACACATTTTCTTCGGTGGTGACAACGTTGCATTCTGGGGTCCATTATCATGGACAATGATCTTCGGCTTAGGATTTGCAACCATTATCACATTGATATTGGTACCATGTATGTATATCATCAGGGTACGTATCAAATCAGCGCTCTTTAAGAAAAAAGAAACCGCTGTTGAACCAGCAGAGATCGAAGAGAGCCAGATGGCTTAATTAAAATATATAAGGAGAAAAGCTGTTCCATGAATTGGGGCAGCTTTTTTGTTTTAGGTCTGAAGCCAATCAGACTTGTCATTGTGTAAAAATGACATTGTAATGTTAGATTTTTTGATAAATTTGTTTGAAAAGTCAAATTTGTCTATCTAACACTTAATATTTAATGGGCGTAATAAGCGATCAACAGGATATAAAAAGAGAAAAAATATTAGAGGCAGCTTATGAACAATTTTTGCATTATGGTTACTCCAAAACCACAATGAACGAGATTGCCGGTTCATTATCTCTATCCAAAGCCTTACTTTATTACTACTTTCCTGATAAAAGCCAGTTGTATATAGCTGTAACACGTAAGCTTGCCGGTGATTACCTAAAAACATTGCAGGATCATATCAGCAAGATTACAGATCTCAAAGAAGCTTTTGTATTCCAGATAGACCATCACCATAATTTTATACTGAACAATTATAATTTCTTCGATTATTTCAGGCTAAATGAGCAGAATATGCCCGATGCCATATGGGAAATAGTTGACGATATTCGCCAGGCGGAGATGAGCCTTATGGGCGACGCAGTAGTTGCTGAGGCTGAACGTGGTAAAATAAAGCCGGTAGACAATCCTCGTGAAGTTGTCGGATTGTTGCTCGATGCACTGCATGGCGTTAGAGTAGGTACGGCTGCTTACAACAAAAAGAACAGCTTTCCGAAGAAAGAACATTTAGATGAAATTCATAATAAGCGCTTGATGCTGATCGACATTTTCATTAAGGGCTTAAAGTATTGACCGACTGTCACATCGGGGTCAAAATGCTATTCACATCAAATTAACGGCTGCTTAATTTAGTATATTTGACTAATTAAATTATTTAGTCAATAATTATCATATATATAATTATTAAAAGAGACTTCTAGTTTAGAGGTGATTGTTTTAGAGTGATTGAAGCATCCCGGTAATTCCGGGGTGCTTTTTTGTGTCATTCCTTGATAAGGCTGACCATTTTCCACCTGTTTTTGTTTAGCGCATCTCCCCCTAAAAACTGCAAAGTGATCATAAATGAGGTTACCGTTTTTGTACCCTTTTGATCTTTTGATTCTAAATAGGATTTTATCGTATAAGTGGAGTCTTTCTGATCAAATTGGTATCCTGTTTCAGGAAAGACAATACCAGCAGTTTTTACATTCTGTTTTACAAACTGTTTAGCAATAGTATAAACGTCCTCATTTTTTGGAGGGTTGTTCACTACTTCCTTATTGGTGCCGCTAAATGCAAATTTAATGAGCACGAAAGTAAAAGAAATGGCAAGTATGATCAGGAATATGATCAGCTTATAAGCAAATTTCTTTTTTTGTTGTTGGTTGTTAACGTAGCTTTTTGACATTAGTAAAATTCATAACAACGCCTAGCGCCTTCAAATCGCCCTGGCGATCCACCGTTATCGCTTGAAGGTAAAGTCGTTTCGTATCCTATACTGCCTTCGGTACTGCCTGCGGTATTACCATAGGTAAGGCCTTGAACAGCGGCATCATGGCTAAAACCAAAACGCAGCTTCTCGCCACCTTCCTTATTAATAAACAGATCAAATATAAGAGATAAAACGACAGCACTAGGACCTGTTTGTGCACCACTTCTATAAGAAAGCCCAACATTTACCCCACGTCGCTTGTATTGCATGCCGATACTGTAAGATTGAAATTGATCCTGGCGGTAATAAACAACTGATGGGATCACGAATGACTTATCATCCTCATCCATGTCATTATAAGGATCGAGATCTAAACGATAGCTGACATGTGTATTTATTCTCATCGGCAATTTCGCCGGTGCACCTGTGAATGATTCATTAGGCTGATTGATGTGCTGCAAAGCCGCACCAATATTAAATTCACCGATTACGAGGTTGGTACCGATGCCCGTATCAAAATAGAATTTGTTATTAAAAGGCAGACTTGTTGCTGCAGATACCGAACCCGGTATAATCCCCAGTGTAGGATCCAGCTGATCGTCAAAAACCAGCTTGCTATAATCTATCTTTCGTTGCGTAAAACCTGCCTGTAAGCCAAATGAAAGCACAAAATCTTCCGAACCGATACTGTAGGAGTAAAGACCCGATAAGTTGGTTTTGTCAAGGTAAGCAGTACCTTCGCTGCTCCTTGTAAATAATAAGCCTATACCACCACCAAACCGCGGTATATTCCAATCAATAGAGCCTGAAACGTATGATAAAGTACCCGGCACGGCAGTCCATTGATTACGATATATTAGGTCCATACGGAGGTCAGCTTTAAACTGACCTGTAAGCGCTGGGTTAAGATACAAGGGCGAGTTGAAGAATTGGGAGTACAAATGATCCTGTGCAAAGCTTGTAAAGCTTTTCAAGAGCACCATCAGGAGCATCATCCACCGCATAACCAGATTATTCTTCACCTTGTATTATTGTATTATCTTATTAAATGTATAGCCCCTGTCTTGCTTGGTGATGAATTATGGTATGACATTCCTTTCCATTCTTCGCCGTTTAAAAGGGTAGCGCTTATTTGCCATATGTAGACACCCTGTTCTACAATTCTGCCTTTATAAGTACCATCCCAGCCGTCAACCGGCGCGCCATTACTATCTAATTTGGTAGTTTCCCAAACCAACTGACCGAAGTTGTTGAATATCTGCATGTGCCATGATTTCATCCCGAACCCTTTTGCAATAAATGTGTTAAGGTTCCTATCCGAACTAGCTGGAATAAACGCATTTGGTAAAAATAAGTTACCCTTAAACGTAATATTTATGCTTTGCGAAGTCACTCCGGAGCAATCTGTGCCCGGTGTTGTTGCTGTTAGTGTAACTGTGAACGGCGCCTTGCTAAAATCAAAGTGGTGGGTAGCAGGAATATAAGACGGATCGATTGTTGAGCCATCACCAAAGTCCCATTTATAAACTAAGGATGCTGCAGGGATATTAGCTACATCGGGAGTTGTGTTGTTAAATGTCACATTAAAATTCTGATCTGCTGTCCAGGTAAAGCTTGGAGCAGGGATAGGATAAACTGTAAACGGCACCAGTGCCGACTCCGGTGCATCACCGCAACCAGTATTTCCGGCAGTTATCGATACATAATATGCACCTGTAGCCGTAGGCGTATAATTGATATCGCCGGTTCCGGCAGGCATAGTCAGTATCGGTTTTTTATTGGAATCATATATGGTGATCGTGAATCTGTCGCCGCCTGTTGAGGTATTCTGGAACGTTACCGGGCTGCCTATACAAACATTGTTGGCATCACCCTTGATCTGTATTTTCGATATCAATGATGACGGAGAAACCGGTATATTAACAGACGGAGAAGTAGCCTGGTTACCGCACTTATCTATGACCACCAGGTACATTGAAAAATATGTTTGCTGAGTAACCGTCATTGGTTGGAAAACAGCATCCCTTGTATCGGGATAAGTTAAATGCTGCACGATGTTACCATTCGCGTCTTTCAGGTAAAAATCATACTGCGCATTATCTCCCGGTGATAAGTTTTGAGCAGAAAGCGTAAATGTACCGCATGCAGATGTTTGAGACGGGTTAAAACTTGCAACCGGTTTAGCAGAACTAACTTTTACGTAAGCCACAAAAGGTGCTTGCGAACCGCAATTACTTGTAGGGGTCATAGAGACCTCATAAACAGCTACAGTACCATCATTTGATGGCTGGAAGGTGTGAGCTGGTGGGTTTATAGCTGTTACCTGCGGCGATCCATCACCAAAATTCCAAACAAATGTACCTGTTGGAGTAGGGGTAGATGTATTGGTAAATGTGACTACTACTGGTCCGCAGCCATGGTCCTGATCCATCGCAAAGCTTGGCGTAATATCAGAAGATACACCGATGGTGATTTCAGAGAAGGTATCACCGCACGGAGGTAAACCTTTTATTGTCCAGGTGAACTTATAAACGTTGCCTCCGGCCATACCGGTAACTGATGTGGTATAGTTACCCGGATCAGCAATATTTACTGCCGGGCCTCCGGTTTGAGTCCATATACCGACAAATGATCCAGGATTATTACCTTTTAATATCGTGCTGGTTTCGTTACACAAATTGTAATTCGGCCCTGCATAAGCAATCGGCGTTTGCGGGTTAACGGTGATTGTAGTAGGTGTTGAATATACATCAGGACAGGTAATGCTGTTATGTACTACAGCCCTGTATTGGGTGGTTTGTGTCAAATTTGAAAACGATAATACTGTAGTCGTATTGGCGATTGGCTGCCAGGTGCTGCCATTATCAATAGAGAACTCCCATCTTGCTACTGAGCCAAATTGACCTGCAAGATGAATTTGTCCGCTGTTTCCACCCGAACAAACTGTTTCATCGCTTGATGTTGTACCTCCAACTGGCGCTTTATCAATAATAATGACCACATCATCATGTGTTGGCGGACAAGCGGCTGTATTGCTTATTGACCAACGGAAGGTATATGTACCCGGCATTAACCCGCTTACTACTGCATTTGGATCGGTAGGATCGGAGAAAGTAGGTAATGATGGGCCAGTCAACATGCTCCATTGGCCTTTATTAGGCACAGGAGGCGTGTTACCTTTAAGCGTATAAGCGGCTGCATTACATACCTCATCATCTGGCCCGGCATTAGCGGCAACAGGCGGAGTATCGACGGTAATTGTTGTTACTGACGATGGCACATCAGGACATACGCCATTATGAAGTATCGCACGATACTGTGTGGTCTGTGTTAAATTGGCATACGCAATCGAGGTGCTTGTATTAGCAATCGGCTGCCATGAGGCACCATTGTCAATAGATGATTCCCATCTCACAATTGAACCAAATTGTCCCGCAAGAGTAATAGGCGCTCCATTGCTGCCAGCGCAGACGGTAGCATCGCTCGTAGTAGTACCACCAACAGGAGCTTTATCTATAGTGATAGTAACGTCATCAGTTGTAGGAGGACAGGCAGCAGTATTACTGATTGTCCAGCGGAATACATAAACTCCTGGTACCAAACCGGTCACAACTGCACTCGCTTTGGTATCATCAGAGAAAATTGCCGTAGATGGACCGCTTACCATTGTCCACTTACCGTTATTCGGAGCAGGGCTATTACCCTGAAGGGTGTAAGCACCCGGGCTACATACCTCATCATTTGGACCTGCAATAGCTGCAATTGGTGGCTGATCGACAGTAATTGTAGTAACTGATGATGGTACATCCGGACAAATACCACTATGCAATATTGCCCTGTATTGGGTTGTTTGGGTTAAATTCGAGTATACAAAGGCAGTGGTGGTATTAGGTATCGTTTGCCATGAAGCACCGTTATCAATAGATGATTCCCAACGTACTATCGTACCAAGCTGCCCTGCAAGAGTTATTGGCCCTCCATTATTGCCTGCACACACAGTGGCATCACTTGATGTTGTGCCACCTACAGGCGCCGGATCGATCGTGATGGTCACATCATCATGCGTAGGCGGACAGGCAGCAGTATTTGTAATTGTCCAGCGGAATATATAAACGCCTGGTACCAATCCCGTTGCAACAGCATTTGGACTGGTCGCATTTGTAAAGGTAGCGGTAGATGGTCCACTTACCATTGTCCATGTACCAGTACCTGGTGCAGGGTTATTACCTTGCAGTGTATAGGTTGCCGAATTACAGACTTCATTATCCGGCCCTGCAACGGCCGCAATAGGTGGTTGATCAACAGTAATAGTTGTTATTGATGAAGGAACATCCGGACAAACACCGTTATGCAATATTGCACGGTATTTTGTAGTTTGTGTTAAGTTGGAATAATTTAAAGTAACACTGGTATTAAAGATTGGCTGCCATGTTGTACCATTATCAATTGATGATTCCCATCTTACAATAGTACCAAACTGACCTGCAAGTGTAATAGGGCCGCCGTTGGTGCCGGAGCAAACTGTTGCATCACTTGAGGTAGTACCACCGATTGGCGCTTTATCAATAATGATAGTAACATTGTTAGCGTTTGACGGACAGGCTGCTGTATTAGTGATCGTCCAGCGGAAAACATAAGTACCCGGTACCAATGCGGTTACAACAGCATTTGGATTGGTATCGTCAGAGAAAATAGCAGTTGACGGGCCACTTACCATTGTCCATTTACCGGTACTTGGCACAGGGTTATTACCTTGCAAGGTATAAGTATTGGTGCTACAAACTTCATCATTAGGGCCGGGGTTAGATGCAGTTGGTGGAGGATCGACAGTAATAGTTGTTACGGTTGATGGCGCATCCGGACAAGTGCTGGTATTATGTAAGATGGCTCTGTACTGAGTGGTTTGAGTCAGGTTTAAATAATTCTGTGAAGTGGTAATATTGGCGATGGTTTGCCATGTTGCACCATTGTCAACAGATGATTCCCAACGTAATACAGTACCAAACTGGCCTGTAAGCGTTACCACACCAATATTGGTTCCAGAACAAACATGAGTATCGCTTGCGGTTATTCCTCCAACCGGAGCTTTGTCTATAGTGATATTAACTGTACTTGAAGTTGATGGACAAGAGGCAGTGTTTGAGATAGTCCAGGTAAATTGATATGTAGTTCCCGGTACCAATCCGCTTACAACAGCATTTGGATTTGTATCATCATTGAAAGTAACGCCCGGAGGATTACCGGCAACGGTCCATTTACCAGTACCTGGCGCGGGGTTGTTACCCTGTAATGTATAAGTGGTCGAACTACAAACTGTAGCATCCGGACCTGCATTTGATGCAATTGGAGGCGGGTCTACCGTAATTGTTGTTACTGACGAAGGAACATCCGGACAAACGCCGTTATGCATAATTACCCGGTATTGGGTAGTCTGAGTCAGATTTGTATAAGACTGAGTTGTGGTAACATTTGCAATCGCTTGCCACGTAGTACCGTTATCTATAGATGATTCCCAACGCACAATTGTACCAAATTGACCGGTAAGGGTAATATTGCCCGCGTTAGTGCCTAAACAAACATGTGCATTGCTTGCGGTTGTTCCTCCAACAGGAGCTTTATCAATAGTGATATTAACCGTACTTGAAGTTGATGGACAAGCGGCAGTATTTGAGATAGTCCATGTAAACTGATAAGTATTGCCCGGTACTAATCCGCTTACAACAGCATTCGGGAGGGTTGCATCAGAGAAAGTAACTCCTGCCGGGCTACCAACAACTGTCCACAGACCTGTGCCTGGTGCAGGGTTGTTACCTTGCAGGGTATAAGTTGTGGTGGCGCAGACTTCGTCATCCGGTCCTGCTACTGACGCAATTGGAGGCGCATCAACAGTAATCGTCGTAATAGTTGATGATGCATCCGGACAAACTCCGTTATGAATAACAGCTCTGTATTCAGTAGTCTGCGTTAGGTTAGCATAAGAAAGGGTAGTGCTGGTATTGCTTATGGCCTGCCATGTGGTTCCATTATCAACAGACGATTCCCAGCGCACGATGGTACCAAACTGACCAGCAAGGGTGATTGACCCGGCATTTGTGCCTGAACAAACATGCGCATCTGTTCCGGTTGTACCGCCAACAGGAGCTTTGTCAACCTGTATCGTAACTGTACTTGTTGTTGGCGGACAAGATGCGGTATTGGAAACTGTCCAGGTAAATTGATAGGTATTACCCGGTACTAATCCGCTTACAACAGCATTTGGGAGGGTTGCATCAGAGAAAGTAACACCTGCAGGACTGCCAACAACGGTCCATAGACCTGTATTTGGCGATGGGTTATTACCCTGCAGGGTATAAGTTGTAGTATTACAAACTTCATCATTAGGACCTGCATTAGCAGCATTTGGTGGAGCATCAACAGTAATGGTTGTTACCGATGAAGGTACATCCGGACAAACTCCATTATGAATGATTACCCTGTATTGGGTAGTCTGTGTTAAGTTTGAGTAAGGCTGAGTATTGCCTGTATTGGCAATTGGTTGCCAGGTAGTACCATTATCAATAGATGATTCCCAGCGAACCACGCTGCCGAATTGGCCCGCAAGTGTAATGGTACCAACATTGCTTCCAGAACAAACATGTGTATCAGTTCCGGTAGTACCTCCAACAGGAGATTTATCGATAGTAACGCTAACCGTGCTTGAAGTTGACGGACAAGACGGATAATCGGTAATAGTCCAGGTAAATTGATAAATATTGCCTGGTACTAAACCGCTTACAATAGCATTCGGATTGGTATCATCATTGAAAGTAACACCAGCCGGGCTACCTACCACAGTCCATTTACCGGTACCCGGTGCAGGATTGTTACCTTGTAATGTATAAGTTGTGGTAGCGCAAACTTCGTCATTAGGGCCTGCATTTGATGTGATTGGTGTTGGTTCAACAGTAATGGTCGTAACAACAGGTGTACCAGCACATGATCCATTATATGGAGTAACAGTATAGGTTACTGTACCCGGAGTAGTGCCCGAATTGCTTAAAATATCCTGTATACTGCTCGTAACTAATTGCGTTGCCTGGTTGGTATTACCACTGATATTGGCACTGGCTGAGCTGGTCCAGGTGTAAGTGGTATTGGCTACATTTGATGTAAGCACAATGTCTGCAGGCTGGTTATTACATATTGGATTATTTACCGGAACCGCAGTAATAGCAGGCAGTGGGTGAATAGTTACATTTAATACAAAAGGAGTACCAGGACAACCATTGAGGGTTGGCAAGATATTATAAGTAACTACTGCATCGGTGTTACCGCTGTTGGTGATCGCATCGGTTATATTAGGTCCGCTACCAGATGCGGTAAATCCCGTAGCAGTACCTGATGTCAAAGAAGACGTCCAGGTAAAGGTTGCCAGGGGATTGCTCGCGGTTATTAAGTAAGCTAAGGCTTGTCCCGAACAAGCTGCATCAGTTGGTGAACTGGTAATATATACAGTAGGGGTAATGGTGATTTTCATCTGATCCGTTACCACATTACATGGTGCAGGTACGGCTGTATTATTCACCTGGAAAGTTAAAGTAACAGAACCGGCAGTTATTTCAGTATTGGAAGGCGTGTAAGTCGCGTTAGCAGTATTCCTGTTTGGCGAAAATGTACCTGTACCGCCAGTCCATTGATAGCTTGTATAGCTGCCCGTTACGGTACCTGCTAAAACCACAGCAGGGTTGCTTGCGCAGACAGTCTGATCTGGTCCTGCGCTTACAGTAGGAGCCTGGACAAATGTAAGGGTCTGTGAAGCAGTTGAGCTGCCGCAGGAATTGGTATTAGTTACCTGTATAGTATACGTAGCGAAGTCTGCAAATAATATCTGAGGATACTGGCTGGTTGCGCTTGTACCACCCAAAAAGCTATATGCGCCCCCGGTAATTACCCAGCTGAATGTTGTCGGTGTTGGTAAGGTAGTACCAGATACTACTGTTTTTGTTGTTGTCTGGCTCGGATCGAAAGTAAATGTTAAGTTATTACCACAAATAGTAGCATTAGGGGACATGCTGGTTGTTGGCGCTGCATCTACTGCAATGGTTTGCGGAGCAGCATTTATAACACCGCAGCCCGATGAGCTAATGCCTAATTGTACGGTATAAAAACCTGCAGCAGAGAATACGAATTGCGGTATTGCGCTGTTTGCATTGGTTCCACCAGCATAGCTTACAGGTGCAGGACCTGTTACTGTCCATACATATTGCGGAACGGCGCAGGTATTATCAACGGTAGATGTGTTGGTTGGAGATACCGGACCACCAGTTACGCACAAGGGAGTTGGCATCGTAAAAACCGGTTGTGGTGGATCCTCAAAACAAATTGTTTGTGTATAATCCGTTGATGCACAACCAATAGCTGGCGTTTCGGCATGCAGCGTTAAGGTATGTGTACCATGAGTAGTGGTAGCGGCAAAAATAAATGATTTACTAAGCAGAACTCCTTGGTAGCCGGCAACAGCTACACCATCTAATGTCCAGTCATATTTGGCGTTTGCGTTAACGGCGCAAGTAGAAGCTGCACCTGTGCTATAATCTGGTCCGGGGTCGGAAGTGTTAGGTATCGTAAGCGCAGTTCCAACGCATGCAACTGATGGTGCCGAGAATTTCGTTATAGGCGTAATTATAACCTTTGCTGACGTAGTAGCTGCTGATGCAACTTCACCACAATAAGGGCTTATAGCATGACTTACAACGGTTAATGAGTTGGTTGCACCGCCTGTAGACGTTTGACCACAAGATGGCAAGGTATAAGTATGTACTAAAATACCGCCAAGGGCAACAATCTGGCAATAGGTAAAAGTAGTGCTTGTCCCGTCGCCCCAATTGACTGTATAGGTAGTTCCCGGGTAGTTATTGATAATACCTCCTGGCCCGGTTATAGGCATGATAAATTGCAAATCGCCTGACCCGCCTGCCGGCATACAAACGAAAGGCGTACCGAATGGACTGAACGGGTTTACTACCACATTGTTCACAAGCTGGTAATCGTACGTGCCTACTGTACCGCTTGCATCGACAGATTTCCCTGTAACCGTATAATTGGCTGTATTTGGCGTAAAAGCATATCCACCAGCGGGAACCGAAACATTAGAGGCTTCATAGGATTGTGAGCCTTCATTAAAGAAACTGGCAGTAACAGTACCGCCTGAGCTGGAAGTAAATGTATAAGGTGAAGTACTACCCACGCATCGCCCGAATACGCCCGCCGAAACGGTTTCTGATTCAGTAAGCGAAGCAGTTACACCTGGGTTGCTTGAAATAGTAAACGCCGATGATACAGAGCTGGTTACAGATGGATTTGTTGATTTAACCTCAACTTTGTAACCGGCTCCCGCAGGGGTACCATTAGGTATAACGCCGTTTACATACGTGCCATATACACCAGTATAGCTTCCGATTAAAGTGCCCGGTGAAAAATTACCTGAAGCATCGGATAGGTATAAATTATAGGTGTTTCCTGAGTTAACACATCCTCCGGAAGTATTAACATTGATGGGAACAGCAATTGATGAGCCCTGGCCATACGGCCCCGGATCAACTGTGCCGACCGTTATAGTTTGAGCAAAAGCCCCTGTTATAGTAAATAGGAGTATTGCTAAAAAGAATAAATGTTTCGTAAAGGTTCTATCCATACATATTTTCCGGTTTAATTGTAAGGGTATGCCTAACAGTTGTTCTTTTCCTTTTTAGCAAGAAAACCTGCTTTAACAGAAAATGCAGGCTTTAATGATTAGAACTAACTTTCGTCCTTTATACGAAATAGAGAGTGTTGGGTTGCAGTATTTTAGCTAAAACGAGCCCTTTTGAAATACTCAAAAATGAGTATAAGGAGAATCCTTTGATTAACTGCCAGTTAATTATAATATCTGAAGTGAAAAATCTCCGAAATGTGGATAAGTTTATCCGAAAAACAGGTAAGAAACGAAGATTGCAGCTATAATTCCGGCCAGATCAGCAATCAAACCAAAAGGTATTGAGTAACGGAATCTTTTGATACCAACTGAACCAAAATATAGTGCTACGATATAAAATGTAGTATCAGCAGAGCCATTAAAAACACAGCCCAAACGTCCGGCAAAACTGTCCGGCCCAAAGCTTTGCATGGTCGTGATCATCATGGCACGCGATCCCGAACCACTCAATGGTTTCATATAGGCTACAGGCATAGCGTCTACAAAGCGGGTATCCAGTCCTAAACCATTTACCGCCCATCTCAAGCCATCATTCATATAGCCAAGTGCTCCACAACTGCGGAAGACCGCAATACCTACTAACATCGCCACCAGGTAAGGGATGATCTTAATACAAGTATCAAAACCACTTTTTGCACCGTCGATAAATGCCTCAAAAACATTGATCTTCTTTACCATTCCACCTAAAATAAATACAACCGGAATAGCAAATAGTAATAGGTTACTGGTAATCTTCGAAAATAAACTGATTTGCTCTTTGGTAAGATGTGTTGTAAAAAACCAAACCATCGCCGTAATGAATAAACTTATCCCGCCAAGCCAGGCGATGATCACCCTGTCAAACAAGTTGATTCTTTGCTTAATTGCTACAGCGATCATACCAATAACAGCAGATACATAGGTAGCTATTATACAAGGAATAAAAACGTCTGTTGGATCTTTTGCGTGAAGAATGGCACGTTGTGCGATAATAGCAACCGGCAGTAATTGCATACCTGATGTTAGCAGCACCAGGAACATGATTTGTGCATTGCTGGCTGTTTCCTTATCTTCATTAATCTCCTGCATGCTGTCCATCGCCTTTAAACCGAGAGGTGTAGCAGCATTTAATAAACCAAGCAGGTTTGCCGAAAAGCTCATCAGAATATTTCCAAGAGCAGGATGATCCTTAGGTATTTCAGGAAATATTCGTCTGAAAAACGGCCCTACAATACGGGATAGAAAATTAATGGCGCCTGCTTTTTCACCAATTTTCATGATACCAAGCCAGAAAGTCATCGCGCCAATTAATGGTAGCGCAATGTCCATTACAGCTGTTTGCGATGAACTGAATAAGCTGTCAACAATTGATTTAAAAGCTTCTGTATCGCCCAGAAAGATCAACTTTACAAAAGCAAGTATAAATGCGATAATAAAAAAGAAGATCCAGATATAGTTAAGGGCCATAGAACTTATTCAAGGTGTTGAAGGTAGTAGTTTTTTGTAAAAAAATTTAAGATTTGATTGCTATATTTAATGACAGATATCGCTGCCATGAAACAGGTATCCAAAAATATATTAACGGCAATTTACCAGTTCATCAAATCTCTAAATAACCCCGACAATCGCCCGATTGACTGGAACACCAGGCCTGCGCCCGGAAAATGGTCAAAAAAAGAGATAATGGGACATTTATGCGACAGTGCAATGATCAACCTGCAGCGTTTTATAAGATGCACTTACGAGGAAAACTTCAAGCTGGCTTACGAACAGGATGATTGGGTAAAAGCTCAGCATTACCAGGGAATGACGCAGGACGAAGTGTTACAACTGTGGAAAATACTAAACCTGCAGATAATCCACGTATTGGATAATTACCCACCCGACAGGATGCAGGCTAAGTGCGATAGTGGCAAAACCGAAGTAAAACTGCATACTGTAGAATGGCTGGCAAACGATTATTTAAATCATTTGCAGCACCACTTAAACCAGATCAGATTACATGAACCCGTTAATTGAGACTGGACAAATTAAGCCTGCCGGTTATTCTGGTACGCCACTCGTAAAAAAACTGGGTATCAAAGGTGATTTTCATATCGATCTGATCAATGCACCTGAATATTACCTGTGCCTTTTCACCGATCTTCCTGCTAATTTATATTTCGAAAATGATAAGGATGCAAAACTTGATCTGATCCACTTTTTTACAAAAAGCCAGAAAGAATACAAATCCTTGCTACCGCAACTAAAAAATCACATCAAGTCCAATGGGGCAATATGGATATCTTGGCCCAAGAAATCATCCAAAGTACCTACCGATATTACTGAAGACATTATCCGGGGTTTTGCCTTGCAGACCGGCTTGGTGGATATTAAAGTTTGCGCGGTAGATGAAATATGGTCGGGTTTAAAACTCGTTATTCCTGTTAAGGATCGTTAAATTGGTTGAATTGGTTTTACTGGTTGTATTGGTTTATTTTCTTTAACCATTTACAACAATTTCAACTATTGCAACCATCTCCCAAACAAAACTTATTGTAAAAGAAGCCGTAAAAGCGGTTATTAAAAGTGCTTTTTATTAACCTAAGTTTAAAGTTTATTTATTAAAAGTCAGATTTGTGCCTCTCAGGTAACATTCCTGCCTAAAAATCATAACTTTGCAACCTTTAATTATTATAACATGCCTACTATTCAACTTTCGCGTGTACACGGTGATTTCGGCTTCGAGGCTACAGACGAAAACGGTCACACTATTAAAATGGACAGCAGCCCTGAAAGCGGCGGTCTGAATTATGGTGTTCGCCCGATGCAAAGCTTGTTAATGGCTTTGGGCGGATGCTCTGCTATTGATGTGATCAGCATACTAAAGAAACAACGCCAGGATGTAGTTGATTATAAAATGACCATCAGCGGTGAGCGCGAAAAAGGGAAAGAACCTTCACTTTGGCAAACTATCCATGTCAAATTTCAACTTTATGGTGATATTGACAAGGATAAAGCAGCGCGTGCGGTTGACCTGTCGATCAACAAATATTGCTCAGTTGCAGCAACTTTGATGAAAGCTGGTGCAAAAATAACTACATCAGTAGTTGTTCAGCCAGCTTTATAATAACAGCATTCTTCTACTACATTCACAAAATATCATGTCTAAAAAGTTAGATCCGGTTACCCAGGCAATCCGTATTCAATCTCAAAAAACTCAGCAACAGGAGCATTCTACTCCGTTATATCTTACCAGCAGCTTTACTTTTGACGAGGCTGAGGCGATGCGCGCAGCATTTGCCGATGAAACAGATGATAACATTTACAGCCGTTTCAGCAACCCCAACGTGGATGAGTTTATTGCTAAGATGTGTGCCCTGGAAGGTGCTGATGCAGGTTTTGCCACATCAACCGGAATGAGCGCTATATTCTCGTCGATGTTTGCTTTGTTGAGTAAAGGCGATCACCTGATCTGCTGCAAATCGGTTTTTGGCAGCACCTTTACCATGGTGACCAAATATCTTTCACGATTTGGTATCGAAAGTACGCTGGTGCCAGCTAATGATAATGCTGCATGGGAAGCAGCTGTTAAACCAAATACAAAAATGGTTTACCTGGAAACGCCTACCAATCCACAATTGGAAGTACTTGATCTGGAATGGATAGGCCAGTTCTCTAAAAAGCATGGACTGATACTGAATGTGGACAATTGCTTTGCTACACCGTTATTGCAACGTCCAATAGATTTTGGGGCCGATCTTGTTGTTCACTCAGCTACAAAATGGATTGACGGGCAGGGTAGAGTATTAGGTGGTGTGATTGTTGGTCGTGCTGATCTGATAAAAGATATTTACTTATTCTGTCGTAATACTGGTCCGTCTATGGCGCCGTTTAACGCATGGGTATTAAGCAAGAGCCTTGAAACTCTGGATGTGCGTATGGAACGTCATTGCGAGAATGCATTGAAAATAGCTGAGACCCTACAAAGCAATCCGAATGTATCTTGGGTAAAATATCCTTTCCTGAAAGGTCATCCGCAATACGATATTGCGAAAAAACAGATGAAATTAGGTGGTGGTGTACTATGCTTTGAGATAAAGGGTGGTTTGGAAGCAGGTCGTAAATTTCTTGATGCGTTGGAAATGCTTTCAGTAACTGCTAACTTAGGTGATACACGCAGTATTGCTTCACACCCTGCAAGTACAACTCACTCCAGATTGACAGATGCTGAAAGGTTATCGGTAGGCATTACTCCAGGGCTGATCCGTATCTCTGTGGGCTTAGAAAAGGTAGAAGATACAATAGCTGATATTACCCAGGCTTTAGCAAAAAGTTCATTATAATTCTATCCAGCACTGGAAACTTTGAAAACCAGTGTTGGATGAATATTCCTTAATTCTGTACATTTTCTGAAGAAATGTACTTTTTATAACTCATTTACTCTGATATTCAAAAAGTCAGAGTAAATGAGTTTTTTATTTACATCATATTTATTCAGATTTAACTTAAGTAAACCCCAACTGGTTGCCCTATAGCGATTTATCATCTTAGTTAAGTTAATCTACTTTTCTGAAATCCCATAATAATGAAACAGTCATGTGACCAACGGTTATGTGGCATTGATATTGACTTTCCTGTACCAAATGCTTTATCTAAAGCCTTTGAAAACATAAATCTTTAAACATATGAGGTTCAACTTAAAAAGAACTGCTCTGCTATTTACAGGAATTGTGGCAAGCAGTCAACTATTCGCACAAAAAGCTCCTGATACAACCAAAACTTTACAACCAACCACTAATACTAATTATGTACAACCGTTTTCGCCAGAAAATGCGTTTCGCACATGGTCTATCGGAGTTAATGTAGGTGTGTTAACGCCGTATAATATTATACAGGACAAAAGAAGCATGGATTTTACGTCGCCCAACGGTGAGTTGGGTTACAGCGCCTATATCAAAAAGCAAATATTGCCGTCTTTTGGCTTGCAGGCTGATTTCATGGCCGGTAAACTTTCTGGTGACCATGCTCAGCCTAATGCTGCGGGCTATTCACCATATAATGGTTTTAGCACTAAATTAAATTATGCTGTTGACTTAAGCGGTAATTTTACTTTAGCTAATATCAACTGGCGGCATAAACAAGGCTTTATCCAACCTTATATTACCCTTGGTGGGGGTATAATGGGCTACAAACCTACTGTAACCGTACGGGGTGGAAGCGGTGGCTCTGTTACAGATGATCAGATAAAGGAATTCTATATCCCGGCCGGAGCTGGTGTAAAGTTCAATATCTCACAGGGAATTAATCTCGACCTTGGCTATCAGATCAACTTTGTTAACTCTGACAATATTGACGGATACGATCATGGTTTAGGGAATGATCGATTCTCTTATGCGCATATAGGGTTAGAATTCGCTTTAGGTCCACGGTCTAAGCCTCAACTGGCAACACATAACCCGGTTAACTCAATGCGCACAGAATACCTGACCGAAGAAGCTATGCTAAAGAATTCTATCCAGGCACAACAGGCTCAATTGGATGCTGAAAAAGCTAAAAACGATAAATTACGCGCCGATCTTGACGTGACCAATGCTAACCTGGCTAAGTTTACTGTTGACAGCGACGGAGACGGTGTTCCTGATTTCTTCGATAAATGTCCTAATACACCTACCGGAACAAAGGTCGACGGATCGGGTTGTCCGCTTCCTGTGGCTAAAGACGTCAAGGTTTATGTAACCGAAGAGGACAGAAAGATTGTACGGGAAGCCATCAAAAACCTTGAGTTTGATTTTGGAAAAGCAACCATAAGAGCACATTCTTATCCAAGTTTGGACCGGGTAGCGAAATTATTGGTTGACAAAAACTTTAGTCTGAAACTCGCAGGTCACACGGATAATATAGGTTCAGCCGAAGCCAATATGAGGTTATCAAAAGACCGTGCTGAATCAGTTAAATCATACCTGGTGAGCAAAGGTGCTAACGCATCGCGTATTGAAGCTACCGGATATGGCGAGACACAGCCTATTGCAAGTAATAAAACTGCAAAGGGCCGTCAATTGAACAGACGTGTTGAGTTTACGTTGTTCTAACAAAAACTAATATGAATAAGAAAGCCGCGCAGTAATGGGCGGCTTTCTTATGTTTTATGGAACGTCGAAGAAATCGGACAGTGGCCCGAAATAGGAATCATTCCAACCTTCAGCAAAACTTTGGTAATCTGCGTCAGGGATATTGGTATGTCTGAGCTCCACCGAAGTTCCCTTTTTATCGGGATGCAGTTTTATAGTGACAATAGATGCCTCCGGCTGACCGTCAAAATACCATTGCTGCACAATTTTCTTTCCTTCCTCAAATTCCAGGTTTTTACCTACAATACTGCCTTCCCACATAGAAAATTCTGACCCTGCTTCAGTACTCATTACAGCTTCTTCGCCAGTCCACAACTCAATGGTTAATGGATTGGTTAAAGCCATATAAACTTCTTCGGGTGTAGCGGGCAGCAAGTAATATTTTTTGAAATCTTTCACGCCGCAATTTAGCAGAATTAGCTGACTGCACCAATCGGCAATACTGTTCTGCCATATATCTCATTTAAAACATTAGCTATTCCGGTATAAATAGCAGATAATCCGCATATTATACCTTCATATCCGGCAAATGTTTTGATGGAGGCGTTTCCTGTTGAATCACCGACAGCTAATAAAATAAATAATATAGTTAGCGATCCGAATATGAATTGCAAAGCTCTGTTAAGCTTGAGTGTGCCGAAGAACAAACAAAATGTAAATAAGCCCCACATGCCGAGATAAGCGGACATAGCGCCATCAGAAGGCTTGGGAATCCAACCTACTTTGGCCATCACAATAAGGGCCACCAGCGAAAGCCAGAAAAAGCCATAAGAGGTAAAAGCTGTCAATCCAAAGGTGTTATTCTTTTTAGCTTCAATTATACCGGCTATAACTTGTGCAAGGCCACCATAACAAAGACCCATGGCCAAGATCATTGAGTTCAACTCAAAGAAACCGGCATTGTGGAAATTCAATAAAACAGTAGTCATACCAAAGGCGCAAAGACCGAGAGGAGCGGGGTTAGCAGTCCCTTCTTTTAAGGAAACAGGTGTTGTTGGGATCATGGTAATTTAGGTTTTAGAGTTGGTTTATTATGCAAGATAATAAATTGATTACACCGATTACCAAGAAGATTTCACAGATTTATTTGATAGTCTGTTACCTTAATATAAATGCATTTTTTTAGCTTTCAGCGTTTAGCTTTGTGCTTTACGCTTATACTATGCAAAAACTCGTATTAATTCGTCACGGAGAGAGCATCTGGAACCAAGAAAACCGCTTTACAGGCTGGACGGATGTTGATCTATCTGAAAATGGTTATCGGCAAGCAAAGCATGCAGGACAATTACTCAAGAACTACGGCTATACTTTTGATGCAGGTTTCTGCTCTGTCTTAAAGCGATCTATTAAGACCCTTGACATCGTTTTGGAAGAAATGGACCTGCTTTGGATACCCGTACAAAAATCCTGGCGATTAAATGAACGTTTCTATGGAGCTTTGCAAGGATTAAACAAAGATGAGATCACCACAAAGTATGGTGCTGAGCAGGTTCACAAATGGCGCCGTGATCCGCATGAACTGCCGCCTGCCATTACTAAAGATGATGACAGATATCCTGGTAAAGACCCTCGATATAAAAATTTAACTGAACGCGAATTGCCATTAACGGAAAATCTGAGTGAGACGATGGACAGGGTATTACCTTTCTGGCATGAGAATATTGTTGCAACAATCCGAATGAATCAAAAAGTGATTGTGTCCGCTCATGGCAATAGTTTGCGAGCATTAATACAGTATATTGACCATTTATCGGATGAAGAAGTAACAAAATTAGACTTGCCTACCGGCGTGCCTTTAGTGTATGAGTTGGATGACCAGCTAAACAGGATCAGGCATTATTATTTGGAGTAATCTTCTTTAGTCTTCTTTATCATACAACACCGCCGCTTTATCAGCTGATGTTTTGATGCCTTTGATCATAGCTGAGCTAAAACCATTGTGCTCCATTTCGTTCAACCCGGCAATGGTACAACCTTTTGGCGAAGTTACTTTATCGATTTCTTGTTCAGGGTGGGAAGCTAATTGTAGAAGCAAATCAGCAGCGCCTTTGGCAGTCTGTGCGGCCATTCTGAGGGCATCATGTGCATGGAAGCCTATCTCGGTTCCGCCTTGGGAAGCAGCACGTATAGAACGCAGGAAAAATGCAATACCACAGGCACAAAGCGCAGTAGCAGAAGTCATCAGCTCCTCGTTGATCTGGATGGTGACGCCCACAGTATCAAAAAGAGATTTCACCAATTCCATATTCTCGTTAGAAGCATTTTCTGTGGAGATACAAGTCATAGATTGACCGATAGCTATAGCTGTATTCGGCATGGCTCTGACCACCTGCACCAATGTTCCTGCCTGAACATAAATATCATGACAGCTTACACCTGATACTACTGAAATAAGCAGGTGCCTTTGCTTTTTCAACGATGGGCGAATTTCATACATTAGTTTATTCAACTGTTGTGGCAACACCGCTATAACAACTGCATCAGATCTTTTTACCGCATCTGAATTATTATCGGTTGTTTGAAAACCTTCTTTTGACAGTAATGCTAAAGCACCTAAGTTTCTGCGTGTCACGATGATCTGCTCCGGCTTATAAATTCCTGCTTTAACCAGCCCGCGGGCCAATGAAAGCCCTATGTTGCCGCCCCCTAATATCGCTATGGTTTGTATTTCGCTCATTTCTTATTGCTTAAACGTGTGCCAAATGAATTTTCGTGTTTTAATTGTCCCAAATCGTCAGATTTGCCGATGATAACCGCTTTTACCCCGCAATTGATCGCTGTAAATGCATTATCCAGTTTGGGTAGCATACCGCTGTGAATGATCTGCTGTTCCTTTAGTTTTTCGTACCGTTCAGGGTCTATTTCTCTTATTAACGATTCCTCATCATTAATATCCTGCAATACTCCCTTTTTCTCGAAGCAATATACTAAAGTAGTTTCATATAGTTTGGATAAAGCTACAGCAAGTGCCGATGCAATGGTATCTGCATTGGTATTCAGCAATTGCCCCTCACCATCATGTGTAATTGCACAGAAAACAGGGGTAAAGCCGGCATCCATCAGTTTCTCTAAGCTTTGCGGGTCGATGGATTTATCATCCATATCACCGACAAAGCCATAATCGATGGTTTTAACCGGGCGTTTTTTTGTTCTGATAAAATTACCGTCCGCGCCGGTAAGACCGATAGCGTTTGTTCCAAACCTTTGTAATTGTGCTA
This sequence comes from Bacteroidota bacterium, assembly GCA_018266915.1. Classification (GTDB taxonomy): domain Bacteria; phylum Bacteroidota; class Bacteroidia; order Sphingobacteriales; family Sphingobacteriaceae; genus Mucilaginibacter. The sequence goes on along the minus strand of JAFDZM010000080.1, from coordinate 298,866 downwards.
CGATATTCTTATTGATCAATCCACCGTAAACCATTGTTACCACACGTAGTGTTTCAATATCTGTTATACGGCGACCATCAACCAATTTAGCTTCGATGCCAAGCGTTTCAGATAACTGGGTAGCCACCTTGCCGCCACCATGAACTAATATTTTATAACCATCAACCGCAGTGAAATCCTTCAGAAAATGATAAAGATTTTCTGAATTATCGATCACATTCCCGCCGATCTTGATGATATATAGTTTCTTTTTATCCATAGATATTATTTCGCACACATATGGCCTGCATATATTGTGTTTCAATCAATAAAGGCGCAAAAATAGCAATTAGGCAGTAAAAATAAGATGAGTTTAAAAACATCCCTGTATTAAATTAAGTTAGGATGGTATCAGGAAGACTTTTTTATACTTATTTTGCGCTTAAGCTCCTGATAATATCTATTTATGGATCAAACTAAATCGGCCCGTATGCCCCGTATCATTATCATCGGCGGCGGTTTTGGCGGCATTAACCTGGCAAAAAAGTTAAAGAATAAGCCTGTAGAAATATTGATGCTGGACAAGCACAATTACCACACTTTTCAGCCATTGCTTTACCAGGTGGCTATGGGTGCCATTGAAGCTGATTCGATCGGGTTCCCTGTTCGCAGGATATTTACGAATCAAAAGAATTTCTCATTTAATCTGGCTGAAGTAAAAACCATCAACCCAGAAAAGAATACAGTTACAAGTGATATTGGCGATATTTCTTACGACTATCTGGTGATCGCTACCGGGGCAAACACCAACTTTTTCGGCAACCAGCAGATTGAACATTATGCTATGCCGATGAAAAACATCAGCGAAGCATTGAACATCCGCAGTTACATGTTGCAGAACCTGGAAAAGGCGGTTATTACAACTGATCGGAAAGAAAAGGATGCCTTGATGACTTTTGTGGTAGTTGGTGGAGGGCCGACAGGTGTAGAGCTTTCAGGCGCATTAGCTGAAATGCGTAATAAAGTACTTTGTAAAGATTACCCTTCATTATGCCAAGAAGATATGAAGGTATACCTGGTAGAAGGGAAGTCTGTTGTATTAGGCGCGATGTCAGACAATGCGTCTGCTGCGGCAAAGGCAGCGTTGCAGAAAATGGGAGTGATCATCCATAACGGAGTTCATGTGAAGAGTTTTGATGGAACTACGTTAACTATTGATGATGGGACGCTTATAGATACCCGGAATGTGTTTTGGGCAGCAGGAGTAAAGGGCGAAATGCCTGAGGGCCTGGCTAGCGCGACTATCACAAGCGGGAGAAGGATATTGGTTGATGAAGTTAGCAGGGTACAAGGTTACCGGAATATATTTGCTATAGGAGATGTATCGGCCATGATAACCCCTGAGATGCCCAACGGAATACCCGGCATGGCACAGGGGGCTATACAAACGGGTCAGCATCTGGCTAAAAACCTGATGCATATTATTAATGGCGAGGCAACTGAACCGTTCAAATATTGGGATAAAGGCTCACTTGCTACAATAGGGCAAAGCAAAGCTGTAGCAGATATTGGCAAGTTGCATTTTCACGGGCTCTTTGCCTGGCTGCTGTGGATGTTTGTTCACTTAATGTCGTTGATGGGATTTTCCAATAAACTGAGCGTATTGGTTAGCTGGGCGTCCAAATATTTTGTAAGGAACACGGATAACAGGCTGATCGTGCGGTTTTTTAATATGGAAACCCGATCACTTGATACTTCAAAATAATTAGAACCAAGAATCAAGCGCCAAGAACCAAGATAAATTTTGGAGCTATCGTGACTCTTGATTCTTGTTTCTTGATTCTAAATCACGCATGTAGGCAGCAATTTCCCGTTCGTTGGTATCAGCGCTTTGACTTAATGTGTGGATGATATTTTCTCGCTCTAATTCTGACCTATTCTGGCTTAATTTCTTTTTGGCTTGCAGATCGGTTACTTCTATTTCGAAGGCTACGATGCCGTTCATCATTTTTAACTTGTATTGCTCTGGCAAGCCTTCCCATTGCTGTAGATAGGGTAATTCGAAGGCGTTAATGGTATGCTTTAACAAGTCCGTTTTTTGCTCAACACTATCCAATATTTGAGCTTTACCATAAGCATGAACAGCAATATAATTCCACGTTGGCACATTCTCTGGCTTCTCGTAGTTATTTGGTGAGATATAGGCATGTGGTTCAGTAAAAATAACCAGAGATGTATTGCCCTCAAGGTCCTTCCATTGCGGATTGGCCTTTGCAAAATGCGCCTGTAAGACTAATTTATCACCATCTTCTTTTACCAGGAAAGGCAAATGTGTAGCCACCGGCAAACCGTCAATCTGAGTCACAATCGTAGCAAAACTATATCGTTGCATAAAGGCAACAATTTCTTGTCGGTCAGTAAACGCATTAAAAGAGGGAGTATACATTCGGTTAGTTGATTAAATTAAGCGGTTGATTAGGTTGAATGAGTTATTGCTAATAAACCAAATCAACACAATCCAACTCAATCAACTTTATACTATAATGATTCGAGCATTTGCTTCAGTACAGCCTGCGCAGCCCAAACACGGTTGCCCGCTTCGTGGATCACGACAGAACTTTGCCCGTCCAGAATTTCGTCTGATAGCTCTAAATTACGGCGAACTGGTAAGCAATGCATTACTTTGGCGTTGTTGGTATTGCTTAGGCTGTCGTTAGTCAGCATCCAATCTTCATAATCGCCAATTACTTTTCCATAAGGCTCGTAAGCAGACCAGTTTTTTACATAAATAAAATCGGCATCTGCTAAAGCTTCATCCTGGTTGTGGGTGATGGTGGCACCTTGTGTAAAGTCAGAATTCAACTCATAACCTGCCGGATGCGCAATAGTGAAATCAACGTCAGCTTTGCACATCCATTCAGCAAATGAGTTTGGCACAGCTTGTGGTAATGCTTTTACATGCGGTGCCCAAGTTAGAACTACTTTTGGACGAGACCTTGTTTTCAGTTCCTCAATCGTAACCAAATCGGCCAAACTTTGTAAGGGATGTCGAGTAGCTGATTCTAAGCTCACCACAGGTATGCCGCAATATTTTACAAATTTGTTGAATATATCTTCGCTGTAATCTGCATCACGATCTTTTAAACCCGGGAAGGAGCGTACACCAACAATATCAGCATATTGCCCTAATACCGCAGCAGCTTCACGGATATGTTCAACTGTACCGCCGTTCATTATGGCACCGTCCCGCAGTTCCAGAGCCCAGCCTTCTTTATCCATATTCAACACCATTACGTTCATTCCAAGGTTAAGCGCGGCTTTTTGAGTACTCATACGGGTACGTAAACTCGGATTAAGGAAAACCAGAGCCAAAGTCTTGTTCTTGCCTAAATGCTGGTGAGCATAAGGGTTTTGCTTTAAATGCAAAGCTTCTTTAACCAGTGCCTGAATATCGGTTACATCATTTACGGAGGAAAAAAGTTTCATATGCAGCCGGGGTATTATTGTGTTATTGTTGAATGATTTAATACAGTGGTGAACGCTTCCAAAAATCTGTCAGCATGTGCTTTAGTCAGATTTAAAGCAGGTAAGAGCCTGATCACATTGGGTTTAGCTTCTCCTGTGAAAATATGATGTTTAAATAACAAGTCTTTTCTTGCATGGGCCAGTTCTTCAGGCAGCTCAATACCGATCATTAAACCGCGGCCTCGTACTTCCAGCACCTGGTCGAATTTCTTTAATTCATCGATCAGGTATCCGCCAACTTCAGCAGCGTTTTGCAGCAGGTTATCACGTTCAATTACTTCCAGCACAGCCAATCCAGCAGCACAAGCCAAATGATTTCCGCCAAATGTTGTACCCAGCATACCGTAAGCAGGCTGAATTTTTGGCGAAATAATAATACCGCCAATAGGGAAACCGTTGCCCATGCCTTTAGCCATGCTGTAGATATCGGCATTGATACCGGCAAAATCATGAGAGAAGAACTTTCCTGTCCGTCCATAACCGCACTGAACGGAATCTGCTATAAACACGGCGTTGTGCTGATCACACAATGAACGTATCTTTTGCAGGAAGCTCACACTGGAAACCTGTATACCGCCAACACCCTGTATACCTTCGATGATGACAGATGATATTTCATACTTGTTAAAAGCTTGCTCCAAAGCTGCTTCATCGCACCATGGCAGGAAGATCACATTGTCGGTTTCATTAACCGGAGCTACAATCTTTGGATTATCGGTCACAGCAACTGCCAAAGATGTCCTTCCGTGAAATGCCTTGCGAAAAGCGATCACTTTCTTCTTACCATTATAAAATGAAGCCAGTTTAAGGGCATTTTCATTCGCTTCTGCACCTGAGTTACACAGGAACAATTGGTAATCTTCTTTACCTGAAACATGGCCCAGCTTTTCAGCCAATTCCTTTTGTAAAGGTATCTCAATAGAGTTTGAATAGAAACCAATCTGATGTAACTGCTCTTCCAATCGCTTCACATAATGCGGATTAGTATGACCGATGGATATTACGGCGTGACCACCATACAGATCAAGGTACTCAGTTCCCTTGTCGTCATAAACTAAACTACCAACACCTTTTACGATATTGATGGGGTTGATTGGGTATACATCAAATAGTTTCATAGTAGTACGATATTAAAAAGCTGTCGCTTTTAATTTAAGTCCTGCGGTTTCATCAAGACCAAACAGTAAATTCATGTTCTGCACTGCTTGCCCCGATGCTCCTTTAAGTAAATTATCTATAATACTGGTAATTAATAATTTATTTCCATGCTTTGCTACTTGAATAAAGCATTTATTGGTGTTTACTATTTGCTTTAAGTCGATATTACGTTTGGTAACATGGGTAAACGGATGACCTGCATAGTAATATTCAAATAACTTCAATGCTTCATCACCGGATAGGTGGCTGTCCATGTAAATTGAGGCAATAATGCCGCGCGTATAATCACCACGATAGGGTACAAAATTTATTGTCCGTCCGTAACTGGGTTGAAGTTGGTTAATTGATTGACCGATCTCTTTCAAATGTTGGTGATCAAATGCTTTGTAGATCGACAGGTTATCATTTCTCCAGGTAAAATGCGTTGTTGCCGATGGGCTTTGCCCTGCGCCGGTAGAACCGGTAGTGGCAGTAATATGTACCTCGCCGTTTAATAATCCTTTTGCAGCTAATGGTAAAAGCCCTAATTGCAGACAGGTAGCAAAACAGCCCGGATTAGCTATGTTTTGAGCCTTCTTTATCGCTTCACGATTCAGTTCCGGTAATCCATAAACAAAGCTTTTGCCTTTCAGCTTTGAGCTTTCAGCTAAACGGAAATCCTGGCTCAGATCAATTATCTTAATATGATCGGGGATAGGGTTCGCATCTAAAAATTTCTTTGCATCGCCATGCCCAACGCATAAAAACAGTACGTCGATATCATTGGATAATTCATTGGCGAATTTCAGATCAGTATCGCCGAATAGATCGGTATGTACTTCGTAAACATAATTGCCGGCGTTGCTGTTGCTGTGTGCAAATACGATATCCACATTAGGGTGGTTTACCAGTATCCGCAGCATTTCGCCGCCTGTGTATCCAGCCCCGCCAACAATACCTGCTTTAATTTTATTTGATGTTGATCCTGTCATTTTTTGTAGATGGTGTAGAGTAAAGGATAAATTCCAGGTCGACGTTTTCTCTGTTACTGATAAAATGTTTTTGCCCTGGTTTTATCTCGATACCCTGTTCAGGCTTCAGCTCACTTTCTACACCGTCAATAGTAAAAGTTGCTTTGCCTTTTATGATAAAAAATACCTGTGTCGCCTTTTCGTGATAGTGCAATTGCTCGGCTGTATCGGGTGGCATTAATTCCTGTTTAACTGATAACGCGTCGGTATCAATAAAATTCCAACCGTAACAGTCGTCGCCCCATTTATAATGGCTCGTACATTCGCTTTTTGAAAAGACAGGATTATCCATTATTCAGATTGATTTACTTTGTGATAGATCATTACCTGGTTGCCGAATATTTTAGAGAAGCCTTTTACATCCTCACCTGTCCATGCATTGTTCATTTCGCCATAGCTACCAAATTTGCTTGACATCAGGTCATGGCTCGATTCAATGCCTGTTATCTGGAAACGGTATGGGTTCAATTGAACAAATACTTTACCGCTTACGTTTTGCTGTGTATCAGTCAGAAATGCTTCAATATTGCGCATGATTGGGTCATGGAACTGACCTTCATGCAGCCAGTTACCATAGAATGAAGATAACTGATCTTTCCATGATAATTGCCACTTAGTCAATACATGTTTTTCCAAAGTATGGTGAGCCTTAATAATGACCATCGGTGCAGCGGCCTCAAAACCTACACGACCTTTGATACCAATTATAGTATCACCTACGTGAATATCTCTGCCTATACCATAAGGCTGCGCAATGGCTTGCAATGCCTGTATAGCTTGTGTAGGGTGACTGTATCTTTTACCATCCAATGCAACCAGTTCGCCTTCCTCAAATTCAAGCTCAATATTCCTTGTGCCTGATTCTGTCATTGGCGTAGGCCATGCATCTTCTGGTAAGCCTAAGTTTGAAGTTAACGTTTCTTTACCACCAACTGAAGTTCCCCAGATACCTTTGTTGATAGAGTATTTGGCCTTCTCGAAGTTCATATCCACACCGTGCTTTTTCAGGTATTCTATCTCTTCCTCACGGCTCAGTTTCAGGTCACGGATAGGAGTAAGTATCTGCACATTGGGTACCAGGATGTTGAAGATCATATCAAAACGCACCTGGTCGTTACCGGCACCGGTACTTCCATGGGCCACATACTCAGCACCAATCTCTTTAGCGTAGTTAGCAATGGCTGTAGCCTGGCTTACACGTTCAGCACTTACCGAAAGGGGGTAAGTGTTGTTCTTTAACACGTTACCATAAATAAGGTAGCGAACGCAAGTGTTATAGAAGTTTTCAGTTTCGTCAACCACATGATGTGAGGTAACGCCCATGCGGTAAGCACGCTGTTCCACATTATACAGTTCATCGGCGCTAAATCCTCCGGTGTTTACAATTACAGAGTGAACCTCTAAATCAAGGTCGCGTGTTAAATAAATGCAGCAGAATGAGGTATCTAAGCCGCCGCTGTAAGCCAATACTACTTTTTTCTTCATTTAATTTTAAGCTAAAAGCAGAAAGCAGAAAGATCAAAGCTTTTTTACTTCCTGATTGTTTTAATTAAGCCAATCAACATGGCTTTTACTTCATTAATATTTTGATTTAATTTTTGATATAGTTCCTGATCAATATAAGTCAGGTCTTTACTCAATAATGTGCAATACTCAAGCTCATGAGCCGACCCTAATGCGAGGTCTAAAAAATGAGCAAAATCCTTTTCCGTAAACCGTCCGCTACCTTCAACAATGTTTAAAGAGATTGAATACGCAGCCCGCTTGGTTTGACTCATTAAGTCAAATTGTTCACTTTTAGGGAATTTAGGAAGGAAGTTTAAATACACAAACAAATTAAGTTCATGTGCTTTTTTCCATACCTCCAATTTTTTGTAATCCCTCATTTTAAGCTTAAGGCTAAAAGCAGAAAGCTCAAAGCTCCTACTTTTTGATTTTTATAATGTTAATTTAACTTCAAATTTTGCTTGTCCGTCCGTACGTAAGCTGAAAGCAGAAAGACCAAAGCCGAAAGCTTTTTTTGCTTTTCGCTTTCAGCTTTATGCTTTCAGCTCAATAATAAACTTATCCATTCTTCTTTTTATCGCATTTTCAATGCGCTCCAAAAGGGTAGCTTTATGAGTAATGCGTTTCATCTTATCTTCGTATTCCTTTTGCTTTTCTGCCGGATCAAACAACATGGCGGTACACATGCAATTCTTGCGGTCTTTGCTCATCAGGATATCATAATTAACACAGCTTTTGCAGCCTGCCCAGAAGTTCTCGTCCTGAGTTAGCTCTGAATAAGTTACAGGCTCGTAACCAAGGTCAGAATTGATCTTCATTACAGCCAAACCAGTGGTTAATCCAAATATTTTGGCATCAGGATATTTGGTGCGTGACAACTTGAATATCCGCTCTTTGATAGCTTTAGCCAGGCCTGATTTGCGAAAGTTAGGATTAACGATTAAGCCTGAATTGGCCACAAATTCGCCGTGGCTCCAGGTTTCGATATAGCAAAAACCAGCCCAGGTGCCGTCTTTATGAAAAGCGATAACCGCTTTCCCTTCAAGCATTTTATTTGCGACGTATTCGGCTGAACGCTGCGCAATACCAGTACCACGCGCTTTAGCTGATTCAGCCATTTCATCACAAATTTGTTGTGCAAAATCGACATCCTGTGCTGATGCAACCCGAATATCAAAATCTTGTATAGTCATTTTAAGTAGAAAGAATTAACGTTAAAATTGAAGCGTTGCCGCCAATACGTAATAGATGGAATTTGGTTGACGAAGTTTAAAAATAAGTACCTCATCATTGTGGGTTATTAGCAGAGCGTAAATTAAACCCGGGGGATATAAAGCCTTCGTCGTGAAGGTGCATACTCAAACACAGGTGCAACCAAAGCAACAGCAGCCGGGGCAAATATAGCCCTGACGATGGTGTTAAATATGCTTTGCAGTTTCATTTTAAATTGTGTTTTTTTTACTTTTCTAATTTTCTGCAAAGTATCGCATTAATTTTTATTTATGCAAGAAAAATTTAATTTGTTGTAAAGTTGTAAGGTTGAAAAGTTGAAATGTTACAATTGAATGTTATACAGCTATTTGCTGAAGTATTCAGACGCTGCTAATCACCAACTTTACAACCTTGTAACTTTACAACTTTCCAACGATGTTTTTCATGATCATCTCCGCATGTACCCTTGAGTTTTCAATGAACCACAAATGCGTATCCATACCTCCGCAAACCACACCGGCAAGATAGACTCCCGGCAGATTGGTTTCCATGGTTTCATGATTATAATGCGGGATACATTTCGCATCAGTTGAAAGCTGGATGCCGATCTTTTTCAGGAATTCAAAATTGGGCCGGTAACCTGTCATTGCCATTACAAAATCGTTGGGAATGGTTACAAGTCCGTCCGGTGTCTGGATATCTACGTCGTGTTCACGGATGGCGGTCAGGTTGGAGTTGAAATACGCCTTAATGCTGCCTTCTTTAATACGATTTATTATATCAGGCCGTACCCAATACTTTACCCGGTGACTAACTTCTTCACCACGGATTACTAATGTTACATCAGCGCCTTTGCGGAAGGTTTCCAAAGCCACATCAATTGCCGAGTTGCTTGATCCCACAACAACCACTTTTTGCAAAGCATAAAAATGAGGGTCTTTATAGTAGTGCATCACCTTTGGCAGGTCTTCGCCGGGGATATCCAGTTTTACGGCAATGTCATAAAAGCCTGTAGCGACGACAATATTCTTAGCTTCATATTTTCCCCTCGAAGAAGTTACGACATAATGTTTGTCCGTCCGTTCGACTGCGGAAACTTCCTCAAACAAATTCACTTTAATATGATTGGAAAAAGCTACCCGGCGATAATATTCCAGCGCTTCGGCACGGTTTGGTTTGTTGCTGATGGTTACAAAAGGAATCCCGCCAATTTCCAGTCGTTCAGAAGTGCTGAAGAAAGTCATAGTAGAAGGATAATTGTATAGCGAGTTAGCCAGGCAGCCTTTTTCTATAATGATATAGTTTAGATTGGCTTTTTGTGCTGCAAGGGCACAAGCTAAACCAATGGGACCGCCGCCTATAATGAGTATATCGAGCATTGCATTTGTTTTATAGCGTAAAGCTAAAAGCCGAAAGCTTAAAGCGAAAAGTTTTTTTAAGATATAAAGGAAGGCATTCTGCTTTGGTCTTTAAGCTTTCAGCTTTTTACCAGCACATCATCATAAGCCGGTGTACGGTTAAAAACAGATCGCGCAAAGACGCAGGTAGGCAATATTTTAAACTGATTTTCGCGGGCATATTTTACACCAGCCTCAACCAGTTTTTCACCCATGTGATGGCCCTGTAGCTTTTCATCTACCTCCGTGTGATAAATATTCATTACACCGTCACGAACCAGGTAGCGCATTTCACCTAAGCGGTCGCCGCTGTCATCAATATAAAAAGCACCTGCATGGTGGCGCTCTTCGTTTTTTATTTCCATAGGATTTGAACCTGTTGTTTGAACACGATTTACAAGATTAATTGATTAACACGATTAACATCACAATTATAATGTAATCTTTTAAAATGTTCTTAGGCTAAAATAATCCTGAACATCCTTAAATCTGGCGAATCGTGTTCAGAAAAATGAAGAAATAAAAAAAGGGTAAGCTACTTTTATCGCACCGCTACAACCCTCTACCCTTGCTGCGTTCCCACCCTGGGGGAGTTCAAGAGGAGCTGGTCGTAAAAGACTTACCCCGCCGCAAATATAGACAAAAGGTTGAATTGGGGTTAAGAAAAAGTTATTTTTTGAGGTGTAAGCCAAAAGCAGAAAGCTAAAAGCTTAAAAAACAAACACTTCTATTTAAAGAAAAGCCAAAGGCTTAAAGCGAAAAAAAGCTTTCTGCTTTCACCTAAAATAACTTGATCTGCTGACTCGCGCTATAATTTCCCGTCGTTGATTTCGCCGATGTTGCCTTAGGCAACGGCTCATTCGCCAAATGCCGTGCCTCAAATGGTATTTCCATCAGCACATCCCAATGCGCAAATGTATTCAATGCCTCGCGATGAAGAATGGTGAGTTTATTTACCTCAAAATCCTGCACCCATTTTATTTTGCGAAGATGCGGCCATAACTTATCGAAATCATCTTTATGAATGTTGCGGGCAATGGTAATATGAGGTACCAGGTAATCTTTTATGTTGAGACTCTTTTTAAGCGCTTTGAACCATTGCATGGTAAATGCCGAAGATTGAATCTTGGCATACACTGTACGGTATTCCTCGCCATGATTAAAGAAATCAAACCCATCAATAATCAAAGTAACCGGGGGCAACAGCTTTATATTAGCTTTTAAACCGGCAAGTTCGGGCTCTGCCATGTATGGTTTACGACGTGGCATAGGTTTTATGCTGATATGCGCCTTTGAATGCATAGTATCATAATGACCGATGATTTCCGATGACTGCTGTTTGTATTTTTCAATCTGCTCACAAACATCCTCAGGAGGAGATAGGATGATCAAATAATCTGCATAACCTTTCATATCCTTGTAGTTAAGTTGTTGATTGTGTTAAGTAGTTGAGTGGTTGAATAGGCAAAAACCATTCAACATAATCAACTACTCAAGCAATTACTAAAACCGGGATATAAATATGCTAAAATATTTAGTATAAATGCAAATTTATTTGGTAAAAAGGTATCAAAACATACTGATCTGATTTACATCACTCATTTTTTCTCCACTTTCTTATTGGGCAGTATATTCCATTCAGGCTTGCCCTTAAATGGGATATCGGCAAAATGCCGCCAGGTTTTATCGTAGCCATAAGTTTCGCGCTGGAGTATGGTTAGGCGTTTCACCTCAAACTCGTCGTTCCAGGTATGGTCTTTAAACTTGGGCCATAGTTTTTTAGCCTTTTCATTAGGAACTTGCCGGGCAATAGTAATATGCGGAACTGATTTCTTTTCATTTAATGACTTGCGTAAGCGTTTAAACCAGTCTTCCATCAGTGGGGTTGATTTGATGGCTGCATAAATGGTTGTAAAGTCGGTCGGCAGAAAAGTAGCAAAACCATTAATCTGTAAAGTGATAGGTTCTAATAATGATAGTTCTTTTTCAACCTGCCTGAAAAGAGGCTCGGTATGGAAAGGTTTTTGACGCATTAAACGAGACAGGATGATATGCGCCTTGCTGTGCATTCCTTCAAAATCACCTATCAAACGGATGCTGGCTTGCTTAAACTTTTTAACCTGCTCAGCAATTGCTGTAGGTGGGGTAAGTATGATAAGATAATCCTTGTAAGATTCCATATTTTTTTGAGCTGAAGGCAGAAAGCTTAAAGCTGAAAGCAGAAAATTAAGAGAGCTTTCTGCTTTGGTCTTTATGCTTTCTGCTAAATTGCTAAAAATATTAGTAAATGCAAAAAGAAATTATCAACTTTGCAAGGTGGAAGCCAAGCGGTATATCATGCATATCGACCTCGACTCGTTTTTCGTGTCGGTGGAGCGTAAGTTCAATCCTGAACTGATCGGTAAGGCTATTATTATTGGTGGTAATGCACAGCGAGGGGTAGTAGCATCATGCAGCTATGAGGCACGGCAATATGGGGTGCATTCGGGTATGTCATCGCGCGATGCTTTTAAGCTTTGTCCGCATGCGATATCTGTTCGTGGCAATCATCACTTGTATTCTGAGGCATCTGCAGAAGTAACCAAGATCATCGATGATATGGTGCCCCTCTATCAAAAGGCTTCGGTTGATGAGTTTTATATCGACCTGACTGGAACTGACCGCTTTTTTAGTCCTTATAAACTGGCGTCGCAGGTCCGTCAGCGCATTATCCGGGAAACACAACTGCCTATATCTTTTGGGTTAGGGTCAAGCAAAGTTATCGCTAAAATGGCTACCAATAAGGCTAAACCAAACGGGCAACTATTTATACCTCATGGCTGCGAAATGCAGTTCCTGGCACCGTTACCTATTTCAGCAATACCAGGATTAGGGGAGAGCACTGCCAAAAAAGTATACGAATACGGTATTGAGAGAATAGGCGACCTGCAACGGTGTGAACTACGCTTTTTACAGACTGTATTTGGTAAAAATGGTTTATGGATGTACAATAAGGCCAGGGGATTAGATTCAGCGGAGATCATACCACATTCTGAACGTAAATCTATATCTACAGAACAAACCTTCAGCCGCAATATTTCGGACGAACGAACACTGGAATCGATATTGGTATCCATGACAGAGGAGTTATCCTCCAAACTTCGCCGCGAAAATAAACTGGCTTCGTGTTTGGCCATCAAAATACGCTATGCCAATTTCGAGACGCATACCCAGCAGGAAAAGATCGCGCTTACAGCTGCAGAACATATCCTGATACCCGGCGTTAAAAATCTGCTCAAAAAAGCATGGAACAATCACCGGCCTGTGCGATTGATAGGCGTAAGGCTTAGCCAGTTGACTGCCGGCAGTTACCAGATCAACCTGTTTGAAGATAACGAAGAACAGATCAGGCTATACCAGGCTATGGATAAGATCAATTTTAAATTTGGTGATAAAACGGTTTGTCGTGCCGCGGGTATGGAGATCGGGACAAGGAATTTTAATCCGTTTATGAGGGGGTAGGAGCGCAAAGCAAAAAGACCAAAGCCAAAAGCTTTATGCCTTTCGCTTTACGCTTTAAGCTTAAATTATCCAAAGCTCATCTTTACTTTTATCTGCGTATCCCCATTCATCCTTTTCTAACTTCTTCGCTTTAACGCTATCATCTTTCAGTATAATGAATACCATCAAAATAAAAATAATGGGAAACGACATGTATAATATTCCAGTTAAAATAATGGAAGACGAATAAGCAGGCACCGTATACAGCACGATAAGGTAAATAGTTGTCCAAATTACAGAAGTCGTGGCTTTCATCTTATTGTCGTTTTATTGCTAACAACTGGCTGATTATTAGGTTTTACTATTGATATAGAAAGGTTGTATTATAGCTCCTTTCTCATCAAAATATCCGTCTGCTCATCTTTCCCTACCCAAAACTTATGGCTACCAAAGGCTTTAAATCCGTTTCGCTCATAAAATCGCTGCGCAGCCATGTTATGTTCCCATACCCCAAGCCAAATGAAATTCTTGTTCTCGGCTTTAGCTTTGTCAATGGCAAAATCCAGCAATTGGTTCCCAATCTTTTTTCCTTGCTGACTGGCTAATACGTAGATACGCTCTACTTCAATAGCATTATCATCTTGCAATTCTGTTTGAGCCGATGCATAATTGAGTTTGATATAACCTACTTTTTCATCGTCAATAAGGGCAAAATAGAATTGTGAATGCAGGTTTTCTAACTCACTTAACAACTTTTGACTGGCAAATGCCACCGCAGTATAAGCTTCAAAATCATCTTTATTGTTCAGATGCTCAAAGGCGTCGTAGAAGGTCTTTCGGGATAATGATAATAACTCCTCCACTTCGGACGGACGGACAAGATGGATAGTAACCATAGTAGTATTTGAAGATTATTCAATTTGAAGATTTGAAAATTTGTTATGTGCTATCTTCAAATTTTCAAATTAACACATTTTCAAATCAATTCATTCAAACTGTTCCTGTAACCGCTCCAACCGATCAATGATCAGATTCAACTTCTCTTCCTGGCTCTTGAATATGCGTTTCTTGTAATAGAAGGTCAGGAATAATATCCAGATAACCGTGAATGTATAGAACCCTATTTTGTAGTAGATTGAGGCATTGTTTAGTATCTCCACAAGATAAAGTGACAAACCTAAGCTAATAAGCATCACATACAGGTAATAGAACCACCCGGCTATTTTGGCCTGATTTTTCTGGTATTCTTTCAAATCTTGCAGGTAATCGGTTGGGTTTTGTGTAGCATCGTGCTTGCTCAGGATACGGTAATTGCGGACAATACGGGCAGCGTAGGCCATCATGGTCAACAGCATAATGAACAACCCCACGTAGGTTAACCACTGGAACACAAAGAAAATAGTGATAATAAAGGTAAGCGCCAGCATAGCTACCATAGCCACGATACCCCAATACAGCTGACTGGTGATGCTGCGTACTCCTTTTTTTACCTGCTTCAGCGTGTCCTCCACTGAAAGCTGCTCCTGCTTTGGCTGTCCCTGCCAAACGGACATCAAATGATCAAAGTCTTTCATAGTGGTTATACAACTCTGTTAATTTTTGTTTAATACGATGTATTTTCACCCTCAGGTTACCCTCTGATATGCCCGATATATCGGCTATTTCAGGGTACGGTACTTCATCCAGCACCATAGTGATAATAATTCTTTCTGATTCTTCCAACTTAGATATACACTTATAAAGCAGTGCTACCTGCTCATTCTTCTCCGAAAATTCTTCTCCCTTACTTTCGGCAAACTGAGGTGTTATTTCATCCTTAGCCTGCCGTTTTTCAGATCTTAGGTAGGTTAAACAGGTGTTTACAGCAATACGGTATATCCAGGTAGATATTTGCGCCTGGTTACGGAACTTTTCGAGATTTTGCCACACTTTCAAAAAAGTCTCCTGTAGCAGGTCGTTCGCGGCGTCATCGTCACCGGTATAACCATAGCACAAATGGTATATCTTTTTTGAATTAGCTTCAAATATTTGTTTGAAGACTGCCTCTCTGGTATCCAATTCAGTTAACTTTTTTGTGTTTTAGATAGGTTATAGGGGTAATTTGTTACAACAGATAATCATTCATATTCAGCCATCGCAATTTTTCTTCGGCCTCGCCAACCATGTTATTAAAATCCTGGCTGTAATCGAACTGCAAATCCTCGTGCAATTTAGTTATGGATTTTCGAATTTTATCCAGCTGACGTGTAAATATTAGCCGCAAAGGTTTGTAGGATGATGACGCCCGCTTATCTACATATTGTACATAATTACGGCAAAAATTGATAAGCACTTCAACCTCAGCTTCGCTCGATGCCATAAACTTGATGTATTTGCCCAGCAACCTCAATATTTTACGCAGACTTTTTGCCAACTGGTAATTATTATAAGGCAGCTGACTAAACATCAATCCGCTTTCAGCCATCAGGGAATCAATAAAAGCGCGCTCATTATCCGCGTCAAACAACAGGTAGCCGGTTAATTCTTTATTTTCTTTTTTATACCGAACCAGGCGAAGGCAAAGCTCCGTCAGTTGGGCATTATCCAGGTGCTGAAGTTCTTTTTTTATCTCCGCAATGCCATAGTTTGGTAGGCTCATGTCGCTAACTTAATTATTTTAGCAAATAGTTGTAGTTTCGCAATTCAATTTTATGCACAAAAGCAGGCTCACACTATACATCATTATCGCATTAGTACTTGGCGTTGCAACCGGATATGTTTATAACGTTAAGGTGATAGACGATCTGAACAAAAAGATAAGCGTTGCTGATGCGAATATAAAAAGATTTGACGCACGGTTGGCTACCATTAAAGACACCAGCACTGCCGAATACAAACAACTCAAAATAAACAGGGCAAGTTCAGCGCAGTTACGAACGAACAACAATACAGCCCGCGACAATAAACTCGAAGGTTTTAGTATTTTAAGCGATATCTTTCTGCGGTTGATCAAGATGATCGTAGGGCCGCTGGTGTTTACTACACTGGTGGTGGGTGTTGCTAAAGTAGGCGATATTAAAGCAGTAGGACGGATAGGGGGGAAAACGTTGCTGTTATTTATCTGCGCTACTTTTGTTTCCTTATTCCTGGGGATGGTTTTGGTCAATTTATTTGGGCCAGGAGGTTCTATACATTTATCAATGCCAGAAGGTCGTCTAAATGCTGATGTAAAAAAGTCCGCTATATCTTTTAAAGATTTTATCGGCCACGTTTTCCCAAGAAGCTTTACCGAGGCGATGGCTAATAATGAGATATTGCAGATCGTGGTATTCTCATTATTCTTTGGCGCTGCAACTGCGGCTATCGGCGAAAAGGGAGAGATTATCATTAAATTCCTGGATGCGGTAGCTCACGTGATCATGAAGATAACCGGCTATGTGATGAAGGTTGCCCCGATAGCTGTATTTGGTGCGATAACAGCCGTTGTAGCTAAAGAAGGTTTGGGTATTATTTCAACTTACGCTTCGTTTATCAGTGAGTTTTATTTCTCATTGCTGTTGCTCTGGTTGATGATAGTTGCCGCTAGCTTCTTTGTGTTAAAAAAACGTGCCTTTACACTATTAAATAATATTAAGGATGCCGTTTTGGTGGCATTCAGTACATCCACCAGCGAGGCGGCTTATCCAAGGTCTCTTGAAGAATTGGAAAACTTTGGCTGTAGCAATAAGATCGTAAGCTTTGTATTGCCATTGGGTTATTCTTTTAATTTGGTTGGATCGATGATGTATATGACCTTTGCATCGTTGTTCCTGGCGCAGGCTTATGGTATACATTTGGGTTTCGCTCAGCAATTATCTATGTTGTTGATGCTAATGTTGATGAGCAAGGGCATGGCGGGTGTACCGCGTGCAGCGCTGGTAGTTGTAGCCGGAGCTATTGGCATGTTCAATATCCCGGAAGCTGGTTTGGCTTTGTTATTAGGAATCGATCCGTTATTGGATATGGGCCGATCGGCTACCAACGTTCTCGGCAATATGATGGCAACAGCAGTAGTAAGCAAATGGGAGGGACAACTAACCGAAGGAAATGCCATATCTAACAACGATTTGTAATTTTTTAAATCAATAATTCACTAACTCACTAATTCATTAATTAATAAGATGAGAGATTCACGCTCGAAAAGAATATTCATGGCTTGTGCGGTAATCGTGCCCTTTCTGGCTTACTGCGTTTATTACTATGCGCATGTTTTTAAAAATGCACCATATAAGTTCAGCGAGTTTGAATACATGTCGTTTGAATACGGTCCGGGTGCAGATAGCCTCGTGAATAAATACAATTCAAAGACCGGTGAATACCAATATGTGGACACTCGCGATTCGATCATAAAGATGAATGTCCATATACCTAAAGAGGAGCTATTATACCTGCACCGCAAAGCTGCCGACCTGGGTTTTTGGGATTTTCCTAACGTTGAAGTAGGAGATACTACGCAAAGAAGAAACGGCATGCGCCCGCTGCGCTATGTGATCGAGTTTAAATACAAACGCAAAACGAAAAAAGTTATTTACGATGAGTCATTTGACGGTGATCCTCGCTTGAAAGATGCTAATCAGCGGTTAATCAAGGAAATTAAGTTGGTATTGGCGAAGGAAGAGGGGAAGGAGAAGTAATTTAGTGAGTAGTTGATTATGTTGAATGGTTAAGTGGTTGTTTTCAATAATCAAACCAATCAACTATTCAACAAAACACTTGCTATTCCAAAACCAAATCCCTACATTTGCACCTCAAATTTTAAAACAAATAATCAATAACCATGTACGCAATAGTAAGTATAGCCGGACAGCAATTTAAAGTTGCTAAAGACCAGCAGCTCTTTGTACACCGTTTACAGGGAGATGAAGGCGCTAGTATTGAATTTGACAATGTGTTATTAGCAGAAAACGATGGTAAATTCAAATTAGGTACTGATTTGAAAAATGCTAAAGTATCAGCTAAGATCGTGTCTCATTTAAAAGGTGATAAAGTAATCGTATTCAAAAAGAAAAGAAGAAAAGGTTACAAGAAGAAAAACGGTCACCGTCAGCAATTTACCAAAATAGAGATCACTGGTATCACATTATAATTAAGGTTTTAAACGAGGATTCGTAGTGATCCTATAAAAAATATAAGAAATGGCACACAAAAAAGGGGCCGGTAGCTCACGAAACGGCCGCGAGTCGCATAGCAAACGTTTAGGTATCAAGATTTTTGGTGGTCAGCCTGCAATTGCCGGTAACATCATCGTACGTCAGCGTGGTACCCAGCACAACCCAGGCCTGAATGTAGGTATCGGTAAAGACCACACCTTATTCGCTCTGGCAGACGGACTAGTAGTTTTCAAAAAGAAAGCTGATAACCGTTCATATGTATCAGTACTTCCTGTTGAAGCTGCTCCGGTAGTTGAAGCACCTAAAGCAAAACCTGCTGCTAAAGCTGAAAAGAAAGTTGAAGCTGCACCTGCTCCGGTAGCTGAAGTTGCTGAAGCTCCAAAAGCTGAAACTAAGAAAACAGCTGCTCCTGCTGCTGAGGTTGCTGAAGAAGCACCAAAGGCAAAGAAAGCTGCTGCACCAAAAGCAAAAAAAGCTGATAAAGAAGAAGGCGCTGAGTAATCAGTTCTTTTATAAAAATACAAAGCCCCGGTCTGAGATAGATCGGGGCTTTTTGCTGTTTCAATAAAAAATCTATTAGCGTAATTATATTCAAGCTATTATTCCTCCTCAAAATAATCGCTATCTAACTTTTTAATTTCATAAACCCTTTGGGGGGAAACGCCAAGATTATAATCGATCATAAGCTGAGTTAGCTGAACACCATCAATTAGAACAATCTTTGTTTCATTTCGTGGTGTATAATTTAATGCATCTCTTGTAAATGATGAGGTAGTTATAAATATACCTTTCTTCGCTCCTTGACCGGCTAAAGCGCCTACAAATTTATGAAGTTCGGGCCGCCCCACTATATTAGAAGCTTGCCATCTTTTTGCTTGAATATAGATAATGTCCAAACCCAATTTGTCTTCCTTTATAGTCCCATCTATACCCTCATCTCCAGTTTTACCAATAGCCTTTCCAGCATCTTTAATTGATCCACCATACCCCATCTTGACCAATAATTCAACTACTAAACGTTCAAAA
The DNA here is from genome assembly GCA_018266915.1 of Bacteroidota bacterium. Taxonomy (GTDB): domain Bacteria; phylum Bacteroidota; class Bacteroidia; order Sphingobacteriales; family Sphingobacteriaceae; genus Mucilaginibacter. The sequence goes on along the minus strand of JAFDZM010000080.1, from coordinate 279,444 downwards.
AATAATGGGGATAATTTTCTAACTGTATCCAGTAGTTCTTGTGCCAATGATTGGCGAATCGCATGATATGAATTTTCAATTGTTTCCTCGGGTGTCTGCTGATCAGCTTCTTGTAAAACCTCAGATGAAACAGGTTTATCGTCTTCCCCTTTTTTATAGCTTTGGAAATCAACGAACTCAGAAAATCTTCTTAATAAAATATTGTCAATTTTTTTTGGATTCTCTTTTAAAATATTCAAACCCCTAGAAGTTATAGCTAGGGTACCTCGTTTAGGCGAATCGATTAACCCTGCCTTCTTTAGATAGGTTCTTGCCCATCCAACACGATTAGAAAAGAGAAATGCTTGACCACTCGGTAGCAATTCTTTCAACTCATCCTCTGAAAGTTCGAATTCGCGTGCTAATAATTCAACTATATCTTTAAACAAGTAAGTCTTTCTATCAGCTACTTGTCGCAATAAGGGTAGCATTATAGCTTGGTAATCAGGTATAGGCATATTTATCCACTCAATTAAGATATCTTGTTTTGAAATAGTTTCGTGCCTAATATAACTCAATTCTCGCGCACCATCAATCCGTCGGCAAAGTCGCGCAGGTATTGTTTATTGCCTTCAGGTTGATTGATAGCATCTAATGCAGAAAAGGCCTTATCGGCATAAGCCTGCATAGCTTCTTCAGCGTAGCGTCTTATTTGCAATTGATTGTATATTTCAGTTACTGCGGCAACCTTTTCTTTAGGATCAGATGGTGAGGCTGATAGCCATTGCTTCAATTCAGTTTTTTGCGCTGAGTTTGCCAGTTCCAGTGCTTTTAGTAGTAAATAGGTCTTTTTATTAGATATAATGTCGCCACCAACCTGCTTGCCAAATTTTTCCGGATCGCCGTACACATCCAATATATCGTCCTGCAACTGGAAAGCAACACCTAGTTGCTCACCAAATGCATGTAGTAAAACAGCATCTTTTTCATCAGCACCACCGACAAGAGCACCAATTTTTAATGCACCGCCCAATACCACCGCTGTTTTCAGGCGGATCATAGTGATATATTCGTCAATGTTGACATCATTGCGGGTTTCAAACTCCATATCCAGTTGCTGGCCTTCGCAAACACCCACTGCTGTTTCATTAAAAATATTGAGGATGGGTCTTAACAAATGTTCGTCCACATTCATCATCAGTTTGTAGCCTTCTATCAGCATAACATCGCCCGAAAGAATGCCCACATTTTTATTCCACTTTTCGTGCACAGTTGTTTTACCACGACGCAATGGCGCATTATCCATAATATCATCGTGCATCAGGGTAAAGTTGTGAAACACTTCGATAGCCAGGGCAGGAGAGATAGCTTTGTTCACATCGCCGCCAAAAAAATCACAGGCCATCAGCAAAAGAGCGGGGCGCATGCGTTTACCACCAAGTGAGAGAATATATTTTATTGGCTCATATAACTCTGCGGGGTAACCAGGGAAGGTCAATTTCTCAACTTCTTTACTGATAATCGTCTGCAGATCTGTAAGTTTTTTCATTCTATAGTCATTACTCGGTTGAGCCGTTAGGGGCAATTCGCTTTTCAAATAAGCTGCAATTTTAACAAACTCAAACCATTTTTTTTAACCTCAGGGTCAACTAATCCTGCATCAATGAAAAGTCGATTTGTTTTTTAGTCAGGTCGACGTTTTTTACCTTGATTTGCACTTCGTCGCCAAGGCGATAAACCTTCTTTTTACGCTGGCCAATTATAGCGTAATTTTTTTCATCCAGTGTATAAAAATCGTCGGCTATATCACGCAGACGAATCATACCCTCACATTTATTGTCGATAATCTCCACATACATGCCCCATTCTGTAACACCTGAAATGATGCCCGTATAAACCACGCCGATCTGATCTTTAAGGAATTCAGCCTGTTTATATTTTACAGACGAGCGTTCTGCGTCAGCGGCTTTTTTTTCCATTGCTGAACAATGCTGGCAAAGCTTTTCATAAAACTCTGCATTGGCAGATTGTCCACCATTCAAATAATGAAATAATAACCGATGTACCATCACATCCGGGTAACGACGGATAGGTGAAGTAAAATGCGTGTAATGGTCAAACGCCAGTCCGTAATGACTGGTTGTTTTAGTAGTATAGATTGCCTTAGCCATTGATCGTATAGCCAGGTGCGTCAGCACATTTTGCTCCTTTTTACCTTCTACATCTTCCATCAGGAAGTTAAGCGATTTGGCTATTTCTTTATCCGATTTAGTATTGATGCGATAACCAAACCTTGCTGCAAATTGAGCAAAGTTTGCCAGACTTTCCGGTTTTGGTGAGTCGTGGGTACGGTAAACAAAGGTATACTTATGTTTTCCTTTGCCTTTTTTACTGACAAATTCGGCTACTTTGCGGTTTGCCAGCAGCATAAAATCTTCGATCAATTTATGAGCGTCTTTTCGCTCCTTCACATACACACCGATCGGTCTGCCTTTTTCATCGAGCTTAAATTTCACTTCCGTCGTTTCAAAGCTGATAGCGCCATTCTTGAACTTGCGATCACGAAGTTTATGCGCGAGTGCATTTAGTTTTAATATTTCTTTATCAAATTCACCGGATTCATCCTCGATGATCTGTTGCACTTCTTCATAGGTAAAACGCCTGTCTGAGTGAATCACCGTTTTACCGAACCATTCGTTTACCACATGCGCTTCTTCGTTTAGTTCAAATACTGCAGCAAAACAAAGCTTATCTTCCTTTGGTCTGAGTGAGCATAAACCATTCGATAACCTTTCAGGCAACATAGGAATTACCCTGTCGACCAGGTATACTGATGTAGCGCGTTCCAGGGCTTCCTTATCCAAGGCAGAATCAGGTTGGATATAATGAGCAACATCAGCTATGTGCACACCAACTTCATAATTGCCGTTGGGTAGATATTGAAATGAAATAGCGTCGTCAAAATCTTTAGCATCGAATGGATCGATGGTAAAGGTCAGCACTTTTCTGAAATCCCGGCGCCGTGCAATCTCAGCCGCAGTAATCACATCAGGTATTTCTTCTGATTCCTGTTCAACTTCTTTTGGGAATGATAAAGGGAAACCATACTCAGCGAGTATTGCATTCATTTCCGTGTCATTCTCGCCCTGCGTACCTAAAACATGCTTGATACGGCCAACAGGATTCTTTGCCTCAGGTGGCCAATCAGTGATCTCGGCAATGGCTTTTATCCCGTTTTTGGCACCATTCAGTTCATTGATTGGGATGAAGATGTCGTGCATCATCTTGCGGTCGTCCGGAATAAAAAAGGCAAAACGATCCGATAACTTTACAATACCCGTAAACTCCATCTTATTGCGATGCAATATTTCTATTACCTCGCCTTCTTTACGGGTGCCTTTGCTTTTGGCGTATACATATACCTTTACACGGTCGCCATTAAGGGCATTTCTTAGCTTGCGCGGAGCTACATAAATGTCGGTTTCGTCTTCATCATCGGTTACAATGAAGGCGGATCCGTCATTGGTCATGTCGACAATACCTTCAATAAAGGTTTTCAGTTCACGCAATTGGAACTTGCCATGAGACACCTCTTTAAGGACGTTCTTTTTAGCTTCGTCTTTTAATATTTCGAGAATGATCTCGCGATCTTCATTACTATGGATATTTAGTTTAGCCGATACCTGTTTGTAATTCCAGGGGGCATTTTTATTTTGCTCAAACACATCGAGTACCATTTGGGTAAGTACCTGTTTGATAGATGAGCTCTTTTTGTTTTTAGACATAGATAGATTTTATGATGCAAAAATAGGATTAAGTCTTGAGTTCTGAGGTGTAAGTCATAAGTAATCAGAAGTAATTTCACACTTCCGAAATGGAACTACAATCCTGGGATTGAGGAAATTAATCGTTTTGTATACTCTTCCTTAGGTCTGTAATAAATATCATCAGGATCACCGGTTTCAATTATCTCACCTTTGTTCATCACCATAATACGGTCGGAGATATGTTTGATGACGGAAAGATCGTGTGAGATAAAAATGTAAGTTAGGTTAAACTCCTGCTGTAGTTCGCGGATTAGATTAAGTACCTGAGCCTGAACAGAAACATCCAAAGCTGATACGGATTCATCACAAATAATAAACTTTGGCTGCAAAGCCAACGCCCGCGCAATAACAATACGTTGTCTTTGTCCACCCGAAAACTCATGAGGGTAACGGTTAAAGTAGCTTGCCGGAAGGTTCACTCGTTCCAGTAATTCAAGCACCTTCTCCCTTCGTTTGGTGTTATTCTCATAAAGCTGATGGACCTGTAAAGGCTCCATCAGTGAATCACCAATCGTAAGTCTGGGGTTTAATGATGAGTATGGATCTTGAAAAATGATCTGAATATCCCGGCGCATATTACGCATGTCGCGTTTGCTGAGGGTTCGTAAATCAGCACCCTCAAAATTTACATTACCCGATGTGGGTTCGATCAACCTTAATATACTTCGCCCTAAGGTAGACTTACCACAACCTGATTCTCCAACCAAACCTAATGTTTCCCCAGGATAAACATCAAAGCTTACTTCGTTAACAGCCTTTACAAATATCTTCTTGTTAGATAACAAACCCGCACCGACTGGGAACCACGTGCATAATTCATTGATCTTAAGAATTGGTTGCTGCGCGTATAGCTTTTGTTTTCTGTCTTTTATTTCATTGCCATGGTAGCTGTACTGCTCCCGTATACCTTCTACAGAAACAGTCCGGTCTTCAGCATCCAAAAAGTCAGCTACAACAGGCAATTTTTTTAACTTATGATCGGGTGAAGGCCTGCAAGCCAGTAATCCTTTGGTATAAGGGTGTTTTGGCGCAGTAAATATGATTTGAGTTTTTCCTTCTTCAACGATGTTGCCTTTATACATCACGATGACCCGGTCAGCTATTTCGCTTACTACACCCAGATCATGTGATATAAAAATCAGGCTCATGTGGCGATCAGCTTTAAGCCGTAAGAGTAATTCGATGATTGTTTTCTGAACAGTGACATCCAGTGCAGTAGTTGGTTCATCTGCTATTAGTATCTCCGGATCGCAGGATAAAGCCATCGCGATCATTACCCTCTGCTTTTGTCCACCGGATAATTGATGGGGATAGCTGTCAAAAATAGATTCTGGTCGCGGTAGCTGGACTTCGTTAAAGAGCTTTATTGTTTTCTCTTTAGCTTCCCGCTTGCTCATACCTAAATGGAAACGGATAGCTTCTGTTACCTGGAAACCACAGGTTAAAACCGGGTTAAGTGAGGTCATCGGCTCCTGGAAGATCATAGCGATACGGTTACCGCGTATCTCACGCATTTCATCTTCAGGAAGCTGTAAAATGTCGGTATCGTTCAGGAGTATTTCGCCATTAATTACCGTATTGCCTGAATTGTGCAATCGCATAATAGCCAGGGAGGTAACTGATTTTCCAGATCCTGATTCGCCAACAATACCGATTGTTTCACCCTTGTTAAGTGTAAACGAAGTATCCTTCACGGCTTCAATAAAGCCATCACGAATTTTGAATTTGACGTTTAAGTTTTTTACCTCCAGCATGATTATCCGATCAGGGTTATCAAATCATCTTCAATCAGGTTCTCGCCACGATAGCGCCTGATCAATTGGGCGGTCGCGATCACATCTTTTTGACAGTAAGTGGAGATACGTTCCAAATCATTCTCATGCCAGTACACATGACCGACCATGCTACCGTCTATATCATCTTTTGGGGTAGGAATATTAAAAATGGCAGTTAAAAGGTTCAGCGAAGTATAGCTTTTATAATCGCCGAATTTCCATAACTCCATCGTATCAAGGTGATTTACTTCCCATGGCTTTTTACCCGATATCTCTAACTGAGGAGGGATATGTAAACCATTGATCAGCATGCGGCGACAGATATACGGAAAATCAAACTCTTTACCATTGTGGGCACAAAGCACCAGAGTAGGCGGCTGGGAGCGAAGCAAATCGCCGAATTTGACCAGAATCTCTGTTTCATCATGTGAAGCAAAGGACTTTACCCTCAGACCCGTTCCCCTGCCTTTAGTAAATATACCGACCGATATACAAATGATCTTACCAAACTCGGCCCAAATACCCGCACGACCGTAAAACTCTTCAGCTGTCTCATCCTTACGCTGATATTGGGTTTTAAGGTCCCAAAGCTTTTGCATATGCTCTGGTACCTGATCGAAACTACTACACTGTGGCACAGTCTCAATGTCCAATATCATTATGTTATTCAGATCGTATTGCTCGAGCATTTTTTGTAGTTCTATTCTGTTGCAAGATAGTGATTCAGTTGGCAGTCTGCTGTAAGCAGCTGGCAGTTAATATACCATTCTGCCACTGCAAACTCAAAACTGCCAACTCTATTTAGCAAGTACCTCAAAATTAATCTGCAAATTATTACCATTGCCATCTACCAAAGTTAGTTTATGTTTACCTGCCGGAGGATTTAAAGCGATCTGATGAAAATCAGTCGTTTCGCCTACATACTTATCGTCCAGATGCCAGAATATTTTTACACCGGCCTGTCTGTGAGCGGCATTGCAGATCATTCGTCCCCGATTACCATCAGCCTCTAATGGCACATAAACTTTGGCGCCATCTTTTGGATAAATGAGTTCCATGGGGTTGACACGCTCTGCCAAAGCGCAATCCGATCTGAATGGAGGTAATACATGATACTGATAATTTTTTGTTTTGTAATAATATTCCATGGAGGGTGGCAACACAAACCATGATTTATTAATCATATTTTCAGGCGATGCACAATCACCGGTTACCTGCCATTTTCCAGTTTCATCTAGATGAACCAACTGATGCCATGGGCATACAGGTGCTTTCAAGCCACTTTTAGGCACCCACATTTCGTCGGTATCCTCACAATACTCACCAGCACGATATCCGCTTTTATGGCACACTTTTATTTTCACCATTTCACCGACCGGCATATCAAACCAATCACGCGCAACTGGCAGCAACCTGAATATTTCAAATAGGATAGGAGCAGCGGTATTGATCCCTGTCAGATCAGGCCTGCCTTCGCCGTCTGTATTTCCAACCCAAACCCCAACTACATATTTCGGCGTAATGCCAATAGCCCAGCCATCTCTAAAGCCAAAGCTTGTACCTGTCTTCCATGCCACCCGTTGACTCGAGTTGAATTGCTGCCAAAGCATTTCTTCCCCCGGCCGCATCACTTCCTCCATCGCCTGGAAAGTGTAATAGATCGATCCGGCATCTAGTAATCCTGCCTTTTGTAATTGCGGTTTCCTTTGGGGCTGAATAGCGTATACGGGGCTATGATAATCCGCCGTATCGTATTTGCCGTTGTATTTATTATAATGATTTAATACCCTTGCCATATCCGCATAAGCGCCTGTCAATTCCCAAAGAGTATTTTCACCTCCTCCTAATATCAGCGACAAACCATAATGATCTGCAGGCTTTTTAAGTGTTGTGATACCTGCCTTTTGTAAAAAATCATAAAAACGTTCATACTTAAACTGCTGCAGCATCTTTACTGCCGGAACATTTAATGAACGGGATAGTGCCCTCGATGCAGGCACAGCACCATCATAACCCAAATCAAAATTCTCCGGATGATAGCCTGCAATCTGGGTAGGAATATCAGGTATAAGGCTGTTAGGCAAAATCAAACCATCATGCAACATTGATGCATATAACAGCGGTTTCAACGTACTTCCGGGACTTCGCGGGGCATTCACCACATCCACATCGCTTTCCATTTCCGGGTCTTCTGGGTGAGATATATTACCGGCATAAGCCACTGCCGCACCTGTTTCCACATCCAAAACCACCGCGGCAATGTTATTAATATCATTGGCCTTTAAAACCGAATGATGTCTCTCCAGTATATCGTTTACCTGTTGCTGCAGGTTAGATTTAATGGTTGTACGGATACGTGTATCACCGGTTTTATCATTCTGATGGTCGGATTTAAAACGTTCCAGCAGGTGAGGGGCTAATTGCGGTAAAGGCATAGGTCGGTCGGGTACAGGCTCCAACTTGGCAAGCGCAGTGGTAGTGCTGTCGATTGTGCCTTGTTTATATAGTTTATCCAGCAACAGGTTTCTTTTTTTCAGTAGAACTTGTCTGTTCTTTCCGGGATGTACCAATGATGGAGAATTAGGAAGCACAGCCATAGCAGCCATTTCTCCCCAGGAGAGTTTATCGGGACTGCGCCCAAAGTATCGCCACGCTGCTGCATCCAAGCCAATCACGTTTGTGCCAAAAGGTGCATTGCTGGCATACAGAGCTAAAATTTCTTGCTTACTGTGGGTGCATTCTAATCGCATGGCCATAAATATTTCACTCAGCTTATTCCAGAAGGTACGTTTGTGTTTTGTTGCCAGGCGGATCACCTGCATGGTAATGGTACTGCCGCCGCTTACTACATGCTTGGACCTCAGATTTTGTTTGATAGCCCTACTGAAAGCGATGATATCAAACCCCGGATGATGTTCAAAACGCTTATCCTCAAAAGCGATAATACATTGCTTAAATTTCTCAGGGACTGCGGTATCATAAGGAAAATGCCACTGTCCGTCCGTCCCAATAGCCGCACCTAATAACTGTCCGCGGTCATCGTCAATTACATAGGAGGTAGGAGTGTTAAACAATTGCCGCGGCAGGCAAAACCAAAACCATAGCATCAAAGCCAGCAGAATAGCGAGAATTATGATTACTTTTGGTTTTTGAACGTATCGTTTAACGCGCTGAAGCACCTTGTTTGCAATTAGAGTATTTGTTGACTGAAATGAAAATAAACAAATTATCCATCATTATTCCAGCTTATAACGAAGGGAATACCATCCACCTGATACTCAATAAAATTAAATCCGTTCAGCTCACCGGTAATATCGAAAAAGAGATCATTATTGTGAATGATTTCTCAAAAGATCATACCGAGCAGGCTATTGCTGACTACAAAACAGCCAACCCTGATATGAACATCCAATACTTCAAACACGAAGTAAACAAAGGCAAAGGCGCCGCATTGCATACCGGTATTGCCAAAGCAACAGGCGAATACCTCATCATACAGGATGCTGACCTGGAATACGACCCTAATGAATACAATGACCTGCTAAAACCCATAATAGATGGATTTGCCGATGTGGTATACGGCTCACGCTTTATGGGTAGTAACCCCCATCGTATCCTATTCTTTTGGCATACCATTGGTAACCGCTGGCTGACTTTCTTCTCAAACATGTTCTCCAACATGAACCTGACAGATATGGAAACTTGTTATAAGCTATTCGACACTAAAACCATTCAGTCAATCCCATTACGTGAAAAACGTTTTGGCTTTGAGCCTGAAGTAACCCAAAAAATAGCCCGTGTTCCTAAAATCAGGATATACGAAGTAGGCATATCCTACTATGGTCGTACTTATGAAGACGGTAAGAAAATAGGTTGGAAGGACGGCTTCCGAGCTATTTACTGTATTTTGAAGTATGGGCTTTTTGGAGCAAAGTGATCAGTTAACCAGTTAATCGGTGATCAGTTAACTTCTAGTCACTGGTTAACTGATCACCGGTCACTGATAACTACTTCACTACCTCAACCCATTTCCCTTTCTCCACAGCATTTACCGATACATCGTACATCGCTTCGCAACTTGTTGCAGGCAGGTAATATTTACCGGTATAAGCTGCGTTCAGCATCACGTAAAAGGTAACTTCCTTGCCTTCTGGTAAGCTGAAGTAAGTATTCACCCTGTCGTCCCTTACATCACGATAATCGGATGGAGATGATTTGAACGCTTCGTCATCATTTAGCATACGAACGTTCAGTATTTCCCATCCTGAAGGGAATATTTGTGTTAAAGCCAGGTTATCATATCGACCGCGATGGCCCGGATTTTTTATATTCACCTGTGCTACAAAGTCCGTCCCTTGTTTCAGTGAGGCAGGGTCGACAGGCTTTCCGCCAAGAGTGGAATAACTGATCCGCATTTGTAATATATCCGGCTTGCTGATGGATTGTACATCCTGTGCCGATGATGGCTGTCCTTTTTGTATTAACCTGATATATAATTTATTAGAGCCATTGTCTTTAATCACTACCTTACCACCGTTTGATGCGGCTGCAGCCTGCCACATATATGACCCAGATGTAACACTCGGGCCATTGTAATTGAATTGAAGCTTAGCACCCGACTTGTTTATGCCACAATACTCAGCTATTGCCAATAAAGAATAAGCTGTGGTTTGGGTGCTATACCAACTATCCTGTGATAAGCGTGCTGCAACGGTACGCAACATGGCAGATGCTCTTTGCTGTTGGCCCAATAGTGTCAACGTCTCTAATATCATCGCCTCATCACGCAAATCAGAACCGTAAGTTCCGTACATCATATTGTAAGGTTTAATGATAGTCGGTAAACCTGCTATCATCTGCTGACCGATCTCCGGCTGACCAGATAATTTATAAGCCGCTGCCAAACGCCATTTTGCTTCTACACTGATGTATTTAAATTCTCGTAAACGGTTCATCGCACCTAATTCTGGTGAACGTGCCATAGCCAGCAGATACAGTCGATAAGCCTGTATCAGATCAGATCCATAGAAGCTGCGCGTATCTGGTGCCCAGCCAACAGCTTTAGCTTTCTGGTATTTCTTCCAGCGTTCAATAAAGCCAATTGGTAAACTGTAGCCTTTTTCCTGTGCAGCCAGCATAAAGTGACCTGCATAGTTGGTTCCCCATTCATCAGATTCACCCTCATTAGGCCAGTAGCTTAAGCCACCATCCGATACCTGGAAGCTGTTCAACCTGTTAATCGTTGCTTTGATATTCCGTTCTGTTTCAGCCTTTTGTACCGGGTTCAAATCCAATATCTGGCTCAAATACAACTGCGGAAATGCCGATGAAGTTGTCTGCTCCACACAACCATACGGATATTCGATCAGGTAATCCAGGCGCTTGGAAAGGTTCAATGGAGGGATAGAGGCTACCTCGACAGTGGCTTTATTCGTCCCATTCATACCAATAGCAGCATAGTTGGTTACCCAGGTTTCACCTGGCTTCAATTCTTTCTCGGTTATCTTAGTGATCGGTGGGTTTGGATTTCTGACATTCAACTCAATGTCAAAAGCTGCCTTTTCACTACCACTTTGGGCCAGAATCTTCACTTTCCCTACACCTATAAAATCCTTTACATCAAAATCGAAAGTAACTAACTGATCGCCCGTTTTAGTGAATGTAACCGTCTTCCTGTTATTGCCATTCAGGTTGCTGAAGGCGTTGGATTGTACGCTTACATTTACCGTCTTTACATTCGGTTCCAATGCAAATACCGTTACTGGCAATTGTACCTTTTCTGTCGGTCCTAATACCCTCGGCAAGGTAGCCAGTATCATCAAAGGCTTTTTGACAGGAACTGCTTTCTCTGCAAATCCATAACTGCCTTCATGCCCTGCAATTACCATAGCCTTAACCGATCCAATATATTGCGGCAGCACAAAGCCGTGCGTCTGCTTTTCACCCTTGCCTAAATGGAATGGCCCCAGGAACTTCACCACAGGTTTGAAACGATTCACAGATACATTCTTCTTAATGCCATTCGTACCGTCACCACCTATGCTCAGGATACGCTCCAAACCACCGCCATAAGCGCCTATCACGTAATCAAAAAGATCCCAGGTTTTTACACCTAAGGCTTCTTTGGCATAAAAAGTCTCATGCGGATCAGGGGTTTTATAATTGGTAATATCCAGCAAACCTTCATCCACTATCGCTATGGTGTAGGTCATTTCCTTGCCGGATGCTTCTGAAACGGTTATAGATGACGGCGTTTCAGGTCTCAATTTAGCGGGTAGACCGATAACCGGCTTTAATATCGTTTCCGGGTTATCTACCTCTAAAGGTATAGCCCCATACATGCGTATCGGCAAATCGTTCACCGTTTGGGCATGACGTTGCAGCAAGGTGACATTCACAAAGATGTTAGGTGCCATGCTCTCATCTACCTTAAAGCTGTATTGTGTCTGTCCCTTCTTGGTGTCTATCCAAACCGTTTTCAATACTTTACTGCCATTCTCAAAGCTGATCAATGCCCGTCCGTCCGACATGGTAGGTATGGTCAGCGTCGCCTGTTCACCCACCTTGTAATTCTTTTTATCCGAAGTAAACGACAGCATCGAGGCCTCGGTAGGATTGGTTTGCTGTAAACGTTCTGACCAGTTTGGCCAATCGACATAAATGATCTTTCCTGCCGAATGCCCGGTTTGCTCATCTGATACCTTGATCAGGTAACGACCCCAATCCTCAGAAGCGATATTTAAATTCCAGCTGCCTTTACCATTCGTGAGTCGAACTGTCTCCGTTTTGATCAGCTTGTTATACTTATCCTGCGTAAAGTTGCTGATCGCATCGCCCGTCTGATCCCACCACCAGCGCCATTGTATTTTATACAACTCCACCTTAACTTCACGCGTACCGCTTATGGCGTTGCCTTTGGTATCTACATCGGCTATATCTACCTGGTTATCCCTGCCGGTAAATAACATGCCAGACAAATCACTGCCTTTTGGTGTTTTGATACCTACATATCCTGGATACACATTATAAGGCAACGACAACGTTTGCAGGCTGAAATTACCTCCCGGCTCAAATACCTTCACCACAAAATTTGCCCGTAGCTGACCCGGTGCCTGCTTTTCTACGTTGATATCCGCATTAACAGAAGCTACTCCATTCTCATTCAGCTTACCATCAAATACTGTTTGCGTTTGGGTGTTGAATGCCAGGGTAGGGTCATCAAACGTGTAATCAGGATAGTTTTTGAAGGACGTCGTTTGTGCCGATAGAAACGCATCGACCTTAGCCTTGAGGTTTTGGGCGATACCGCCGAATAACCAATGCGCTTCCAGCTTGCCATCGGTATTGCTGCCTTTTGATAGCTCAGTTGCACCGTTAAAGCTCAGGTTCAGCTTCAGGCGGTTCGGCATAATGGTTTCTATCTTGATGCTCTTCTCAAACGTAGCACCGCCTACTTTCACCTTCGCCATCCAGTTGCCTGTGCGCGATGAAGTCTCCGTAGCCGTATGGAAACTATAAAATCCATCAACCGATTTGGTCTGCGTGATCCGCTTATACAACTGTCCGTCCGGATTATAGAGCTCAAACTCGACAGGGTGATCGGACGGCAAGGTCTTCAGCTTATCCTCCAAAATAAACGACAGGAATATCGAATCCCCCGGTCGCCATACACCACGTTCGCCATAAATAAAACCTTTCAGGCCGCTTTGTATCTCGTCACCACCCACGTTAAAGCGCGATAGCGGGAGCGAGCTGCCATCATCTAATTTCAAATAACCTTTCTCGGCTCCATGCGTAGCTACCAACAGGTAAGGCTTGCGTTTCAGGTCGAAATTAGCCATACCATCACCATCTGATGTGCCTTTATACAATAACTGCTTCTGGAAATCCAATAACTCCAGCGTTACGCCCGACATCGGCTGAGCCGTCAGTATGTTGGTTACCGCTACAGTCATGCTATTATTATTGCCACGCTTGGCTATCAGACCGATGTTGGAAGCGATGATATTGCGTTTAGCCCAACGATCTTTAGTATAATACGAACCCTTGCACGGGTCAAAACGTTGGTTCCAGTTGTAGCTTTCAGGGTAGTAGTTATCGTATCGCTGCCAGAAGTCGTCATCCTCATCTTTTATTTTGGCTGAATTATTATCATACTCATAGCTTTCCTCGTCGTCCGTCCCGTCATTCTTCTTCAGCACAGGCGAACCCAGGCTGCAGTTATACAATGAGTATTCCTGCCTGAAACCGATCACCACTCTATAAATAGCTCCCGGCTCGGCACGCAGTAGCTGGTCAATATCCAGCATAAAACGATTCTTCTTACTCAGGTTAAGGCTCTTATCCGCGTCGAGCCTGATGGTCTTTTGCACCACCGGTCTACCTACAGCTCTTAACTCCTGACCGCCATTAAAATCATTATTCTGGAAAAACTGCGGCACGTTATTTTCATACACCTTAATGATACTCACATCCACCGCGTTGAGGTTAACGGCTTCAAAAGGCATGGTCAGCTTACCCGAATCAGGCAGGATCACACCCTTGCCCGGAATACTCACCGATGGCATCCTATTCTCGAAAAACACACTGGCCGAGTATGGCTGCGTGATCTTCTTGTGCGAGATATTTTCCACGCCCTCGTTCACAAAAGCGCTGTAATTGCCCTGCAAACGGTCGGGAGCGTATATTTTAACCGTGCTGCCCTCAATGGTATAGGCTGGGTCCTCCACATTCTTTATGCCCACCAGTCCCTTTAGTTCCTGACCCACCAGTATGGCATCCGAAAATTGCACCAGCACGTACTGATCCTGATCCTGAACGGCTGTAATAGCCAGCACCTTAAAATCGCCGATAGCCGGTATCTCAAACTCCTGGTCGCCTTTTTTGTCAACCTTCAGGCTGCTGCCATCCCAGCTCACACCCAGCTTGTTCACCGCGTTATTGCCCCTCGCCACATCGGTAATGGTAAACTTATGCGTGCGCAGCGCATTGTTGTGCTGCCAGCTGATGCGCGTAGGCGAGGCATAGTTCACGCTGATCAGCTTTTCTATATCAGCATTATTCTCGTCGTCCGCGGTTTGAACCTCACCCTCCAGCTTCATCTTATCCAGCGACGTACTGGTTGCAGTCTGCAAACCCTTAAACGAAACCGTAAAATCGGGCTTAACAGTTTGGAAAGTAAATTTGAACTCCTTAAACCTGTCGGGCACATCCACGATCTTTTTCAGCTCGAACTCAGCCGTATAGCTTTGATCGGCTACCAGCTTCTTCTCGGGCCTGAACTCGATGGTGCGCTCATCCACCCAATAAGCCTTACCGGCAATAGATGGTGAAAAATCAAACACGCCATCGGGCAGCTTATCGTTCTGCACATGCGTGGTAGGCACATCGCCCGCCAGCCGGATACGGATGGTACCCTCTTTAGAAATAATGCCCGACGTGTACGACTCGATGTACTTGCTAAACGCCGGATCAACCGCCGTGCTATGCTTGCGGTGAAAAATAAAATAAACAGCTATCAGCAAAATAATGGTAGCCGCAAGCGCAATAAAAGGGCGCCTGCGTGCAGGGGAAAGGCTTTCAGTGTCTTCCATGGATAAGGTGAATTATTTACGTAAAATATGAAATTTCCGGAAATAAAAGAGGAATATTTTGCGGTTGGGTTGTACGTTTTACGTAATACGTTGTACGTTAAGAGGCATTCAAAAAACGTATAAATTAAAACGTACTACGTACAACCAAAAGCGGGGTAGGTGTCACACAGGCTCTCGAAGTGCGGAGCGTGGGGCTTACTGCATATTGTATGAATCAGAATTTACAGGATTTAAGGATTACCAGAATTGAACTGCAAACTGCCGTCCGTCTCCGGATGCCGATTTTGTTACAAGGCTGGACAGTGGTATAGCCTGAAAGGCGTTACTGCGGGTTATGTGCATTACAAATATACAGAAAGTTTTTGTCAAACTAAAAAAATTAGCAAAAAAATGTAACGGGATGTAACGGAGCAGGGGGAGGGGACGGACGGACGGGGGAGTTATAAGCACATGAGACACGAGTGCCCACACTAATAATTACTTAAAAATCAACCAATAATGGTTTTGATATTTTCTTTAAATCAATAATTGATTCGGCAATTCTTCTGAAATTTTCGATAAGGTCTCTCTTTAAACGCCGGTTTTCCGCCTTGATGTGCTTAAATAAATGAATGCCCTTTGACGTTGTAACTTCTAAATTAACTAATTCTTCAATCAAAGGCATATTTGAAGAGTTATAGTCAGCACAAAATTTGTAAAAAGGGACGAAATAGAAATTCTGAAAAAAATTTAGGTCGTAATCATTAACATAGCTATTGAAGTAATTATTTCTAATGCCTATAAATATATCGTGCCATCTTTTATTTATTCTAAGCTTGAATTCAATTTCGCCTAGGATATCATAGCCAGAATAAAAGAGTTCTTTATATGTAATTTTTCTCTCTTGGTCATTATCTTGAGCCTTTCTTATTTGGTCCATCAAACCCTTGAAAGCACTAAAGAGAAAATCAACATTCGAAGAAATCTTTTGATATTGTTCAATTGCAGCTTTTCGATCAAAACTAAATTTATTGGAGTAGGCAAGCATATATGCTTCTAAATTCGTGTTTTCTACTATTCTCCTAAGATCATCGATTGGAACGTAGTTAATCATGTGGAAATTTATATCGTCTGCACCAATCTTTCTTATGTAATCTTTTAGAAAGTTTTTCTGTATTTCAGAAATCTTTAATGTTCTTTTAATTAAAATGGTAAAATATGTAAGCTTATCCTTTTGCTCTGTTAGTCGACTATTTAGTTCATTTTGCTTATCTCTTTTTGTTTCTCTAATAAAAATGTAGTAAGCAATACATGCTGCCATTACAGCAATTGAGATTGGTATAAAGAAATCTTTAGCAAAGTCATAAAGTGAATGACTTGGCTCTTTCTTGGTTATATCTTGTATTATCTTAATGTGTAAAAAAAGGAAATAAGAAATACTCATCTTAATATATGGAGAGTTTGGTTCGAACAATTTAGATAAAATTTAATAATAAAGAAATCCTCTAAAATCTTAATCTCCCCATGCTGACGCAAGCGTCCTCGCTTGTGGTTAAGCTATACAGAACAGATAGAAAGGTGTCCCTGCTCCATTGACTTGCATATAGGGAGATTGCTTTCCCGAAATAAATTCGGGACAGGCTGTTCCTCGCAATGACGCAATTGTATAACGCGGTGGAGAAAGTATCTGTCGTACCCCGTCACAAAAAGGGGCTAAGGTGACGGACGGACGGGATGGTCAGTTTGCAGTTATCTCACCAACACGTCTTTGCGAGGAACGAAGCAATCTCTACTTAGGACATTCGAGAACCCGGAATATTTTGCTGAACGTTCATCAAAATATGCTCGTTTATTTGACTTGCATAGTTCGGAGTTTGCTTCGTTCCTCGCAATGACGTGGTGGGAAAGACCTACCTTATCATCACCCCCGGCTTATTCAAAATAGGGAGCTTGATAAAGTTTGATTCCACAATGCTTTCGGGGAGGAAGATGAACTTTTTGTCGAATATTTCGCGGCCGATGTAGTAGCTGAGCCAGTACTCGTTGTTGAGGCCGAAGGTGGATTCGTCTATCGGCTCGATGAGGGCGAATGCCTTGTCTTCAACCAGCGGTATCATGTGGCGCAGGGTAGAGGTTTTGATAGGTTCGCCATCCTTTTCGCCATAGCCTTTTGAGGTGATCAGCACATTCTCAATCGGCTCATTCTTCATGTTAATGAGGTAGACATACCAGGTTTTGCTCTCCACAGTCTCACCCTCCAGCGCCACCGCAATGGCTATATCCTTTACTATATTTTCCGGGATGTCTTTTATCATTGTTGGTTGATTATGTTGATTGGTTAAATAGTTAAGTGGTTGATTATGTTGAACTGTTAAGTAGTTAAATAGTTAAGGGGTTGATTACGTTGTAGATTATCAAACCATTCAACTATTCACTCAATCAACTATTTAACATAATCAACCACTTAACCACTCACCAACTAACTACTTCTTCTTCACAAACTTCTTCTTCGGTGCCTTGGCTTCGGCGTCGGCAAGGGCCTTGCATTCCTCATAGGTGAGGTCTTTGGGCTCTTTGCCCTTTGGTATCTTAACGTTCTGTTTGCCAAATTCGATATAAGGCCCCCAGCGACCGTTCAGTATCTTCACATCCGGGTTTTCGTCGAATGTCTTGATCAGGCGCTCTGAATCCTTTTTGCGCTTATCCTGGATGATCTCGATGGCCTGCTCTTCCGATACATCCAGCGGATCGACACCCTTAGGCAGCGAATAAAACGCAGTGTTATGACGGATATACGGCCCGAATTTGCCTATGGCTACAGTCATTTCCTTATCCTCAAACGAGCCTACTTTCTTTGGCAGCTTAAACAGCTCAAGCGCATCCTCTAAAGCAATGGTCTCGATGCTCTGACCCGCACGCAGACTTGCATAAAGCGGTTTTTCTTCATCTTCGCTATCGCCGATCTGCACAAACGGCCCAAAGCGACCGATACGCACCGATACCTTCTTGCCATTATCCGGGTGAATGCCCAGTTCGCGTTCACCGGTAGCTTTATCGGCTGTTTCGATGGTATTCTGCACTTCTTTGTGGAAAGGGTTATAGAATTTGCGGATCATCTCCGTCCATTCCTCCATTCCCTGGGCGATCTCGTCGAATTGCTTTTCGACACCGGCAGTAAAATGATAGTCAACAATACCATTAAAGTATTGCACCAGGAAATCGTTCACCACCGAACCAATATCGGTCGGGAACAGCTTGCCGCGTTCAGCACCTGTATTTTCTGTTTTTTCTTCTTTGGTGATGTTAGCGCCTTTCAGTGTTAACACGCGGAAGCTGCGTTGTTTGCCTTCACGGTCTTCCTTCACCACATAACCACGGTTTTGTATCGTAGAAATAGTAGGGGCATAAGTGGACGGACGGCCAATACCCAACTCTTCCAGCTTCTTCACAAGGCTGGCCTCAGTATAACGTGCAGCAGGGCGGGAGAAACGCTCGGTAGCTGTCATTTCCTGCAAATCCAGTCGCTGCCCTTTGGTTAACGGTGGCAGGATTGCGTTATCCTCACCATTTTGTACTTCATCCTCATCATCCACCGACTCCAAATATACTTTCAGGAAACCGTCGAACTTCATTACTTCGCCATTTGCTACTAATTGTTCTTTACGTGTTGATATACTGATCTTTGCAGTAGTCTTCTCAAATAAAGCTTCACTCATTTGCGAGGCGATAGCACGTTTCCAGATCAGTTCATACAGGCGTTTTTCAGAAGCATCACCGTCTATAGTATGCGCATCGAAGTACGTAGGCCTGATCGCTTCGTGTGCTTCCTGTGCACCGGCAGCTTTGGTTTTATATTTTCTAAGCTGATGGTATTTTTCGCCATAAGCTGAATTGATCTCCTGTGCAGCAGCATTCAAAGCCAGGTCGGATAAATTCACCGAGTCGGTACGCATGTAGGTGATCTTACCAGATTCGTACAGCTTTTGGGCAACCTGCATGGTGCGTGACACCGAAAACCCAAGCTTACGGCTGGCTTCCTGTTGCAGGGTAGAAGTAGTGAACGGTGCAGCCGGTGAGCGTTTAGCGGGCTTGGTTTCAAGCGAGTTCACGTTGAAATCAGCACCGATGCAATCTTTAAGGAACTTTTCAGCATCTTCCTGTTTGGCCCAGCGCTCATGTAATTCTGCTTTAAAAGCTTCTTTACCCTTACCAAATATCGCTACGATCTTAAATGCAGCTTCAGATTGGAACTTATTTATCTCACGCTCACGGTCTACAATCAACCTGACAGCAACAGACTGTACACGGCCTGCAGACAGTGATGGCTTTACTTTTTTCCATAAAACAGGAGAGAGTTCAAAGCCCACCAATCTATCCAAAACACGGCGTGCCTGCTGTGCGTTAACCAGGTTATAATCTATTTTACGCGGATTCTCAATTGCTTTTAATATAGCAGGTTTGGTGATCTCGTGGAAAACGATGCGCTTGGTGGAGGCATCTTTCAAACCTAAAGTCTCAAATAAGTGCCATGAAATGGCTTCTCCCTCACGGTCCTCATCGGATGCGAGCCAAACCATCTCGGCTTCCTTTGCTAATTTCTTTAACTCGCTTACTACCTGCTTTTTATCCGCAGGTACTTCATATTTTTGTGCAAAGTTATTAGCGATGTCTATCGCATCTTCCGACTTTACCAGATCGCGGATATGCCCGTAGCTCGACTTTACTGTAAAGTCTTTGCCTAAGTATCCTTCGATGGTTTTGGCTTTCGCCGGAGATTCAACAATGAGTAGATTTTTAGCCATTAAACCGATTATTTTTTTGCAAATAAAACATAAAGAAAGGGAAACGCAAATTGTTTTGCGCAATGCTGTTGTAAAGTTGAAAAGTTGGAAGGTTGAAAAGTTGGTTGAATTGTTGGATTGTTTTATTGTTAGAAGGCGTTAAATTACTCTGAAAAAATAACTTTTCAACCTTCCAACTTTACAACCTTTCAACTACGATTACATCAGGAAACCACCACCTAACAAATCATTCCCTTCATAGAATACAGCCGACTGGCCCGGGGCGATACCACTAACATTGTGGGAAAAGTCAACTTTCATGTGCTCGCCCATTTGTACGATGGTGCTTTGGGTACCGGCATCTTTATAGCGTATTTTGGTTACCGCTTCAATAGGGTCGGTGATGCTTTCATATTTAACCAAGTTGAGGTTACGTACCCAGGCTTCCTTTCGTTCCAGTTCTTCCTGTGTACCTAAAACAACGGTATTGGTATGCGGGTCGATGCGGGTAACAAACATTGGATGCCCCAATGCAATGCCCAATCCCTTGCGCTGACCAATAGTATAAAAAGGATATCCCTGGTGTTGGCCTACTATAGTGCCGTCTGTAAGCACGAAGTTGCCTTTGCCGATACGTTCATCCAAATCTTCTACTTTATGGCGTAAAAAGGCCCTGTAATCGTTATCGGGCACAAAGCATATTTCGTAGCTTTCGCTTTTGCCGGCAAGTTCTACCTGTCCCATTTCTAAGGCCATCTGCCTGATCTCCGCTTTGGTAAAGCTTCCTAACGGGAATTTAGTACGGGCAAGGTTCTTTTGAGATACGCCCCAAAGTACGTAGGATTGGTCTTTATTTTCATCTAACCCCTTCGATACTACATAACGGCCATTATCATGCATGCGAATATTAGCGTAATGGCCGGTAGCAATAAATTCGCAATCGAGTTTATCGGCACGTTTAAGCAAGGCTTCCCATTTAATGTGGGTATTGCACAAAACGCATGGGTTAGGGGTACGACCAGCGAGATATTCATCAACAAAGTTATCGATCACAAAATCACCGAATTCGCTGCGTATATCGAGGATATAATGAGGAAAGCCATAACCTACTGCCAATGCACGGGCATCATTAATGCTATCCAGGCTACAGCAACCTGTTTCCTTAGAGCTACCGCCTGACGAAGCATAGTCCCATGTTTTCATGGTAAGGCCGATCACTTCATAGCCCTGTTCGTGTAGCATAATTGCCGCAACCGAGCTATCAACTCCGCCACTCATCGCCACTAATATCCTACCGTGCTTACTCATATGGGCTGCGAAGATACGGTTTTTGAATTTGTTGTTAAGTCAGGGGATGGTAATTTGTGTGGTAGTTAATCAGTTAACCGGTGATTGGTTAATCAGGGGTGTTCTGTGAGGGAGTGTTACCAAATAAAGAACGGAACAGTTTTGAGTGGCAGTTGCAGTAGCAGTAATTTGATTTGGATGTCACAACTTGTAACGACAATAGGGGGAGTGCGACGGACGGACGATTCTTTAGTAGCAGTTGCAGTTTGCAGTAGCAGTAGTACCTGGATTGATCTTAATTTAAATAAAAGCATTATATAAAATAGGTAATGAATTGATTATTAAACTATATTTTCTTAAAGTTAAACGAAAAATACACCCCAATAACTGATTAACTGTTTAACTGATTAACTGATCACTGGTTAACCGATTAACTGATCACTGAACAAAAACCGTCTTTATATTCACAAATTCATGGATACCAAACATGCCCAGCTCGCGACCGTAGCCCGATTGTTTGATACCCCCAAATGGCAAACGCGGATCAGATTTAACCAGTGAATTAACGAAACAGGAACCTGCCTGTAGTTGGGTGGCCGCTATTCTTTCACCTTTCTTTTTGTCTTTAGTGAATACGGCAGAGCCTAAGCCAAAGGTGCTGTCGTTGGCTTTTTTTATAGCATCAGCTTCATCTTTGGCGACGATTATAGATGCTACAGGACCGAATAATTCCTCATCGTAAGCGGGCATACCCGATTTTACTTTGGTGAGGATGGTAGCTGGATAGAAGGCATTTTTACCTTTGGGTAGTGATCCGCCTAAAATGCATTTAGCGCCTTTTTTAATGGATAGTTTTACTTGTTCATGTAACTGATTACGGAGATCAATACGGGCTTGTGGGCCTATAGCTGTATTTACGTCCAAAGGATCGCCCAGCTTTTTGGCTTTCATTTTGCTTAGGAAAAGTTGAGTAAATTCCTTTTCTACTGACCTGACAACGATGAACCGTTTGGCAGCAATACAACTCTGGCCGCTATTGATGATACGGCTGTTCACGCAAGTTTCCGCAGCCTGTTCCAGGTCGGCATCTGACAGGACAACGTAGGCATCACTTCCTCCTAATTCTAACACTGTCTTTTTGATAAGTGAAGCCGCTTTTTGAGCTACCATTTTGCCGGCATTGGTACTGCCTGTGAGGGTTACGGCTTGTAGTAATGGATGTTCGATGATATGTTCAACCATCGTATTATTTACCATAAGTGACTGAAAGACATAATCCGGAAAGCCTGCCTGGTGAACTACTTCTTCAATAGCAGTAGCACATCCAGGCACGTTGGATGCATGTTTTAGCACCCCACAATTACCTGCGGCTAAAGCAGGAGCGAGGAAACGGAAGACCTGCCAGAAAGGAAAGTTCCAGGGCATAACAGCCAGTACCACACCTATGGGCTGGAAGGTTACAAAGCTTTTGGACGCATCTGTTTCGATGATCTGATCGCTGAGGTATTTGGATGCATTGGCGGCATAATATTCGCATACAGCAGCGCATTTTTCTATTTCGGATACACCCTGGTTTACTGGTTTGCCCATTTCATGGGCCATCAGTATAGCAAATTCTGATTTACGGGTTTGCAATACGGCAGCCATGTTGGTCAAAAGTCTGCTGCGCTCTTCGTGAGAAGAAATTCTCCACTTAAGCCATGCCTTATGCGTCTGAGCAATCTTTTGCTCAACCTCTTTAATGGTATGCGCGTGGTATTTCTTTAATACTTTACCGTTGACCGGATTGACTGAAGTTAGGTTCATAACTGTCTACCTCTCAAAGTTAAACAGTTTACCAATAAAATAGTTGGGTTAATTACGGATTGCGTACCTGGCCATTACCCTCAACTATCCATTTATAGCTGGTGAGTTCTTGTAAACCCATCGGTCCGCGGGCATGAAGTTTCTGTGTGCTGATGCCAATTTCGGCACCTAAACCAAACTGGGCACCGTCTGTAAAAGCAGTTGAGGCATTTACGTATACAGCAGCAGCATCGACTTTATTTAGGAAGATTGCTGCACGTTCGGTATTTTCTGTTATTATAGCCTCGCTATGCTTAGAGCTGTGGCTGGTAATGTGATTCAAAGCCTCATCAAAACTATCTACTGTTTTAATAGCCATTTTATAATCTAAAAATTCTGTGCCAAAATGTTCAGGCTGAGCTTTTTTGAGTAGGTTATCAGGATACTTACCTTTTAGCGAAGCGTAGGCTCTTTCATCAGCAAATAGCTCAACATCCTTTTCAGACAGCTTATTAGCTAATTCGGGAAGATCAGAAATGCGCGATGAATCTATTACCAAACAATCCAGAGCATTACAAACACTCACACGGCGGGTTTTAGCATTAAAGACAATTTCACTGCCTTTTTTCAGGTCACCACTTTCATCAAAATAAGTATGTACGATTCCTGCCCCAGTCTCAATAACAGGCACTTTACTTTGCTGGCGAACACGGTCAATAAGATTCTGACTACCACGAGGGATCAGTACATCAATATAACCAATGGCGTTTAACAAGGCTTCAGTGGCTTCACGTTCAGGTGGTAAGAGTACGGCGACATTTTTATTTATGCCATGCTTAGTCAGTATATTGTGAATGATTCTGATAATAGTCTTATTGGAAAACTCCGCATCACTTCCACCTTTCAGGATACAAACATTACCCGTTTTAAAGCAAAGTGCGAACACATCAAAGGTAACATTAGGACGTGCTTCATAAATCACTCCGACGATACCCAAAGGCACACCGATCTTTTTTATGTTCAGTCCATTAGGCATAGTTTTCTCCGACAGAATATGACCAAGCGGATGAGGGAGATTGGCTATATTCATCATGTCCTTGGCAATATCCTTTATTCGAGCTTCGGTCAGCTTTAAACGATCGTATTTGGGATCGCTCGTATCCATCCGGTCAAGGTCTTTCTGGTTTTCCTGCAACAGAAGAGCGGTTTGAGCAACAGCCGCCTCTGCCAGGTCATTCAGCACAGTAACTATGGTATCAGGCGAAACACTTACTATGTCTCTGCCTGCTAATAATGCATCTTCAAAATATTGTTTGTATTCCATTTCGTAAAATCATAATGCTTGATATCCCTCAAGTGTTCCGGCTGTTGTCTGCTATTGGTACCCATGTGACGGACGGACAGCACAACATCAACTCTGCAAATAAAGATAATCATAATGCACCAGTGCTTTCTGGTTTTTCTGCCCGATCCGTTCCCGTGCTTTCTCTGAGCCGTATTCAGCTATGCCTAAGCCAATCAGTTTATCATGTTCATCTATCAGTTTAATGATCTCTCCCTTATTAAAATCAGCCTCTACACTAATTATCCCGACAGGTAATAAACTGGTTGCTTTACTGGATAGTAAGGCTGTTTTTGCTCCTTCGTTTACCTTCACAACACCGGTAGCATAATGAACGGAATGCGCTATCCATTTCTTTTTACCTGATTTGGTTTTGTCAGGGATAAATCTTGAATGGATCACTTTATCTTCCAGGACATCGTTTAGGATATTATCCCTTGTACCGTTAGCAATATGTACTGCTATGCCTAACTGCGCCACTTTTTGAGACATGGTCGATTTGGTGATCATCCCACCACGGCCAAATTGAGATTTGCCGGAAGAGACAAAGGCAGATAGGTCAAGGGTTGAGTTATCAATCTCTTCGATCACTTTTGAATGAGGGAGCTTTGGATCGCCGTCATAAATGCCATCCACGTTGGTTAACACGATCAATGCCTGAGCATTCAGCATCGAAGCGATCAACCCTGCAAGCTCATCGTTATCAGTAAACATCAGCTCGGTAACCGAAACTACGTCATTTTCATTCACTACGGGTATCACCTGGTGCTGTAAAAGCACTTCAAGGCAGTTACGCATATTAAGGTAGTGCAGCCTGTCGCGGAAATCTTCCTTGGTTACCAGTATCTGGGAGCAAAGCATGTCATACCCTCCAAATAAGTTAGAGTAAGTATTAATAAGCTTTACCTGCCCAATAGATGCTAATAGCTGCCTTGCTGCCACCGCATCTGCCTTTTCCGATACTGTTATCATACTACGACCAGAAGCCATAGCGCCGGAGGATACCAATATCACTTCTTTACCCTGCTTTTTGATAGTCGCAATTTGCTCCACAAGGTGACCAATGCGTTTCAGATCGGGTAAGCCATCTTTCTGCGTCAAAACGTTAGAACCGATCTTTACTACAATGCGGTGGTAATTGAAAGCCATTGGTATTAGTATAATTCAGGCTCCAATATTAGTAAATTATAGCTGATTGATGGGAATTATAGTGATAATAATTGCCATTAAAGACTATTGGTGTTTTACTGATCAGTCTTAACTGAAGTAATCGTAATAAAATCGGGACTGTTTATAGCTGTATCCAATTTCCAACTGATGGTAGCCTCCACCGGGAATTTAGAATTAGAAGTGATGCCGAAATTATCGAGGCTCTGGTGTGATCGGTACATAGCCGATGTGTCATTATCGAATACAATATCATAGCCGCCACAAATAGCACACATTCCGAAATCCTGCCTGATATGCCCATGGCCAGTATGAATGCTCAGGTCGGGTGTAGATTGCTTAGGCTGCACGTGGGTTTTTTTGCAGGAAACAAAAACGCCTGCTATTAATAAAAATGCAATGAGCCTATAAGTGTTCATTTCCATTATCTTATTATATAAAAGCCAATACGTTAGATAGGCAAAAAACGCTACAACTAATCTTTTCATTTAGTGTTTATAAATAAAAATACTTATTAATCAGAAAATGAAAAAGTTAATATTATTGATAGTTTTAATGATAGCGATTGTTAGCGCATTCGGCCAAACCAAAACTATAACCAAAGATACTTCTAAAAGTGATTTCGTTACAACAAACACAGCCTTCAGAGTAAATTACGATTATGTATTTAAGCGAAACACCGATGGCTCTTATTCAACATTATTTCCTGTGCAGGTAAATGGCGATATGATAGGGTCAGGAGCATCTTTCCCACCGGGTACATCTTTTGGCGGTGTAGATGTAACGGCATATGCAGGGCATGACCTGATGATCGATACTGTGAGGAGGGTGGTTATAATCAGGAAATTCTTGAAGTAGTCTGAACCGATGATTGGTTCAATCATAAGATGCCGTTGATTAAAGTGACAACTACACCTGTAATAGCTGCAAATGATAGTACAGTTTTCGTGTTAAATAATATGCGTTTCATTGTTATTGCGTTTGCGTTTTTTTAGAATGCGATCTGTAGCTGAGCTTCCAGGATGTTGTTTTTGATTTGTACTGTTTCTTCGCGCTTATACAGGTAATCCACAGCCAGCCTTGTCCATTTATTGAACACAAAGTTTACACCGCCATAGTAAATGGTCGAACGGTCAGTTAATACGGTCTTGGTTGGATCATAAGTATCATATTTAGCTATTAGCTGAATCTGTGGAATCACGTAATAACCAGCCTGTGCGTACCAGCCATCGCGGTGAACCGAACCATCTGTGCCATGGAGATACTCAGCAGTTACAGAAAAAGGACCTGTAACATAACGACCGTCAAAACCATAACGATTGCGTGCCTGAGTAACCGGATTAGGTACTTTTGTAGTTGCCAGAGGGATATCTTCGCCTTCATATATACTGCCGCCGAAGTCAAGCCCTTTAATAGGGTGTATGCCTAAGCGACCAGCGATATCTTTGTGATTGTTATTGTCAGTAGTAACATCATAACCAGCGCCATTGAACACACCGAAAGTATAATCAAACAAATACTGACCTTTTAATTTGGCAAAGCTGCCGCTTATTTGGACACCAATGTCCCGGCCATTCTGATTACCGATAACATCCTTTGATCGCCCGGCTAAAGCTTCAACAACCTGAGAGCGGTCGATGAAATCCAGTTGGGAGTCAGAAACCAAACTTTCATAGGTAAGCGGGACTTTAAACTGACCAGCCTGAATCTTCAGGAAGTCGGCAAATCTGTAAGTTGTATAAGCGTCGAGCAGTTTAGCCCCGGTACCTGCAAATTCTGTATAAACTTCATACGACCAGTTGTCGGTGATATTACCTTTTGCATCCAAACGTGCACGGTGCATGTCGAACGCATCATTTACACCGTTTTGGGCAAAACCCTGGTAACGGGCCTGTACTAAACCGCTTATTTGCAAAGCACGGCTACCTATAGAAATGTTATGCTGGTTTTCTTTTTCTTTATCGCGTTTCTGTTGCTCTTTTAAGGCAAGATCAGCCCGTAATGAATCCGCTTCGTGCTGGGTTAATAAATTCTTTTTGATAAGCAGGTTAAGCAACTCATCGTTTGTTTGTGCTTTTGATATGATTGCTACAAGAAGAAAGGGGAGTACAAATAGTAATCTCTTTAAATAAAATTGTTTCATTGTGGCTTTAGTTCAAATTATCAGGTTGGAGTTATTGTGACTTGTTTATTTTGTTTTTTCTTAGTGCTTAGCTCTTGTTTATCCTATTAAATCTATATAATCTATTGATTTAGTAGTGTAAATGTAAAAAAGTTTAAGTAAATAAGTCAAAAAAGATTTCAAATATTTTTGCACACAAATACATATTTATCTGATAAACAGATAAATAGATTTATATTGGAGAGAATGATATTTGCACAAAAAAGCCGGTAGTCATAACGACCACCGGCCCTGAAACCAGTAAAGTAACCTCTAAAACTCTACTGTATATTATCTCCCTGTTTGACCTCGTCGGAAGCGTGCAGGAGTATTTTATCATTTGGTTTCAAATCACCGAATACTTCTGTTGAATCGTTGCTGGCTAAGCCTTCTTTAATGTCTACCTGGCTTGCTTTTCCATCGCGAACGGCTATCACGTATTCTTTTTCGGTTGAGCGGACAATAGCGGAGTTGGGAACTAACAATGATTTAGCTCCCGAAACCATCGGGATTTTTACCTCTGCATACATACCAGGTTTCAATTTTCCATTTTTATTAATTACGTCGATTTCGATTGCCTCCTGGCGCATGCTGCCCAAAGCATTTGCCGAACGACTGATTTTTGCCGTATGTTCCTGACCTGGCATAGCGTTGAAAGTAAATTTCACAGGTTGGGCAAGGTCTACCTTATCTACGTAATCCTCCGGAATGTATACAGTGAGGCGCATTTTGTTTACATCCTGAATAATGAGCATGGGCTGATCCGTCTCTTTTCCGGGGGCAACAAGCGCACCCGGAGAGACATTTCTTTGAATGATCATGCCATCAAAAGGAGCATAGATGCGCAAATATCCCTGCATGGTACGGACAGCTTCTACGTTAGAGTGCTCGGACTGCGCCATCGCCAGATCGGCTTTCATTTTAGAACTGGCATTATCCAAATCTAAAGGCGATACGGAGCCGGGTTCCTTTGCAGCTTCTTTTAATCGCTCATATTTTTCTTTGCTGGCCTCGGCATTTTCCTGTGCTTGCATGTATCTTGAATTGGCTGCCTGCAATTCCGCCTCCATTTCTGGGGCTTCCAGTATCATCAATAACTCTCCCTTTCTCACCATTGAGCCCCTGTCTACAAATAACTGCTTTACAAAGCCATTCACTTTGGGGAACAGGTTCACCTCATTAAAAGGCACCAGTTGCCCGGGCAAGCTGGCAGAGCTCGACAATGCCTTTTCACTTACTGTACCAAATTCATATTTACTTGAGCTTTTAGTTTCCTTTGATTGCCCGGAAAGATCAACGGGTTTTTCACTGCTTGTACATGCTGCGCAAAAAGCTGTTGCAGCAATTAACAAATAAGATCTATATTTCATGTTGTTGAATATTTAAATTTGTTGTTTCGGTTGACTCTTCAGGCATCAATGCCGGTGAATCGTAAGTTGTTTTTTCCTGCACCCAGGCAAAAACCATTGGTAATATAAATAGAGCTGCAAAAGTGGAAGCAAACAATCCACCGATTACAGCACGGCCAAGCGGTGCAGATTGCTCACCGGCTTCTCCTAAGCCTGAGGCCATCGGGATCATCCCGGCGATCATCGCCAAACTGGTCATCAAAATCGGTCTCAAACGAATAGAGGCACTGGTTACAGCCGCCTTAGTTGAATCTTTATATTCCAGCCTTAAATTCTCGGCGTTGGTAACGATCAGGATCGCATTGGCAACAGATACACCTGTGGACATGATCATACCCATGTACGATTGCAGGTTAAGCGTACTGCCTGTGATCAGCAACGCGGTTATCGATCCCAATATTACTGCCGGGATAGTTACCAATACCGTTAACGACACTTTAAACGATTGATAATTAGCTGCCAGCAGCAGGAAAATAACCAGGATGGCAAATCCCAATCCGTTCTGTAAACTACTTAAGGTTTCAGTCAACAATCCCGACATACCTCCAATCTCGGCAATTAATCCCTTAGGTGGTGTACCAATCGATTTAACAGCTTTTTGCACGTCAGAAGTGGCCTTACCTAAGTCCTTTTTGTAAATATTAGCGCTGACGGTTATAAAACGGCGTGGGCCTGTCCGGTCATATTCTGCAGGAGCTACTGTTTGTTTAAACGTAGCTACATCCGCTAGGGTAGGACTACTTTTGCCTTTTACCAGGGGGATTTCCTTCAGTTCGTCTATATTGTTCATCACATATTCCGGTATCTGTGCCTGTACCTGGTAAGTGTAGGCATTCTTTTCATCCAGCCAAAGATTTTTCAAAGTAAAACGGCTGGATGAAGTACTTGCGGTCACAGAGCGTGCTATATCACTCACGTTCAGGCCCAATTGCGCTACCTTAAGCCTATCGAGTGTAATGGCGATAACCGGGTAATCCAAAGGCTGATTAATTTGCACATCGCGCAGGTAGGGAATCTGTTTCAGTTTAGCCAAAACTTTAGAACCGTAAGTCTTGATCTGATCCAAGTCTTTACCTGCCACCTGCACTTCAATAGGCGTATTAGCACCCTGGCTCATGATTTTTTCGGTCATATCGATGGGCTCGAAGGTTATAGTCATTTCAGGCATGGCGTGGGCAATATTTTTGCGCAAAGCATCCTTTAGCTCATCCATATTGATATGATAATCTTCGTCCAGGTTTACTTGTAAAACAGCTTCATGTGTGCCCGTATTAAACACATACAGGTTACTGCTACCAAAACTGCTTGGAACCAAGCCAATATATCCGGAAGTGATTTTTACATGATTGTTTACCGTCTGGTTAATAATATTGAGCACCTCTTTAAACTTATCTTCAGTGCGTTCCAGGCGGGTTCCCTGCGGTTCCTTTATGCGTATCTGGAACTGCCCGTTATTGAGCTTGGGCATCATATCCTTACCAATAACTACAAAACCAACAGCCGCCAGTCCAATTACAACAACTAAGTAGGTAAGTACATACGTTTTTTTGCGTGGCATCATTCGTTTGATGATGTTTATAAAACGCATCTTAACCCGTTCAAATAGGTCATTTTCTTCAGGATGTTCTTCTTCTTGCTGCAGGTGCATCCGTACCTGTTCTTCTTCCGGATCATTAAAAGATTCGCCTGCGTGCGCATGTATATGGCCATGATGATAATGCTGATAGCGTTCAGCCTTGATTAGCCAGTTGCTCATAATAGGCACTAATGTTTGCGCCAGGATATAAGAAACGATCATTGTTAAACCGATCGACAACGACAAAGGCAGGAACATCGCTTTCGGCACGCCGTTCATCATAAACGATGGTGCAAACACTGCCAGGATACATAATAAAATCAGCAATAAGGGGAAGGATATCTCCTCGCAGGCATCATAAATCGCCAGTCGTTTGGATTTACCCATTTCCAGGTGCTGGTGAATATTTTCTATTGTCACCGTAGCCTGGTCGACGAGAATACCAATGGCCAGCGCCAAACCACTTAAAGTCATGATATTGATTGTCTGACCGAAAAGGCTTAGTAAAAGCACACCGATAAGGATAGATACCGGTATGGTGATTACAACGATCAAACTGCTTCGCCAATCGCGCAGGAATAGGAGTACCATTAAACCTGTTAACAGTGCGCCAAGGCCGCCTTCGGTCATCAGACTTTTTACTGCATTTACAACGAAAACAGACTGGTCGAACTCATAGGATATTTTCACATCGTTTGGCAACAAGTTTTGCATTTCAGGCATTTTTGCCTTAAGATTCTGTACAACAGACCAGGTAGATGCTGATGCCGTTTTTACAACTGGAATGTATACTGAACGTTTACCATTTATTAGGGCATAATCTACCGTGATATCTGCGGCATCACTCACGCGGGCAATATCCTTTACATAAATAGGCACGCCATTTTTTGTAATGACAGGAATGTTGCCAAAGTTGGGCGCATTTTTAACTAGCGTATTCATGGTTGTGAGATACATGGTATTACCCACACGCAGGTTACCAGATGGCGACATTACATTGAACTTCGCCAGGGCGTCCACCACTTCATCAGGAGTAAGATTAAAACTTCTTAGTTTATCCGGGTCGACACTAAATACAATTGTACGGGCATTTGAACCGAACGGAGGAGGAGCGGAAAGGCCTGGAATAGTAGAGAACATTGGCCTGATACGAGTGGCAGCAAGGTCATAAATGTCTTTCAAACTTTCACTCTTACTATCCATCACTAATTCACCAACGGGCAGAGATGAAGCGTCGTAACGTACTACCTGGGGAGGTAAAGCACCGGGAGGGAAAAAGCTTTGTGCGCGATTGACCTGCAAGGCAACCTGTGCCGATGCCTCAGCCATATTGGTTGTTTCGTAAAAGGATATTTTGATGATAGTTAGGCCCTGGATACTTTTGCTGCTGATGTTCTTCACACCGTCTACATACAGAAACTGGTTTTGTAGCCCTGTGGCAAAAAAGCCTTCCATTTGTTGTGCCGACATACCACCGTATGATTCGATCACGTAAATGGTAGGAAGGTTAAGCTTTGGGAATATATCTATCGGGATATTCATTGCACTGAGCACTGCAAAAATCAAAAGGCTCATAGTGATCACTATCGTAGTGATCGGCCTTTTCAGTGCGGATGTGACCATTGACATAATTTTCTTTATTTTAAAAGGTTTAATATGGTGCTTACTTTGTTGTCTGTTATGGCCTGATTAAATAATGCGTTGGTATAAGCATATTTAGCCTGCACATAATCTGTTTCGGCACGGTAAAGGATGTTGAGGGCAGCATCTAGCTCGATAATATCTGTTAATCCGTTTTTATACAGCGACAGTTTTTGACGATAGCCGTCGTTTGCTGCTTTAAGTTGATTGGGAATTTCAGCCAGCCGCTGGCGGGCGGTTTGCATTTCTGCATAAGCCTGGTTAGCATTAGCAGCCAGCAATGTCTTTTGTTCCTGTAATTTATTTTGGAAATAATCAGATTCTGTTTTTTGAGTGCGAAGCTTTAATTGCCTTCTACGTAGATCAAAAAGATTGTAGGAGATACCCAATCCAACCAAATAATTATCCCTCTGAAAACCCCACCCTGTGGAAAGGCTGTTGAAATGGTCGTTGGCATCCACACTTGAGCCGCGGCCCCAGGCAGCGCCTTCAAGCATGATCTTTGGATTGTATTGTTTCTTTACCAGGTTCTCCTGCTCTCTGCTGTTTTGAAACAACGATTTATAATAGTTGATAATTGGGTGATTAGCTGTATCGGTGTTAAGTGGCCCATACGGTGAGTTGATAAGTTGATCTTCAACAAGCGTATCAGCTATGATAGATTGATAGGGCAGACCGCTTACAGTTGCAAGTTGCAATTGTACTTGCTGAAGCTGGTTATTCAATTCAATATAATTCAACCTGGCTTTCGACAATTCCGCGTTAGCTATACTGGTATCCACTCCCGGACGAACGCCGCTGCGGGTGAGTGAGCCAATTGACCGTAATATTTCCTGGTTACGCTGAATGTTCCGTGCCTGTATTTTTACGTAATCCTGCAGGCTCATCAGCAGAAGGTAGTTATTGATGGTGTAAGCCTCTAATTGAAATTTTGATTGCGCAAAGTTGTTTTGCTCAACCTGTATATTCGAGCGGGCTACACGATTTTGCGCTCCGTATGCCCCGAAATTATATATTTCCCAATCCAGCGCTGCTACGCCAACATTGGCTGAAACAGCTGTGGTATTACTTTCTGTACGCACACCACGGCTATCGGATGGAATTATCCCAAACCCGAAATAAGGGCCGGAAACATTATTGTTGGTACCGATATCGGCCTGGTAGTTCAGCCGTAAATTAGGCAACCAATTATTGCGGACTTCCGCCGCTTGTGCCTGCCTGATACGGATAGCTGACGAATCAGTTATTAAAGTAGGGGCGCTTTTGTCTACTTGTATTAAGAGTTGTTTTAATGAAACAGGCTGCTGAGCATTAGCTGCTATAGATAATAACAGCAGAAACACCACAAACAGACTTTTATTAATATTTGACATTTTTAGATCATTAATTTGACGAATTCAAAAAGTATAAAGCATACGCGCAGATGAATACTGCGGTAATCATGTCTTACTTCGTAAATCAAATAATGAGCTTGCCGGCTAATAGATAAGTATTTTCGGGTGGCAAAAGAGATAACCGGATATCAGACAATAGCCTGCTCGTTATCTTTCGTAAAGGATCAAATAACACCGGTAATAACATAAGCAACAACATTGATATGGACGAAAGCAATACCATTAGAGGATTTGCCAGTTGCTTATATATTTGTGCCGCTTTTTTGTCTGCATCGTCCAGGCTCTCAGGCTTACGCTTGGAGAAACTCTTTACCAGGATGTTATGCGAAATGTGAATCCTAAAGTGATGATTGGTGACCTCAAAACCACAAAAAGGTTTTGCTATAAACAGCAATGCTGCAAATGCAAAGAATATTTTGAAAGCGGACAATCCCTTCATTGTGATTTTTGAACAACAATTTACAACTACAAAAGTGGCATTAAATTGTTTTATAAAAATTAATGTAACGTTAATGTTGCATTAAGTTAATGCCATTTTAATCTGTGCCAACGATAAGTTAACGTATTTACTGACAGCGTTTTGTGGACATATTTTAAAGTTTAACAACTTGATTATCAACAATTATCAAGTGCCTGCGAAAATAAACGCAGACACTGTGGACACAAAAAAGACTCACTGAAGGAGTCGGTCCAGTTGATTGATTTATTTAGCATGGTAGGCGCTTGGTTTAATCGGCGTTAGCCCTGAACATCAGTGCACCTACAGTCACATTGGTTCGGCTATCGATCAATATGGCACCACCGTTTGCCTTGTTATCCTGGTAAAGATCAAAAGCTAATGGATCAGCCGTTTTGACAACGATGCGACCAATGTCATTCAGTTTGAAATCTTCGTCAAACTCTTGTTCCAATGTGTTGATATTCACCTTATACAATATTTCCTGAATGCGGCAACGTGTTAATTTGCTGTTGTGCTGCAGAAAATAGGTGTGTGTGGTATCCAGCGGTTTGGTATCCATCCAGCATAAATCTGCTTCGATCAGTTGTGAAACATGCGGCTTATTTTTTGCGCTTACCAAAGTGTCACCACGACTGATATCGATTTCATCTTCCAGGTGAATAGTCACTGACATACCTGATAAAGCAGCTTCAGGCTCAGAATCCAGTAACTCAATTTTGCTGATTGTTGATGTAAACCCTGACGGTAAAACGGTTACTTTATCATTTACGCGGAATGAACCGCTTGAAACACGGCCTGCATAACCACGGTAATCGTGCAATTCCTCTGTCTGAGGGCGAACTACCCATTGTACCGGGAACCGGGCATGTTCTGTCAGGTTATCGGTTGGGATTTCTACCGTCTCAAGATAAGGCAGTAAACTGCTTCCTTTAAACCAAGACATTCTTTCGGATGAATGTACAATGTTATCGCCCTTTAACGCACTCACAGGAATATAAGCTACATTCTTCAACCCGACTTTAGCAGCCAATACTTTATAGTCGCTAACGATCTTATTGAAAACTGCTTCGTCGTAATCCACCATATCCATTTTGTTCACACATACTACTACTTGCGGTAAGCCCAGCAGGGCAACCAGGAAGGAGTGACGTATGGTTTGTTCAATCACACCTTTACGTGCATCGATCAGGATAATAGCTAATCCGGCATTTGATGCTCCGGTAACCATGTTACGGGTATATTGAATATGGCCCGGGGTATCGGCTATAATGAATTTACGTTTGTCGGTTTGGAAGTATTTGTAAGCAACATCTATAGTGATACCTTGCTCGCGTTCAGCTTTCAGACCGTCGGTTAAGATAGCCAGGTCAATTGTGCCATCATCATTTTTGCGGTTTGAGCGTTGTAAAGCCTCTAATTGATCAACCAAAATAGCGCCGCTATCATAAAGCAAGCGACCGATCAGGGTACTTTTACCATCATCAACACTACCTGCAGTTAAAAATTTTAGAATATTCATATTAAAAGTAGCCCCCTTTCTTGCGGTCTTCCATAGCAGCTTCGCTCACTTTATCGTCCATACGTGCACCGCGTTCGCTAACCCGGGAGGCGCTTATTTCGTCAATTATATTATCTATTTCAAAAGCGTATGACTCTACAGCAGCAGTACAGGTCATATCGCCAACGGTACGGAAACGAACATTACGGCGTTCTACCACATCCTCATCATCCATATTCAGGAATGGAGAGGCAGCCATCAACTGACCATTACGGGTGATTACATCACGTTCATGTGCAAAGTAGATAGTTGGTAATTCAATTTTTTCTCTGCGGATATAGTTCCAAACATCCAACTCGGTCCAGTTACTAATCGGGAACACACGCACGTTTTCACCTTTGTGTATTTTACCGTTATAGATGTTCCACAACTCTGGGCGCTGGCGTTTAGGATCCCACTGACCGAACTCATCGCGGACAGAAAAGATACGTTCTTTAGCACGTGCTTTTTCCTCATCACGACGCGCACCACCTATGCAGGCATCAAATTGATGTTTTGCAATTGTATTTAACAGTGTAACGGTTTGTAATTGATTACGGCTGGCGTTTTTACCTTTTTGCTCAACTACACGGCCATTGTCAATATCGTCCTGAACATATCCGACGATTAGCTTTTCGCCAATCCGTTTGATCATGTTGTCGCGGTAAATAATGGTTTCTTCAAAATTGTGGCCGGTATCAATATGTACCAACGGGAACGGAAATTTTCCCGGACGGAAAGCTTTCTCGGCCAACCTTACCAAAGTAATAGAATCCTTACCTCCCGAAAAAAGCAGGGCAGGCTTTTCAAATTGCCCCGCTACTTCCCGCAAAATATGGATGGCTTCCGCCTCTAACTCATCTAAGTAATCCAACTGCTTCATTAATAATAATTAGTGATTTAGTGAATGAGTGAATTAGTGATTTGTTGTTAATCTTCTAATTCTCTTCATCTACAATTTATTTATTTTTATGCTTATGACTGATTAATGCTCAAGTAAACTCACTCATTCACTAACTCACTCATTCGCTCATTATTTATGCGCTTCGTGTAACCCGCACTCTTTTTTTGACTGATCTTCCCACCACCATCTGCCTGCCCTGAAATCTTCTCCGGGTTGAACGGCCCTGGTACAAGGCTGACAACCAATGCTGGGGAAGCCCCTGTCGTGAAGCGTGTTATATGGAACGTTATGTATCCTGATATATTCTTTTACCTGATCGAGGGTCCAATCGTAAATCGGGTGAAATTTAATTAAATTATTTTGTTCGTCCCATTCCAGGTTTTGCATATCATGCCGGTTAACTGACTGTTCGGCGCGGATGCCAGTTACCCAGCATTTATTGCCTGCCAAGGCACGTTTCAGGGGTTCAACCTTGCGAATACCGCAGCATTCTTTACGGTTCTCAACAGATTCGTAAAAACTGCTCGGCCCCTTGGCGTTGACCATCTTCTCCAGCAACTCGCTATTAGGATAATAAGCATGTATAGGTTTCTCGTACATTTCCATAGTACGGTTCCACACATAATAAGTTTCAGGAAAAAGGCGACCTGTCTCCAATGTAAACACCTTGATAGGCAGGTTGTTGGTGAAAATCATGTGTGTAATCACCTGGTCTTCCCAGCCGAAACTTGTTGAAAATACGATCTGCCCTGGAAACCTGCCTGCCAGTAATGACAAAGCTGCAACCGGATCAAGGCCCTGTATTTGTTGTTTTATATCTTCTAACTCACTCATCATAAAACGTGAACTCCTAAGAATTTTAGAATTGCTCTTACGCT
Source organism: Bacteroidota bacterium (assembly GCA_018266915.1). Lineage (GTDB taxonomy): Bacteria > Bacteroidota > Bacteroidia > Sphingobacteriales > Sphingobacteriaceae > Mucilaginibacter. The sequence continues at coordinate 241,969 of JAFDZM010000080.1, read as the reverse complement.
GATTAATATCACAATTACAGCTACGGCCATCATAATAGCTTTTGCCGATATTCTATTTGAAATTTTAGCTGCAATAGGAGAGGCTAGTGCACTGCCTATTACGAGACCTGCAACAGCTTCCCATTTAGCACCATTTAACATTGTAATAAATGTTAATGAACTCATCAGTGCAATAAAGAAGCGTGATAATTTTACTGTGCCTAATGAGAAACGTGGATGACGACCGCCTGCAATTAATGTTGATAACACAATAGACCCCCAGCCACCACCGCCAACAGCATCTATAAAACCACCACCAAAACCTAATAGGCCGATTCTTTTAATCTTTGCAGTTGTTCTTTTTTGACCGGTCTTTAAAGCTTTTCTGAATATAACTATACCCAATATCAAAGTATATAATGATACAAATGGTTTGGTATACGAACTGTAATGTTCTAGTGATGACAATAAATAAGCGCCCAATACTGCCCCAATAATACCCGGAATAAGCAGCATCTTGAATAATTTCCAGTTGATATTGCCCATTCGATAATGCATCCAGCCGGCGATGCCGTTGCTCAATATTTCGGATAGGTGCACACCCATACTTGCTGTGGCCGGTGTAATACCCATTGATAACGAGAAGGTAGTAGATGTTACACCGTACGACATCCCAATGGCGCCATCAATCATGGCAAAAACAAAACCTGCTCCGAGGAAATAATAAAACCGACGATCGATACCCTGAACATATAATCTGAAATCGGGATCTTTATTCCATAAGGTAAATATGGTTACCACGATGGCAAAAACCAGTGTACCCCATAATAACCAGATCAGGTTTTTATTAGCCTGAGGCTTTTTATCGACCAGTACAGCAGTAACATTATTCAGCACTTTTACTTTATAAGCGAAATCACCTGAAAGCGAGTTTCTCAGCTCATTCATTTGCTGAAGAGTGATATCCAGTTCTCCGGGAATACTTTCGTTTAGTACTTCCTTTAATCGCTTGGCAACAGTAGGAGATTTACCATTGGTAGAGATGGCCACTTTCAAATCACCTTTTTGAACAATTGAACCCAGATAAAAATCGCACAGATCAGGCTTATCGGCTATGTTTACCAATAACTTCCGTTCGTGTGCGGAAATCCTGATATACTCGTTAAGGTCATTATCATTTGTCGCAGCAATCACGATGTCTGCGTTATCCAGATCTGTATCAACAAACGCCTTTTGCGTAATACTTATGCCTTCGTATTCTCCCGCCAAAGCATGGACGCCGGGTACAAACTCTTTGGCAATAATGGTCACCTTTGCCTTCGGACTGTTGCCGAGCAGAGCCGTCAGTTTTTCTAAACCAACGTTGCCTGCACCGATCAGTACCGTGTGCAAATTATTCAGCTTTAAAAAAACAGGGAAAAGCTGATTGCCTTCCGACTTTTCTGTCTGAATGGTGGATGTACCGTTATTCCTGGGAGATAATGTCATAAAATTCCCTGATAGGTTGAAAATGCGGATGTAAGGACACCACTTCGCCAATCACGATTAAGGCAGGCGAGCTTATCTTTTTCTCCTCAACGATCTCTACGATAGTATCTATAATGCCAATGGCTACTTTTTCATTTTCGGTCGAGCCGCCTTGAATCACGGCTACCGGCATGCGTTGTTTGCCTTCTTTTTTGAATATTTCAGCAATTTCTGCCAGCTTATGCAATCCCATCAGTACTACAACAGTAGCTCTGGTGCGGGCCGCTTCATAAAGGTCATTGGACATGCTGCCATCAGCTTTTGTACCGGTCACTACCCAAAAACTTTCGCTCATACCACGATGGGTAACCGGGATATGCTGTAAACCCGGAACGCTAATCGAGCTTGATATGCCCGGAATCACTTCGGCGGGAATACTATAAGATGCTGCATGATCCAACTCCTCATAACCACGTCCAAATACAAAAGGGTCGCCGCCTTTCAAACGCACTACGTGGCCGTAATTTAAGGCATAATCAACCATTAGTTTGTTGATCGCTTCCTGTGAGAAGGAATGATCACCTGAGCGTTTGCCCACGTAAATTTTTGTAGCATGTTCTGGAGCGAAGTCCAGTAATTCTTCGTTAACTAAAGCATCGTAAAGCACCACATCTGCACTCTTAAGCGCTTTTATCCCTTTTATGGTAATCAGCTCGGCATCGCCGGGACCTGCACCGACCAGGGTAATACGTGGTTCTTTAACTTCCTTTTTAATATCTATCATGATTGTACCAATGCCTCTCTTTTTGCTTTCACACTTGTCAAAAATGCTTCAGCCTGTTTGCGATACGAAGTAGCAAATTCTTCAGAAGGTTCACTTTTGTTAATTTGCAATACCAGGTCGCTGAAAGTGCTATCTAAGGCAAATTCACCAGTTGATACATATAGCTCGTCGAATTTGTTGATCATACCGATCTGTGTACCAACGTTTGCATTCTTGTCAAGCAAAAGTGCCTTTGCTGAGCTGATGAACACATTATAAGAATGATAAATAGCATCGGCCCAGGCAGCGTTAGTAAATGATTCGTTTGCCCAGCCTAATTTTTCATCAGCTTCATATAATAAAGTGGCAACTAAATCGATCACCACACCGGCGCACTCACCAACACCAATAGCAGGTACGAAGTTTTCTTCGTGCCCCCAGTCTACAAACTCTTCGTCTTTAAGGGTAGACAGATCAGCCAGTGGTTTTAACATCTGGTAGAAGTAGTCTTTTCCCTGACGATCATAATAGTGATGGAAAAGCTCGTCCTCTATAGAGTTCGCTTTATAATCATTCAGGACGGTTCTTAAAACAGCATCAGCTCTTTTAGCAGGAACTTTAATCACCTTTTCAGCTGCACGGCCAACCCCATCACCTACAGTACCACCACCTAACAAAACCTGCATTGAGGGCAATACCTTCAAACCAGCTTTTAATGAGCTGCCATGGAAACCGATATGCGCCAAACCATGCTGACCGCAGGAGTTCATACAACCGCTTATTTTGATCTTGATATCACGGTTATAGATTAAATCTTCGTACTCATTATAAATGATGTCTTCCAGCACACGAGCAAAGGTCATACTGTTGGAGATACCTAAGTTACAGGTGTCCGTACCAGGGCAGGTAGTCACGTCGGCCACGCTGTCAAAGCCAGGGGCCGACATATCTAAAGCAGTTAATGCTTCATACAAAGCTGGCAAGGCTTCTTTGCGGGCATATTTAAGTAATAAGCCCTGATTTTGAGTGATTCTGATTTCATCAGCTACATATGGACGAATAGCGTCAACAAATTTGCGGGCTACGTCAGTATGAATATCACCAACGGTAACTTTTACATAAACTCCGTAAAAACCTTGCTGCTTTTGCTCAAATACGTTGGTAGCCAGCCATTGCTCGTAACGCAGAGGGTTGCTAATCTTCACTTCAGGGATGATCAACGGTTCTGGAATAACGGGTTGATCGACTGCATCACGGTTAATAGGGTAGGTTTTTACCTTATTGGCAATTCTTTCCTCTTTAACCAGGCGCAATACTTCTTCCAGACCTAATCTCTGGATCACATATTTTAAGCGTGCTTTGTTACGGTTATTACGTTCACCATAACGGTCAAAAACACGTATAACAGATTCAATATAAGGGATCAACTGATCCTCTGGCAAAAACTCTTCAACAATACTTGCAAGAATTGGCTGGGCACCTAAACCACCGCCAATAGCGATTTTGAAACCACGTTCGCCTTTTTCGTTTACTTTCGGGATAGTACCTATATCATGAGCATATGCAAATGCTGTGTCTTCTTCACTTGAGGAGAACGATATTTTAAACTTACGTGCCATATCCTGGCAAATAGGATTGCGCAGGAAATATTCAAATGCCGCATGGGCATAAGGCGATACGTCAAATGGTTCTTTCGGATCGATCCCTGCAGTAGGAGAGGCTGTTACGTTTCTCACAGTATTTCCGCATGCTTCGCGCAGGGTGATATCATCCTGTGCAAGCTCAGCCCACAATTGTGGCGTACGGTCGAGGCTTACATAGTGTATCTGTATATCCTGACGGGTCGTTAAATGCAAATTATGGCTTGCATACTCGTCAGACACGTCAGAAATGCGCAAGATCTGCTTAAAAGTAACTTTACCAAAAGGCAGCTTGATACGTACCATTTGCACCCCCGGCTGACGCTGCCCGTAAACACCGCGCGCCAAACGAAGACTCCTGAACTTTTCATCATGTATCTTACCCTCACGGAAAGCCCTGATCTTTCTTTCCAGGTCGATTATATCCTTCTCAACAACCGGGTTTTCCAGTTCCGTTCTGAAGCTTTGCATATCTTCTAATAATTAAATTTTACTTATCTCTCAGTTTGAACCCCAAATATATATATAGTATACGGAAATGGTAGCATTTGTTGGTAATATTATTTCTTTTACAGTGAAATTACATACCAATTTGCATTTAAGCATACCAATTCTGCGCCAAAGTTTAGTCTCACAGGCCGTATACGTAAACTATTAAATTTAGATACTTGTGAGTGATTTTGGTTATTTATAAGTTAGTCTATTGAATTAGTAGTATATTGTTGAGATTCAAACAAATAGAAATACCATTTATTTTTACTGAAAAATAAAATTGGCGGTGCAGTAATTTTTTTAAGAGAGAAAAACCCTTTCAGGAAGGAGTAAATAAAAAAGGGTATACTTTAACCATTACTCAAATGGGGAAAAATATACCATTTCGTACTGCCGTAGAATTTTTGAAGCTTTATACTTTTATAAGTGTATTCTCCCTGGCAATTACGTCGGCGATACTTGTTTCTGAAAGTATCTTGAGCGTAGCATCACGAACATCAATAAACACATCGCGGATACCGCAGCTGGTTTCCTGTTTGCACTCATCACATTTATGATAAAAGTTGAGGCTGGCGCAGGGTACCATGGCAATAGGTCCATCGGTAATTCGCATGATGCTTACCAGGTAAATATCTTTAGGATCTTTATTTAAACTGTAACCGCCCCCGGCACCTTTCTTACTGTACAGAAAGCCGGCATTACGCAAGTCTAACAATATCTGTTCAAGAAATTTTTTTGGAATACGTTCTTCCTCTGCGATCTTAGAAATCTGCATCGGTGGTTTATCGGCATTTTTCCCCAGCACTACCAGGGCCTTAATGGCATATTTGGTCTTTTTCGATAACATCTAATAACAATAAAACTGACAAAGATAAGTAAATATATTATGTCTATATAATTGGTCGGCAGTACATACTTAGTGTAAATATAGTATTTATTTTTTATCCGAATGTCCAAGGCTTTTCCCGGGACTGACTTTATCGCGCACCAATTGTTTTATTTCTTTTATTTCCGGGAAGCTGCCCCATTCTTTTCTATCGAATATAATTTCGCTATCTACACGTATACTATAGTGACCGCCTGTTTCACTGGGTTGCAATGTAACGCCATATAATTCGTCGGTAAAAGTAGTAAGCAATTCCTGGGCCATATATGCGGCGCGCAGCAGCCAATTACACTTGGGGCAGTACTCAATAATAATAGTTGGTTTCATCAGGGTAATTTACGAAAACCCCGTTATAAAAAAATATCATCATTAACACGCTAATTAGGGAAAACGTGTAAAATGATGATATTAAGAATTATAAATTGTGATTATTTTGAGGTTGGTTATTACCTGCTTTGGATAAAATTAAAACCTAAAGCCAGTTTTGGGTTAAACGCAGCTTTCTTTCTTTTTTTGAAGATATTATTGTTATTAACATACGCGCCCACAGCATTCAATACAGCGTCAAATAAGTTTTCTATTGATTTCATATAAGCAATTAATTTGGACTTTATAACGAAAAATAGAAATGGTAGGTTGCAAAAAATCTGCGTTCTAAGTCATTCCAGGGGCTTTTTAGAACAAAATCAAGTTTAGATAGATTATGAAAACTAACTGATTATTAGCGTATTAAATACACCATGTTAAGAGAAGAAATAATTTAATTTATAATTTATTTTGCGCGTTCAATCAGGTCCCACAAATTTCCATAAAGGTCTTCAAATACAGCAACGGTGCCATATGACTCTTTAACAGGCTCTTTTACAAACTTCACACCATTGTTACGCATTTTTTGGTAATCGCGAGAAAAATCATCAGTGTAAAGGAATAAAAACACTCTCCCGCCAGTTTGGTTACCAACACTTTTTATCTGTGTATCATTTGCAGCTTTGGCTAATAACAGACTGCACTCACCCGTTCCTTTTGGCCGAACTAAAACCCACCTTTTGCCATCTGTCAAACTCGTATCCTCGATCAAATCGAAATCAAGTTTCTTTGTGTAAAACTCAATCGCTTGGTCGTAATCGTTTACAACAAGGGTGATGTGTGCGATATATTGCTTCATCCGAACAAATCTATTGGGTTATAATAAACCGGTCTTCAAAATTTCGTTTCAATACTTTGAGTTGATCGCCAATTTTTATCTCTCCAAAACCCTCATGCGACAGATTTTGACCGAACATGATCTTTTTATTTTTTAAGCGATAGCGGGCTAATGTTTTTAGAGGTTCCTTACCCGAAACGCCATTTTCCTGGTTAATAGTGGTCATTACACAACGGGCACAAAGTTTTACGCCATGAAAAGTAATATCACCTATGGTAAATGTATGTATCAGATCTTCTTCGTAAGGCTCACCACCGGTAAACACTATGTTTGGACGGAAGCGATTCATGGGTAATCTTTCCGCCAATTTGCTGTTCAGATCGTCCAGCGAAGATTGCCCGATTAACAGAAAAGGATAGGCATCCGAAAAAGAAGTGATGCTGTCTTCCGAAGTATATCGTTGATCGGTGATTCGGTGCGATTGATCAGGCATATAAACTAACCGGCATTGTATTTCAAGTATCGAGCTAAACCATTCATCAGCTTCATCGCTTATAAACTGCCCGGTGCAGGTATCATCCCAGATTGTCACTTCAGCAAATTCATTTTTGACAGTATCAAAAGGTATAGTGTATGATGATTGTTTAACCGAATGCGTCACTTTTACTCCCTCGGCTGTTAAGGACGGTTTGAGCAGCGCCATTTGATGTACTTCGCGTTGCGAAATGAATTGGTTATTATAATCTACCAGCATCCAGCGGCGGTCATATTGAAAGCCCCGGTCAGTCACTGTTGCTTTGTCTAAAGCAATTCCGCCTAAGGATTTTATTGGGTAAATGTATAACTGGCTAACGCGGAGCATCGAAGTAAAAGTGGTTAAAGTTCCAAAGATAAGATTTGCAACAGCAGCCTCAAATCAGAGTATAACAACTTCGTTACATTTTTGACAGATTACTGTCAGTTTAACAGATTTATCCCTACATTTAAAAACCAAATAAACTAAACATCTATATTATGCATCGCAGAAAATTTATCCGGGACGCCTCGCTGGCTACTGCGGGGGTTACTATTCTAAATTTCCCGGTCTTTGGCAAAAACGCGCCAAGCAATAAAGTAGTTCTGGGGGTCATGGGAGTAAACAGCAGGGGGAATTACCTTGCAAGCAGTTTCGCACAGTTGCCTAACGTAGAAGTAGGCTACATCTGCGATGTAGAAGACGGGGCAATTAAAAAAGGCTATGACGCTTTAAAAAATGCTCCCCGCAAACCTGAATTGGTAAGAGACATCCGCAAACTGGTTGAGAAGAAAGATTTTGATGCATTGGTGGTTGCAGCACCTGATCACTGGCATACACCGGCAGCTATATTAGGTGCATCTCATGGTAAACATGTATATGTGGAAAAACCTTGCGGACAGAATCCGCACGAGGGAGAACTGATATCACAAGCCTTACACAAATATGGTAAGCACATCCAGATGGGTAACCAGCGCCGCTCAATGCCAACGCTGATTGATGCGGTGAAACAAGTTAGAGAGGGCGCTATCGGTGATGCTTATTTCGCGAAAGCCTGGTATACCAACAACCGTCAATCAATAGGTATAGGCAAGCAGATACCGGTACCGCCTACTCTTGATTTTGAATTATGGCAGGGACCGGCACCACGTAAACCTTACCAGGATAATTTGGTGCACTACAACTGGCACTGGTTCTGGAATTGGGGCACAGGAGAGGCCTGTAATAACGGTACACACGAAATTGATTGCTGTCGCTGGTTTTTAGGGGTTGATTACCCTACCAAAGTGAATTCGTCTGGCGGACGATATGCTTACAAGGACGACTGGCAAACACCGGATACCCAGGTGGCCGCCTTTGAGTTCGGTGACAAGTGTTCAATAACCTGGGAAAGCCGCAGTTGCAATAATTTCCCTGTTGAAGGAACCAGCCGCGGGTTTATTATATATGGTACGAAGGGTAGTGTGGTTAATTTAGGCGGTGGAGATTATAAAATACTGGATATAAAAAACAAGGTATTAAAAGAAGTGAAATCGGAAGTTGCTGCTGATCCAAATAACCCGGTAAGCGCTAATGGCAACCTTGATTTTTATCACTTTAAAAACTTTGTTGGTGCCGTTCGCGGGGAAAATGAATTAACCTCGCCTGTGGATGAGGCTTCAAAAAGCGTGCTTTTGTGCCACCTGGCTAATATTTCGCAACGCACAGGGATTACTTTAAACTGCGACCCGAAGAATGGTTATATCACCAACAGTCCTGAAGCCATGAAGTTATGGGGACGTACTTACGAAGCTGGTTGGGAACCGAAACTGGCTTAATAATATTTATCTAATTCTAACATGAAAAAACAGCAATATCTAATTCTAACCGCTCTGTTATCAGGACTTTCTCTATCATGCTATGCACAGGCTGGCTGGACAAACCTTTTTGATGGTAAGACCTTGAAAGGTTGGAAACAAGCTACAGGTAAAGCTACTTATGTCGTCGAGAATGGTGAAATTGTAGGCACTACGGTTGCTCACTCACCCAACTCATTTCTTGTGACAGAAAAGGAATATGGCGATTTTATAATGGAGGTCGACATTAAAGTGGAAGGCAAGGAAACTAACTCTGGTGTGCAGACCCGCAGCCATTATGATCCGAAAGGTAATAATGGTGAGGGTAAGGTGTACGGACGACAGGTAGAGGTCGACCCTTCAGACCGCAAATGGAGCGGGGGTATTTATGACGAAGGCCGGCGCGATTGGTTGTACCCCATGGATATGAATGCCAAAGCAAAAGACGCTTTTAAAGTAGATGAGTGGAACCATTATCGTATCGAGTGTATCGGAAACTCAATTAAAACATGGGTAAATGGCGTAGCCACTGCTTATATGGTGGATACAGTGGATAACAAAGGCTTTATTGGACTGCAGGTACATGGTATTAGTAATGAAGGACAAGCTGGAAAGCATATCTATTTTAAAAACATCAAAATACAAACAACTAATCTGAAACCTCAGCCATTCCCTGCTGGTGTATATGTGGTTGATTACAGAACTAATCAGTTAACAGATTATGAGAAAAAGAATGGCTGGCACTTGTTATTTGATGGAAAAACCAATGCTGGTTGGGTAGGAGCTACTTCAAATACTTTCCCAACAAAACCAGGTGGTTGGGTGGTTCGCGATGGCACTATGACAATCTTAGGTTCAGCGGGTGGAGAAGCTGCCAATGTGGGTGATATCGTGACCAAAAAACAATTCAGCGCATTTGACCTGTCGTTTGATTTCAAAATGAGTCGTGGAGCAAATAGTGGCGTCAAATACTTTGTGACCCTTCAGGAAGATACACACGGGCAATCAGCTATCGGTTTGGAATACCAGATTTTAGATGACAAAGTTCACCCGGATGCTAAATTAGGACGGAATGGCGACAGGACTCTGGCTTCTTTATACGACCTGATTCCTGCTAAAAAACAGGATCGTTTTGTGCGCCCAATCGGTGCATGGAATACCGGCAGGATTATCGTTTACCCAAACAATCATGTGGAACATTACCTGAACGGCGTAAAAGTGCTGGAATATGAACGCGGCTCAAAAGAGTTTGAAGATCTGGTAAAGATCAGCAAGTATGTGATCTGGAAAAACTTCGGAGAAGCTAAAGAAGGTCATATCCTTTTACAGGATCACGGATTTGAGGTGAATTATAAAAACATTAAGATCAAGGAACTACACAATTAAGAGATTAATAGATATACCATTTTTAACCAATTTTTCTAAAACATGGCGATAGATTCAGTTAACGTCAACAACAAAGCACAGGCAAAAAATACTTACGATGCTATTGTAATAGGATCGGGTATCAGTGGCGGCTGGGCGGCTAAAGAGCTTACAGAGCATGGTTTAAAAACTATCATGCTGGAACGTGGTCGCAATTTTGAACATATCAAGGATTACAAAACGGCTACCAACAATCCCTGGGATTTTGAGCATCGTGGCGCTGTACCATTGGAAAAGAAAAAACGCCATCCTATCCTTGCGAGGGCGTGGGGACTTAATGAAGGCAACATGAATTACTGGGCTGATGATGTTGATGCACCTTATACTGAAATAAAACCCTTTAACTGGTGGCGCTCTTACCAATTAGGTGGCAGGTCTATTCTATGGGGGCGCCAAAGCTATCGCTGGAGCGACCATGATTTTGAAGCGAACCTGAAAGACAGCTGGGCAATCGATTGGCCCATTCGTTATAAAGATATCGCACCATGGTACGATCATGTAGAGAAATTCATCGGCGTAAATGGCTCATTAGAGGGCTTGGAACAATTACCAGACGGGCATTTTCTTCCCGCCATGCAAATGAATTGTGTGGAAAAGGATGTATCCGACCGGATAAAGAAGCATTACAACAATTCCCGGCACATGATCATCGGTCGTTCAGCCAACCTGACTGCACCGATACCGGGCCGCACACAATGCCAGTTCCGCAACCGTTGCTGGGAAGGTTGCCCGTTTGGTGGTTATTTCAGTACTCAGTCGTCTACATTACCCGCTGCGATGAAAACCGGTAACCTGACAGTGAGGCCGTTCTCTATTGTTACCAAAATATTGTATGACAAGAATACCCAAAAGGCAACTGGTGTAGAAATACTGGATGCCGAAACGAATAAAACGTATGAGTATCATGCAAAAGTGGTCTTTGTTAATGCCTCGGCTTTAAATAGTGCATGGGTATTGATGAATTCAGCAACTGATGTATGGCCGGATGGTTTGGGAAGCAGTAGTGGCGAACTAGGCCATAACGTTATGGATCACCATTATAATCTGGGCGCGTCGGGTAGGGTTGAAGGGTATGAGGATAAATATTACTTCGGCAGAAGGCCAAACGGTATTTACATACCGCGCTTCACTAACCTATTTGGCGATAAGCGGGATTATATACGTGGATTCGGTTATCAGGGCGGAGCTGGTCGTGAGGGTTGGAGCCGGAATGTTGCCGAGCTAAGTATTGGTGCTAAATTCAAAGAGGAACTAACTGAACCGGGACAGTGGACGATGGGTATTGGCGGCTTTGGTGAATTGCTGCCTTATCATGAAAATAAGATCACCCTGGATCATAACAAAAAAGACAAATGGGGTCTGCCGGTGCTTGCTATGGATGCCGAGATTAAAGACAATGAGAAAAAGATGCGCAAAGACATTGTAGCCGAAGCTAAAGCTATGCTGGAAATAGCGGGAGTGAAAGACGTAAAAACGCATGATACCGGTCATCATGTTGGCGATGGTATCCACGAAATGGGAACCGCTCGTATGGGACGTGATCCGAAAACTTCGGTGCTGAATATGCACAACCAGGTTTGGGATGCTAAAAACGTATTCGTAACCGATGGTGCAATGATGACATCATCTGCATGCCAAAACCCATCGTTAACCTATATGGCTATGACTGCACGCGCTGCAAATTTTGCTGTGGATGAATTGAAAAAGGGAAATATTTAATTCCGAATGTCGGATTTTCGATTTCGGATTTAATGACATGATTTTTAGATTTTAATAATTAATACATGAAAATATCAAATTACTTAAAAGCTGCCTTACTTATTGTTGTATTTGTACAGCTTCCATTCAGCAAATTGCTGGCTAAACCTAAGGTATTGATCTTTTGCAAAACGGCAGGATTTCACCATAACTCTATAGCTGTTGGCATACCGGCTATTATCAAGTTAGGGCAGGAGAATAATTTCGATGTAGATACTACAACCAATTCGGCGAAGTTTACGGCGTCTAATCTAAAGCAATATGCTGCTGTAATTTTCCTGAGCACAACGGGTGATGTATTGAATGATGAACAACAAAAAGCATTTCAGCAATATATTCATTCAGGGCATGGATTTGTAGGCGTACATGCAGCAACGGATACGGAGTACGATTGGCCATGGTATGGAGATTTGGTTGGGGCCTACTTTAAAAGCCACCCTAAACAACAGGAAGCAACATTGCATGTAGTCGACCGAAACTTTATCGCCACCAAACATTTACCTGCTGAATGGAAAAGATTTGATGAATGGTACAACTATAAATACATCGCAAAAGGATTACATGTATTGATTACCATAGATGAAAAAAGTTATACAGGTGGTGAAAATGGAGATTATCACCCCATGGCATGGTATCACGAGTATGACGGCGGCAGGGCATTCTATACTGAGTTGGGACATACCGATGAGTCATATTCTGATCCTTTATACTTGCAGCATCTTTTAGGTGGAATAAAATATGCCATGGGACATGCCAAATAAAAGATTTGAAATAATTTTAAAAAGCTTGTTACACTTCTATAAAATATTTTGTTTGTCGCTATAAAACATTAATTTGCGATCTCATACCAACTGTAAATCTTTTTAAAAAATTAGTTCAATGAAGAAACTTTTAGGATTCTTATGCTTAAGCTTTTTTGCTATGCATTCGTATGCCCAAAGCAACAGGGACGGCAATATTGCCATTATCCCTGAGCCTGTATCCCTCACCCAAAAAGACGGTGAGTTCACTTTACCAAAAAGAGTAATTATCGAAACCAGCACCGGTCCGGAAATGAAAGAAGTAATCGCCAGCTTGCGTGAGCGTTTTTCTGTGCCAACCGGCTCAAAAGTGGTTGTTTTAAGTAATGCCCACGCTGCAACCATAAAGCTCATGCTAAACAAAAAAGCCGACGATGCTTTAGGTAAAGAAGGTTATAACTTAGCAGTAACCCCAAAAGGTATTTTCATAAAGGCCAATGAACCAGCAGGCTTATTCTATGGAGTTCAAACTTTAGTTCAGTTATTCCCAAAAGAAATTGTAAGCAATAAGTACGTTGCTGATGTAAAATGGGTGTCGCCTTGCGTTGAGATCACCGACTACCCTCGCTTTAAATGGCGTGGTTTGATGTTCGATGTTGCCCGTCACTTTTTCACCAAAGCCGAGGTAGAACAATACATCGATAACATGGTGAAATACAAAATGAACCTGTTGCACTTACACCTCACCGATGATGAAGGCTGGAGAATCGAAATAAAAAGCCTTCCCCGTTTAACTACTGTTGGCGCTTACAATGTAAAGAAAGTAGGTTATTTCGGTACTTTCTCGCCTCCTGGACCTGATGAACCCCGTGACTACGGAGGTTTTTATACCCAAAAAGACATCAAAGAAATCGTTCAATATGCGAAAGACCGCTTTGTAAATATCCTGCCTGAAATTGACGTTCCGGGTCATAGTTTAGCTGCTGTAGTGGCTTATCCTGAATTATCCTGCACTCCGGGTGCTGATAAATACCAGGTAAGATCTGGTGAGCATTTCATGAATTTCACTAAAGAAGGTATAAAAGCGGGCATAGATAATACCTTATGCCCGGCTAATGAAAAAGTATACGATTTTCTGGATAAAGTATTGACTGAAGTTGCGCAAATGTTTCCATTTCAGTATATCCACATGGGCGGCGACGAGTGTGCTAAAAATTTCTGGGAGCAAAGTGATGCTGTTAAAGCATTGATGCAAAAGGAAAACCTGAAAACCCAGGAAGAAGTGCAGAGCTATTTTGAAAAACGTGTTGAAAAGATTGTAGAATCAAAAGGCAAGAAATTTATGGGATGGGATGAGATACTGGAAGGTGGACTTGCTCCGGATGCAATAGTAATGAGTTGGAGAGGCATGAAAGGAGGAATACAGGCTGCAAAAATGGGGCATGAGGTGGTAATGAGCCCGACCACATTTGCCTACCTGGATTATATGAATGGTGATCCGGCAATTGAACCCCGTGTGTATTCAACCTTACGTTTAAGCAAAGCATATGAGTTCGATCCTGCACCGGATAGTGTTGATTCAAAATTGATCATTGGCGGCCAAGCTAATTTATGGACCGAACAGGTGTACAATACCCGTCACCTTGAGTATATGACCTGGCCGCGCGCATTTGCTATTGCAGAAGCGGTATGGTCGCCTAAGTCGGTTCGAAATTTTGACGATTTCGCAAGCCGTGTTGAGAAACACTTCGCACGTTTCGATGAGGCTGAAATTAAATATGCACCTAGCGTATATGACCCAATCATTACGGCTAAAACGGGAGCAGATACCACTACGACAGAAGTAATGCTGGCGACAGAAATAAAAGGATTGGACATACATTATACATTCGATAACTCGTTCCCTGATCAATTCTATCCAAAATACACCGCACCATTGTTAGTGCCTAAGGATGCTTATATGCTGCGTGTAATTACTTATCGTGGCGATAAACCGATAGGCCGTATGATCACCATCACTGTTGATGAACTGAAAAAACGAGCTAAAACGAAAAGGAATTATCCGAATAATGATGACTGATAAAGAAAATCCCCGGAAATTCCGGGGATTTTTTGTTTGTTGTCTAAACCCGAATTTTGGGGATTAAAATTGTGTTAACTGCCAGCGCATCTGATCGATCTGGTCACCGATCAACTGAACATTCTCAGCAGTCAATTCAGCCTTTGAATATTCCTCTAATTGCCAGCCGCTACCTACTTTGCGGATATAACCGATAAATGAATGATCTAGGCTTACCTGGTAATAGTCCTTTTGCAGTTGTTTCACCTTCACCAACTTATCGCTGCTAAAAGGTATAATGTGTTCAGTCATTTTTAATCAATTACCAGGTTATATTTTATAAGTAAACCATTCAAAGCATCAGCGCTGAATTTGGCCTTATTAATAGTATTATTTTCAGGATCGATATTAAAATTATAAGCAGAGCGCAGATCAGCGCCTCTTAATATTGTCCGGTTAAAAATGGCGCGATTTAGATTGCATTTTTCAAAAACAGCACTGGTCAAATCAGCCTCGCTAAAATCAGCTTCTTCAAAAGAGCAATCATCAAATGATGTTCCTTTGAGTTTCTTTTTGTGCCATACAGTATAATCAAGTACACACTTTTTAAAACTTACTTCGAGAGAAAAGCTGCTGCTTTCGCCAAAGTTAACACCAGTTATTTTACAGTCCTTAAACTCAACACCTTGCAAGCCGGTTTCTGTCAATTTGATCAGTGACAGGTTACAAGTATCCATCACACAATTAATAAAAGTGATGTGCGAGAGATTGGCATAAGAGAAGTTGCAATTGATAAACTGGCAATCTTCAAAAGTGCGTTCACTGCCCTCAAAATCAGCAGCCGTTATATTTTTAAAGATCGTATTCTCCTCAAATTTATGTTCCATTGTACCTGTGAAAGCCATAATCGGCAGGTTTCGAAATTAAGAAAAGTATCGTGGTTATCGGGTGATTTAAAAAATATCACCAGTTTTATTTATTAACCTACATTAAGTGTGCGGGGCCTGTTTATGAGGTAAATTTGTATAACAAAACAATCAGGAGTGATACTTAACAAAATGGACAATAGAATTAAAGGCATACATCATATCACTGCAATTGCAGGAAATGCTAAAAAGAATTTTGACTTTTATACCCGTGTGCTTGGGTTACGCATGGTTAAGAAAACCGTAAACTTTGACGACCCGCATACTTACCACTTTTATTATGGTGATAAAGTGGGTACTCCGGGTACTATTTTAACCTTCTTTCCTTGGGAAGGTATACAAACTGGTCGCAGAGGCGCAAGACAGGTAACTGAAATCGGTTATTCAGTTCCGGAAGGCAGCCTGGATTTTTGGGTGAAACGTTTGGACGATAATAATGTGATATATAATAAACCATCTGTAAAATTTGGCGAACAATATGTTTCGTTCTTAGATCCTGACGGGTTGAAATTTGAACTAACCGTACCAAAACAACCTGACACCAGGGAACCATGGACAACCAATGAAGTTAGCGCAGAAAACGCTACAAGAGGATTTCATCACATAACTATTACATCCAATAAAATGGATGCTACAGCAAAGATTTTGACCGACGTATTTGGTTATAAATTGCTGGAACAGGAAGTAAACCGTTATCGTTTTGTGACCGATGCAGTTGAAAATGCAGCCATAGTTGACATTGTTGAAATACCAGCCGAAATAGCAGGACATGTAGCCGGTGGATCAGTTCACCATGTGGCTTTCCGTGTAGAGAATGAAGAAATATTGATGCAGTACCGTGACAAGATCGTGAACATGGGTTTGCATATCACTGAGAAGATCGACCGTAACTACTTTTATTCGCTTTATTTCCGTGAACCGGGTGGCGTGCTGTTCGAAATTGCTACTGATAATCCCGGATTTTCCGTTGACGAGCCAGTTGAAGAATTAGGCAGTGGCTTAAAATTGCCTGCTCAATATGAAGCTCATCGTAGTGAAATTGAACAAAGTTTACCAAAATTAGCCTGAAATGTACACTCACGATAAACAAATTATAACAGCAGGTGTGCCTGTTAGCCAGGCTAAAAAGGCACTCATTATGATACACGGTAGGGGAGCTTCGGCAAATAGTATTTTATCATTGGCTGATCATCTCTCACTGCCTGCAGATATAGCAATTATTGCTCCGCAAGCCACCCAGCATAGTTGGTATCCACATAGCTTTATGGCACCGGTTGAAAATAATGAACCGGCCTTGAGTTCAGCTTTGCAGGTGATCGACGAGATAGTAGAGGATTTGACCAAACAAGGCATCGACAGGACGAATATCTATTTCCTGGGTTTTTCGCAGGGTGCATGTTTAACGCTGGAGTATGTAGCACGTCACGGACAACAGTATGCTGGGGTAATGGCATTCACTGGTGGGTTGATAGGGCAAGATCTGAAGCTATCCAATTATTTAGGCGATTTTGCTCAGACACCAATTTTAATAGCCACGGGTGATCCAGACCCGCATGTACCCATAAGCAGGGTAGAAGAAACCGTGGCTCAATTGACCAAAATGAATGCTGATGTGTTGTTCAAGGTTTATAACGGTCGCCCGCATACCGTTACGCAGGAGGAACTTGATCTTGCCGAACAGCATGTGTTAAAAGCATAAAAGAATCGATTTTCTATTTTATATTATAGCGGTGGGTTTTACATCCATCGCTATTTTTTTTGACTTCATGGTTATCTTTACAGCCATGGAGGCAACCAATCTGATTCTGAATAATATCTCCGGATATATCCGCCTTAACGATGCAGAGAAAGAATTATTCGTTTCTGTGCTTAAACCGATGAACCTGAAACGCAAACAAATGCTGCTGAAAACTGGCGAGATATGCCGCTATTCATCATTTATAACTCAAGGTTGTTTAAGGGGGTATTCGGTTGATGAAAATGGATACGAGCACGTACTGAATTTCGCACCGCAAAACTGGTGGATAGCCGATATGTATAGCCTTATTACTCAAAAACCGGGAGTATTGAATATCGAAGCATTGGAGGATACCGAAATATTAACTTTATCAAAAATTCACCAGGAAGAATTATATATCAAAGTGCCTGTGTTTGAACGGTTCTTCCGCATCATTACTGAAAACTCACTCGTATCATACCAGCAGCGTCTTCTCGATAATTTAAGCCTTACTGCCGAAGAACGCTATAATAATTTCTGTAAGCGATATCCTACATTAATTACGACGCTGCCATCTAAACAAATAGCCTCTTACATTGGTGTAACGCCAGAGTTTTTCAGTAGGATGAAACATCAACTATTGTTAAAGAAATCATAACACAAAAGTTGACACAAGCGTGTCTGTAATTTGTAAAGCTATGATTCATATTTGGTAAAAAAACTAAGATTATGAGTACTACTACAATTGTTTATGAAAAAGAGCTATTTATCAAAATGGTCATGTCAAACTGGGACCTGCAAGTGGGAAGAATGAACAAAGTACTGGACAAATTAAGTGACGAGGAATTGTCATCGCCTACAGCGCCAGGACGTAACACTGGAGTTTATTTGTTAGGACATTTAGCTGCCGTAAACGATGGCATGTTTACCTTCCTTGGCATTGGTGAAAGACTTAACCCGGCAATGGATGAAATATTTCTGCGTAACCCTGAGGAATCAGGCCTTGAAAAACCATCGATTGCTGAATTGAAAGAATACTGGAACAAAGTAAATTCATTACTTTTAGAAAAAATGAACCAGATAGCTCCTGAAGAGTGGTTTAATCGTCATACTGCTGTGTCAGAAGAGGATTTTGCTAAAGAACCGCATCGCAATAAACTGAATATTGTGATCAATCGCACCAATCACCTGAGCTATCATTTGGGACAATTGGTTTACCTTGTAAAGAAATAATCTAAGTAAGCTATTTTCTGTGTAAATTCGGGTGACGCTCAATATGAAGAAAGCATTACCCGGATTTTTTATTTTATTATTTGTCCTTTTATGCAGCTGCAGTAAAAAACTGTACACACATCAGCAGGTGATGCAAAGCTTTCATACTAAGGATGATGTTTTTAAGCGGTTCGGCAATCCGGACATCAAAAGGGCCGTTGACAGTACGGAAACATGGATTTATAATCATGATGTGAGCGGTAAATCACAACCGCTAACTGCTCAGACTCCCCCAGGCAGCGATACATCCCAAATATCACACGCGGACATCCAGACTGCATATGTCAATTTTATGTTTGACCGCAATGGAAACATAATAGGTTATAAAAGTAACGGCGTTGACTTAAGTTATGTAAAAAATGTGTCGGCCGCTCATAATGTTCTAAATGTGCTGGGAGCGGCTGCTATAATAATCGTTGTTGTAGGTGTTGAGGCTTATACCAATGGCGACTTCAATTTTTGAAAATCAACCTTCATTATTTCTAAAATAAGATAGGGCTCCGGAAGGGCATTGGCTCACCTGAGTAATTATCGTTTCGCTGTCAGCTGCGGTTACATTGATCCAAGGCTTTTGTTTCAGGTTGAACACAGCGGGGAGACCATTCACACACCTGGCAGAATGGGCACATAAATGAGGTTGCCAAACCACTGTTATTTCGCCATTATCATATTTTTTGATATTTTCTTCCATAACAACTAAATTACAGCTTTAACCGATTTAAGCCAAGCTGATATGCCCCGATTTTCTGTCGACCCCAATATCTCCATTGCTAAAACCCTTGATACGGATTTCTATACAAGCGCTGAGGTATTTGAACAATGCCGCGAAAAGATTTTTGCACCATCCTGGCAGTTTATAGGGAGTACTGAACTCGTAAAAGCAAAAACTGAGGTCTATCCGTTTACTTTATTACCTGATTATTTAGATGAGCCGCTTGTGTTAACAAGAAGCAAAACAGGTGAAATAAACCTTTTATCCAATGTTTGTACACATAGAGGGAATATAGTGGCAGAAAAAGCCTGTAAACAGGCAAATTTACGATGCCGTTACCATGGGCGGCTGTTTAATCTTGATGGCAAATTTGCCTCAATGCCTGAGTTTAAAGAAGTCAGAAATTTTCCAACTGCCGAGGATGATCTGCATCAACTGAGTTTGTTCCAATGGAGCAATTGGTTATTTACCTGTGTTAATCCGGATTACCCGCATGATCTGTTTTTCAGGGATATGCTTGAACGGGTAAACTGGATGCCATTGGATGAGTTTAAATCTTACCCTGAATTATCCCGAACCTTTTATGTAAAAGCTAACTGGGCCTTATATTGCGAAAATTACCTGGAGGGCTTTCATATACCTTTTGTTCATGCAGGATTAAATGCGGTGATTGATTTTGGGGAGTATGCGACAGAGCTTTTCTTTCCCTATTCGAGCTTACAATTGGGATTATCAAAAACAGATAAGGATTGCTTTAAGCTGCCAACAGACTCGCCGGATTATGGTAAAAATGTTGCGGCCTATTATTTCTGGGTATTCCCTAATATGATGTTCAATTTTTATCCGTGGGGATTATCAGTGAATGTAGTCGAGCCCGTTTCTGTAGGTGAATGCCGGGTACGGTTTTTATCCTATGTTTGGGACGAGAGCAAATTGGACAAAGGAGCTGGATCAGGGTTAGATAAAGTAGAGCAGGAGGACGAAGAAATAGTAGAGAACGTGCAGCGGGGTGTTCGATCAAGGTTTTATAAGCATGGCAGATATTCCGTAACACGAGAGCAGGGTACGCATCATTTTCATAGAATTTTAGCCGAATTCATTAACAAGTAGCCACAATGGCACAACTCGAGCGCAAATTAGGATTGTGGGCCTCTGTTTCAATTGTGATAGGCTCAGTAATTGGCAGCAGTATTTTCATGAAGCCCGCTACGATGGCGGCGCAACTGGGTTCACCTTTACTGTTATTGTTAGTTTGGGTTGTAGCCGGCGTTGTTTCACTTTTCGGGGGGATGATTAATGCGGAAGTAGGCTGTATGATCCCTGAATCTGGTGGGCAATATGCCTATTTCAGGCAGATGTACGGCAATTTCTTTGCTTATCTTTTTGGTTGGGCATGTTTTATTGTAGTTAATACCGCATCCATATCCGGGATAGCTTTCGTATTTGCCGATTATTTGCAATACTTTGTTAAACTCCCCCGGTTTTCTCAGTCAGTTGAACATTCCATACCGTTTGTAATTCCATTCATAGGTAAATTCTATCTGTTTGAGAACATTGGTGTAAAAACAGTTGCATCACTGCTAATCATTATTTTCACCTGGATCAATATAAAAAGCTTGAAAGCAGGTGGAGCGGTACAGATTTTCTTTTCAGTTTTAAAGGTGGCTGCACTTGTTTTCCTCGTAATAGCTATTTTCTTCTCTGGCAAAGGCAATTTGCTTAATCTGAGACAAGATTCGGCAACATTCGCTCACTCCTTATGGAAAACTATTCCTGCTTTTATTGCTGCAACCACCGGCGCGTTAGCTGCCTATGATGGCTGGAATAACCTGGGATTTGTATCTGGTGAGATTAAAGATCCGCAAAAGAATATACCAAGGGGATTAATTATGGGCTTGATCACCTGTATCATTATTTATGCCCTTGTTAATGAAGCGTATTTGTACATGCTACCTGTGGACACCATGAAAAATTCAGCACTCGTTGCATCTGATGCGCTTTATAAAGTAATGGGCGTTGCAGGCGGCGGCTTTGTGGCGCTGATGGTCATATTATCTACTGCAGGGGCTACAAATGGCAATCTTTTCCCATCTGCAAGAGTAATTTATGCCATGGGCGAGGAGCGGAATTTCTTTGCGTTTACAGGTAAGGTAAATTCAAAATATAACACACCCGCCAATGCCCTGTTATTACAATGTACATGGGCAGTGTTGCTGGTGTTAATTGGTTCATTTGATATGTTGATGGATATGTTCGTTTTCATTTCATGGATATTTTACGGATTTGCAGCTTATGGGATTTTTATCCTGCGCAAGAAAATACCCAACGCACACCGGCATTACAAGTTGAAAGGCTATCCTTACTTGCCGATCATCTTTATTTTTTTTACTATGTTATATGTAGTGATTACCCTGTATAACGATATCAACAATTATATAACAGGAAAAAGTCCTATCATAAACTCCGTGTTCGGGCTTGCTTTGACTGCCATAGGAATACCATTATACTGGTATTTCAAAAAGAAGCCCGCTACAAACGAAGTTATATTACCGAATTGAGTTAATTTTGCAGCATGAAAGTGAATGTGCTTGCATTTGGTATAGCAAAGGATATTTTTGGCGGCTCTTCAGTTGAAATAGAATTACCGGAAAATGGTACTACTCAAAACTTAAAACAATCACTTGAGGATAGATACCCACGACTGAGGCACCTGGTATCGTACATGGTAGCTGTAAACAATGAATATGCGTCTGACGAGGGTTTATTGACTGAGAGAGATGAGATTGCTATCATTCCGCCGGTAAGTGGTGGCTGACCGTTGATTTTAAATGATTATAAAATTTCGCTGATTGAACATCCAAATAAAAATATCTAAACAACCATTAAATATTCAATCCTGTATTGACTGGGTGATGACACCGCAATCGGGTGGGATAGATATATTTATTGGTACTGTACGTGATAATACCAAAGGTAAAACGGTAATACGTCTTGAATTTGAGGCTTACGAGCCGATGGCTATTAAAGAGATACAAAAAATAGCCGACGAGGCATTCAACAAATGGCCGGTTCAAAAACTGTTAATCCATCATCGGGTAGGGGTATTAGAAGTGGGAGAAATACCGGTTATCATAACTGTTTCCTGTGCACACCGCGATGCTGCATTTGAAGCTTGTCGTTATGTAATTGACACTCTGAAACAAACAGTACCGATCTGGAAAAAAGAGATATTTGAGGATGGTGAAGTTTGGGTAGCAGCACATCCGTGATTTTTAACACAATTTTTATGATTTAGGAATCAACAGGATCATCCTGAAAATCATATAAATATATTTAATCATGTTCAGATAAATGCATCCAATCCGCCGGCTAATGAAAATACCTTCGCATCAGGATACTTTTGTTTAATAACTTTTACAGCGTCAGCGCTTCGTTTTCCTGTAGCACAATAAATTACTTTTTCTCCACTGCCTTTAAAATAATCAAGGTGATCTTCTAATTCGATTAAAGGGATGTGCATACCGCCTATATTATATTCATCCCTTTCACGGTCGGTACGCACGTCGATCAATTCAAAGCGGTTTTCTTTAAGGCCTTTTTTCAGATCAGCAACGGAAATTAAAGGAATAGCTTCAGTGAGTTTTATCTGTTTTATACTAACCTTACTTATCAAACTAATTTTTATGATTCTGCTTTGAAGGGTTTGAGCGTCGAGCATTAATACTTTGCCTGACAATAATTCGCCTGTTTTTGTAATGTATTTAATCACCTCGTTGGCTTGCATACAACCGATAATTCCGGCTAATGTTGGGATTACGCCACCTTCGGTGCAATTGGGAACTTGGGTGGCATCGACTTCCGGAAATAAATCACGGTAGTTAGGAGAGAAGGTACCATCGGCGTTCCTCATATTCCATACAGCCACCTGGCCTTCAAATTGATAAATGGCTCCATAGACTAAGGGCTTTCCTAATAGAACAGCAGCGTCATTTAATAAATATCGGGTTTCGAAATTATCAGTACCGTCTACAATAATATCGTATTGTTGTAGAATATCCAGCACATTATCGGATGTAATCTTTACCTGATGCGGAATGAGGTTTATGCCGGGATTTTGTTTTTGAAGACGTTTACAAGCGACTAAAGCTTTACTTAACCCTGCGTCTTGTGGTGTATATAAAACCTGCCGATGTAAATTGCTTATGGATACTGTATCAAAATCTGCAATACCAATTGTGCCAACTCCCGCTGCAGCAATGTATTGTGCAGACGGACAGCCTAAGCCTCCTGCACCAACAATTAATACCTTCGCTTGCTGTAGTAGTAACTGTGCTGATTCACTAAAACCGGGCAAAGCAATCTGGCAGCTATATCTAACAAAATCTTCAGACATCAGCGCTTGCTATCTTTTGATGGATCGTCTGCTTCACTTTTTCAAGGTCATCCGGCGTATTTACGTTGGTCAATGCATCGGTATTAGGTGCCTGTAGCAGGTGCACATCGCTATTGATCAATACTTTTCGCGGACAGGAATATCCTTGCGACAGAAACGATAGCAATACAGGGTAGCTTTTAGGCTCCCAAATGGTTATCAATGGTTCCGGGAATTCATTATCAGGACTATTATACGCCGTAGCAATAGCGGATACTTTACGTTTTTCGATGAGGAATTTGAAAGTTTTAGTTTCCAATAGAGGCATATCACAGGCTACAACCAACCATGCCCTGTCGGGTTGTTCCCTGAATGCAGAAAGAATAGCGCCGTAAGGCCCTAAACCTGTAAAAGTATCTTCCAAAACCGGATAAGTCGGATTGATTTGTTGCTTCTGGTCAGCACGACAGGATATGAAAACATCTTTACATAATGGCTTCAATATATCTGCCACATGGTAACGCTGCTCTTTGCCAAACCAACTAACTGCTCCCTTATCAAAGCCCATACGCACACTTTTGCCACCTGCGAGCACCAAACCATTTAGCAGAGGCTTCGATTGCAATATCTTATTCTCGAAAAAGGCGATGATCTTGTCCGATTCATCCAAACGGCAAATCGGTATGTTTTGCCAGTTTGGAATTGACTCTTTTATAAAATCAAACACGTCAGACGCATTCTCAGCAAGTAATATTAATTCAACATTGGCCAGTTGAGCCAACCTTTTTTGCAGAGAAGATGCTTTGGTATGATAAATAATTACCACTTGGGCCCTTGCCTGCTGATGATTGCCATTTACCAGTACCAGGTCGGCTTCTGAAAACTGCTGTCTTAATTTGAATGGGGTAGATATGGTGTTATAATTGAACTGCTGATAATTGATCTGGTCTATATATTCCAACGCGGCGCCGTTTGCCAAACGTCCCGGCGCAGATGTCATCTCATCATTATGAGAAGTATCGGCGTAGGCACATTTATATTTAGAAGATAACGCGCCGATCACCAGATCAGCTAAAGATTTTATCACCACACAGGGCGCACCGACGATGGCCCATTCGTTTCTTGCATAGTTACCGATGACTGGTCTGATAAGGTCTGTATGTTTTTTATGCTCTTTTGAAGTCACGTTTACCTCCTGTCTTTTCCATCAGTTTGGTTTCTTTTATCACAATGTCATGGCTCAAAGCCTTGCACATATCATATATGGTCAGCGCAGCTATAGATGCACCAACCAATGCCTCCATCTCAACGCCAGTTTTAGCTGTAATCGTGGCTGTACAATCAATTACAACTTCATGATGCCCATTTAAATGAATATTAATACTACAGTTATCTAATCCAAGTGGATGGCATAGTGGTATCAAATCACCGGTTTTCTTGGCAGCCATTATTCCAGCAATAACCGCCGTTTGAAATACAGAGCCTTTTTTGGTTTGAATGTCGCCATTCGTCAATTGCTCCAATACTTCTACTGGTAACGAGACTATGCTTCTAGCAACAGCCATTCGCAGTGAAACTTGCTTTTCGCCTACATCAACCATGTTAGGCTGCCCACGCTCGTCCAAATGCGAAAAAGTCATATTGTCAATTGTTTAAATGGCCACACACGAAACACTTCGCCATGCTTAAATTCGTCTCTGCCTTTCGGCAATTCAATAAAGGCGTCTGTATCTGCTAAGTTAGCAAAATCACCTGAACCGTTGCCTTCAATTGCTTCAGCTATTATTTGCCCTTTGTCGGAAAAACGTAGTTTTACTTGCAAAAAATATTGCAGGTCAGGCTTAAAAGTAAAATTCTGTCCAA
Source organism: Bacteroidota bacterium (assembly GCA_018266915.1). GTDB lineage: Bacteria > Bacteroidota > Bacteroidia > Sphingobacteriales > Sphingobacteriaceae > Mucilaginibacter. The sequence continues at coordinate 216,405 of JAFDZM010000080.1, read as the reverse complement.
AAACCGCATAAACAGCTTGTCTTTCTTTAAACCCCTGACTGGCATTTAACCAGGGCAAAAAGTACCGGTGCAGGCACATAAACGTAGCCACCGGGTTCCCCGGAAAAGCAAACACAAGTACGCCGTTATCATGTTTACCAAACCAGAATGGCTTACCCGGGCGCTGGCTTACTTTGTGAAAGATGGTTTTTACACTAATCTCATCCAAAGCCCTCGGTATATAATCAAACTTGCCCATGCTAATACCGCCGGTCATCAGTATTACATCGTAATTGGTTATGCAATAGTTTAGTTTTTCTTTAGTGATTTTCGGATCGTCCGGAATATGTAGCATATCTGCGTCTAAATTATATTGACGTAAAACTGCCCTGATAGTATAGCTATTGGATTTTCTGATTTGAATAGATGAAGGCTGTTCATCCACATTAACTAACTCATCGCCGGATGAAATGACAACTACACGTGGTAATTTCTTTACCAATAATTCAGTTTTCCCAACTGATGCTGCAACACTGATTATAGCCGGGGTGATCAATTGTTGTTTCGTCGCAACAACGTCTCCTTGTTTCTTATCAGCTCCTTTTAAGTGTAAATTCTGGCCTTTCTGAGAGGCTGAAGCAGTGATATTAGCGATACCATTTTTTATGTCGATGTGTTCATAAGGGATTATGGTATCCACCGAAGATGGCAAAGAAGCCCCGGTCATGATTTCGATACATTCATCAAGTTGTTCAATATCGATAGGATTGTCACCGGCAGCCTGTGTAGATTTTATTTTGAATGCGTGAACTCTATGTTCAATAGCCGAATATCTTACAGCAATCCCGTCCATCGTTACACGATTAAACGGAGGTAAGTCGCGATCAGCTTTTATATCTTCGGCAAGGGTCCGGCGCAAAGCATCTTCAAAAGGAATGGTTTCTGTACCAAAATCTTTTGCTTCAGCCAATATTAATTTCTCCGCTTGCTCAACCGTTACCATATGTTATCCTCCGATTGTTGCCATAGATTCATGAGCAGGAATATTGTTACTGCGGTTCTGTTCAGCTTCCCAGCCGTCTTTTGAGCGATGAGAAAAAGCGTTTAATAAAGCTTTTTCGAGATCATTATCTTTTACCCCGCTGCGGATTAGATCCTTTATATTCAATACCCCCGCATCGTATAAACACGTTTTTAATTCTCCTTCTGGCGTAATCCTTATCCGGTTACAAGTACCGCAAAACGTGCGTGAATAGGCAGCAATAATACCTATATTTCCTTTATGACCTGGAATCTGATAATTATAAGATGTAGAAAAAGGCGAGTCGGTTAGTTTTGTAATATCCGGATATTTCTGCCTTATCTCGTCCAAAATCCGAATATAATCCCATTGCAAGCCAGTATAAATATGTCCGTCACCATTAAATGGCATTTCCTCGATAAACCGCACACTGACAGGCAGGTTTTTGGTTAGCTCAACCAGGGGAATAATATCCTGCGTATTTTTCCCGTCCATCACTACTGCATTGATCTTAACCTCTATATCATGTTTGAGTAATTGCTCAAAGGTTTCCATCACGTTAGCAAATTCGTCCCGTTTGGTGATTGCAAAGAAGCGATTGGCGTCCAGTGTATCTAAACTCAGGTTGACTGACTTAACGCCAATTTTCCTTAACTCAGGTATAAATGGTGCGGTTAATACACCGTTAGTAGTGATGGTTAATTCATTTAAACCTTGTAATTTAGAAAGAGCTGTTAGTAATTGCATAATGTCCTTACGGACAAAAGGCTCTCCACCAGTAATACGTATTTTTTCGATACCCATTTTTACCAGCAGACTACATACAGAAAGCATTTCTTCGTAAGTCAGCAATTCGCTGCGCGACAGCCAGTTTAATCCTTCCTCAGGCATACAATAAAAGCAGCGTAGGTTGCACCGGTCGGTTACAGCCAATCGCAAGTAATTAATCTTTCTGCCGTGATTATCTATCAGCACTATCTTGGTGTTCTAAACTGTAAATGTAAATATTTCAACTGAGCTGAATGTTTTTCAAATGTCGTTTTATTACATAAAAAAATCCCGTTGGTTTACACCAGCAGGATGTTGTAGAGACGCAATACATTCCGTCTTATTTTGTTTTGAACTTATAAAGCGATTCTGTTTTATAGGTTTGACCAGGTTTCAATACCGTCGACGGAAATTGCGGTTGATTTGGTGAATCAGGATAATGCTGCGTTTCCATAGCAAAAGCCGTGCGGTAATCATCTTTTTCACCGTATTTCATCGTGTTCTTCCCTTGCATAAAGTTGCCGCTGTAGAACTGCATAGCTGGCTCTTCGGTGTAGATCTCCATCACTATGCCTGTTTTGTCGCCTTTAACAATAGCAATAGGATCGGCAATGGTATGCTTATTAAGTACGAAATTGTGATCGTATCCTTTGCCGTTTTTCAATTGGTCATTCGCATCATTAATACGTGCACCGATAGTTGTTGCAGTAGTAAAGTCAAATGGCGTACCTTTTACCGGCTCAATCTTTCCTGTCGGGATCAAAGTTGAATCCACAGGGGTATAATGGTCAGCTTTAAATTGCACTAAATGGTTCAGTATAGTTCCGCTGCCTTCACCATTCAGGTTGAAATAAGCATGGTTGGTAAGGTTCACAATGGTTGTTTTATCTGTAGTAGCCTCGTAGTCACATTTGAAACCATTGTCGTCGGTTAATGAGTAAGTCACTTTTACTTTTAGATTGCCGGGAAAACCTTCTTCCATATCTTTTGAAAGATAGGTCAACACCAGAGTTTGGTCATTCACTTTTTTTGCGTCCCAAACCACGTCCTGGTAGCCTTTTTTACCGCCGTGTAAGGTATTAGGCGCATTGTTGGTAGCCAAAGTATATTGTTTGCCTTCAAGCGTAAAATGTCCTTTTGCAATACGGTTACCATATCTGCCAATTGTAGCGCCGTAATAGCGTTCAGTCGACTTAACGTAATCATCAACACTGCTCATACCCACCGAAACATCAATCATTTTGCCGGCGCTATCCGGAACGAGAAGGGCAACCAAGCGACCGCCGTAATTGGTTATGGCAGCTTCCATGCCATTTTTGTTTTTCAGTACGAACAGGTGTGTTTGTTTACCGTCAATTGTTTTTTCAAAGGCCGAATCAGCCGGGAGTTTTCCGTAAGTAATACTGTCTTTCATAGTTGTTGATGCGTCTGTTTTAGTAGCTGATTGCTTGCAGGCCCCCATCAAAACCACGCAAGCCGATAACAGTCCCAAAGATAAATTGCTTAATTTCATAATGCGGTTGTTATAATCGTTTTTTACTGTTTGCCGTTTAATTTTTTGATCAGATCAGTCTCTTCCTGCTTATAAGGGGTACCGTCCTTCCTGAAAACATCATGAAACCATATTTTTGGCTCGTCGCCATTTGGCATAGGTGTGTCCCATGCATAAATGGTATTTGTTTTTCCGGAAACCAATCCCCAGTTAATGGCCCCCACATTCTCCTTCTTCAGCATAGGCATGGTGTTTTCAAAAGTACTCCCACGCAAGCGGGCCATGTATTCTGTACAGATAACTGGTTTGCCAAAAGATTTCAGGATTTGCACTACGCGCTGATGCTTTACAGGATCTTCGTAATCATGATAGGTAATAACATCTGAATGGGTTAATTGGAATTTATTTAGATGTTCCAAATTCCAGTCCCACATTCCTGAGCTTACAGGCTGGTCAGGGCTAACTTTTTTTGCCCACGTAAATATTTTAGAAAGTAAATCCAATGATGCATCACCTTTATTGCTATTTCCGGGCTCATTGAATAAATCCCAAAGAAGTATACGTTTGTCATGTTTAAAGGTGGTCAAAACATCAGTAACATATTTTTGGAGCAAAGGCAGCTCCTCGGCATTTTTAAGCCGGTTTCCCGGATCCTGTATCCAGCCTGAATTATGAATGCCTGGTTTTGGCTCCGGCTGTTTGCCGATTTTAGCTTCCGGGTTCCAGCAATCATCCAGGAATACAAATATCGTTTGGATATGATGTTTGTCAGCAATGGTTAAATATTGATTGACCCGGTTCTTAAAGCCTTTCGGATCCTGCTGCCAGGCCATGCTATGCAGAAACACACGCATGGTATTAAATCCAATTCCTTCTGCATATCCCAATTCACGGTCGATAGTTTTCGGATCAAAAGTATCAGCCTGCCACATTTCTAACTGGTTGATGGCAGTACTGGGCGTAAAATTCGCTCCATTTATCCATATGTGTTTAGCATACCAGGCATTGGCTTTGGCTGCCGACCAAACAGGAGCAGGCTGTAATTTTTGTGCTGATGCAGAAATTGAAAAAAATACAAGGAGTAAAATCAGTAAGAATAGATATTTGTTTCTCATTGAATTCAGGTATCTGGATTGGTTAATTCCTGAATGCTAAATTGATAAAAAATGTAATAATTACAATTATTTTTAATTCAATTTATCTCTCAAGCTGTTTCTGATGCTCAATTACCCAGTGGAACTTATGTTTTACCAGGGTCAGGCTATCCAAATTAACTTGCTTTAATTGTATTTGAAGGGAATCATTTAAATGCTTTCCCCGGATATGCAATACGCTATCTTTCAGATCATAAGTAAATAAATACTTATCAATCGTATTCATTTCCCCCGTCAGCTGAATAGTCTTTTTTAGAGTGTCTGTATTGATTACAAAATACCGCATATCATTATTCATTCGGATAACAGCAGCTTTGCCTGGCAGAGAAACGATTAACTTATTCCAGCGAAATGTATCTGAAGTTAACGGCTTTAATGTATCCTTATTGCTGACAAATGTCTTTACATCATAAACGCCATAAAGCGGAGGCTTTTCCCCTATGTAACCCAATTGTTTCGCTCTTATGGAAAAAGTGTGCAGATCAAAAAAGATCACAAAAACGATCAAGACATACTTGAACACCTTAAATAACTTCTTCTTACTGGCGTTAAAATTGTAAAAGCTTGAAGTTTTAATTGATGCAGCTTTACCTCTAAATAAGATATCAATCAAAGGTTTTATATCTTTTGATAACAAGAACAGGCTCATGACCATCAACATAGTAGACAATAACTTTACATTATCATCAAAGTAATAATTGAAGGCCAAGATATTTATTAAAGCGCCGATAGCAATGAGGTTCCCGAGTGTATAAGTCCTTCTAAAGAAAAGCAGTATTCCTATAATATATTCTGAAATGCCAACAAAATAGTTAAACCCGGTGGAGTAGCCCATAAAGTTCCATGCCAGTTCCCGTGGTAAGGATTCGCCATAAGTATGGAGTAAAGTTATTGCTGTAAGCTCTGGAAACTGAAGATGGATAATTTTGAGGGTTGCGTAAGCAATCCATGTAATGCCTAAATAATATCTAAGAATGACGAACAGTATTTCATAAAGCTTATTATAATTGGACGATTTTTGGTCAGCAAATAACCATATAATGGAACCCAGAACAGCAAAGGCAACAGTAAATAAAACCACCAGGTAGTTAAAAGTGGTATCTGTCGAGGTGTGAACAGAATTTGATAAAGTATCAGGAATGTGCAATAAAGCGCCGGACAGCCAGTTTACAAGATGGTAAAAAGGCTGCCTGATAAATCTTTGTATAATATGAAAATAGGGGACAACATCATTTGGGCTGACCAGGATATAGAGCAACAAAAAGATAAATGAAAACCGAAATACCTGCCTTTTGCCGGGCGACCATTCATTTACAGAAATATTAGATTCGGGCATTGGTCGGTTAGATTACTCGGAATAAATATAAAGAATACCCGGAATTACAGGGCACTAAAAATCAAGGCCGCTTAGATCGACAACTGCTGAATCACAAATATAAGTAGGGACAATGCCGGCGGCTGTAATACGGGTTTCGTAGTCTTTTGCCAGAGTATTGCCAGTTAATACTAACACAGTATCCAGGCCAAACTTATTTCCACCCAAAATATCCGTATTCAAAGTATCACCAACCATCACTATGTCGCTTTTGCTGATCTGGCGATATTCCCGTATTAGGTCATAAGCGAACATAAACATTTGTGAGTCGGGTTTACCGAAGCGGATAAACTGCTTGCCAACCACGCTCTCTATCATCGCCGCGATACCACCAATAGCAATAGAGACATTAGATGCTGAAAGGGGATAAGCGCGATCCGTGTTAGCTACAATAACCGGGATGGGCTTTTTTCTAATCAGGTTGACTGTTTTATTCAAATCCTGGCACCAATCGAAGCCTTCGTCATCCAGGAATATCAAGGCGCTCACCTTGTCCATATTATGTTCGTTCACCTCGCTCATTGGTAAAGTTTGCAGGCCTGATCTTTCTATATAATGTGCTGAGTTTGGTGTACCTAAATAAGCTACAATACCATCAGGTACTTTAAAATCAAGAAATTCTTTGGTAAGCATTCCCGATGAAACGATACGGTCGGCAGTGATAGCCTTTAACCCCATGCGGTGGTAGGATTCAGCTAATTGCTGCGGACCTCGCGAAGCATCATTGGTTACAATATAATATTCCTTTTTTTCTCTTTCGAGATAGGCAAAAGTGTTTTCAATCCCACTAACTAAACCTGAATAATTTTTAATAACTCCAAAGGCATCAAAAAATACAATCTTATATTTATCTACTATGGATTTAAAATTATCTACTTTCTTCATTTATAATTGGTTAGTTGATTTATGCTAAAGTTTTACTTTCTTCAAGATTTAAAGCCTGGATGATATGTTCTGCATCAAAATCGCGGTCGACAGAGGGCAGATAAATATCAAAAGCCTCAGCCTGGAGCTTTTTGGCATATTGCTCAATAAAGAAATATTTGCCGTCTTTTATTACATAGTTCAGAATAAAAAAGCGGTAAGCTTCTTTCAGAAAACGGATCTCATTTGCAGTTAATGGATTTACCTTGTGATATTCTTCAAGGAAGATAACAAAACGGTCTTCCATCAAAGTGTTGATACCGTAGCTAAATACCGTTTTATCACCAACATCAGAAACTACACGGCTGAAGAAGTAAAAGTCGAGCACACGATAACTCATCCGGAACCAATCATAATCCCAGCGGGAGTAAAGCTCTAAGTCTTTGGTAACTGAAAAATTGCCAATGTTCCAGTCGATAAATACAGGTATGATTTCAAATGAACTCATATTGTACTTCGAGCGGTTTTTAAGGAATAATTCGCAATGGTATTTCAGGAAATCAACCTGCATTGCAGACCCGAATTGCCTTTCGTTTTTATCCAATTGTTGCTGAAGGGCATAAATATCTGTGCGAAGTGTCTTAGATGATTTAGGCAATACATTTTTAGCTCTTGAACATGCTTTATGAAATTTTCCTATCTGCTGACCGAGTTTGCGGATATGGTGTTCATCCAAGCGCCGTGGCATGCGTTCAGCAATGCGGGTTGGGTTGTAAAATACTACCCACGCATCGTCTTTTCCCTGTTTGTGGCGATAGATATAAACGCGGTTATTCTTTAAAAGCGATTTGGATAATACATTTTCAAAAGGATAAAGCAGGTTATTGGATAAACTATGTATAATGCGGTGATCTTCTTTAAACAGCTCGTACTTGCCAAAATGCGAGAGCTTGGCAATGATAATATCGTCATCCTCAAAGGTTATCTTAAATACATGGTTGGTTGAAACCATGGCGCTGATATCCTCAATATCACGTATCTTTTTAGAAGCATCATAGCCTTCCCAGGCTTTTTTTAGTATAAAATGGTAGTTCATTTAAATTATCTCAAAATATCTCTTCAATTCCCAGTCGGTCACACTTTTTGCAAATTGCTTACATTCCCACAAGCGGGTTTTAGTAAAATGGTCAACAAAACCTTCGCCGAATAATTCATTGGCGATTTTTGAATCCTTCATGATGTTTGTGGCATCTAACAGATTAGAAGGTATCGTTCCACTCTTCGTATCCTGATAACCATTACCGAAAGTTGCAGGAATATTCAATGGTAATTTATTCTTCACACCATATAATCCTGATGCTAACGCTGCGGCTATTGCCAGGTAAGGGTTTGTATCTGAACCCGGTGTACGTGTTTCCAGACGGGTATAGGCAGGAGAGGTATTGATCACACGAAAAGCCGTAGTCCTGTTCTCGACAGCCCAGGTAACGGTAGTTGGTGCCCATGCACCTTCAACCAACCGTTTGTAGCTATTGACAGTAGGCGCATACAAAGGCAGAATGTGCGGCAAACAATATAATTGCCCGGCAAGATAATGTTTATGAAGATCGCTCATTTTATTGGCATCGTCAGCATTATAGAACAGGTTTTCTGTTTTGTCCTTATTCCATAAGCTTTGATGGATGTGGCCACCACAGCCTGGTAAATTTTCGTTCCACTTTGCCATGAAAGTAGCCATTATACCATGCTGGTAAGCGATTTCTTTGATAGCTGTTTTAAACAACACAGCTCTGTCTGCAGATTCCATTACATGGTCGTGCAATATGGCTGCTTCGTATACTCCCGGACCGGTTTCTGTATGCAAGCCTTCCAGCGGAATACCGAATTGCATTAGCAGGTTAAACAGATCGTAATAAAAATCACTGTTCTCTGAAGTGCGTAATATGGAATAACCAAACATGCCTGGTGTTAAAGTCTCCAGGTTGGTAAAACTTTTCTCCTGTAAGGATTGCGGTGTTTCCCTGAAATTGAACCATTCAAACTCCTGTGCAAATTCTGGATGAAAACCAAGCGATTCGCATTCTTTGGTAATTCGTTTTAGTAAACTTCTTGGGCAAGCAGGCAAATCATTTCCATCTGCTTTGCTGAAATCTGCCAGGAAGAATGGAATATCATCCTGCCATGGAATAGTGCGAAAAGTTGACAGGTCAATACGACAAAGCTGATCGGGGTAACCTGTATGCCAGCCGGTTAGTTCTATATTATTATTGCAAACATCGCTGCTATCCCAGCCAAAAACCACGTCGCAAAAACCACAACCTTTTTGCAGCCCGTCGGTGAATTTTTTATGATGGATCACTTTTCCGCGCAGCACGCCATCTATATCGGCAAAAGCGAACTTAATTTTGTCAATATTTTTTTCTTTTAGATAAGATATGATTTGTTGTTCATCCATGAGTAGTGATACGAAAAAATCGATGCCAAGTTAAATATAAAATTAGTGAATTAGTGATGGAGTGAATTAGCGAATGGTTATTTAAGCGATATTTTATCAGTAGTTTTAAATTTGTCTATCATGAAAAGCGCACTATTATTCGTCTATGGCACATTGTTAAATCATAACAATGAATTTGCAGTTTATTTGAAGGAGCATAGTCATTTCTTTGCCAATGGTAAGGTAAAAGGAAAGCTTTACGATATTGGTGAGTACCCTGGCGCAATATTGGATGACAATGATGAATACATCTACGGCGTCATTTTGCAAATTGACGATCCGGAGGTAGTCTTCTTGGAAATAGATGATTATGAAGGTTATGGTGATGAACAGCCCGAACCCAATGAGTTTATCAGGGTGTCGGCTGATATTGAAACAGCATCGGAGATGGTTACTTGTTACATATATGTATATAATCTGCCTGTTGATGGCCTGGAAAAGATTGAAGGCGGCAGGTATGTCAAATAAAAAGCCCCGCAGAAAAAGATCTGCAGGGCTCAGTATAAATTAATTAGGAGTTATTATATCGCTGATTTTACAGTTTTGATGATACGTGCAGCTACTTTGTATGGATCAGCAGCTGAGTTTGGACGACGATCTTCCAGGTAACCTTTCCAGCCTTTTTGTACAGTGTACAGAGGGATACGGATAGAAGCACCACGGTCAGATACACCATAGCTATAGTCGTGGATAGAAGCGGTTTCGTGTTTACCGGTCAAACGCTGATCATTGTCAGCACCGTAAACTGCGATGTGTTCTGCAACAACAGGGCGGAACGCTTCAAGAATCTTTTTGTAAACATCTTCGCTGCCGGTGGTTCTCAATAATGTATTTGAGAAGTTAGCGTGCATACCTGAACCATTCCAATCTAATTGACCAAGCGGTTTGCAATGCCAGTTGATAGAAACTCCGTATTTTTCGCCGATTCTTTCTAACAAATAACGGGCAACCCAGATTTCATCACCAGCTTCTTTAGCGCCTTTTGCGAAGATCTGGAATTCCCACTGACCAGCAGCAACCTCTGCATTGATGCCTTCAACGTTCAAACCTGCGTCTAAGCAAGCATCTAAGTGTTCTTCAACGATTTCGCGGCCAAAAGCATTTTTAGCACCAACAGAACAATAGTACGGACCTTGAGGACCTGGGTAACCACCAGCAGGGAAACCTAAAGGTTTGTTAGTTTCAGGATCCCAAAGGAAGTACTCTTGCTCGAAACCGAACCAAAAATCGTTATCATCATCTTCAATTAAAGCACGGCCATTAGACTCATGAGGTTTACCGGTTGAATCAAGTACTTCGCACATTACCAGGTAAGCGTCTTTTCTCTGAGGATCTTTACAGATATAAACAGGTTTCAAAATACAATCAGAAGAACCGCCTGGTGCCTGTTCGGTTGATGAACCATCAAAGCTCCAATTCGGGCAATCTTCTAATTTACCGCTGAAATCACCTTCAATTTTTGTTTTGCTGCGAAGGCTTTGTGTTGGTTTGTAGCCGTCAAGCCAGATGTACTCTAATTTTGCCATTGTTTAGTTGTTTTGAAAAAGTTGGATCAAGTATTATTTCTAATAATGTAAGTTTAAATTTCGAAGGCGAATTTAAATATTTTTTACAATTTTCATCATAATTATGAGAAAAAATTAAAAATATTTTCAAAAACAATCATTTTATCCGCCTAAATAGACAAAAAATCATTCAAAAATAACTTTTGTTAGAAATTCAAATATTTTTTACAATTAAAACGCAGGAATATTCAATTTTATGATATCAACATGGGATAATTGGGCAATTCATAGTACATAATGGACTAATTTTAACAAAATGTTAAAAAATGCAACGATTTAACCTTCGGAATAATGAAAATAATAAATTTCAGCACTTTGTTATGACGCTGTTATATTTTCAATTAATTAAAGATGCTGTTATAAAAATTTCTTAAAATTGCCCTGAAAATTTCCGGAGGGGTATACTTAACGTATTGATCCCTACCTCAAACTAATGTTTCCTTCTTATAAATTAATTACTATATGAAAATTACAGTTGTTGGTGCCGGGGCTGTAGGCGCCACTTGCGCAGATAACATCGCAAGAAAAGAGCTGGCCGAAGAATTGATTTTATTAGACATCCGCGAAGGCTTTGCAGAAGGTAAGGCTATCGATATGATGCAAACCTCAGCACTGCTTGGTTTTGATACCAAGATTAAAGGTGTAACCAATGATTATGCTGCTACCGCTGATTCGGAAGTTGTAGTAATTACTTCAGGCCTGCCACGTAAACCGGGCATGACACGTGAAGAATTGATCGGCACCAATGCCGGTATAGTAAAAAGCGTAACTGAAAGCATTTTAAAGTATTCCCCTAATACCATTATAATAGTAGTATCTAACCCAATGGATACTATGAACTACCTTACCCTGAAAACTTCGGGCTTACCTAAGAATAAAATATTAGGTATGGGTGGCGCATTGGATTCGTCAAGATTTAAATACTACCTGAGCCAGGAATTAAACTGCTCACCTGCTGATTTGAATGCAGTAGTAATAGGTGGCCACGGTGATACTACCATGATCCCTTTGATCAAACACGCTACCTGGAACAGCATCCCAGTAACCGAGTTCCTGAGCCAGGAGCAACAGGATAAAGTTGTTGCCGCTACCATGGTAGGTGGTGCTACATTAACTAAACTGATCGGTACTTCAGCATGGTATGCACCCGGCGCAGGTACCGCTGCTATGGTTGAAAGCATTGTGCGCGACGAGAAAAAACTGATCAGCTGTGGTGTTGCCCTTGACGGCGAATATGGCCAGAAAGATATTTCGTTAGTTGTGCCTGTCGTAATTGGTAAAAACGGATGGGAGCAGATCCTTAACTTTAAACTGAGTGATACTGAACAAGCAGAATTCAACAAAAGCGCTGATGCCGTTCGTAACATGAACCAGGTGTTAGTTGACAGCAAGATCATATAATTATAAATAATAGCGATTGGTTTCAAACCCGTCGCTATTATTTTCGACAAAATATCAAATGGCCTCTCTTCACAGAGGGGCCGTTTTTTATTTAAACCATTATTTAGCTGTGCTGTTATTGATAAAAGGTTAAATTAGCTAAACATTCACCCGTTATGCCTAACGATTCGAGCACGAGATTACCTGTTATCAAAATCGCTGATAACGAAGAGATTGCTACTAATGACGCACTCGCTATTGAGGAGCCATTGGAGATACGTTTGGAGCATGGTGATGTGAATCAGCGCCAGGTTCAGAATATATCCGTCACCATGCGTACCCCAGGTAATGATTCAGAACTGGCCTTAGGCTTTTTATTTACTGAAGGGATCATCAGAAAATCAGAAGATGTAAATACTGTTGAGCATTGTTTTATCGCCTGTGCTGAGAATAAAGAAAATGTTATCAAGGTAAGTCTAAAGAGCAGCATCGAACCACATTTGCATAATACTGAACGTAATTTTTATACAACCTCAAGCTGTGGCGTTTGCGGAAAGGCATCTATCAATTCTATAAAGACAGTTAGTACGTATAATAATAGTAACGTAGAAAATCAAGTTAATGCCGATGTATTATATCAATTCCCAATTATTCTGCAACAACACCAGAAAGTATTCGCAGATACTGGCGGTTTACATGCTTCCGCTTTATTCAATTCCCAGGGTGAACTATTATTAGTTAGAGAAGATGTCGGCAGACATAATGCACTTGATAAGTTGATCGGCGCAGCTTTCAATAAAAACCTGTTGCCATTAGATCAATATATATTATTATTAAGCGGCAGGATAAGTTTTGAATTGGTTCAGAAAGCAGCAATGGCAGGTATTAGCATTATAGCTGCAGTAGGGGCTCCATCATGTCTAGCGGTGCAATTAGCTGAAGAATTTAATATCACACTGGTTGGTTTCCTGCGCGATCACCGGTTTAATATTTACACCCAACCTAGGCGCATTTTATTATCGAAATATGAAGATTCGTATTAAAGGCAATTCGTTACGTTACAGACTTACTAAAAGTGATATGTACCGGTTGGTGCATGAGGGTTATCTGGAAGATAAAACCAATTTTGGTAAACGGGAGTTAGTGTATGTGATTCAAAAAACAAACGAAAAGGAACTTTCAGCTTTTTTTGATGATAATGTGATCTGCCTGCAAGTGCCGGGCCATATGATAGAAGAATTGAATAAAACGGATAGGGTAGGATTCGAGGGTAAACAAGGTGATCTGCTGTTATTGGTGGAAAAAGACTTTACCTGCCTGGATAATGTTGATGAAGACCAGAGTGATAATTATCCCAATCCACTAGCTGAGAAATTGAAATGAACAAGAAAGTTGAACAACCGTCAGCCGAAAACCCTGAAGAATTATTAGATCTTGAAGTAACCGAGCCAAAAGAATGGGCCGCGGGCATACCGGCGGTTTATGAGGCTTTTAAAGATATCATTCATGAAACGGGAGCTATCCGCGGAATGTCGGCGTCTTTAAAAATGAACCAGAAAGGCGGCTTTGACTGTTCAAGCTGTGCCTGGCCTGATCCGGATGATGACCGTTCGCCGATAGCAGAATATTGTGAGAATGGTGCAAAAGCATTAGCCGAAGAAGCTACTACCAAAAAATTAACAGGCGAGTTCTTCGCTCTAAATTCGGTTGCTGACCTGGCCGAGCTGAATGATTATGAAATAGGAAAGAAGGGTAGGATAGCCCAACCCGTTTATCTTCCTGCCGGAGCAACACATTATCAGGTGATCAGTTGGAAAGATGCTTTTAAAAAGATAGCGAATAAATTGAATAGCCTTGCTTCCCCAGATGAAGCGGTTTTTTATACTTCAGGCCGAACCAGCAATGAAGCATCATTTATGTATCAATTGTTTGTGCGGGAATATGGCACCAATAATATGCCCGATTGCTCTAACATGTGCCATGAATCAAGCGGAACAGCGTTGTCAGAAGTAATTGGAATAGGCAAAGGCACTGTAACCCTGAATGATTTTTATAAAACTGATGTAATCATCATTATGGGGCAAAACCCAGGCACTAATCATCCCCGAATGCTCACTGCACTCGAAAAAGCAAAAAACAACGGTGCAAAAATCATTGCGATCAACCCATTGCATGAGGCTGGCTTAACCGCATTTAAGGACCCACAAAAGGTAAAAGGATTTTTAGGTATAAGCACAAAGCTGGCCGACCTGTATCTCCAGGTAAAAATAAATGGTGATATCGCCTTATTGAAAGCAATTGAAAAATTATTGCTCGAGGCTGAAAAAGAAACTCCCGGAAAAGTGTTTGATCATGATTTTATACAGAAAAGTACAGTTGGGTATAATGAATTGATCCAACATCTGGAGAAACAGGATGTTGCTCAACTGGCCCAACAATCAGGGATACCCATCGAAGCCATAAGGGAAACTGCCGAAATGCTCAGGAACAAGCAAAGGATTATTATTTGCTGGGCAATGGGGGTTACGCAGCATATCAATGGTGTTGATACGATTAAAGAGATTGTTAACCTGACTCTATTAAAAGGCGCCATCGGGAAACCGGGGGCAGGGTTATGCCCGGTTCGTGGACACAGCAATGTGCAGGGTAACCGTACGATGCTAATCTGGGAGAAACTAAAAGATGCATCAGCAAAAAAATTAAAAGAAGTTTTTGGGTTTGATCCGCCAAAAGAAAATGGGCTTGACGTTGTTGAGTCGATAAAAGCTATGCATGATGGTAAACTCAAAGTCCTTTTTGCAATGGGCGGCAATTTCCTTTCAGCAACGCCGGATACTAATTATACTGCAAATGGTATTCGAAAGCTGGATATGACCGTGCATGTATCTACCAAATTAAATCGCAGTCATTTGGTGCATGGCAAAGAAGCGTTGATCCTGCCTTGTTATTCACGGAGCGATAAGGATATTATTAATGGTGTGGAACAGATTGTAAGTTGCGAAAACTCGATGGGGGTGATACAGCTATCCAAAGGTGTACTCAAGCCTATATCCGATCAGTTTCTGAGTGAAACACAAATTATTTGCCGCCTGGCAAAAGAAACTATCGGCAACCGAACAAAAATGGATTGGGCTAAATATGAGTCAAACTATGATCACGTGAGGGACCTGATCGCCAGGGTTATTCCTGGATGCGAAGATTATAATAAGAAGATCCGTAAGCCAGGTGGGTTCTATCTGCCTAACGGTCCAAGGGAAGGAAAATTTAAAACTGAAAAGTATGGCGATAAGGCAGCCTTTTCAGTTGTAGAGGTACCTGAAGAAAAATTGGAAGCTGATGATTATATCATGATGTCTATCCGCAGTCATGATCAGTTTAATACAACCATTTATGGCTTGGAAGATCGTTACCGTGGAATCCATAACGAGCGCCGGGTAATATTTATGAACCCAAAAGATATTGCATTAGGAGGTTTTCAGTCGGGGGAGAAGGTTGATCTTTTTAATTATGGCGGCGGAGTGGCCCGTGTTGCCCGACTATTTATTATAGTACCTTATAACATACCGGAACGAAATACAGCCACCTATTATCCTGAAACAAATGTGCTCGTACCCATCGATAGCGTTGCTGCCGGAAGTAATACGCCGGTTTCCAAACGGGTAATTATCAAAATCAGGAAACACGCGGAATAAAAAAGAGAATATTTTTCAGAATTCTAAGCAGAACACACTGCGTTTTGTCGATAAAACAAGCGCACGAAAACAACATTTTTTTACTTTTTTCTGATTTTAAGAATTTTTTAAGTTCTTGTTATCAGTGATTTCCGGCGTTTATGTTAATAAAGGCATTGTTAACAAGAATATAATTCCTTTATTAGATTTACTATAATAGGCCTAAAAATGAGGGGCATCCGAATGTGTACAAGCCGTGTACTTTTTGTTAAGAAACTGTTTATAAAAATCATAAAAAAAACTTGACAGATGTTCATTTGGACACTACCTTAGATAACATCAAGAACGACGTACTTTGATAACCTTGACAGGAAAACAGAAAGTGAATCGGGCGAATCTTCGGAAGAGCTAAAGAACACAGAAGTCAACTGAAAGACGCAAAAGACAAAAGACGCAAGTCCGGAGAAACTGAGTGTCAGAAAAGCGAAAGGAAACCAAAACGGCGAAAGCCACCGAAAACGGAAAACGCTAAGAGGTATTGGAAACTATGCGGTATTTTACGGAGTAACGCAACAGGGAACAATGAGACGCAAACAGTCAAAGACCGCAAGGACTAAGACGAGAGCAGATCGGTCAACTTACACAAAACTTGGTGCTTCAGCGCAACTACGGTTGAGCAGAAGTCAGGAAACGGAAGTCATTCGCAAGAGTGTGCTTCCGTTTTCGCTTTTGTGGCCCCACCCAAACCCTCCCCAATTGGGAGCGCTTTAAAAGCCTAACCTTACAACTTTTCAACTTTCCAACCTTTCAACGTATAAAAAAATAGTAAATTTAAGCCCTATGTCTGGCACTAAAGCAAACGGGAGAGAAAAGATATTTGTATTAGATACTTCGGTTATCCTTTACGATCATAATGCCTTTGAAAATTTTCAGGAACACGATGTAGCATTGCCCATCCAGGTGCTTGAGGAACTGGATAATATGAAAAGCGGGAACGATACCCGCAACTTCGAGGCCCGCAGTTTTATCCGCCTGATGGATGATATCTCCCGAAAAAATTTATTGAATAAATGGGTGCCGCTTAAAGGCAAAGACAAAGGCAGTTTCAAAGTAGTGATGGATACCAGACATGCAACGGCCGATGCCGAAGCTGTTTTTGGTAGTGACAAGATCGACCATAGAATACTGAACGCTGCCCTGGGTTTGCAGGAAGAATATCCGGATAAAAAAATAATCCTCGTATCAAAAGACATTTGTCTGCGTCTTAAAGCCAAATCATTGAACATCCATGCTGAGGATTACGAAACAGGCAAGATTAAAAATCTGGAAGAACTTTATACAGGCGAAACCATTTTAAACAAGGTTCCCGACAAAACTATTAATCAGCTATCGAAGCAGGGTGTATTAAATTGCGATGAATTGAGTTTCATATCCAATAAAAGCAATCATTTTTACAGCTTTACCGGAAAAAAGCAAAAGCTTTCGGGTTTTTATAATAGCCAAACCTGCGTTTTAGAGAAAATATCCGATCAGCCTGTATTCAATATTCAGCCTAAAAACCAGGAACAGGCATTTGCCATACATGCCTTGTTACACCCGGATATTAAGCTGGTTACTATACAAGGCAATGCGGGAACAGGTAAAACGCTTCTGGCCCTTGCCGGCGCTTTGGAGCAACGTAAATTTTATCGGCAGATCTATGTAACTCGTCCCATTGTTCCGCTAAGTAATAAGGACATTGGCTTTTTGCCAGGCGATGTAAAATCGAAAGTTGATCCCTACATGGCGCCTATATGGGATAACCTGAAATTTATTCGTGATCAGTTTGCTGATGATGAAAAGATGCAGCTGAAGATAGATGAACTGGTATCAAATGATAAGATCACGATTGCTCCCCTGGCTTTTATCCGTGGCCGCACATTGACCAAGATATTTTTTATTGTAGACGAAGCTCAAAATTTAACCCCGCACGAAGTAAAAACAATTATTTCACGAGCAGGGGAAAACAGCAAGTTTGTATTTACCGGGGATATTTACCAGATAGATACGCCTTATCTTGATGCGGAAAGTAACGGACTTTCTTATCTAATCGACAAGGCCAAAGGACACCCGCTATATGCGCATATTACGTTACAAAAAGGGGAGCGGAGTGAGCTGGCCAACTTGGCGATAGATAGATTGTGACTCTTAATACAGTTGATCGAAACCTTATTATTTATATGATAGACCGCCTAAATGGACATATAAAAAATTCAACCCTGCTTTTTATTGCCCTGATTTTGTGTTTAGGTTGCTTTAGTCCAAAAAGTGATGAGTTAAGTACTAGTATTGTCAAGTACACATCGCATAGGTTAGATTTAAAAAAAATTATTGCCCCCAATTATATATCAGTAAGGGAAAAAATTAAAAATGGTAAGATTCTGATTAATGCTACAAATAAAGCTGATTCGAGTTTTTTTATAGTTGTTGACATCAACTCACAGCAGATTGATCAAATCATTAAAGACCCTTTCAATGATTACAAATCCACTTATTTTGACATTAATAACCAGTTTATATTTTGCTGTGATGTCAGTAGCTCACCTTGCAAAATATTTATAAGAGGCTTGAAGGACGAAAAAAGATTTCATCTCCTTCATAGTAGCTTAGTTGGGCAAAGTATTATTTCAGTAACTAATGTTCAATTGTTTTTGATTAATAATGTATATGGAGTTGGGGTAATTGATATACAACATCAAACACCTCTTTTTTTTCAAAATCCCGCGGGAAAAAGCACTCCACCTTTAGCAAGTACTGTTTCTTTTCCTTTGAGCAATAGCCTAAATTTGGTTTCCGGACATTCCACAACAGACAGCACTATAAATCTTTATGCGATAAATAATAACCAAAAAATTTTGTGGAAAAACTCCGTAAAAAGACCTAAAGAAAACTCTCAAATAAGGATATTAAGTGCCGGTAGTGTATTTATAATGGCTAATGCAAAAATGTTAATAGCATTATCTAAAAAAAATGGAAGTTTAATTTGGAGTAAATCTTTTGACAATGACATTAATGAAATCAAAAATATCGACGGTAAAATTGTCGTTTGTACCTTTAACCCTGGAAGCTATTTTCCAAAAGAAAATGAGTCTTATCAAATTATTTTAAAGTTGCTTAACTCAAATGATGGCAACATTGTATGGGAGAAAAGGTTTAATTCACAAGGTAAACCGAATCTCGCTATATGCAATACTAATCTATTTATAGCAGACAATGAGAATTTTGAGGTATTTAATGTCAGGTCCGGACAATTGAGTCATCACAGTTCCAACTCAGAAAAGGAAAGACCAAAATATTATTTTAATACCTCAACTGATCTTGCAACTGGGGAAAATTACTTAAAATTCGATGACCAATATTATTGGTAAGTCGTATAAAAATTAGCTCAATATATTATCCGTCACCTTAGCAATATCGTAGCTAATCTTATTTATAAAGCCCAATTGCTCATTTAATAAAGCCTCATTTGTTGTAGGTATTTTCTTCTCTTCGGATATAGTAGCTTTTTCGCATATAAAATCGGCACATTTACCGCCTAATCTCTTGCTGGTTTCATTCAATAAATTAATGCTTTTTCGAAGCAATCTTACGTTATCTGGCTGTGTTTTATGGAGATTCTTTTCTGAAACACTGGATGCCAAATTAGCGAGGTAGGAAGATAGGATATGTGTAAGCACAACGAATTTGTGTATTTCGCGTATTTTTTTCTGTTTGCTTTTAGGTTCTGATGTCATCCGCTCAAAAGCAGCGGATAAGTTGGCCGATTTTACATAGATATCCTTCCGGGCAAGTTTGTAATCAGTAACAGTAATTGTTTTTCCGGTAACGGATTCGGCAATTTTTACCAGGTAATTCACATTGGCATATATCGTATCCCGCAGATTTTCCTGCACTTGCTCAAATTCCCATGTCGGGAAAATAACATACATTGCTACAAAAGCAATCGACGATCCGATGGCTGTGTCGATAATCCGCTCTTCCGCCAGGTTTAAGTGACCAACGCCCAGGAACTTGAACAGGATCAAAACATAAGGCGTCATAAAAATAACGCTTACTACATAATTCAGACGGGTGAAGCTGTACGTTCCCAGCATGAATATGATGAAGAAGATAAACTGTGCATCTGTATTTTTTATCAGCGTCAAAATTAATATACCAATAACGCCCCCTGCTATAGTGCCTATTAAACGTTGGTAATTACGCTGTTTTGAGAGGCTGAAACCCGGTTTTAGTATAACGATGATCGTCAGCAAAACCCAGTAACTATGGTGACCTAAGGCAAATAGCTTTGCTATAGTAAAGCCGATGACACAAACTAATGATACCCTTAGTGCGTGTTTGAATGAGCCAGACGACAGCGAAAAGTTATCAAAGAATATCCTTGGTGCATAATCCTGGTGTGTTACGAACTTTGAGTATTCTACATTCTCAGGTTTATCGATCAGTGTTTTAGACGATCTTGAATTGTAATAAACAAAAATATTATGGATGTTCTTACTCAGGTCGCGTAGGTTGATCAGTATCTTTTTTAATATCAGGTTGCTGGTACTGGCATCTTTTGCGGCTATCTCATCAATTCTCTTTTTTAGTTGTTCCAACTCGGCATCAAAATCGTGCGAGTGGTTATAACTACGATTGGATAAGACTGCATAACCTATATTCTCCAGTTCGTGGGCCATTTGCTCCAATACCCGTGCTATGGATTCCAATATACCTGTGCTTCCGAATTTTTCCCTGACCTGTTTATAGTCATAGTGTGTAGCCAATATTTGCTCATAAAGGTCGATCAAGTCGATAAAAGTCAGTACCAAAACCCGGCTGGCATTGGTAGATTCCTTTACCAATATCCGGCTTTTAAAAAGCAGTTCGCGTACGGCATCCTGGTGCTGGCTTACCTGTATTTGGTGGGATACCAGTTTGCGGTAATTCTCATCGATATCAGTATCAGGCAAATAAAAGTCAGCTTTAATGCTAAGGAACTTTACAACATCCAAAATGCTCTCACCCAAAGCCTGTTGCGCCGCGCGGTAGGGTCGTATAGTAAAAAACAAAACACTAAATGCCAGGTACCATATACCTCCAAGTGTTACCTCCAAACTATAGATTAATATCTTGTTGGCCGGCAATCCTTTTTCGATCATGAAGATCATCATCAACAAAGACCCAGTACCAACGGCTGCTGCACGGGCGCCATAGACGATGAGCATGGAAAAAAGGAACGAAAATATGGCTATCTCAATGCCAAGTGTCACCACGTTCATCTTTGCAAATCCTGTAATTACAGCAACTACAAAAATGCACAGGTTGCATATTGCCATTGCATTCCGTTTATGTATTACCGGGCCGGGTATATCTACCACCGACACGCACAATGCACCTAACGAAAGCGTAACGCCTAATTCAAACTGGTTTAAGTAATTAAGCACCAATGCCGGCAATAAAATACCAATGCTGGTGCGGATACCATCAGAAAAATACTGGCTGTAAAAGAAACTCTTTATCTCGCGGATACTTATTTTCATCGGTCGGGGTTAGACAGGGAAAATGCGTATGCAAATTTACAAAAATTAAATCTTTGAGGGGGTGTTTTGATAATTATTGCATTAATAATGAATTTAAATTAATAAATATTCATATTTTAATGAATTTTATCATTAATATGATTAAATTCACAGCGAAATTTTATAAACCCTTACATTAAGCTACCAAAATTTATGTCCTCACCTGTAAAACTCAGCCACAGAGAAACAACTTTTAACCAGGAAGTTGTCACCAGATTTGAGTTGTATAACAGTCTGTTTCAGACGCTTCCCTTTTACCAGGTAAAGGACACGGGTATATTGCTCCCATTTTTTAGTTCGCATTGCGAAAAGGGTACGGCTTCGTATTCATCGCCCACGGAAATTATCGAATCTTTTTTTAAGAAATACGTTCCAGGCATTGATCACCAGGAACAAATCAACCGTATGTTCCGGTTCATACAGTACATCGAACGGCAGGTAGTATTATTTGATGCCGTTGAAGATTCATCCTTTAATAAGATCGGTCGTACAGACGATAGCGGTTCGCTGGCGAGCCTGTTGCAATTAGCCGCTCAAAATGATAAAACCAGGGACGAGATCAGCCAGAAGTTAAAGAATTTCTCCTTGCGACTGGTGCTTACTGCGCACCCAACCCAGTTTTATCCCGGTACAGTCTTGGGTATTATGACCGACCTGATTGAAGCATTAAAGCATAATGATCTGAACAATATTGATGTGCTGCTCCAGCAATTAGGTAAAACGCCATTCTTTAATAAAACTTCGCCTACGCCTGTTGACGAAGCTACCAGTTTGGTGTGGTTCCTTGAAAATACGTTTTATCATGCCGCATCAGGAATTCAGTCAAAACTGGAAGAGGAATTTGATATAGAGCATTCTGATGACCGTCAGATACTTGAATTAGGTTTCTGGCCGGGTGGCGACCGTGATGGTAACCCGAATGTGACTACTGAAACAACAGCTTCAGTAGCAAGCTTATTAAGGCAGTTTGTATTCCGCAGTTATTATCGCGATTTCAGGCTATTAAAACGTCGCATCACTTTCAGGGGGATCGAAAAGACGATTTCACGGCTTGAAAAACTGCTTTATCAGAATGCCTTTAATGTTCAGGCTAATTCTAAAGATTTGCAAGGTGAGCTACTGTCCCTTTTAGATTCCATAAAACAAACCCTGATAACAGACCATGGCGGTCTTTTTGTGAATATTGTGGACGGCATGCTTCAAAAAGTTCGCCTGTTTGGTTGTTATTTTGCAACATTAGATATCAGGCAGGACAGCCGCGTTTTGCGTAGCGTATTTAAATATTGTATCCAGCAATCACAGATCAAATCAGGCCTGACTAAAGAATATGAAAACTTAAATGAGGAAGAAAAGCTAAAGACTATTCCTTTTAATGAAGCTGATTTTCATTGTCCGGATGATGCGGATGAAATGACTAAGGATACTCTGAATACTATCCGACTTGTTCAGCAGATACAGGAATCGAACGGACAAAAAGCTTGTCAACGTTTTATTATCAGCAATTGCCAGCGTTCTTCGGACATTTTGCAATTGATGAACCTGTTTTTATGGAGTGGCTGGAAAAAGGAAACACTAAGCGTCGATTTTATGCCGCTTTTTGAAACGGTAAACGATCTTACTCATGCGGCCGAGGTAATGGAAAGCCTGTATGTTCATCCATTTTATAAAGAACACCTTAAACGTCGTGGCAACCGGCAAACCATCATGCTTGGCTTCTCCGATAGCACTAAGGATGGAGGCTATTTGATGGCTAACTGGTCGATTTATAAAGCAAAAGTTGAGCTGACTGCCATGGCCCGTAAATATGATATCGATCTGGCGTTCTTTGATGGCCGTGGAGGCCCGCCGGCCCGTGGTGGTGGTAAAACGCATCGCTTTTATGCTTCGATGGGCAGTGAGATTGCTAATGAGCATATTCAGCTGACGATACAGGGTCAAACAGTAAGTTCTCAGTATGGCTCTGCAGAAACTGCACGTTTCAATATGGAGCAGCTCATCAATGCCGGTATCGTTTCATCACTAAAGCCAAATGAAAACGATTTGCTAAATAAAGAAAGCAAAGCATTGATATCTGAGATGGCTGATGCCAGTTATAACCTGTTTATGAATTTGAGACAGCATCCGTTGTTTGTGGAGTATTTGGAAAAATACAGTCCGCTGAAATTGTTATCAAAGATCAATATTAGCAGTCGCCCAACTAAACGTAATGCCGACTCGCAGTTAAGACTGGAAGACCTCCGTGCCATCAGCTTTGTTACATCATGGAGCCAATTAAAACAAAATATCCCTGGTTTTTATGGAGTAGGAACTGCATTAAAAAAAATGAAAGAGGATGGTAAATGGGAAGATGTAAAACAACTTTACCATAATTCAGGGTTTTTTAAAACTATGCTGGACAACTGCAGCATGTCGATGTCTAAATCGGATTTCCGTGTAACCGCTTATCTTGGAGAAGACAAAAAATTTTCCGCATTCTGGAAGATGCTGAAGGATGAGTTCGATCTCACTAAAACTATGATGTTGGAACTGACCGACACAGATACATTGATGCAGGAATATCCTGTCGAAAAGAAGTCGATTTCTGTGCGCGAAAAGATCGTATTACCGCTCGTTATCATACAACATTACGCACTTCAATGCCTTAACCGGAACGACCATCCTGAGCTGAATGATGTTTACAACAAGCTTGTGATTCGCACGGTATATGGCATTGTGAATGCGGGGAGGAATTTGGCTTAATTCTCTGTCTGAATCAGAATTTACAGAATAGTAAAATCGTAAGAATTAAAATTCTGTACATTTATTAATTCTGTAAATTCTGATTCAGACGACAATGGCAACAGTCGCACTTAAAAGCGCTGAAGGTAAATGGATCATGGTTTCGGCCATACTGGCTTCGGCTATGGCATTTATTGATAGCACTGCGCTTAATGTAGTTCTGCCTGCTCTTCAAAAAAGCCTGCATGCTACCGGGGCCGATCTTTTCTGGCTGCTGAATGCCTACCTTTTGATGCTGGCCTCTTTAATTCTTGTTGGTGGTTCTTTAGGCGATAAGCTCGGACGTAAGAAGATTTTTATGCTGGGTATATTTGTGTTTATCCTTGGCTCAGCAGCTTGTGGTTTAGCGCCGACTGTATTCCTCCTTATTGTATTCAGAATTATTCAAGGAATTGGCGGTGCTTTAATGATACCAGGTAGTTTGTCGCTGATATCATCCTCCATTAATGAAAATGAACGGGGAAAGGCCATAGGCACATGGTCGGCGGTAACCGTTTTAGTTACTATGGGGGGGCCAATATTAGGTGGAACTTTAGCAGATGCAGGCCTTTGGCGGTATATATTCTTTATCAATGTTCCCATCGGTGTTGTGGCATTAATCATTTTAGCATTCAAAGTAAAAGAAAGCAGAGATGAAGGCGCTGATAAAGCGGTTGATATCGCCGGAGCTGCAAGTATTGCCTTAAGCCTTGCCTTGCTTACTTTTGGTTTTCTTAGAATTCCTGCACTTGGTTTTAAATCCCCACAGGTATATCTGACATTATTTGGTGGAATCATCTTGCTAATCGTTTTTCTTGTTATCGAAAAGAGGAGCAAACGCCCGATGATGCCGTTATACCTATTTTCAAACCCAGTCTTTACTGGTGTAAATTTGCTGACTTTTTTCCTTTACGCCGGGTTGGGATCGGGGATGCTTTTTCTGTCACTTAACCTGGTACAAGTACAGGGGTATAGTCAGTTTCAATCCGGGTTAACATTTTTACCTTTTACAGTTTTGATGATCACCATTGCGCGTTTTGCGGGGACATTGGCAGATAAATATGGTCCACGTCTATTATTGATCATTGGGCCGGCTACAGCAGGCGCAGGATTGTTTATCTTATCATTAATCAAGCAAACCGCCGGACCTGCTGAATACTGGACAACTTTCTTCCCCGGAGTTATTGTATTCGGCTTGGGTATGTCTTTTACTGTTGCTCCATTAACTGCAACAATAATGATGTCGGTTAGCGACCATCTGTCGGGTACTGCTTCCGGAGTAAATAATGCACTCACACGTATAGCTAATGTTTTTGCAAATGCCATTTTTGGAGCTTTGGCTATATTGTTATTTACAGAAGCATTACAGAATAACATACAATCAATACCTCTTGACCCAACTGTTAAACAGGCTATTATAAAAGAGGCTGCAGACCTAGGCAATGCAAAATCGCCAAACGAAGTTGATTCGAAATACAGAAACATAATAAATGCCTATTACAAGAAAAGTTTCATTCACGCATACAGCGTCATCATGAAAATATCTGCTGGGTTAGGTTTTCTGGGAGCGCTTATGACTGTGATTTTTATCCACAGTAAAACTTTAAAGAAAGAATAGCCATTCTTTACTAAAACTATTTTCTCATTGGGTAAACCTTTTGGTGTTCCTGTTGTTTTTCCGACATAAATACCTAAAAACACAGCTATGAAAACCAAACTATTGCTGGCTTTGCTTGTGCCGGCTTTATATGTCGTATCATCGTGCGATGATCCTAAAAAAGCTAATAATTATAACCAGGAAACTACAGTAAATCAAAGCAGCCTTAATTTTATTAATACTGCGATAGATGGTGGTCGTACCGAAGTAAAATTAGCCAACGTAGCCACGCAGGTGTCTCAAAATCCGAGAATATTACATTTTGCTAAAATGATGATTACCGATCATACAAAAGGTATTGAGGAACTTAAAGCACTTAGAAAAAAAGCATTAATCAATCCGAATGATGTTTTAAACTCCGAACACAGAAAACTGATCGACAGCCTTTCTAAACTTTCAGGAACCGAATTTGATAAAGCCTATATGCAGGCAATGGTATCCGACCATGAAAAAGCTGTTGACCTTTTCAGAGAAGAGACCCAGGAAAGAGAAGCCTCTGTGCAGACACTTGCACGGAAAACGCTTCCGACTCTTGAAATGCATTTGGATTCGGCCAAAGCTATTGACGCGGCTTTAAAATAAGTTAAATGGTTGATTGTGTTGATTAAGTTGATTGGTTAGCTATTGAGCTTCTATACCATGTAATCCGATCTTTTTAGAACCATAATTGAAACTATACTCTACGTCCGCATTCAGTTGTTTATCATTAAAATGCAAAGTGATAATTTCTGTATGCGGACTTTCTATATAACGCAGTTTCAACTGTAGCGTGTTATTGTCCACCCAGCCATAACTGCCTTCAACCTTATATGGCGATAGGATGGAAAAATCTTCTTTAGCATTCAATAAAAGATATGGCCCTTGCATTTTGGTTTCACCGGCTTGCCATTTTCCTGAAGCCAGTTTGAAGATATACTTGGCAGTATCCACATTCAAAGTAAAATCGCAAGTCTTACTGTCTGATTTTAAAGATATTGAATTGATATTCAATTCGTTTTTATCAATTGTAAAAGTTTCACTTAAGGTAGTGTTTCCATTTACACTGCTCGACAATGGCGGCAAACTTAATGCAGTTAAATGTTTCTCGAGGTTCTTTTCAGCAGTCTTATCAACAGGTAATGCCTGTGGGTGCATAGCAGGAAGCAGGTATTTCCAAACTAAATTCAGTTCATCCTGCATATCAGATGTTTCGGAAGTGAGAGCCATTACTGCATCCTGATCCGGCATGACGATGATATATTGACCGAAAGCGCCATCGGCCCTGAATGCATTATGCCTGCAACGCCAAAACTGGTAGCAATAACCCTGCATCCAATCGCTTGAGTCTTTTTTACTCTGAGGCACGCCTGGAGCCTGGTCAATCTTGAATGTTGTTGCTTCTTCTATCCATGCTTTTGGTAACAGCTGCTTGCCGCTCCACATTCCTTTTTGCAGGTATAGCTGGCCCATTTTAGCCAGGTCTTCTGTTTTTAAGCGCAATCCCCACCCTCCGGTGTTTACACCTTGTGTATTTACCTCCCAATCCATCCCCTTAATGCTCAGTGGATCAAAAAGGCGTGGTTTTAGATAATCGATCTCTTTTTGCCCGGTTACCTTCTGTACAATAGCCGATAGCATATAAGTAGCCATTGTATTGTATAAAAACTTACTGCCCGGAGTATATTTAATGGGTAAAGCCAGGAAATCCTTCACCCAATTATCACTGGTCATAGCCAGTTTAGCAGTTGGGTCGGGTTCTTGTCCGACGCTCATGGTTAGCAAATCTTTTACCGTAAGCACCGCTAAATAAGTCTTTATTGAATCAGGTAAACTACCCGGGAAAAATGAAATCACCTTATCATTTACCGAAAGCAGTTTTTCGCTCACAGCAAAACCGACTGCTGTAGAGGTAAAACTTTTACTGCAGCTATACAGCGAATGCCGCAACTCCGGAGCATAAGGGTTCCACCATCCTTGCGCTATCACTTTACCATGCCGAAGAAACATAAAGCTGTGAAACTCATTTTTGCTTCGGTCCGCTGCATTTAGAAAGCTATCGATACTTGCCGACGATACGCCTTGTGCCTCAGGTTCACTGATCGGAAAAGCTTTTGACTTTTGCGCGTACAGCATATAATTTAATAAGGTTAAGGCTGAAATTGTTAAAATACACTTCTTAAGGGCAGACAGGTAAGTTGCAGGCATTACGGTAAAATTTGGTGGTTTGCAATCTTTGTGAAAATAAGAAATGTAATCAGGAAAATTGTATTTTTATGATAGAAAATGAAGAAAGACTACACCATATTTTATTACCTGGTACGATGCAATCTCGGCACGTGGGTATTGATACTGGTGCACCTGTTTATCCTAATTGTTTTGATTTCTACATTTTCTTTTCTTATTGGGAAGATACAGGGATATTGACCCCAAAATTACTTTTGCCTTGAAATCTTACAAAGATTGTAATATTATTAGACTCGATTTTTATTAAAATTGGGTGAAAAAACGGTATCAATATTAGTTGCATTTGTAATAAATTTGAGTCCCATAAATAATATAACCTAAATATTATTACAAAATCTCATCAAGTGAATACGACTCAGATCAATCAACTTTTAAATAAAACATTCAATATCCCAGTAGAAATTAGACATAATTCCTTTCCAAATAATAATCCCTACGCAGCTATTGCGAATTTAGAAAACACGGGGTTTTCGTTTACTGGTAAAGAATTGTTACATGCTATCGGCTCCAAAATTGCTTCTTTGCCATCAAGTAATAGAGATGAATCTATTAGATCTGCGTATTTATATATTAATTTGTTGGATTTTAATGGCCCCTATTTGGGATATAATCAAAATGTTTCAATAGATACAGATTTACAAACGAATCGTAGTAACGAAATTGGAATAGGAATTGGCTGCTTGATAGCCAATAAAATATTTAACGTTAACTGGGATACCTTGGAGCCAATTAAAGGTAACGGCAAAAGATTCGATTATAGAGCAACTAATCCTGGACAAAATTATGTTTATGAATTTAAGGGAACCAAGCATAGGTCAAAACAGAATGAACAAATAACAAATGGCATAAGTAAGAAAGTTGATATGCATAATCGTAATGAAAATTACGATGTTGAACTAATTATTTCAGCTCATTTAAACTATTCGAATTTTGAACCAAGAATAGTCCTAGCTGACCCGCCATTTGATGGTTTCGAAAATGCTTTTAGTGAACGATCTGAGCTATTGTATCAATTAAGACACTATTCTAGAATAGCGCAATTTATAGGTAATATAGCTTTAAGTCGAGCCTTGTATCAGCAATCCCAATTATTACTAAGAGATAATAACGAAAATATTAATATAGATCAATTAGATGAACTTGGATATAGGATTTATGATAGAGAGCTCACTCTATTAAAAGATAAAAAATTATTAGAGGAAATGACAACAGTTAATATAAATAATAATGATTTTATAGGGCGATGGATCACAGATTGGATACCAAGTAAAGATTTCAAAAAAAGAAAAATATATGAAATCCCAAAAATATACGAACAAGGAGAAAGACTGGAAATATTTCAAGGTATAACAGATGATCATTATAAAGTACTATCATCTACGGAAACGAATAGAATCCGTACTCTAAAAGAAATTTCCAGATCGTCTGTCAATTTAGAAAACCATTCTGAATTTGATATTTTTGGAGACGGAACCGTGATGTCCTATAGAATAATTAAGTATTAACTTTATATTTTAAAAGTTCTCAAAATAGTTTCAACTGCATTTCAGCCGGCGGCTTAGCTTTTCCAAATACAGTTCGTCCGCCATACCGCCAGGAATCATTTCGTTCCTGTTCTATTATTTTATCAAAATTGGCGTTGGGTACAAAATCCTTTTCAGCATTCTCGGCTATTTTGGAAAGGCTTTTGATGGCTTCGCTTTTCTCAGTCTGACCGAGTTTTGCTTTATAAATAGCGGTTTGCAATACACCCAAAGTCTCATCATAGACTTTTATGGGAACAGGGAAGGGGTGGCCATCTTTGCCGCCATGAGCAAAAGAAAAACGGGCAGGGTCTTTAAAACGGGAAGGGGTACCGTGAATCACTTCGCTGACCAATGCCAGCGACTGCAGTGTCCGCGGACCGAGGCCTTCCAATAACAGCAGGTCTTCAAAATCAGATGGCCTCTTTTCCTGCGCCAGCCAAAGTACCGCACCGAGACGTTTCAAGTCAACATCTTTTGCCCGAACATCATGATGCGATGGCATTACCAATTTATTGATCTCGCTCAGCATTTTATCCGGCTTTTCGGCAGCAATTTGCATCACGCCATTACGCGAACTTGATGCCTGCTTGTCAGCCATATTGAGGATATAGCCGTTATTCTGACCATAAATAAACGTATGCGGGTCATCCACAAAAGAGCTCAGCGTATCCGAATGCCAGTGATAACGGCGTGCCGTTTTACTTTGCGCACTCATGCCCTGCTGCACCACTGCCCATTTACCTTCGTTAGTGAGGATGAAATTGTGGGTATAAAGCTGAAAGCCATCTTGAATAGCAGTGTTATCAACCTTAGCGCTCAGCTTGCTGCACTTTACCAGGTGATTGCCGTCAAGGCCTGTCTTTTCACTAATCTTTAACAATTCATTTGGCGTTTCTCGGGAATGATTGCCTTTGCCACCACAAATATAAATTCCCAACTCTCGACTATGTGGATTAATGGCCCGTTTTAAAGCGCCCATTACCGAGGTTGTAATTCCGGAAGAGTGCCAATCCATACCCATTACTGCACCCAAGCTTTGAAACCAGAACGGGTCGCTGATGCGAGTTAAAACCTCATTTTTCCCGTAATCCATCACAATGGTCTCCACCACAGCCAACCCCAGCTTTGCCATACGTTCGGCCAGCCACCTGGGCACATAGCCATAATGCAAAGGAAGGTCAGCACTTCCCGATCGCTTCATGCTAACAAATTTAGCAAAATTTAATCAAAATAACAAGCACTTATTAAATATCTTTTGCCAAAGGGAAATCGATAGGTATCTGCATTAAGCGGAAAGCATAGTTAGTGAAACTCATTACATTGATCAGCACCAGGAGATCGACAATTCCAGCTTCCTGGTAACCTAAGGCGTAAAACTCATCAAGGAGTTCATCATTGACTTGTCCCTTGTTTTCAATTACAGATTTAATAACCCGGTAGATCGCCTGCCACTTTTGATCGGGGTGAGTGCCGGCACGCAGTGAAAGGGTTTCATCTTCAGTCCAGCCATTTTTGATGGCTGATTGGGTGTGAGATGCCAGACAATATTCGCAGCCATTTAATTGCGATACGATGAGGTAAACAGCTTCTCGTTCTTTGGCGTGAAAAGTTCCGCGTGCCTGTTCATTTACATAAGTCATGTAGGAGTTGAGCGCATTGGCCGAATAACCGATAGTTGCATATAAATTGGGCATTTTGCCCATGATCTTTATAAAGCGGTCGAATGCAGGTTTGGCGTTGTCAGATACCTGGTCGTAGGTGGGTACGGTGAATGATTTCATAGTGATGTGATTTGGAGATAGTAAAATTAGAAATAAACCTCAAAGGAATCACAAATATTTAGTAGAGACGCAACTCATAGCATCTCTACAGTTTATCGTTTAGGACCGTTTTTCCATCGGCATTCATGTACTATTCATCTATTAAATTTTGGATATACCAATTATATAACTACATTTAGTTGTGTCATAAGTACACAATAGAATTGTAACCTGTTTTAAACCCTTTCCTATACCAATTATGAAGAGAAGCATTACCCGTCCTGCAATTTATTTTGTCGGTTCGTTGTCGCTGCTTGCGTTTGCGGCAACCATTATCAGCAGCACCAATAATGGTCCGCAGTGGACAAGTATTGATGATGGCGATGGCATTACGTTTGTAAAGAACCCTAATGGCCCAACGCTGGGATATTCGTCCAAATCGGGCGTGAAGATACTGACCGTTGATGGCCTGGCTTTTAAGGACCTGAACAAAAACGGCAAACTGGATAAATATGAAGACTGGCGTTTGCCGGTTGAGGAAAGAGCGAAAGACCTGGCCTCGCAAATGTCGCTGGAGCAAATAGCAGGATTAATGCTTTATAGCGCTCACCAGGCTATACCAGCTATGAGCGGTGGCCCATTCGCAGGGGGGACTTATAACGGCAAAAAATTCAGCGAGGGTGGGATAGATGCTGCCGAGGTGACCGATCAGCAAAAGAGCTTTTTATTGAAAGATAATCTGCGCCACGTACTGATCACATCGGTACAAACTCCGGAAGTGGCTGCACGATGGAATAATAATGTGCAGGCGCTGGTAGAAGGCGCAGGGTTGGGTATCCCGGCAAATAACAGCTCTGATCCTCGTCATGGCACATCGTCAGGCGTTGAGTACACCGCAGGTGCAGGTGGCAAAATATCGCAATGGCCCGATCAATTGGGATTGGCTGCAACATTCGATCCGGGTGTGGTAAAAGAATTCGGACACATTGCTTCTCAGGAATACCGTGCTTTGGGTATTGCAACAGCTTTGTCGCCGCAAATCGATCTGGGTTCAGAGCCTCGTTGGGCACGCATCAATGGCACATTTGGAGAAGACCCGCAATTGGATGCCGATATGGCAAGGGCCTATGTGGATGGCTTCCAAACCTCAACAGGCGAGAGTGAAATAAAAGATGGCTGGGGATATCACAGTGTGAACGCGATGATGAAGCACTGGCCAGGCGGCGGTCCCGAAGAAGGCGGAAGGGATGCGCACTTTGCTTATGGCAAGTTTGCGGTATATCCGGGGAATAACTTTGACGAACACCTTGTATCCTTTGTGGATGGTGCGCTTAAGCTGAATGGTAAAACCAAAATGGCCGCAGCGGTGATGCCTTATTATACTATTTCGTACGGTCGTGATACCAAGAACAAGGAAAACGAAGGCAACAGTTACAACAAATACCTGATCACTGATTTGTTGAGAGAAAAATACCATTACAACGGCGTAGTTTGTACCGACTGGGGCGTAACTGCCGATGAAGGCAAGACTCCGGATATTTTCGCCGGTAAATCCTGGGGGATGGAAACTAAAACCGTTGCCGAAAGACATTACAAGATTCTGATGGCTGGTGTAGACCAGTTTGGCGGCAACAACGATTCAGCCCCGGTAATTGAGGCTTATCAAATGGGGGTAAAAGAACATGGTGAAGCATTTATGAGGGCACGTTTTGAGAAAAGCGCTCAGCGGTTATTAACCAATATTTTCCACACAGGTTTGTTTGAGAATCCATACTTAAATGTATCGAACTCGAAAGAAACTGTTGGTAAGCCAGAGTTCATGACCGCAGGGTATAATGCTCAACTGAAATCAATCATCATGCTGAAAAACAATAATCATGTATTGCCACTGAAAAAGGGCATTACGGTTTATCTGCCTAAAAAGTATACACCATCTATGCAGGGCTTTTTCGGGCCGCCATCCAAAGAGCATTGGGATGATGCCGTTAAGCCGGAATTATTTAATAAATATTTCAATTATACTGATGATCCGGCAAAGGCCGATTGCGCAGTGGTGTTTGTAAGCAGCCCATATGGTGGTGCAGGATACGATAAGGAAGATGTAGCCAAAGGCGGCAATGGGTATGTACCGATCACTTTGCAATATGGCGAGTATACCGCAACCCATGCAAGGGCTCACAGTATTGCTGCGGGCGACCCTGTAGAACCCGGAATTGATAACCGTACCTACAAAGGGAAAACCATCACCGCAGGAAATTATAATGACCTGAAAACCATTCGTGAGACCAAAGCAGCCATGAAAGGTAAACCCGTAATAGTAGTGCTAACGATGACCAAACCGGTTGTTCCGGCAGAGTTTGAGAAGGGTGCCAGTGCTATCGTAGCTAATTTTGGCGTGCAAAACCAAGCTATACTGGATATTTTGAGCGGAGCAACCGAGCCATCAGGATTGCTGCCATTCCAGATGCCTGCGAATATGAAAACTGTTGAATTGCAGGACGAAGATATTCCTCATGACATGGTTTGCTACAAAGATGCCGACGGCCATACTTACGACTTTGGTTTTGGTATGAACTGGAAGGGAGTAATCCACGATGCCCGTACTGCTAAATATGTGGGCATTGTTAAAAAACCAGTGGTAAGCAGCGGCAATGGCATGGTCAGCATTGTTTGTGCGACTGCTGGCGCTAAGATATATTACACCACAGATGATGCAACACCCGCATTTGTAGAAGGTAATGAGTATACGAAACCATTTAAAGCAAGGAAAGGAGCTGTTGTAAAAGCTATCGCGAAGATTTATGGGAAGGATAATAGTAGTATGGTAGAAGAGGTGGTGAAGTAAGTGATAAAATATCGAATAACGAACACTGAATTCTGAATGATGAAGTTTTTACTTCGAAGTTCGTTATTCAGAATTCAGTGTTCGATATTAATCAAGTAAAGGATTTCACTTTATTCTTCGACGATTTAGCCCTGGGATTATATTCCAGGGCTAAATTTATCCAGTGGTCGAAGTCCTTTTTATTGCTGAAACGCT
This sequence comes from Bacteroidota bacterium, assembly GCA_018266915.1. Taxonomy (GTDB): domain Bacteria; phylum Bacteroidota; class Bacteroidia; order Sphingobacteriales; family Sphingobacteriaceae; genus Mucilaginibacter. The sequence goes on along the minus strand of JAFDZM010000080.1, from coordinate 182,079 downwards.
CGGAACTGACGTAAATAAACCCTTTCATGTGTTTTCCGCCATGAACCATGGGGCGGGTACCGGGTTCTTCTACCAGTTGTTCGGTCAGGTCAGGATCAAGGCGAAGCATCAATTCATCGCCGCTTACGCTGACGCACATTTTGCCGTCGACCATAAAAGTAACACCGCGGAACATCTTCTTTTCCTCTACGTTCGGAATGTCTGATAATGCTTCGCGAACACGGTCGGCTAATTTTTCATCGTATCCCATAGCTTTGTTGCTGAATCTGTTAAATTAAACATTTTTCAGCTTACCCAGTTTGCTGATCTTATTCTTTATCACCTTTTTATCAGCCGCAACACGCGACAATTTTAGGGCCTGATGCAAATGTTCAATTGCCTTTTGAAGATCGGCATCACTGTAAAGCTCTCCAAGCAGGCAATGATATAAATGGTTATTATCGAGTTTAAGTTTTTCGGCTTCGATAATAGCCTCCTCATTTCCATAAACTTTTGATAGGGCATAAGTCCGGTTCAGTGCAGCAATAGGTGAGTACTCGGTCATCAGTAATTGATTATACAAGCTGAGAATCTTCTCCCATTTCTGTTCTTCGTTGTTGGTTGTGGTGTGCCAGTAGGCGATAGCAGCTTCCCAATGGTATTTTGACAGATAATTACCGGTAGATGCTTTATTTAGATATCGTTCGCCTTGTATAATTAATTCTCTGTTCCACAATGAAGTATCCTGATCTTCATAAAGTATCAGTTCACCATTGGAATCAATTCTTGCCTCAAATCGCGACGAATGAAAACACATTAAAGCAAGCAGAGCATTTACTGCGGGTTTGTTTGTCGTTTCATTTTCTGTAAGCATGTGCGTTAACCGCATAGCTTCCAGGCATAAGTCTTTTCTTAATACAGCATTATTATTTGATGAGTAATATCCCTCATTAAACAATAAGTAAAGCGTAGTAAGCACATTCTCAATCCGTTTATCAATTTCACTTTCTGAAGGCAACTCTATCCTAACATTATCCTGTTTCAGCTTTTCTTTAGCACGATATAAGCGCTTATTAATCGCTTCTTTATTTGTCAGAAATGCATCGGCAATTTCGTCAATACTAAAACTACAAAGAATACGCAGCGACAAACCGATCTGCGCTTCAGGCGGTATACCCGGATAGCAAATAGCAAACATCATTTGTAGCTGGCTATCCTGAATATTTTTTGCCGACAGATCGATCTCTATTTCGTGCTTATCTTCGGTGCTATATTGAATTTGCGGAGATATTTTCTGAGAGAAAAGGGCATTTCGCTTCAGTAAGTCTTTGGCTTTATTCTTAGCAACGGTATAAAGCCATGCAGCCGGGTTTTGAGGAATGCCTTTTAAGCCCCATGTTTCGGCCGCAAGCAGAAACGTATCGCCAACAAGATCTTCGGCAATGGAAATGTGTTCTATACCCAATGATCTACAGAGTACAGCCGTAATTTTCCTGAACTCTGTTCTGTACAGATATGGTATCAGTTCCTTTTCCTGCATAAATAGAAAGACTTCTGCCAATGCAATAATAGGCAGAAGTCTTATTAAATCACATTTTAACCATTCATCTGGATAATGTCCCTTATCTCAACGTTTCCCCCTACATTTAAGATCGGGCAGTTATTAGCTAACTCTAAAGCATCTTCTATAGATTCGGCCCTGAAGATGCTCAGACCGCCCACAATCTCCTTAACTTCGGCATAAGGCCCATTGGTTATGACGTTGCCTGGTTTTATGGTACGTCCTTCGTTTCCTAACCGCATGCCGGGCGAAACCAGTTTATTTTGTGCGGCGATGCCGCCCATCCAGTTTTCCCATTCTTTTGATACCACCAAATTTCCTTCCGGTGTTAGTTTAATCTCACCCATAGGCTCAGAGTGATATATCATTGCAAACTCTTTCATTTCTTTTAAATTTTAATTAGCTCCTATAGGAATAATATTTCTTACCTCAACGCTCCCACCGGCATTCAGGATAGGACAGTCTTTTGCGATCTCTGTCGCTCCATTTATATCACCGGCTTTTACAACAATAACCCCGGTTATCATTTCCTTGATCTCGGCATATGGACCGTTGGTTACCATATTGGATGGCTTTAAGGTTTTGCCTTCACCGCCCAGGCGGGTGCCCGGATTGGCCAGTTGTCCTTTAGCGGCCATGCCGCCCATCCAGACTTGCCATTGTTTCATAATTTCCTGCAGTTTCTCTGGTGAATACCCTGTTTCAGGATGGAAATCGTTCCTGAAGATTAATGCAAATTCATTCATGTTTCTTTAATTTTTAGTTTTATAACTTAATGACGAACACGCCAATCATTATTGGACAAAAATTTTCAAATTTTTATTCATAAGTATATAAACCGCGTATTTCAATACTTCCTGAGCCTACTATTGGGGCGTTCTTGGCAATATCGGCAGCTTCATCGATAGAATTAGCACGGATAATAAGATATCCCCCAAGAATCTCCTTGGTTTCAACAAAAGGTCCGTTGGTGACAACTTTACCGCCCCTGATGGTTCTGCCATCATTGCTTAAGCGGTTCCCACGGCTAACCAGTATATCCCTGGCAATGATGTCGCTAACCCATTTTTCCCAAACGGCCATGCCTGCCTGCATTTCCTCTGGCGAGAAGTTCGTTTCAGGCAAGCCTTCGAGCCTGATCAACATTACAAATTCTTTCATGGTTTTGATTTTTGGTTTTTAGGTCAAAGACGATCCCGAAAAACGAAATTGGACAAAGCTTTTCAATTTTTTTTCACAGAGTAAAATTTAGTGCTTTAATTTATAGCTTTAACCATTATAAACCCGCTATCGTGAAAAAACTTCTTACCATTATTGTCCTTTCAGCTATTGTCGTGCAGTCTTATGCCGTAGACAAAGCGAAACCAGATTCAATATTAAAGATCATGGATAAAGTTGCTGACTGGCAATTGAGCGAGTGGCAACAGCACCGACACGGTCATACGAAATGGGACTGGACAATGGGTGCCTGCTATACCGGGTACATAGCATTGAACCAGGTGGGGCACAATCCAAAATATGTGAACGCCATGCGCAATATAGGTGACAGCCTGAAATGGAACACTGGCCCGAGGCGCACTATGGCTGATGACTATTGCGTAGCACAAACTTATGCACAGTTATATGAGGTTTTTAAAGAACCTGAAATGATTGCACGTTTCAAGGCTCAGGCTGATAGCATTATCGCCAAACCGCATGATGAGTCGTTGGAATGGAAAAACAACATAGCCAGCAGGGAATGGGCATGGTGCGACGCCTTGTTTATGGGGCCACCAGCGTTTGCTTATCTATCTACAGTTACAAATGATCCGAAATACCTTGACTTTGCGGTCAAAATGTGGTTCAAAACAACCGACTACTTATTTGATAAGGACGAAAACCTTTATTACAGGGATGGCCGCTTCTTCACGCAAAAGGAGAAAAACGGTCAAAAGGTATTCTGGTCGCGGGGAAATGGCTGGGTGATGGGTGGCTTGGTTAGAATGTTGGCTAATATGCCTGAAAATTATCCATCGCGCGTTCATTTTGTGGATCTGTACAAAAAGATGGCTGAGAAGATAGCCAAACTGCAAAATGCTGATGGCACTTGGCATGCTGCATTATTGGATCCGGATAGTTACCCAGTAAAAGAAACTAGCGGAACAGGTTTTTATTGCTATGCACTAGCTTACGGTATCAATCACGGTTTGCTGCCGTATGATAAATATCATGGTGTGGTTGAGAAGGCATGGGCCGCATTGGTATCGTCTGTGCATGCCGATGGCAAATTAGGTAACGTGCAGCAAATAGGCGAGAAACCGGAAACTGTAACCAATGATGATACCGAAGTTTATGGTGTCGGTGCTTTTTTGTTGGCGGGATCTGAAATGTATAAGCTGAAATTGAAACATCATTAAACCATAACCAATTATGCCTAAAACCAGTCGTGTTTTTTTGCAGTGTATCGCTGCATTCGCCCTAACTTTTTGCTTCTTCACAGCAATCGCCCAAACCAACAAGAAACATTTTAATGTGATAGCCTTTTATACAGGCCGGAACGACCAGGCGCATATCAGCTTTATGCATGAGGCCCATAAGTGGTTCTCTGAAATGGGTAAGAAGTATAATTTCACTTATGATTCTACCAAAGACTGGTCAAACATGAATGCCAAGTTCCTGGCCAAATACCAGGCGGTAGTGTTTTTGGATACAAGGGTAGAAGATCCAATACAACGCAAAGCATTTGAAGAGTATATGAAAAATGGCGGTGGCTGGCTAGGATTCCATTTTGCTGCTTTTGCTCTAACGCCTTCGGATTTTAATGCTGACTGGGATTGGTATCATAACGAGTTCCTTGGTTCGGGACAATATGTAAGCAATACATGGCGACCAGTATCCGCCTATTTGAGAGTTGAAGATCACAATCACCCGGCGACAAAAGGACTACCTGATATTATTAAAGCATCACCGAGCGAATGGTACCGTTGGGAAAAAGACTTGCGTAAAAATCCGGATATCAAAATATTATTATCGGTGGATTCCAGCAGCTTTCCGCTAGGTACGGGGCCAAAACCACATGAAATATGGCACAGTGGCTATTATCCTATTGTGTGGACTAACAAAAACTATAAAATGGTTTACTTCAATTTTGGTCATAACGATATTGATTACGAGCATCATACCAATAAGGAATTGTCGCATACTTTCCCAAATCCTGACCAGGAGAAGTTGATCATGAACTCACTTATTTGGGTGGCAACGGGTAAGAAGGTTGACTAAGTGTAACTGAAACACTATTGTTACAATTCCTACAGTTTTTTTATAGAATCAAAGAGTAACTTGGTAAATTAGTTCACCAGTTTAACTAACCAACCAATTTTACCTTTATGGAAGAACAGCATATTTCCCGTCGCCGGTTTATCGGCAGTACAGCGCTTGCCGCAGCCGGTATGGCCTTAGCTTCTAAATCGGTTTTTGCAGCAGGATCATTGTTCCAGGCAAAACCTAATTCAGTTATTAATGGCGTGCAGATAGGCGTGATCACCTATTCATTCAGAAGCATGCCCTCTACAGCTCAGGATTTGCTGCAATATTGTCTTCAAACTAATATCAACGCCATCGAACTGATGGGCGACGCAGCAGAAGCATTTGCCGGAAAACCAACACGCAACAGCGGCGAAGATGGACCAACCTATTTTAAACGAGTGGCTGATTGGCGCGCAAGTGTATCAATGGATAAATTCAAGGAGCTTCGCAAATTGTTCAATGATGCCGGAGTTAAGATATATGCATGGAAACCAAACGCATTAGGTGCGAAAAATACAGATGCTGAGATCGATTATGCATTCAATGCAGGTAAGGCTTTAGGCGTAACCCATGTGACGGTTGAATTGCCAGCAGATGATAAGCAAACTCAGCGCCTGGGTGATATTGCCGCCAAACACAAAATACATGTAGGCTATCATGCGCATTTACAGGCTACGCCGACTTTATGGGATACTGCATTGAGCCAATCAGAATATAATGCGATCAACCTGGATATCGGTCACTATACCGCAGGTACCAGCAGCAGCCCGATACCTTTTATCGAAAAGAATCATGCACGGATCATGAGCATGCACCTGAAGGATAGAAAATATCATGACGGGCCAAACCAACCCTGGGGGCAAGGCGATACGCCAATAGCTGAAGCATTGCAATTAATGAAGAAGAACAAATACAAATTCCCTGCAACCATTGAGTTGGAGTATGATATTCCAAAGGATTCCGATGCAGTGAAAGAAGTAATTAAATGCCGCGAATTTGCTGCGAAGGCTTTGAGTTAACAGCAAACTTTGTCAAATAGTTAGAAAGTGAGTTAACTCCATTGTGTAAAACAGACACAATAGCGTGCTTTTTTCATTAATATTTTTATACATTAGACGAACAAACCAATAAAACCTATTGAATAAAATGGCAACAAACACATATGATGCGATTGTGATCGGCTCGGGGATATCGGGTGGCTGGGCCGCAAAAGAACTAACTGAGAAAGGCCTAAAAACCATTATGCTTGAACGTGGCCGGAATATCGAGCACGTTAAAGATTATGTAAATGCAAGTAAAGCTCCCTGGGAATATCCGCACAGGGGAGGACGTACACAGCAGATGATCCACGATTATCCTGTATTGAAAAGGGACTATCCGCTTAATGAAACTAACCTGGATTACTGGGTGAATGAGAAGGAGAGTCCTTACACCGAAATTAAACGTTTTGATTGGTTCAGGGGATATCATGTTGGCGGCCGTTCGCTGATGTGGGGACGCCAAAGTTACCGCTGGGCTGATGTGGATTTTGAAGCCAATTTAAAAGATGGTATTGCTGTGGATTGGCCAATTCGTTATAAAGACCTGGAACCATGGTATAGCTATGTAGAAGGATTTGCCGGAATATCGGGCAATAAAGATGGTTTATCTATCCTGCCCGATGGCAACTTCCAACCGCCAATGGAAATGAATTGTGTTGAGAAGGATGTATCGGCGCGGTTTAACAACATTTACAAAAATGCGCGCCACATGGTGATTGGCCGTACCGCAAATATCACCAAACCATTACCAGGCAGAACCAATTGCCAGTACCGGAACAAATGCTGGTTAGGTTGTCCGTTTGGGGCGTATTTTAGTACTCAATCATCTACCTTACCTGCAGCTGTGGCAACCGGCAACTTGACTGTTAGGCCGTGGTCAATCGTTACCAAAATACTTTATGATAAAGACACCAAAAAGGCGAAGGGTGTAGAGGTATTGGATGCAGAAACCAACAAGACGTATGAATATTATGCGAAGATCATTTTCCTGAATGCGTCAACCATCAATTCAGCGTGGATTTTGATGAATTCGGCGACCGATATCTGGCCTGATGGTTTGGGCAGCAGCAGCGGTGAACTGGGTCATAACCTGATGGATCATCACTTGGGCGTAGGGGCAAGCGGGCTTGTGGAAGGTTATGAAGATAAATACTATTTCGGTCGCCGGGCAAATGGTATTTATATACCACGCTACCGCAACCTGAATGGCGAAAAACGCGATTATATCCGTGGATTTGGTTACCAGGGCCGTGCATCAAGAGAAAGCTGGAGCCGGAGCAGCCCTGAATTAAGCATTGGCGCCGACTTTAAAGATGCATTATCGGAGCCAGGACATTGGACGATGAGCATTGGCGGTTTTGGTGAGACTTTACCTTATCACGAGAATAAAGTTACCCTGGATAAAACCAAAAAAGATAAATGGGGGCTGAACATACCATCTATCGATGCCATCATTCGCGATAACGAATTGAAAATGCGTATCGATATGCTGAATGATGCAAAAGAAATGCTGGAAGCAGCAGGAGTGAAGGATGTAAAAACGCATACAATGGAAGGCGTATTAGGTCGTGGCATACATGAGATGGGCACAGCACGTATGGGCCGTGATCCAAAAACCTCTGTACTAAACGAATGGAACCAGGTATGGGATGCTAAAAATGTATTTGTAACTGATGGCGCTTGCATGACATCGACAGCCTGCCAGAACCCATCATTAACTTACATGGCGCTGACTGCCCGTGCAGTAGATCATGCGGTGAAGGAATTGAAGAAGGGGAATGTTTAGGTTAATGAGCGGTTGATTAGGTTGATTGGGGTAAGTGGTTAAAATCTGCGAAATCTAAAAATCAGTTTAATCAAAGGTTCAGATAAAAAATTATTAATTTAAGCCCTTGCAGAACCAATCTGCGAGGGCTTTTATATTCCTGTCACTTTATTTATGAAAACAATCAAACTTGTCATTATTCTCCTCAGCTTGCCGTTACTTTTATTCGCTCAATCCGTTAAAATCGTTACCAATCATGTTGGTTATGAAGTTGACGGTCCTAAGAAGGCCATCATTGTTGCTGATAACAAATTAGATATTCCGTCATTTACTCTTATTGATTCAAAAACCAATAAAGTATCATATACCGGCAAGGCTGTGTTTAGCGGACCGGTAGATAAATGGAAAAAGTTCCAATTCTGGATATTAGATTTTAGTCCTGTAGTAACCAATGGTAATTTCAAATTACAGGCGGCAACTCCACAAGGCATAGTCTCATCATATTCGTTTGTGATAGGTAAGAATGTGCTGGAGCAAGCGACCTTGTCGGATGTGATCTATTATTTTAAAGGGCAACGAAGTTCTGGTTTATTGGATAAGGCTGATCGTCATTCACACTTGCAAGGTAAAACTGATACCATTGATGCACATGGCGGCTGGTATGATGCAACAGGTGATTACGGCAAACATTTATCTCATCTTTCTTTTTCCTCCTATTTCAACCCTCAGCAGATTTCATTAACAGCTTATAGCTTATTCAAAACCTACGAATTGTTGAGCAAGAAACCGGGTACCGATTACAGGCAGTTTAACCGCAGGATATTGGATGAAGCGATGTATGGGGCAGATTACCTATGCCGCATGCAAGCAAAAGGCGGAGCTTTTTATCGTTCTGTTGGTGCGCCTGGACCCGGCAAATTACCACAGGACAGAGCTATCGGTCCGGAAGGAAAAAGCTATCGCATAAAAGTCTCTAAAAATGATGACTCATTTAAAACTAAGCCTGCGGAGCACGATTGGCGGAGTTATCAATGTAGCTTCCGCTCTGGTGGTGGTATGTCTATAGCGGCTTTAGCTATGGCGTCAACCTATACTGTCTCTGGAGATTACTCCAATGCAGATTATCTGAAAGCTGCTGAGAATGCGTTCGACTTTTTGGATAAGAACAATGTTTCCATGACCAATGATGGCAAGGAAAACATTCTGGATGACTATTGTGCGCTGACTGCTGCAACCGAACTGTATAAGGCAACTAAGAATGAAAAATATAAGGCAGTAGCGGAGAAACGAGCATTGTCATTGATAGGCCGATTAACAACATGGAAAAAATATAAAGATTATTGGCGTGCTGATGATAAGGACAGGCCATTCTTTCATCCATCAGACGCTGGTTTGCCTGTGGTGAGTTTGGTGTATTACTATCCTTATGCTTCTGCCAATACACAATCACAGATCAAAGCAGCTATCCGCAGATCAATGGATTATGAATTTGCTATTACCGCAGAAGTGAATAATCCGTTTGGTTACAGCCGTCAATTGACACAGGATACTTTAGGGAATCGAAAAAGCGCTTTTTTCTTTCCGCATGGCAGCGATGCATCGCCATGGTGGCAAGGTGAAAATGCCCGTTTAGGTTCAGAAGCTACGGCAGCAAGACTTGCCGCGGGCTTGTTCACTGATGATAAAGCTTATCATGATAAACTGGAAAACTTCGCTTTGGATCAATTGAATTGGATATTGGGTTTAAATCCATTTGATTCATGCATGTTGGAAGGAATAGGGCATAACAATCCGGAATATGGTTTCTTCGGAACCTTTGAGTATACTAATGCCCCGGGCGGAATTGTCAATGGAGTCACCTCTGGATTTGAGAATGAGGATGATATCGACTTTAACCTTCCATACTCGCAAACCGGCAAAGATGCCGACTGGCGCTGGGCCGAGCAATGGCTGCCGCATGCTGCCTGGTATATGCTGGCTGTGGCGTCACGATAGAGATATTAAGGATTTGTCACCATAATGTTTTTTAATTTTTTTAAAAAGTTTTTATACTTTATAAAATTATAACTATTATAGCCAAAAAAAACAATATGCCAGAAACTTCAACTATCGCTACCCCAATTCAAAAAAAAGCAGGAATTAATCCTATTATAATTATTGGTGTTTTATTCTTTGTTTTTGGATTTATAACCTGGCTTAATTCAGTGTTGGTACCTTATTTGAAGATCGCTTGTCAGTTGACCAATTTGGAATCCTATCTTGTAGCAACAGCATTTTATATCGCTTATCTCGTAATGGCTGTACCATCCGCAAAGGTTTTGAAAAAATTTGGCTTCAAAAACGGAATGGCTATTGGCCTGGTTATCATAGCGATAGGTGCACTTGTTTTTATACCTGCCGCATTAACACGCATTTATGGCCTTTTCCTGGCGGGCCTTTTTGTTCAGGGCATCGGACTGGCGATACTTCAATCGGCATCCAATCCATATGTGGTCGTGCTTGGGCCTGCTGAAAGCGCAGCCAAAAGGATAAGTATTATGGGAGTTTTTAATAAATCTGCCGGCGCTATTGCTCCAATAGCATTGGGGGTGGTTGCACTTAAAAATGTTGATCAGTTAAAAGCTAAACTGGCCACAATGAGCGCCGCCGAAAAAGTTCCTCTTTTAAATGAGCTGGCATCAAGGGTAATTATTCCATACATCTGCATCATGGTAGCATTGGTAATATTGGCTATATTGACTTACCGTTCTACCTTGCCCGAAATAGATACAGAACATGAAGATGAAGTAACGGCATTAGCAAATTCTAACAAAACAAGTGTATTCCAATTCCCGAATTTGACACTGGGTATTATTGCCTTGTTTGTATATGTTGGCGCAGAAGTATTAGCGGGCGATTCAATTATCAGTTATGGATCATCGCTGAACATCCCTTTATCCACAGCAAAATTTTTCGCGACCTTTACTATGTTCGCTATGCTGTTGGGTTATGGCATAGGGATTATCTGTATTCCTAAATACATCACACAGCAAAAAGCACTTGTTGCTTCAGCAATATTGGGATTTATTTTTAGTGTTTTGGCATTAATTACTCACGGCTATGCATCTGTATTATGTATTGCGCTGCTCGGTCTGGCTAATGCATTAATGTGGCCGGCAATTTGGCCATTAGCGTTAAACGGTTTAGGTAAATTCACTAAAATTGCTTCATCGTTGCTGGTAATGGGGATATCCGGAGCAGCAGTAATACCACCATTATACGGACACTTTGTTGATGTTTATTCTGCTCAAACTTCTTATCTTATTTTATTGCCGATATACCTGTTCATATTCTATTATGCCGTTTGGGGACATAAATTAGGCAAATCAACTGCATAATTTTATTCGCCCCAGGCTGTAATAACTATTGTGCGAGAACCTCCATAATTTCGGTGCTCACAGAAATATATTCCCTGCCACATTCCTAAGGCGAGTTTGCCGTTGCTAACTGGGATGGTAACCGAACTGCCTAAGATAGCTGCTTTTAAATGCGCTGGCATATCATCCGGGCCTTCATCGTCGTGCATATAATCCGGATCATTTTCAGGCACCCGTTTGTTGAAATAAGTTTCAAAATCCTGCCGTACTGTCGGATCTGCATTTTCGTTGATGCACAACGATGCAGATGTATGCTGTATGAACACATGACAGATACCTGCTTTTATTTCCTGTAACCCTGGTAATGCGTTAATAACTTCCTGTGTGATAAGGTGAAATCCTCTTTTTCTTTCTCTCAGACGTACTGTTTGCTGGTATACTCTCATAATTCATTTAATTGTTAAAAGTAGGTTTTGTTCATTTTATTTTGAGCTTTATTAGTAACTATGTCCATCTGTTCTTAACAAGAACTCAAACAGGAAGTAAATCAACCTGTTAATAAACCAAATTATGGCGAACATCCAACCTTTCAAAGCAATCAGGTCGAACCCTGTTTATGCTGATCAGTTAGTATTTACTTCTTTGCAGGTCGAGTCTGTCTCAGGTGATGAAACAAAAGATGGCTCTTTAGCTCCATTAAAAACCTTACTGGAGACAGGGGCGAGGTTACGCCCTGAAACTCCCGAAGGACAGGCTAAAGCTTTTCAGGATATAAAAGAAACATTGAAAACCCTCCTCGAAAGCGATAAACTATGGCACGAACAAGCACCAGGGATATATGTATATGAGGTTGAGCACAAAACCTATCGTCAAACGGGCATTTGGGCATTAACCTCATTAGAAGACTATACTCAAGGCAATATCAAAATTCATGAACTGACTTTTGCTGATAGCATCAGACGTTTGACCAATTATAGAAAGAACACCGGCCTTGAAGGCAGCCCGATTTTATTGGCTTACCATCCAGACATTACCATTAACCGCATTATAGCTGAAACCATAAAAAACAGCAAAAAAATAACATATGGCAACGATCATGGATTACACCATCTCTGGAAAATAGAAGACCCGGCAATTCAACAACATCTTATCAATGCATTTGCGAAGGTCAAAAACGTTTACCTGGCTGATGGGCACCATCGCATAGAATCATCTGCGTTACTGGCGGCGGAACAACGAGCAAATGGTTTGACTGAGTTTGATTATATATCCTCACTTTATATGGCTACTGATCAATTGCGAATTGAAGAATATGATAGGGTAGTACTTCCTTCAGAAATAATTAATATAGAAGCTTTTTTTGATCAGCTAAAACAGCATTTTGATATTCAGCCAGCACATCAGCAAGTACAACCACGAAAACCTCACCAATTTGGGATGTATTTTGAGAAAAACTGGTATGGGTTGACAGCTAAGCCACATCTTTATAACAATAAAAATGCCGCAGCTAACTTAGACACCTATATCTTGCAGGAAACCGTATTGGCTCCGATTTTTGGTATTGCAGACCCTAAAACAGATCAAAGGTTAAAATGCGCAGGAGGCGAAATGGCCATGGAGGAAATCAATGCTATACTTAATGTTTATCCTGACGCAATAGTATTTACCTTATGTCCGGTAAGTGTTGAGCAACTGATCGAAGTTGCAGAAGCAGGGGAGATTTTGCCGCCCAAATCAACATGGATAGTACCTAAAATACCCTATGCTTTATTATTGCATCATCATCTGACAGAATGATAAGTTTGATACGTACATTAAACGGGGATCGGATACCACACAAAAAAAATCTCCTGTACATCAAGGTCCATTTAATCAGACCTGGGGTACAAGAGAGTTTTATATACCGATAGCGATGCAAATACCTTACGCTTTTGTAAATCGTTATAGTACTTTATTATTTCTTAGTGGTTTTTGGAGCAGTTGCTTTGGATGCTTCCTTTTTAGGCGCAGGCGCTTTTGCTACAGGTTTCTTAGCAGCCGCAATAGGAGCAGGTTTAGCTGCGGGTTTTGCCTTAGTTGCTACAGGAGCTTTTTCTACTTTTTTAGCTGCAACAACCGGAGCCGCAGTTTTTTCAGGCTCTTTAGCTTTTAAATTTTTAGTGATTTTTTTGGCTAATTTTTTTGCCTCTTTTTCAATGTCGACCTCAACCTGACCTAACTCTGATGTTATGGTTTTTAACGTTTTGATCAGTCGTTGCTGTATCGATTTAGTTGCTATTTTTTTTGCTGCCTTAGCCGGCGACTCTTGTTTTTCTTTTTTCATGATTGATTCCGACCAAATGTAGATGATATAAATATAAATTTAATATTATCTTTTTGTTAAGTCAATCATATAAAGATAATTAATATCAAAATTCCCATAACAATGACGAAGCGGTGAAATAAGTATATTTCTTTGTAATATTTTAGTAGCAAACCGCATTTCCATAATATTTTTTCGGCCAGAATATTTGATAATATTATATTTGAAATACCCCGAATCTAATTTATATATTGATTGACAATATGCCCAGTAACTAATTGTTAATTAACTAATCCTTATCATGATCAAGAAAGCACTAACCATTGTCTTTGTATTATTCTGCACTTATTCATTTGGCCAAACCTGTAACTGCGATGTCGAGTTTCAGCACCTTCACACTTTCATGGAGAATAATTATGCAGGTTTCAAAGAAAAAGAAGCTTTGATGACCAAAGCCGGTTATCAAAAACTTGTGGAAGAATACACCAAGTATAGTAAACTGCCACATGCCAATGAGGAATGTATTTTTATTCTTTCTCAATTCTTAGATCATTTTAAAGATCATCATGTGGGTCTTGCATCCACTCTTGGTGGTAAAACAGACTCTGCTTTTCTTAAACAAAGGCAAACCATTGAAATAAGCGATCAGAAGTATAACGAATTATTGAAGTCAAAAGGGAAAGAAGGTATTTATTACTTTAAGTGGGATTCGTTGGCTTACAAAATTGCAGTCATAAAGGATAAGAGCCCGGTGCATGATTATATCGGCGTAATAGTAAGCTCTAATTTGCCCGGATGGAAAAAAGGCTCGGTAAAACTATATGCAAAAATGGAAAACGACAGCACGGCGAAAGGCGTATTGTTTATGCGCAATCAAATGCCGGCCATTAACGGGTTTTTATTTAAAGGAGACGAAATTCTTGGAGATTTTCAACGTGTTGGTACAACTATAAAAAAGGATCAACAACAATTTGACCATTACGAGCCATTTTCATCGAAGAAGCTGGATGGCAAAACACTTTACATCAAGGTGCAAAGCTTCAATGTGTCTTATGAAAAAAAGATTGACTCCCTGTTTAAAGTAAATGATGAAGCTTTAAAAACAATGCCTAATCTTGTACTTGATTTGAGAAATAATGGCGGAGGTGGTGATATGTCCTATCAACCTATATTACCATATGTTTATTCCGATCCGGTAAAAAACATCGGGGTTGATCTGTATGCTACTGAAGCTAACATTGAAGGATGGAAAAGAAATGCAGCAAACCCTGACCTTTCTGAAGATGATAAAAAGTGGTATAAAGGCGCTATAGCTAACATGGAAGCACATAAAGGACAATGGATCAACTGGAGCGATGATGGCACTTATGCTAATTTCACCAAATTGCCCAATCCGTCAAAAGTTGTTATACTTATTAATAATGGCTGCGCCAGTTCAACAGAACAGTTTTTGCTTGAAGCGCGTCAGAGCTCCAAGGTAACATTGATGGGTCAAAACACATCCGGTACATTGGACTATTCCAACTGGGTGCCATCACCATTGGTTTGTTTGCCTTATGTTGTGCGTTATCCGACAACCAGAAGCAGAAGGATATATATCGGACAAGGAATAGATAACATCGGTATAAAACCGAACCGCTACCTTAATCCGAAAGAAGACTGGATAAAAGCAGCGGTTCAGGAACTGGAGAAATAGATTATCAGTTTGCAATATCAATAAACCTTAAAGGTGTGTTCCATCCATTGATAGACACCTGCATATTTTTATTGCTCTTAAATTGATCGCAATCTATAATGATCTTCTTTTGCTCGCCAGGTAAAACAGTAATATAGTTATCACTATAAAATACCGGCAGTATCCTGGCTTTTGTATTTCCATCAGTTACCGAGACCCTATTGAAGAATGCAGGTACGTTTTGTTTATCATTAGTAAGTGTAACTTCGACCTTGCCCGGCTTCAGATATTTAGCGCTTACTGTTAAGTCGCTCTTTTTCATTTTCTGCAAACCGGAGTAATTTCCTTTGCTGTCTGGTATCCAGTAAATGTTTTGGGTGATCGGCTTTTTATCT
The DNA here is from genome assembly GCA_018266915.1 of Bacteroidota bacterium. Classification (GTDB taxonomy): domain Bacteria; phylum Bacteroidota; class Bacteroidia; order Sphingobacteriales; family Sphingobacteriaceae; genus Mucilaginibacter. The sequence goes on along the minus strand of JAFDZM010000080.1, from coordinate 166,721 downwards.
GCGCCCTGGAATTCGAGGTCGAGAAAGATTCCTTTGTCTGCCGCTAACTGGTCCACTTCCTTTTTAAGCGAAAGATATTTCTTGGCAAGAGTAGGGCCTATATCAGCAAAAACTTGTGTAAGAATGGTTTCTTTTCCATCCATGTCATAAGTCTTTACAACCAGCATCATACCACTGTGGAGCTTAAACGTATTGTTGACAGCCATTACGACTCCGTTAACCGGGTTGTACATGATATGTAAGGGTTCACTGCCATTATGCAATCCATACAGGCAGGCATTGGGGTCAAGATAATAATCATACATCTGTCCGCGCATGGCAGTCCATGGGTTCTGTGTTTTCCAGATGATGGTGCCGGTATACCATTCCCACATATGAGCACTAAACCCCTCCATCAAACCGCGATACTGATCATAGTTCACCAGCTGCGCCTTAAAGGCAAAGTCTTCTGCATTTTTAGCCTCGCCATATTTGTTGATACTGGTATCATAGCCGATATATTTATGATAATCCCAAACTTCGTCAGTTTTGTTTTTGTGGGTTGATTCATCATAAACCGGGATATTATCTAAATGATCTTTCGGTATAAATTTCCGCAGTGATTCGATATCGCTCACACCAATGGAACCTACCTCCGAATTAAACGGATAAGTTTGATGCTGCCAGAAAACAGATAGCGGTTGAATACCATAAGGCCCATCGCCATTACCCAACAACGTATTGTATGACATAGCGTCGGAGTTTGAATAATCTACAAACCACCGAGTATTATCCAGTTTAGGCATAATGGTATCACGAAGTGCGGCTAAAATATCTTCGGGGGGGGTGATCTCGTTTCCACCGCACCATATAGCGAGTGAGGCATGGTTTCGTACCATTTTTACCTGATCCTCTATTGATCGCAGGAATAGCGAATGATCGTCCGGATATTTTCTTCTTGTCCATTGGTCATCTTTTTTCATAGGATCCTGCCAGCGGCCATTGCAATCACCAGATCCCCACATGTCCTGGAAAACCAGGAGGCCATATTTATCACACGTATCATAAAACTCCGGGCGTTCTATCATCGCACCGCCCCAAACCCGTATCAGGTTCAAGTTCATATCACGATGAAAACGTATTTCGGCATCATAGCGCATATCCGAAAGCCGCAGCATGGCATCTGATATGATCCAGTTTCCGCCTTTGATAAATATCTTTTGACCATTAACCATAACCTGCCTGCTTTTGGTTTGTGTATTCCATTCAGTTTGTAACTGACGAACTCCAACTTTAACAGTTTCCTGGTCAGATACATTACTGCTAATCCAAAAACGCACATGCAGATTATACAAATTTTGAGGCCCATAGCCATTTGGCCACCACAGTTTGGGATTTTGCAGAACAAAGTCGTTCAAAGCAATTTCTTGTGTACTATTCGGTTTAAGAGAAACATTTTTGGATACTGTTTTACCGTCAATATCACATTGCAAAACGCCAGATATAGCACCTGCAGTAGGGTTCTTCAGTTCAGCTGTTACCTTAACAATTGCAGGCTGTTGAAGCCCTTCAACCTGGCGTATGCCGGGAACTAACGTTATAACATGGGTATCTGTGATGCGAATTTTCCCCGTTTTCCGGATGATAACTTTATCCCATATACCGGTATTTCTGTCCCGCATGGGTTGTATCCAATCCCATCCGGCGGTGTATTGCAGCCCAACATTTCTGGCGATGGTACCGTCGCCGCCTTGTCCGCCATTGGGATTACCCGGCACATCGGGAGGGTGAACTAAAACAGCCAACCTATTGCTGCCGTTTTTACTCAGATATGAGGTAATATTATAACTATAGCGTAGAAACATCCCCACCTGTGGCGCTTTGTTGAGCTTTTTTCCATTCAGATAGATGTCGCAGCTATAGTTTACTCCCCTGAAGTCAAGATAAACCTGATCATCAGTACCGGCTTGCTCTTTAAAGTCTTTAACGAACCAATAAGTGTAATAATCTCGTCCGGTTTTGTAGATATCCGGAATTTGCTCATTATTCATCCCAAAGAAGGGGTCAGGAACTTTTTTATTGTTCAGTAAAGTTGTCAGAACTGTCCCGGGAACAGTGGCTTGCATCCAGTTATTTAAACTGAAACCGGTTGATGAAATTTGATAACCGTCAGACTTAACGCTGTCAATAGGCGCACACTTCCAGCCGCTGTTTAACTCATAATTGTTTTGTGCTTTTGCATCAGGAAGATAGAGGAGAGAGGCTAACAAAATTAATAGGAGAGATTGTTTCATATTATTAAGAATAATGCCGCAAGATAACAATTGGCACAGTTTTGGCTTACTTTTCGGTGTATTATTTACAACTACTGAATATGAACAACCTTTTATCTCTACAATTACGCATGCCAAACGGTAATATCAATTGCATAAAACTTATTGGCAAATACAATAATTTCAAAGATCATGGAATAGATAGTTCTATAATTTATTCCGTATGGTTTGAAGACGACGAGACACCCGGCGGTTACTTTTCATTTTCGCCCAAGAATCAGGCCTGGGAATATTATGGGTATCTTTCTGTTAATGAACAGATGCAGATCGCTGAATTCCTGGAAGAACAAGAAGTTCAGGCAGCGTAATTTCAATTTTTCCATTTCTGATTTAATTTCTAATTTGGGTATAACTAATACCCAAATTAGATGAAATCCAAAAAGTTTATCAGGGTCAATCCGCATCTTCCTGTAAATAACCTCAGGGAAACGCTGGACTATTACCGTGACAAACTGGGATTCTATGATGAATGGGCCTATACCGACAAAAACGGTAACGAAACCGATGGAGGCATACGGCGGGATGATATGCGCCTGCTTTTTGGCGAAGCACCTGATTTTGTAATTACCATCAGCAGTTATCCCAAAAGTCGCCTCCCTTTGATGTGGTTTGTCGAAAATATAGATGAAATATTCGAGGAATACAAAACCAGAGGTATTGAGTTTGCCGATACTTTACGAACTCATCCTTATGGTTTGCGGGAATTCGCTTTTGTTGATATCAACGGTTATTATATCCGTGTAGCGGAAGGGGTGTAAGAGCCAATACTACTAAATTTAAAGCGTATAGGTTACATCCTTCTCCGGAATAGATACCGGAAAACCTTCTTCTTCCAAAGCTTCTGCTAATGCCTGCATACTGGCTTCTTCGCCATGCACCAGGAAAATGGTTCTCAGTTTATCCTTATCCTGCTGCCGGGCAACATTCATCAGGTCTTCGTGGTCGCCGTGGGCACTCAAGACATCAGTTTGTCTAATAGTGGCGTAAACCGACAGTTCCCTGTCTTTTATAAAAACAATAGGGTCACCCCGAAGCAGGCGGTGGCCCAATGTTCCTTTGGCACAGTAACCAATAAACAGGATAGTACAGTAATAATTCTGGATATTATCATACAGGTGATCCTGTATACGGCCACCTTCCAACATGCCTGCCGATGAGATGATAATGCAAGGCTCAAAATAATTGGACACCTGCCGACTATCCTGTAAGCTTTCTATGTAAACCAGGTTATCAAATTCAAACTCATCACCTTTGGTTTGATAAAATTCACGGGCTTCTTCATTAACCAAACTGTGATGTTTTCTGAAGATATCGGTTGCAGCAATTGCCATCGGGCTATCTACAAATACCCTTACAGGAGGTAACAAGCCTTGAGTAAATATTTTGTTTAAAGAATATACCAGTGATTGGGTACGCCCGATACTGAACGCAGGAATGATCAAACGCCCTTGCTCTTTTATACAAGCTTTATCTATTGTTTCGATCAATGCCTGCTCAACTGTCTTATCCTTTGTGTGCATACGACCGCCATATGTTGATTCGGTTACTAGGTAATCCACCCGCGGTAAATTTTGCGGGTCATCAAGCACGGGATAATTTTTGCGGCCTATATCACCCGTAAACGCTATGGTTTTTTCTTCGCCATGATCATTTATTTTAAATATAGCGGCGGCAGCTCCTAACAGATGTCCAACTGGAACAAAGGTTACTTCAATATTTCCATTGATACGAAATGGACGATTAAAACCAATGGTTACCACGCGTTCAATTGTGTCCATCACATGCTTTTGCAGATAAAGCGGTTGCTGGGCAGGATGATGATGTTTTTTGCGGTTATGCTTACGGCTTTTGTTGATTTTGCCAATGAAGATATTCACCGAATCAAGCAATAATAGTTCAGTTAAATCAGCGGTAGCGGGGGTGCACAATATCTGCCCGTCAAAACCCATCCGGATCAATGTAGGCAAATTACCGGAATGATCTATATGCGCATGAGTCAGAACCACAAGATCAATTTCTGTTGGGTCGAAAGGAAAGTTCTCATTCGATTGAACATTGCGGTCTTTTTCATAATCCAGTCCGCAATCTATCAGTATTTTATATTGGTCAACCTCAAGCAGGTGCATACTTCCTGTTACCTGCCGGGCAGCGCCGTGTATTGTTAGTTTCATTCTGTTATTAGTTCATGGATCATGGTTGATGGTTCATAGTTCATAGTGCTGGTTCAGCATCCTAACCGTTTGATCCGAAGATAATCAAATGGCTATGAACTATGAACTATCAACAATAGGCTAATTTATACTTCAAACTGCAACTGGCTCAAATAACGGTACAGGCCATTTTCGTTACCGATCAGTTCTTCATGGCTTCCGCTTTCGATCACTTTACCTTTTTCAAGCACGATGATCTTATCAGCCTCGCGGATAGTAGACAGGCGATGGGCTATGATAATAGAGGTACGGTTCTTCATCAGCTCCTCTAAAGCATCCTGTACCAAGCGTTCTGATTCAGAGTCGAGCGAAGAAGTGGCCTCATCCAGAATTAAGATAGAAGGATTCTTTAACAATGCCCGGGCAATCGCAATCCGTTGCCTTTGTCCACCTGAAAGTTTTACACCGCGTTCGCCAACAACGGTGTCATAGCCTTCCGGAAACGACATAATAAACTGATGTGCATTAGCGCGTTGTGCAGCTATTATGATTTCTTCTTTGCCCGCGCTTAATTTACCATAAGCGATGTTTTCCTCAATTGTGCCGCCAAACAGCATCACATCCTGCGGCACAATAGCCACCTGGTTTCGAATATCGGTCAGGCTGTATTCATCTGATGGTTTATGATCGAACAAAATAGTTCCGCTTTGCGGATGATAGAATTGTAATATCAGCGAAGCCATTGTCGACTTCCCCGAACCACTCGGGCCTACTATCGCGATTTTTTGCCCGGTTTGTGCCTCAAAGGAAACACCTTTTAATACCTCGCTTTCAGGGCGGGATGGATAATGGAAATTAACATCATCAAAAGCAATATTGCCCTCAATTCTTTGTTTAATTTCATTTTCGGCATGATCAACAGAAACCGCTTCACCTTCTTCACCTAATATTTCTAAAACGCGTTCGCTGGCACCGACAGATTTCTGGATATTGGCATATAACTCCGGGAAGCTTCCCATTGCGCTGCCAACAAAAACGGCATATAAAGCAAACTTGAATAATTCACCAACTGTAAGCTCGTGGTGACTCACCAATAAACATCCATAAGCGATTACTGCTACGATTGCACCGAACATTCCGAATACAATAAACGACGCAAAAAGTCCTCTATATTTAGCGCCTTTTATAGCTATGTTGGCAACCTCACGGATGTTTTTGCCGTACCGGCTTGATTCATAAGCCTCATTCACAAAGGCTTTAACATTGGCGATGCCCTGTAAAGTCTCTTCAACAATCGTGTTCGATTCTGCCAGTTTATCCTGTGCCTTCCTTGAAAGTTTCCGGATGAATCGTCCGAAAAGTACGGCCGTAACTACAAGCACGGGCAATACCACGAGCAGAGATAATGTTAGCTTGATGGATACGATTGCCAGGAAAGTGATACCGCCGACAAGCAAAACCAACTGCCTGATTATTTCTGCCAATGTGGTGGTTAATGTATCCTGTATCTGCGATAAGTCTGCCGAAATACGGCTATTCAATTCACCCACACGACGATTGGCAAAAAAATCCATTGGCAATGTGATTAGCTTAAAATAAGTATCACGCCTGATATCTGCTAATGATCGTTCCGCTATCTGCACAAACCAAAGTATTCTAAAAAAAGAAACAAAAGCTTGCGAGAAAAGTACGATCAATGCTAATAGACCGATCCCCTGTACAGTAGCAGGTAAGAATTTATTGGTGTGTTTTCCCTGAGCTGCATCAATCAATCCACCTAAAAAGGAGGGAAACGCCAATCCAACCAAACTGGATAAGAACAGGAAAAATAAAGCTGCTATGAATTTGCCTCTATAAGGCCGTACGTATGAAAAAAGTTTGGAAACATTTTTTAAAGTTTGCCTGGTTAGTTTGGATTTGGGAAGCTCTTCTCCCTGTTTACCTCCGCTATTCAAACTACTTCTTCCTCTTGCCATTTTCTGATTATAAAAGCCACAAAATTAAGCCTTAACTGTCCGTTTTCTTGTTAATAAATATAAAATTGACACAAATAGGAGAACTATACCGCCGATTAATATGCGCAATTGAGTTACTTGGTGGGTTTTCTCTTTTTCTGCTTCCTGTTTTAGCTGATCAATTTGCTCCCTCAGCTTGTTAATAGTAGTCATGTAGGCCAAGGTAGCAGTTTCAGATTGCGTAGAATGTGTTTGTGCCTGTTGCTGCTGGAATACACGGTAATCCATCAGGATTTTGAGCTCGCGAAATATGTCGTCATCAGTTTTAACGATGTCCATCAAAATATCATTTGAGCGGCGGATATCCTTTTTAGTTTGTAAGCCGAATATGCCGGTATGCATTTTCAGGCTCTGGTCATATTGCCCAAATTTCTGCCGGCGATTTTCCAGCATCTGATTGATCTTGGCGCGTTGTAGTTGATAAGCTAAAGAATCGGAGTTGGATTTTTGTGCAAAAACAAGCACAGGGAATAAATACAAAATGCAAAATCCGTAAAGTTTTTTCATGAGTAATTATTCGAAATTGATAATAACGCTGTCGCCCAGGTTTAAGCCTAATAACCCACTTGCGTTCCCTTTGTTTATAGCAATCTCCAAATGGTCGCTAATACCGAATAAACAAAGCTTTTCACCTTCAGGAACTTCGTTGTAATGCCAACTCAGATGGTTGATAGTTTCGTTGCGTTTAAAGGATAAAGTGAACTGTCGCCCCTGCTGTACTTTATTGAAAAACTCTTTTGTAATATTGGTGATCACGTTCTGGAATGAGTCGATATAAATCACGGCACCCTTAATCATGTTTTTTTCCACAACCGGCTGCAGGTTCATCTTCTTTTCCATGCTTTCTAAAGGTAACCCGATCTCGTTTAGCTTACCTCCGCCCGCAAGGTGACAGGCCGCTTTTACAAAAATATCAGCTAACGGGAAATGCAAAAATTTAAGGTCTTGCATGATGTTGATCTCGACAATTTCATCTGGCTCCGAATTAAACATCAGCGAAAATATACCATTGTCAGAACCAACAAAAAAATGATTTTTATAGCTGACAGCCAAGTACTTGGTGTCAGAATTATAGACAGTATCGATACCTATCAGGTGAACGGTTTGTTCGGGGAAATAATAGAAACTATTCTTTAAAATGAAGGCCGCTTGCTGCACATTGAAGGCAGCCACACTATGGGTTATATCGACAATATTAACGGTTGGCAACAATTTTAAAATACTTCCTTTAAGTGCAGCCTGGTAAATGTCTTTGTCGCCCAGATCAGTAGTTAAAGTTATTATTGCCATTAATTTTTTAAATATTTATTGCTAATCTTGTGCTAGCATTTGATGCTACAAATATTCAATTTTTAATTCATAAAAAATTCTGCAACTATAAATTCATTACTGTTGAACGAACTTAAAATATCTATAGATAATGTTAACCCTGCTGTATTGTGGGGGCCTAATAACGACCACTTCGAGATCATAAAAAAACAGTACCCGAAGCTAAAATTAGTTGCGCGCGGTAACGAATTAAAAGTATTGGGTGATGACCATGAACTGACTGTTTTTGATGAGAAATTCAGCCATTTACTGAATCATGTCGAGAAGTTTGAGAACCTGAATATAACCGACCTCGAAAGAATTCTGGGTTCTAAAGCGACGTTAAGCGCAATGCCCGAACAGCCAAACGATAAATCCACCACTGGCGACGTATTAGTATTCGGTCCTAACGGCATACTAGTAAAAGCAAGGACCGCCAACCAGAAACGGATGGTATCGGGTATCGACAAAAATGATATCCTTTTTGCTATTGGTCCGGCTGGTACAGGTAAAACCTATACTGCGGTTGCATTGGCTGTTCGTGCTTTAAAGAACAAGGAAATAAAGCGTATTATTCTGACCCGTCCGGCTGTAGAAGCAGGAGAGAACCTTGGTTTTTTGCCCGGCGACTTGAAAGAAAAGATCGACCCATACCTGAGGCCGTTATATGATGCTTTGGACGATATGATCCCGGCAGAAAAACTAAAAGTGTATCTGGAGAACCGTACCATTGAAATTGCGCCACTGGCATTCATGCGCGGCCGTACGCTCGATAACTGCTTTGTGATTTTGGACGAAGCACAAAATGCCACCGATATGCAGTTAAAGATGTTTTTAACCCGTATGGGGCCATCAGCAAAGTTTATCGTAACTGGTGACGTAACGCAGATCGACTTGCCTAAGAAACAACAGTCAGGCCTGCACACTGCATTAAGGATTTTAACAGATATTAAAGGCATCGAATTAATCTACCTGACAGGAGAGGACGTAGTGCGCCACAAGCTGGTGAAGCGCATATTAGAGGCATACGGGGATATACAGTAACAGATATGAGATATTAGATGTGAGATATGAGACACCGGGATTTTAAATCTCAAATCTCAAATCTCACGTCTCAAATCTAAACAAGAATGAACGCAATAAAAGAGACACATTTTCATTTTCCAAAGCAAACCAACTTTTATAAAGGAAAAGTTAGGGATGTATACACTATAGATAATAAATACCTGGCAATGGTGGTTACCGACCGCATCTCAGCTTTTGATGTGGTACTACCTGAACCGATTCCTTATAAAGGGCAGGTGTTAAACCAAATCGCTGCCAAGTTTTTGCATGATACAAGTGATATCGTACCAAACTGGGTAGTTTCGGTACCTGATCCAAGTGTGACTATCGGGCGTATTTGTGATCCGTTTAAAGTAGAAATGGTGATCCGCGGTTATCTTGCCGGGCATGCGTGGCGTGAATACAGTGCTGGCAGGAGACAGGTATGCGGTGTAAGTTTACCTGAAGGCTTGAAGGAAAACGATAAACTGCCGGCGCCGATCATCACACCAACTACCAAAGCATCGGTTGGACATGATGAGGATATCTCAAAAGAGCAAATTCTTGAGCGTGGCATTGTATCAGCTGCGGATTATGCACAGTTAGAGAAATACACTCATGCGTTATATCAGCGCGGTACAGAGATTGCAACTCAACGTGGTCTTATCCTGGTAGACACTAAGTATGAATTTGGTAAAGCTGATGGCAAGATTTACCTCATCGATGAGATACATACGCCGGATTCTTCACGATATTTTTACAAAGAGGGTTATGAGCAACGTCAAAAAGATAACGAGCCACAAAAGCAATTATCAAAAGAGTTTGTGCGCAAATGGCTGATTGAAAATGGTTTCCAGGGGAAGGACGGGCAGGCCGTTCCTGAAATGACTAAAGATATAGTTAGTTCGATATCAGATCGTTATATTGAATTATTTGAACAGATTACGGGCGAAAGCTTTGTTAAATCTGACAATGATTCCGTTTTAAACAGGGTAGAGGGAGCTATAAATAAAGCCTTGACTACTTTGTAATTTTTTATTGTATGTAAAAAAATTATATCTTAGTAGCATAATTAACACAAGATGAAATTTACTGTTGATAAGCACGATAAATATGTGTTGCTGAAGTTGAACGAATCCAAACTGAATTCGTTGGTAACTCCGCAACTAAAATCTGAATTGATTCTGATCAATACTGAAGGGCAGAGAAATATCATCATGGACCTTTCGCAGATAAAATTTGCTGACTCATCAGGCTTGAGCAGCTTATTAGTTGGCCACCGTTTGTGCAAAAATGCATCGGGGGTTTTTATTCTTTCCGGCTTAAATGATGCCGTAGCTCGTTTGATCGCTATATCCCAGCTTGACTCCGTACTTTCTATTGTTCCGACCACCGAAGAAGCGATTGACCTTGTTTTTATGGAAGAAGTAGAAAAGCAGTTAAAGAAGGAAGCAAAATAAAGCCAAATGTTGTTTACCTGATATGAAGTTTGAGGTAACAATACTTGGCAGCAGCTCGGCAACTCCCATCTACAATAGAAACCCGTCGGCACAAATACTAAACATTAATGAACGTTTATATTTGGTTGATTGCGGCGAAGGCACGCAACAGCAAATGCTGCGCTTTGATGTAAAGGCCAGTCGTATAGATCATATTTTTATCAGCCACCTGCACGGCGACCATTACCTGGGCTTAGTGGGGTTGCTATCCTCTATGCACCTTAACGGGCGAACCAAAACATTAAAGTTGTTCGGACCGCTTGAGTTAAAAGAAATTATTGACCTGCAATTAAAATATTCGGATACCACTTTACAGTATCCGATTGATTTTATTACCACGCACACTGAAAAGCCCGAATTAATACTCGATACAATCGATATTACCGTAGAAACTATTCCGCTCGATCACCGGATCGCAACTACTGGTTTTTTATTTAAACAAAAGAAACGCCTTAAAAAGATCATCAAAGAAAAGATCATTGAACTGAACATCCCTGTCAATCAATTCTCCGAAATAAAAAAAGGCGCTGATTATGTTGCTCCGGACGGTACTGTTTATAAGAATTGGGAAATAACCAATAATCCAAAGGAGCCCAAGAGCTATGCATATTGCTCAGATACCATTTACGACGAAAGCTATTTTGAACAAATAAGCAATGTCGATCTTTTGTATCACGAAGCAACCTTTCTGAATAATATGCTCGACCGGGCACAAAGCACCTTTCATACCACAGCATTGCAGGCAGGGGATGTTGCGTTAAAAACCGGTGCCAAAAGGCTATTAATCGGGCATTTCTCAGCCCGTTATAAAACGTTAAACGAGCTTTTAGACGAAGCAATGAGTGTTTTCCCAGAAACTGAGTTAGCTGTAGAAGGGAAGACCTTTATTATCGAGAGTTGATGTGCGGATGTGCGGATATGCAAATATGCAAATGTGTAGATGAAAAAGATTATAATACTTGTCGCATAAAAATTTATAAACTCATTTGCACATCTGCATATCCTCGCATTTGCACATTTACTTATCTTTCTTTCCGCCAAATACCGAGAAGCTGACATAACGTTTAGGATGAGCCTTCAGATCGATAAACAAAGCGTTCAGATTGGCTGATGCGTCATTAAGATTTTTATATAGCTTGTCATCATTTAACAATAAGCCTACTGATCCCTGACCATTATTTATCTTGCTGATTGCGGCCTGCAGGTCTGCAACAGCTTTATTAGCGTTATCGAGGGTTTGCTTAATATTGCCATTGGCCATATCATGGCTCAAAGTTTCCGCATTGGTAGCAATAGCATTCAAATGTGAAGTGCTTGTTTTAAGGTTGCTGGAAACATCCTCAGCGTTGGCCATTATGCCATTGATGCGGCCGCTCTGTGCTGCAACAAGTGCATCAATCTTTTTAGTAGTTCCTTCTAAAGTTTGAAGAGAGTTAGCTATACTTAAAAAACTTCTGTCAACATTTTTTTGAAACTCAGGATTAAGGATTTTATTGACAGCAGCTAACGATGAATCCAGTTTATTAATCAGGTGCTCGGCTTTTTTCTGTATTGGCTGCAGGCTTTGTGCAAGGCTACCCTGTATATCAGCTTTTAAAGTATCCTGGTCTTCAGCATAAACTTTGCTATTTCCCATTTCAAAAACAATAGCTTTTGTGCCCAACAGGTCGGTACTTACAAGCTTGGCAAGGGTGTTGTTCGGGATGTTGTACTTCGGTTCTATCTTAAACTGAACGACGGTTTTACCATCGGGCCTTAAATCCATTTTTGAAACACGGCCTATCGGGAAACCATTTACCAGCACAGGTTTAGATACTGAAAGACCTTCAACACTATCGTAAATGGCATAAAACTTATTGGTACTTGAAAAAACATCATTACCACGCAGATAACTGTAAGTCAGTATCAGGATGGTAATTCCCAGTGCAGTTAGTATGCCTATTTTGGTTTCGTTTGATATTTTCATATTGTAGATTTTAGATATGAGATTTGAGACGTGAGGTGCAAATTAAGGTTGATTTATCGAAATGAAAAATTTTATCTTCTCTGTTATTCGCCTTATCTCATATCTCAAATATCACGTCTCAAATCTAACAATAATTATTTCGCGACTTGTTCCAATCCATCCCGATAGGTTTTTAATGCACGTATGATAGCGTCGACCACCTCCTGCTGTCCATTTTCTGAATTCAGGAATGCTTCATCATCCGGATTGTTTATATAGCCGGTTTCCACTAATACTGCCGGCATGGCGCTATGGCATAACACCAAGACCCCTTGCTCGCGGATACCTTCGCTGCGTCTGCCATCTTCTACAAACTCGCTATTTATCAGGTTGGCAAGGTGGATACTTTGTTTACGGAATTTAGTTTTATAGTCATTGATCAGGATCATTGTCAACGGGTCATTAATGTCTGCGCTGGTTTGGTTCATGTCCGAATCCGCTTCTGCCTGGTTATTCTTTATTGCGTTTTCTTCTTCTTTAGTGCGCCATGTCCCATATACCAATAACAATACACCTTTTCCCGAACGGTCAGGCACTTCTACAGTTCTGTAAACAGGTTTATGGTGTCTATGGCCCACCACTTCTCTTATCCGTCTTGGTGCCAATGAATTACAATGTAATGAGATGAATAAATCGCCTTTATTTTCATTGGCAATATCGGCACGGTGCTGCCACGAAACATCTTCTTCTGTTTTGCGGGTTAATACCGCTTTTACGCCTGTAAGCTCTTTTTCGATTGCAGCCTGCAATTTTTTAGCAATGGAAAGCGTTACATCTCTCTCATTGGAATACGAACCGGATGCACCTGGTGAAAAGTGCCCTACCGCACCCGGAGGACGCACACCATGGCCTGCATCAACAATGATAGTCCTGAGTTTAAATGTACTATCTGTGGTGATATTTTTTATGGGACTAACTGATCTAAAGGAGAATAGAGGTAGCGAAATGAGAAATGCCAATAAACCGTAAATCAATCTTTTCAATGCCTTATTTTTCATTATTTTTGAACGCTGTTAACTATACCTGCAAAAATACTATTCATATTCAATTTTGAAATTCGTAAGCCTATTTTTTCTGCTTGTAATTATTTCAACGGTAAACGTAATAGCATCTGCAAAGGTTAGCAATTTCAGGAGCTATAAACCGGTTACAGATACCATTATTAAGCTGGATACTGTCAGGGATAAAAAGTTTCTAAGAAACAATAAAAAACAACCCAAAGGAGCAAAGCCATCCACAGCCCAAAACGATACCACTAAGAAGAACGGTGGTTTGAAGTCAATTGTTACAGCCCATGCCGAAGATTCTACAAGATATGACGATACGCACCAGATTTTATACTTATATGGCCGGGCGCGTGTAGTCTATGAGGACTTTGAACTTGATGCCGATTTTATTAGGGTAGATCAAAAGAATAAGGTGATTTTTTCAAGTGGCCTGATAGACCCGCTTACAAAAAGGTATATAGGACGCCCAATTTTCAAACAGGGGAAAGATAAGCCGACGATCTCCGATTCCTTGTATTTTCACTACGAAACAAAAAAGGGTAAGATATATAATGCGTCTTCAGAACAGGATGGTAATTATATTACGGGCGGCCAGGTAAAAAAACTAAATGAAACAGAAGCTGCATATCGTAATATTATTTTTAGCACATGTAGCCTTCCTTATCCTGAAACGCATTTTGGTATAGTGATCACAAAAGGTATTGGAGAAAAGAACAGGATCATATCCGGGCCAGCATTTCTTGAGATCGAAGGTATTCCGTTGCCGTTGGCCATTCCATTCGGATTTTTTCCAAAACCTGATTCAAAGTCATCAGGTGTTATTATTCCAACATTTGGTGAGGATCAGAAGTTAGGCTTTTATTTAAGAAACTTTGGTTATTACTTGGCCCTGAATGACTACATCGATCTGACCAATACCGGAACGCTTTACTCCAAGGGGTCTTATGAAGTGAATACTACCGCAAGATATTTGAACCGTTATAAATACTCAGGGACATTTTCATTAAGCTACAGTTCTACTAATTATGGCTTACCTGGCGACCCTGCTAATAAAGATTTTCATATCGACTGGTCGCATAGTACGAACTCTAATGCACATCCGGGAACTACCTTTAGTGCATCGGTTAATGCCGGCACCTCGGGTTTTTTCCAGCACAATCCCGCTACAGAAGGTTACAATTTGAATAACCTTACCTCAAGCAGCTTACGTTCAAGTATAGCTTATGGTAAAACGTGGGCCGGTACGCCATTTAACTTCACGGCTAACCTTTCGCAAAGCCAGGACCTGGTTAATAAAACTGTAACGCTGGAGTTCCCGACATTTAACTTTAATATGGCCACAATAAGCCCTTTTGATTCAAAAGAAAGGGTCGGGACACAGAAGTGGTATCAAAAGATTACAGTAGGATATAGCTTGCAGGGGACTAACAAAGTAACTGCCGTACCTGAAGCTGAATTATTTAAAAGTGAAACACTCCAAAAACGCTTTCAGAACGGTTTTGAGCATACTATTCCTATTAGCTTTAACCAGAACTTGTTTAAATACTTCCAGTTCAGCGCTAATATCAACTACCAGGAATGGTGGTATTTACAACATTACAGTGAGCATTTTGCAAGAGGTAGTGTTCCCGGCCGAGACTCATTGGTTTTTGATACACTCGCCGGATTCAAACGCGCCGGTCAATATAACCTGGGTGCTTCTTTATCGACAAAAGTATATAGTACGCTTACTTTCAAAAACGGCAGCAACTTAAAGGCCATCAGGTATGTGGCAACCCCTTCATTGAGCTTTAGTTACCATCCGGATTTTTCGGATCCGACTTTTGGTTACTATCAGTATGCTATCAGTTCTGCTACCATACCTTATCCGATCAGTTATCAGAAATATTCCATTTTTCAGAATGCGGTATACGGAGGGCCGACGGCGGGTAAGACCGCTGGATTGGGCCTGACAATCGACAACAATATTGAGGCAAAAATGCGGGCTAAGGCGACAGATACATCCGGGACTGACAGGAAAATAAAGATACTTGAAGGCTTTAACATTTCTACTTTTTACAATTTTGCAGCAGATTCGTTTAAGCTCTCGGCTATCCAATTCTCGGGTCACACGGCATTATTTAAACAAAAGCTGAATATCTCGATTAGCGGAACGCTGGATCCATATGTAACGCAGGTACGAGACTCTATTGGCAGCAATACCATCATCAGGTACAAAGTACCTATAAACAGGTATACTTTTCAGGATGGTAAATTCCCGACTTTAACGTCGTTCTCAATATCCGGAAGTGCGAGTTTGAACCCGGCAGTATTTAAACCCCAGAACGCCCAGACACCACAACCGGGTACGTTGCAGAATATGAACCCGGAACAGGCGGCTAAACTCGCGTTACTAAACAGTGACCCGAGCGCTTATGTGGATTTTAATGTGCCCTGGAACTTATCGATTAATTATAGTTTCAGCTATAACAACTCATATACATCTACCTATGTGGCCAATACCGTACAATTAAGCGGCGATGTAAGTGTTACTCCGAAATGGAAAATACAATATACTACCAACTACGACTTAAGGGCAAACAAGTTAAGTAGTGCCACGTCTTTTGGCATTTATCGCGATTTGCATTGCTGGGACCTATCTATGCAATGGCTGCCTTTCGGGTACTATAAATCATACAATGTGACCCTACGTGTGAGGGCAACAATTTTGCAGGATTTGAAACTGACTAAGCGAAGTGATTACACCAGCAATCAGTATTACAATCCTAATCTATAAAATTGCTTACTTTGCGAAATGTTAGCTGAAATAATCACTATTGGCGATGAGATATTGATAGGACAGATCGTCGATACCAACTCGGCATTTATTGCGCAGAAACTGAATGCAATAGGTGTTAGGGTAAAACAAATATCATCGGTATCTGATGATAGACAACACATTCTTAACGCACTTGCTGAGGCTCACCGTAGAGCAGATATTATCTTAATCACCGGCGGTCTTGGCCCTACGAAAGATGATATTACCAAAAAAACATTAGCAGAATATTTTGGTGTAGGGCTGATTGAGAATAAAGACGCCCTGCAAAATGTAGAAAATATTTTCAGAAGATTGCGCGGGGTATCGGAAAAGTTGCTGGATATAAACAGGCAACAAGCTCTTGTTCCCGAAAACTGCGAAGTGATATTGAACGCAAACGGCACGGCGCCAGGGATGTGGTTTAATCATCAGGGTAAAATATATATGTCGATGCCGGGTGTTCCGCATGAGATGATGTACATGATGGGAGAAACGGTGATCCCTAAGTTAAAGGCAACTTATAATCTTCCATTTATCATTCATAAAACTATTTTAACCGTAGGTGAAGGAGAATCATACCTTGCCGAAAAAATAGCTGATATTGAGAATGATCTGCCATCTTATATAAAATTAGCTTACCTACCAAAACTTGGACAGGTACGTTTGCGTTTAAGCGCATACGGTGAAGATGAAACTTTATTGAAAAATGAAGTTGAATCATTTGCTAAAAGGCTCGTTGAACGCATTGGAAGGTCGGTAGTAGCGCAGGAAGATATCGCGCTTGAAAAGGCTATATTAAATTATATGGCTGAGAAGGAGCTTACATTATCGACTGCGGAAAGTTGTACCGGTGGATATATTGCACATTTGATCACCCAGCATGCGGGTTCATCGAAAGTGTTCTTTGGCGGAGCAGTTTCGTACTCTTACGAGTTGAAAGAAAGTATCCTTGGAGTGAAAAATGAAACGCTCTGGCAATACGGTGCGGTAAGCCAGGAAACAGTGACTGAAATGGTGCAGGGAGCTTTGCTCAATTTTAAATCAGATTATGCAATTGCTGTAACAGGCATAGCAGGACCTGATGGCGGTACTCCTGAAAAGCCGGTAGGAACGGTTTGGATAGGAGTGGCCAACGCTGAAAAGACGATCACAAAGAAATTCCAGTTTGGTAATAAGCGTATGCAGAACATTGAAAGAACGGCGATAGCCGCCTTAAATATGCTGCACTTATTGCTTGAGGAATTTAAAAACTAATAACTAATTTTGATCCAAATTATATAACTCTATATGGCCAGATACCAACTGTTACTGCCAAAAATGGGCGAAAGCGTTGCTGAAGCTACCATAATCAAATGGAATAAAAATACAGGCGATTATATTGAAATGGATGAGGCGGTAATGGAAATTGCTACCGATAAGGTGGATTCTGAAGTTCCTTCACCAGTTTCAGGAAAACTGATACAACAACTTTGCAGTGAAAATGAAGTAGTACAGGTTGGCGCTGTGATCGCTATTATTGAAACAGAAGGCGGTGATGAAGCCGGGGAAACTCCTGAAGCAGTAGCTGAACCACAGATCAATATACCTGAGGAAGCACCAAATGAACCAATAATTTCTGAAGAAATACCTGGCTTAGAACAATTGGAAGTTAAACAAACTGAAGAGAGCAAAATCTCTGGAAGATTCTATTCCCCATTGGTGAAAAATATTGCCGCACAGGAAGGTATTAGCGTTGAAGAACTGGACAAAATACCGGGTACTGGCGCAGAAGGACGTTTAACAAAAGACGATCTGCTGAATTACCTGCAAAACCCGGCATCGATAGATAAAAAATCCGAACCACAACCAGACCCATACACTCCGCGGGTTCATGAAGTACATCAACCTAAGGTTGAGGCGGCTGCTTATAAAGCACCTGAACCGATATTTGAAGACAAGCCGTTTACTGTTCCTGCAACTTCGGCATCAGGCAGGGATGAGATCATCGAAATGGACAGGATGCGCAGGCTGATCGCCGATCATATGGTGATGAGCAAGCATACCTCGCCGCATGTTACTTCATTTGTGGAAGCCGATGTGACCAATCTGGTATTGTGGCGCGAGAAGATTAAGGGAGCTTTCGAGAAAAAAGAAGGAGAGAAAATCACTTTTACACCGATATTTATTGAAGCGGTGGTAAAGGCAATTAAAGATATGCCGATGGTCAATGTATCTGTTAATGGTTACCAGATTATCAAAAAAGCAGATGTAAACATTGGTATGGCTACTGCTTTGCCAAGCGGCAACCTGATTGTTCCGGTTATAAAAAATGCTGATAAATTGAATTTAGCAGGGTTGACTAAATCAGTTAATGATCTGGCTAATCGCGCTCGCAATAACAAATTGCAACCCGATGATGTGAAAGACGGAACCTTTACTATCACTAATGTGGGTTCATTTGGTAACGTGATGGGAACACCTATCATCAATCAGCCACAGGTAGCTATATTGGCTATCGGCACTATTAAAAAGAAACCGGCTGTAATTGAAACCAAACAAGGCGATGTGATCGCGATCAGGCATATGATGTTCTTATCGTTATCTTACGATCACCGTGTGGTGGACGGCGCTTTGGGTGGATCATTCCTGCGCCGTGTGGCCGATTACCTGGAACAATGGGACATTGACAGAGCCATATGACACAGCCCCCTAATTAAACTCATACATACAAAAAATAAAGGTTCCCGATTGGGAGCCTTTATTCATATACAGCAAAGTGTTTATTGCAACACTTCTTCTGCTTGTTTTCTTGCCGGGGCTAAACTGACCCCTTTTAGCTGATCGGCAAAGGCTATGAAAGCCCTTTCGTTCAATATACGATGCTGATTGTCGATCAGTTTTTGGAGGTTGATTTTCCCGATAATAAATTTATAATTGCCTGACAAATAGCGCTCATGAATGTATTCAAAGCCTAAAGCTTCTACCAGGTCGTCGTCCTCGTAACGCAAATAGATATTGAGATCAATATCATTGGTGAAGTTTAAATCTTTCTTAGACTTAGCCTTTTTGTACTCGTATTGATAGTCGTAACGCAAGGCTGCTATATCCGATAACACAGCAGAGCCAGTAGGGTGACCACCAGCTCCTTTACCAAAAAAGAATTGCTGATCGGCGAAAGCTGCCTGTACGATAACGCCATTATACTCATATTCCACATTGTACAGGAACTCGCTTTCAGTTACAAATTTTGGCAGAACGAATAACGCGACATGCTTATCATCCAACTCTTTTGCAACCGGAACCAGTTTGATCTTCAGGTTCTTTTCACGTGCATATTGCAAATCATAAGCTGAAAGTGTTTGTATACCGATATTGAAAACTTCCTCCGGTTTTACTACCACACCATAAGCATGAGCCGCAGCAATCACCAGTTTAAACTTGGCGTCATATCCACCAACGTCCATAGTAGGGTCGGTTTCAGCAAAGCCCAGGTCTTGCGCTTGTTTCAAAGCGGCTGCATAATCCAGTCCTTCAATAAAGCCTTTTGAGAGGATATAATTAGATGATCCGTTGAAGATACCGCAGATAGAATGCAGCAGTTCGTTATCGTAATACTCTTCCAGGTTACGGATGATAGGGATACTACCACAGACAGCACCTTCATACAACAAAGATGTACCATATTCGTGCTGCAATTCAAGCAACTCACTTAAATGTGTCGCGATCATTTTCTTACTGGCAGAAACCACATTTTTGCCGGTTCTTAATGCTTTTGAAACGATCTCGAAAGCGGGTTCAGTTTCATTGATCAGCTCGACTATGGTATTGATCTCCGGGTTGTCAAGTATTTCGTCCCTGTCAGTAGTAAATAAATGAGAGGGAAGGCTGCGTTGTTTGCTTCCGTCTTTTATACAAATTTTTACAATTTCGATGTTCAGATTTTTGGTCTTTATAATATCATGCAGACCCTGGCCTACTACGCCAAAGCCAAAAAGACCGATAGTTAACTTTTTACTCATTATGCGGATTGTTGCAGTTCTATAATTTTTCCTTTAACGTCTGTTTTAAAAAATGAAGTGATGATATTGGTTAATACCTCTGTTTCGATCAAAAAGCCATCATGCCCGTAGAATGAATCAAACTCGGCAAAAGCGGCTTTGGGTATGTGATTGAATAAGTATTGTTGCTCCTCAATTGGAAATAGCACATCGGATTTGATACCGATTACCAGTGTCTTTGCTTTGATCAGGCTCAATGCCTTTTCCACACCATGCCTGCCGCGGCCTACATTGTGGGAATCCATTACCTTAGTTAAGTACCAATAACTGTAAGCATTGTACCTTTTAACCAATTTTTCACCCTGGTAATTCTGGTAGGACGATGCTTTGAAATCATCCGTCTTTTTATCGCTATCTTCCTGTTGGGTAATTGAATACGCTTTATAACTACGATAGGAGAGCAGGGCAATACTACGTGCAGCTTTCAGCCCTTTGGAACCTCCGTCAGGTTTGTTGGCATAGAAACTCCTATCAGAAGCAATAGCTAAGCGCTGTGATTCATTAAAGGCAATGCCCCAGGGTGAATGGCGTGCATTCGTTGCGATCAGAATTACATTCTTAATGCGGTTTGGTTCGATAATCGACCATTCTAAAGCCTGTTGCCCTCCCAATGAACCACCGAGCAGAATTTTGATATCATTGATACCGAGATGATCAGCCAACAGGCGGTGAGCATTCACCATATCCCGAACGGTAATGTCGGGGAATGACAGATAATACGGCTGACCTGTTACCGGGTTTTCACTCAATGGGTTTGTAGTACCATAATGTGAGCCCAGGATATTGGCGCATACAATAAAGTATTCTTCAGGGTTGAAGTAATCGTTTGCTCCAAACAATCCTTTCCACCAGTCAAAAACGTCGGAATTAGCGGTGAGGGCATGGCATACCCACACCACGTTATCCCGTTCTTTATTTAATCTTCCATACGTATGGAAACCAATTTCAAGTCCCTCCAACTTCTTGCTCGATTCGAGCTTGAAAGTTTGCGGATAAGTATAAGTCTGTCTGCTCATTCTGTTCATTCGCTACTGCGGATGCGGCTGAATCGATCAGCCACATTCCGTAATAACTTTCTATATCACTTAAAAAAACTAAAAAACTGCCCCTCTCTAACTCTCCCCAAAGGGGAGAGGATTAGTTCAGGCTATATTCAGGCTCGCCCTGTTTAATTTTGGCAAATGCCTGTTCAAAATCTGCTTTTATATCATCAATATGTTCAATGCCCACAGCAACGCGCAACGAATTTGGCGTAACACCTGCAGCTAATTGCTCCTCATCAGAAAGTTGCTGATGCGTAGTTGCCGATGGCTGTATGATCAGCGTTTTAGCATCGCCCAGGTTTGCAAGATGGCTTACCAGTTGTAAATTATCAATCAGCTTACCAGCCAACTCCTTGCTGCCTTTTACTTCAAAAGATAAAACTGCACCGAAACCATTCTTTAAATATTTTTTGGCCAGGGCATGATACGCTGATGACTCTAATCCCGGGTAATTCACTTTTGATACCTGCGGATGAGCCTCAAGCCATTTAGCCAGTTCCAATGCATTATCTACATGTCGTTGCACACGCAATGAAAGTGTCTCCAAACCTTGTATGAACAGGAATGAATTAAATGGTGATGACGCCGGTCCAAAATCACGCAAGCCTTCAACGCGTGCCCGGATAATAAATTGAATATTACCAAAAGGCCCGTTTACTCCGAATACATCCGAGAATACCAATCCATGATAACCTTCCGATGGTGTGCTGAATTGCGGGAATTTGCCATTGCCCCAGTTATAATTGCCTCCGTCGACGATCACTCCACCGATACTGGTGCCATGACCGCCAATCCATTTAGTAGCTGATTGCACCACCACATGTGCGCCATGCTCCAGCGGACGGAATAAATAACCTGCTGCGCCAAAAGTGTTGTCCACGATCAGCGGCAAATCATGTTTCTTAGCCAATGCGGCAACTTTTTCAAAGTCAGGAATGTTGAACTCAGGGTTGCCCATTGTTTCAACATAAATAGCTTTGGTTTTGTCGTCGATATGTTTTTCCAATGCTTCAGCGCTATCGTTTTCGGCAAAGCGGGCATCTATCCCAATGCGCTTAAACGAGACCTTAAATTGGTTGTAAGTGCCACCATACAAGTAAGGCGATGTAACAAAGTTCTCGCCGACCTGCAAAATGTTGTTTAAAGCCAGGAACTGTGCCGCCTGTCCCGAACCGGTGGCCAGGGCAGCTACACCACCCTCCAACGCTGCTACGCGTTTTTCAAACACATCGGTAGTTGGATTCATGATGCGGGTGTAGATGTTGCCAAATTCTTTCAGCGCGAACAAATTAGCACCATGCTCAGCGCTTTTAAAGACAAATGAACTGGTTTGATAAATAGGTACGGCCCTTGAACCTGTCGTCGGATCAGCTTCTTGTCCGGCGTGCAGTTGCAGTGTTTCAAATTTTAATGTTGACATAGTAGTAAAATTTTAATGTGTTAGTAAGTTCTTGCTTGTAGTAAAAATTAGTTTTTTGGTTTTGGGTAAAGAAGATACTTTACCATTGTTGCATCACCTGAATTGAAAACTCAGTGATGTAAATTAACAACAGTAACACATGCACATGCAGCCGTTGGAATAGCTGTAAGAGGTTGACAGGTCCCTTAGGGAACAAAGAAGTTGCTGGAGTGTGGTTTTAATTAATCTTTTCATGGTTATTAATTTATATCTCCCGGAGATCCATTCTCCGGGCCAGGATTTGGCACCTTCTCCACCTTGGAGGGTTGCCAGCGGGTCTTTGAGCCTGATCTCGTCGCCGCTTCTTTATAAATCAAAACCTGTTTGAAGAGGTAATGATCGGGGTATTGCTACCAAATAATGTTGCAAACATAGCTTATAAAAGGCTATATCTCCAAATTAAATTTTATTTTATTAGCTAAAAGCTGAAAGCAGAAAGACCAAAGCTGCCTTTCTTTATGATTTTTGCTTTTAGCTTTCAGCTCAAAAATGGCGCAAAGGACACTTAAGTTGGCGTATTTGCACCTCATTGGTGGGTATGTTTTGCATCTAACTTTGACCAAAAACAAAAGCCATGTCAACCAAAAAACAACTCTTAGCACAGTACGATCTGCATGATGTATTGTTCAATAATGTCATTGATAATATCAATGATGATGAAGCTAATACCTGTATCATTGAACCATTAAATAGCATTAAATGGCTGGCAGGCCATCTTTTATGGGCACAGCGGAATCTAGTCCGTATCAGTGGAGCACAGGTAGAAATTCCATGGACAGCACATTTCCTAACTATTCAGGGTTCAACCGAAGAAGAAAGAAGAATGCCCAAAGGTGAATTCCCCACTATTGAACAGATCAGGGATAAATGGAATGAGACTTCACCTGTAATACGAACAGGTTTAGCTAGTTTACCTGATGAAGCATTAAATACAGTTATCGAAACCAGGCATCCCATTGCACCTTTTGATAATACACTAGCAGGATTATGGGCATTTATTAATGATCATCAGGCATACCACATCGGTCAGATCGGTATTTTGAGAAGAGCCCTTGGCAAAGAAGCAATGCAATATTTCAGAAAGGCAGAAGAGGTGAAAGCTTAACCGAGGGCTTGTGCAAGGTCTTCTATCAGGTCATCAATATGCTCAAGTCCTACGGAAACACGCAACAGGTTATGCGGTGTTTTGGTATCTGGGCCTTCTACTGATGCACGGTGTTCTATTAAGCTTTCTACTCCGCCCAAACTAGTAGCCTGGGTAAATATTTTGAGTTTGTTGATCACTTTACGTGCCTCATCCGAACCACCTTTTACACAAAATGACAGCATGCCACCAAAATTGAGCATTTGTTCTTTTGCTGTGGCATGTTGTGGGTGAGACAATAAGCCTGGGTACATTACCCGCTCAATTTTAGGGTGATTTTCCAAGTATTCAGCTAATAATTGTGCGTTATGGACATGCCCTTTGACCCGGTATGGTAATGTTTTGATGCTTCTTGTCAGATAATAGCAATCCATAGGTGAGGGGATAGCACCGCCCATTTCCTGAACCTGTCGGATCTTTGCCCACCATTCATTCTTCTCTGCTGTAATCAAAGCACCACCCATCAAATCGCTATGTCCACCGAAATATTTCGTAGAAGAATGCATAACAATATCAGCACCTAAAGCCAATGGTTGCTGTCCGATTGGAGTAGCGAAGGTATTATCACAAACTACTTTTATATTATGCTTATGGGCTGTTTCAACTATTGCTTTTATATCGGTAATCTTCAATAATGGGTTCGATGGCGTTTCTACCCAAATCAGGCCAGTATTAGGTTTAATATGAGCTGCTAAAACCGCCGAATCATTAATATCGACAAAATCAAACTCCAATATATCTGCAAATAATGTTTTGATCTGGTTGCGTAAACCGTGATACATATCGTCCGGACCGATAATATGTGTGCCCGGTTTTAGAGTTTGAAAAACCGACATGCCAGCCGCATTGCCCGAAGAAAAAGCTGCTGCATCAACACCGCCTTCCAGTTTTGCCAGCACATTTTCGAGAGCTGCACGATTCGGATTGCTTGACCGGCTATAGATATATCCCGCAGGAAATGAGCCATCTGCCTCGCGAACAAATGTGGTCGACATGGTTATGGGCTGAATTACGGCTTTAGATGATTCGTCGTTATGATTGCCTGCGTGGATAGCTATAGTCTCGATTTTCATAAGGGCAAACTTAAACTTTTGTGACCAGTATATTAATGTTTACACACGCTTTACATTAACATTTCCTATTTTTGCAGCAAAGTTTTTTCAATGGAAGCCGGAAATAATTTACGCTTATTATTGCAGGATCCTGATCTTTCTGCTGATTTAAAGCACATTGCGCAAAAGGTATTGGATGGAGAGCGCATCACGTTTGATGAGGGCGTTTTGCTGTACGAAAAAGGGGAGTTGGGGTATTTAGGAGTTTTAGCGAATTATATCCGCGAGAAAAAACACGGCGATAATACTTATTTCAACCGCAACTTTCATATTGAGCCAACTAATCTTTGTGTTTACGATTGTAAGTTCTGTTCCTATTCGAGGCTGATTAAACAACGCTCAGAAGGCTGGGAGTATACCATGGAAGATATGCTGAACATGGTAAAAAAATATGACGATGAGCCGGTGACCGAGGTACATATAGTAGGAGGGGTTTTACCGCAATACGATGTGCCTTTTTATACCGAATTGTTCAGCAAGATAAAAGCGCATCGCCCCAATCTGCACGTAAAGGCATTGACGCCTGTTGAGTATCATTACATTTTCAAAAAAGCCAAAATAGATTACGCGACCGGTATGAAAATGATGAAGGACGCTGGCCTGGAATCTATTCCCGGCGGTGGCGCTGAGATTTTCCATGAGGAAATCCGTGATCAAATTTGTAAAGACAAATGTACAGCCGACCAGTGGCTTGAGATACATGAAGAATGGCATAAATTAGGCATGCGCTCAAATGCCACTATGCTGTATGGCCACATCGAAAAATTTCGGCACCGGGTTGATCATATGGATCGCCTGCGCCAATTACAGGATCGTACAGGTGGTTTCCAAACCTTTATCCCATTGAAATTCCGTAACCAGGATAACCAGATGTCGCACGTTCCGGAATCAACTGTAATTGAAGATTTGCGTAATTATGCCATAGCACGCATTTACCTGGATAACTTTGATCATATCAAAGCTTACTGGGCGATGATCAGTCGTAATACGGCGCAATTATCATTGAACTTTGGGGTAGATGATATTGATGGTACACTGGACGATACCACCAAAATATATTCAATGGCTGGTGCCGAGGAACAGCATCCGGGTATGAGCACAAAACAATTAGTTGATCTCATTAAGCAGGTTGGCCGGAAACCAATTGAGCGCGATACATTATATAACATAGTGACCGACTATACCGATTTTGAGTTTCCAGACGAAGTAAAACCACAATTTTATAAGCTGCCGGTTATTAATTAGTTTATTAGTTCACTGGTTCATTAGTTCATTTGTATGTTAGATTGGTATAATGATAAAATAGAAATTAAAGTAATTATTGGTTTGATGGGTCATCAACATGAAAGGCCAATGAACTAATGACAAATGAACCAATGAGCATACTAAAAACTTTATATATCGTTCGCCACGGACAGACAGACCTGAACAAACAAGGTATTGTGCAAGGACGCGGACGCAACACAGATCTAAACGACGAAGGCCGCCACCAGGCTCAGTTGTTTCATGAGGCCTATAAGAATGTACCTTTTGATAAGATTTACATTTCTGAATTAAAACGCACACAACAAAGCATCCAGCCATTTATTGATGACGGTATTCCTTTTGAAAAGCTATCAGGTTTAGATGAGTTGGCTTGGGGTGTTCTGGAAGGTCAACCGAGTACTCCAGAGAATAAGGCCGCCTTTATGAAACTAATGCGTGAATGGCTTGATGGCAAACTCGATAGCAAATTCAAAGGTGGCGAAAGTCCAAATGAGGTGAAGGCAAGACAGTTAGAGGCCATGAAAGTGATCATGAGTCACCCCGAGGAAAAGACTGTGCTGATTTGCATGCATGGCCGGGCGTTACGTTTGCTACTCTGTGTTTTGCAGAATTTGCCCCTTACCGAAATGGAAAATTTCCCGCATCAAAACCTGGTACTGTATAAAATAACCTGGGACGGTTCCAAATACGAGATCGTCGATTTTAACAACGCTCAACATTTGAAATGATTTCGGAATGCGGAATTACGATTTCGGAATTAGAAAAATAATAATTTAGTAAATACCCTGAATTGATTTAATCCTGTGAAAAAGATCAGAATATCTGCTGTTAGCTATACTAATACAAAACCATTTATATACGGAATACAACATACTTCAATAATCGATCAGATCGACCTGAGCCTCGATATCCCATCTGACTGCGCCCAAAAACTGATTGATGATAAAGTAGATATCGGCCTCATACCTGTTGCCGCGACTCTAAATCTACCTGAATGGCATATCGTATCCGATTATTGCATTGGTGCTAATGGCGCTGTTAATTCGGTATTTATTTTCAGCAACTGCGATATTCATGAGGTGAAAACTATTCAGCTCGATCCGCAGTCACGCAGCTCAAACAACCTCGCTAAGGTGCTAATGAAAAACTTCTGGAAGGTAGAACCGGAGCAGATAGTAAATGCACCTGATTATGCGCAATCTGCTGATCCATATACAGCTTTTGTACAAATCGGCGACCGCACCTTTGGAAAAAAGCAGCAATTTAAATACGTATATGACCTGGCTGAAGAATGGCAAAAAATGACCGATCTGCCATTTATGTTTGCCGCCTGGATATCCAATAAACCCATCACGCAGGAATTTGTGGATCAGTTTAATATCTCGCTGAAATATGGCCTCGATCATCGCCCCGAATTATTAAAAGAACTACCCAAACGCGATGACTTCGACCTTAAAGATTACCTGATGCACAAACTGGATTTTACGCTGACTGAGGATAAAAAGAAAGCGCTCTACCTGTTCCTGGATTATATAAAAGCATTGTAAATTGGTTATTAGTGTTCGTTCACCGCGCGGTGAACGCTCGTGAACACCGTGAACGCAGGCTCAATGTTGGTTTCGCAGGATTTCCAGCGAATAAAAGCTATCACGCCAGTAAATCCCGCATTGTTTAACTGTTATTGCACAAATAGCCAGGCAACAGCAAAAGAATATCATTACGGTAAGATTTGCGATAAAGCTAATGATGTAAATATAATTTTAACTATACTGACTTTTGTATCAGTTTCTAATCAAAATCCCGCATTTTATTAAACTTTCTCACAAAAATTTGTTATATTGTATAGGATAATCGATGAAACGGGAAGTTCAACACCGGCACTTTGATTTCCGCACAATTTCACTGGTTGCGGTATACCTTTTTATCGTCGTCACCCACCTGTTTTACGCTCCGAATTTTCACCAGGATGGTAATGACCGTAACCTGGCTTTAAAGAAGAATACGGAGTATCTATTTAATCTTATCCGCACAGACCGGTGCCTGATTAATGAAAGCAAAAAGTCTGATCAATCCGGTAAGCAGCTTTTCGCAGCCTCTGTTTCAAACTTTGTTAAGTTTGACCAGGTGTCTTTCATGCAATCTGACAACTATTTCGCTTATCAGTTTAGGTCAAATCATCATTTTTCTTACTTATCCAACCGGATTTTACGCATTTGATTTTGAGTTTTTATGATAACAATGGAGTAGAAAATATTCTATCTCCTGGTATGCTATTATATTATTTATCTAAAAATTGAAATCATGAAAACTTTAAAAATAAATATCGTCGCCCTTATGCTGATGATGGGAGTAATGTCAACCATAGCTTTAGCACAAAATGTTACTGTGCCACAAAATGTAAGAACTGCTTTTTCTCAAAAATTCCCTGGCGTAAAATTGAAAAACTGGAAACTGGAATACGGGCAATATGTAGCTTCATTCGTCATGGACAAAAGGGATTGCGAAGCAACCTACGATCACGAAGGTAACTGGATAAGCTCGATGACCATTTACAGGCATCTTTTTAAACACCTGACCCCTCAAATGCGCGATGAGCTGAGAAATAGCAGGTATGCCAGCTATCACCTCGACCAGGTTAAAAGTTTACAGATGCCTAACATGGATATGCTTCTGCTAACCATTGATAACGATAACGGGAACATGTCTGCTTATGAAAATGCGGGGTCGGTTGATATGGAGACTGTATATTTTAATCATAGCGGCAGGATAATCAAGTCGGTTAACAATCAGTAATTTTTTAAATGATCAATAATTACACGGGCCGATTAAATCCGGCCCTTTTCTGTAAATCAATCAGTGATCACAATCCAAATAATCCCACAAATCCCTTAATCGTGTCTTTATATTTCCTTAAAACCAAATCTGCAACTTGCGTTTGCTATATTTATAGCAAAGCAGATACACTATGAATTCATACTCATTACAAGGGCAAATAGCGCTCGTCACCGGCGGCGACAGCGGCATAGGTAAAGGTGTTGCACTAGAACTGGCGAAAGCAGGTGCAAAAGTGGTTATCAATCACGTAGATGCGCATGAGGTGGCCCAACTAACTGTTGATGAAATAAAAACCGCCGGTGGCGAAGCATATGCCATCCATGCCGATGTAAGTAAGGAAGATGAAGTAAAAGCCATGTTTGCTGAAATGTTTCAGCAATATGGCACCATCGATATCCTTGTAAATAACGCCGGATTGCAGCGCGATTCAAAATTTGTAGATATGACGCTGGAGCAATGGAATACGGTGATCAGCATCAACCTGACAGGGCAGTTTCTTTGTGCGCGTGAAGCAGCAAAGGAGTTTATCCGCAGGGGAGTGGTTGAGGGCAGGAGCAAAGCCGCCGGTAAGATCATTTGTATGAGCAGCGTGCACGAAGTGATCCCCTGGGGAGGCCATGTGAATTATGCTGCCAGCAAAGGCGGCGTTATGATGCTGATGAAGAGTATGGCCCAGGAACTGGCCCCACAAAAAATAAGAGTAGTTAGTATAGGGCCGGGTGCTATTGAGACGCATATAAACCAGGCTGCATGGAGCACACCCGAAGCCCTGCAGAAACTGCTCACGTTAATCCCTTATAATCGTCCCGGAGTAACCGAAGATATTGGTAAGCTGGCAGCATGGCTGGCATCCGACGAAGCTGACTATATTACCGGAACTACCATATTTATGGATGGCGGAATGACTCTGTATCCCGGCTTTGCCGATAACGGGTAAGCTCTTAATTTGAAGATCAGACGATTTGAAAATTAGAGATCATCTTCAAATTTTCAAATTAACACATTCTCAAATTGTGAAATTTTATTATTTATATCATATTTTGAGGGATATGAAGGCATTTATTTGGAAATTTTTAATAATAGATAAGTGCTTTTATAAATTATTTGTAAACTAAATACCTCATTTGTCATCAAATTGCAAGGAAATTGTTAAGAAATTTACTTATTGTATAAAATACACTAAGTATTATCAAAAATCATTGTCATAATGTAAAAAACACACTAAGTATTTGGTTGAATTTTACGAAAAACTAAAAAAGCACCCTAACTTTATAAAATAATTACAAAAGTTGCCATAAATTTTAAAATTTAGCAATCATGATGTATTTTTGTTGCGGATTTAAAATTTAAGACAATGAAAAAATTATTTATAACCGCTGCAATCGCTACTTTGTTTAGCGCAAGCGTATTTGCCGATGGCACCAAAAAAGCTAAAACTGATGTGAACGTTTCTTACACAGTTTTAAACCAGTTCAATGCTGATTTTGCTGATGCTACTAATGTAGTTTGGACTGTTAACGGTTCTTTCCAAAAAGCTGATTTCATTAGCGATAACGTTAAGAAAACTGCATTCTACAACCTGACTGGCGAATTTGTTGCTTTAACCCAGGATGTTGATGCTAAAGCGATCCCTGCTAAAGCTATGAAAGAAATCAACGAAAACTACAAAGGTTACAATGTTAATGAAGTGATCGTTATCCAAAACAACACTGAGTTAAACCCTGATGCTGATGAAACTGCATACTTTGTTGACCTGAAAAACGACAGCAAAGAAGTATTGGTAAAAATTACCTCTGACGCACACATCGCATTTTACAAACAAGTTAAATAATTGTAAAATTGTTGCTAAGAAAAAGCCGCACCGGGTTATGGGGCGGCTTTTTTTATGCCTTTTACGCAGAATAATTAAAACAACTTATACCTCTCAGGCATTTATTAAGGGTAAAAAACTCTTGATATGCCTAAAACCATAATTGTTTCAAACCGGCTACCAGTAAAGATCCAGGAAAATAATGGCGAATACTCGTTGTTACCAAGCGAGGGGGGATTAGCAACCGGCCTGGGATCTATCTATAAACAAGGTGACAATATCTGGATAGGGTGGCCCGGTCTTGAGGTGACTGACGAAGCCGTTCAAAAAAAGATCACCAAACAGTTAAAAGAGCAAAGTTTACTACCTGTCTTTTTATCACAGGAGGAGATTTCAGAATATTACGAAGGCTTTTCCAATGAGGTGCTGTGGCCTGTTTTTCACTATTATGCCTCTACCTATGCCAATTATAAAGAATCCAACTGGGATTTTTATCAACAGGTAAACGAGAAATTTAAACAGTCGGTATTAAATATCGCAAAACCAGGAGATACAATTTGGATTCATGATTACCAGTTAATGCTGCTTCCGTATCTTATAAGAAAAGAAAACCCGGATATGTCCATAGGCTTCTTCCTGCATATTCCGTTCCCTTCTTATGAAATGTTCAGGCTAATACCCTGGCGCGCCGAATTGATGCAAGGTGTTTTAGGGGCCGACCTCGTAGGTTTCCACACTTTCGATGATGTACGGCATTTCATCAATGCTTCTACCCGGATATTGCCAATAACATCGTCGGCAAACATTATTACTGATGGTGAGCGGTCCATTGTTGTTGAGTCGTTCCCGATGGGTATTGATGATAAAAAATATGCAGATTTAACACATGACCCGGAAGTAAAAAAAGATATTAGGCTAATTCATGATACTTTTAAACATATTAAGCTTATAGTTACTATTGATAGGCTCGACTACAGCAAAGGCATCTTACAGCGCCTCCAGGTTTTTGAATATGTATTAGAGCATTATCCTGAGTATCGCGAAAAGATTGCACTTTATATGGTGGTTGTACCATCGCGTGACACTGTTCCGCAATATGCTCAGCTTCGTGACCAAATCGACAAACGGGTAGGTACTATTAATTCGGTTTATCGTACAATAGACTGGGTTCCTATTCATTACTATTATCGCTCATTGCCGATAGAAATGTTATCTGCATTGTATTTTACCGCGGATGTCTGCCTCGTAACGCCTATGCGCGATGGGATGAATTTGGTGAGTAAGGAATATATAGCCAGTCGCGTAAATAATGATGGCGTACTTGTTTTAAGCGAAATGGCAGGAGCTTCAAAGGAATTGATAGATGCGCTTATTGTTAATCCGAATAACACTGTTGAAGTAGCGCAAACGTTGA
The DNA here is from genome assembly GCA_018266915.1 of Bacteroidota bacterium. Lineage (GTDB taxonomy): Bacteria > Bacteroidota > Bacteroidia > Sphingobacteriales > Sphingobacteriaceae > Mucilaginibacter. Next base: position 134,464 of record JAFDZM010000080.1, on the reverse strand, counting down.
TCCAGGCCATCAATATGCCTCTTGAGGAACAGAGAAGGCGCATGGTGCAGATGCGTCAAATGGTTTCCAAATTCAATGTATCGCATTGGGTAAAAATATTTATGGATAAACTGAATGAAGTGAAGCAACTGCAACGCTCCATGCTCACTCGTTATATTGGTTCTGCTACTGAACAATCTATCATTAGTCGTTACGCTAAAACACAAAAACGGATCATATTTTTGGATTATGATGGTACGTTGGTTGAATTTAAACCAATTATTGATCAGGCGGCACCCGATGAAGATCTGTATACGATAATAAATCAATTGACTGAAGACCCTGCAAATCATGTTGTACTCATTAGCGGTCGCAAACACGATATTTTAGGCGAGTGGTTTGCCAATAATGATATTGACATGATAGCTGAACACGGCGCGTGGTTTAAAAAACAGCATTCCGGCTGGCATAAGCTTCCCGGCCTTTCTGCCCAATGGAAACATGATATTCTACCTGTTTTAGAAACCTATGTCGATCGAACACCGGGTACATTTATCGAAGAAAAATCATATTCCTTAGTTTGGCACTACCGTAAAGCGCAAAAAGGTTTGGGCGAATTAAGAGCTAATGAGTTGATGAATACACTGAAATACATCACCAATGATAAAGGTCTGCAGTTATTACCTGGTGACAAAGTTGTGGAAGTGAAGAATATGGAGATTAATAAAGGCAAAGCAGCTTTAACTATGGTAGATGGTAATAAATACGATTTCATCATGGCTTTAGGTGATGATTATACCGACGAAGATATATTTAAAGCTCTGCCTGATAATGCTGTCACAATAAAAATAGGAAGTAATGTATCTGCCGCGAAATTCTATCTGCGTACCCCATCAGAAGCCCGCAGGCTATTAAAAACACTGGCCGAAAATAGTTTTGTGAAACACGGATAGATTATTGGTCATTAGTCATTGGTCATTAGTTTTAAGAGTGTTAAATTGCATATCGAATGACTAGTGACCAATGACAGACAATATGGCCCGCCTCAATTTCATAGCGCCTTTTTTTATTATCGAAAACCTTCAGGCTTCAGTTGAATTTTATGTAGATAAGCTGGGTTTTGAGATAAAATTTATCGGTCCGGAAGGCGATCCTTATTTTGCTATCGTGGGCCGCGACGGGGTTTGGATCAATCTTAAAACAATTACTCCTGAAATAAAACCTCTTCCAAATCATACCCTGCACGAATGGGCCCGCTGGGATGCCTGTATTTCTACTGACGACCCACAAATCCTGTTTGAGGAATTTAGCTCAAAAGCTGTTGTTTTCAAGCAACCGCTTATGGTTAATAGCGATAATTTACTCGGATTTGAAATTGATGACGCAGACGGTTACCGGTTGTTCTTCGGGCGGCCAAATGAAGATTAAGACGCACGCTTCACATTAAAGAAAAATTGGTCTGTCCAGTTTCATCGCAATACGGTAAGCTGCATTCATTAAGCCCACATGGCTATATGCCTGCGGAAAATTACCCCATTGGCTGCCGTCATTTTCATCTACGTCTTCGCTAAAAAGTAAAAGGTGATTAGAAAACTGCAGCAGGTTTTCAAACTCTTTTAATGCGTCATCAATACGGCCAACAGTGGCCAAAGCCTCTACATACCAGAATGCACAGATCAGGAAAGTGGCCTGAGGTTTGCCAAAATCATCTTTGTATAAATACCTGTAGAATAATCCATTAGATGCCTTTAGTTCTTTTTCCAGTGCAGCTAAATGGTCCTTTGCTCTTTTTGACGCAGGGTCAAGGTAATTCATCATTATCAGTTGTAATGTACTGGCATCAAGATTAGGATTACCGGCTGAATTGGTATATACTTTTCTTTTCGGATCGTAACAACTTTCTATATGCTTCGCAGCACGTTTTTTTAATGAAATAGCCCTTTTTGTTAAGGCTTTATGTTCTATAGTGCGCGCCATTTTTTCAGCAGCATTTGCACCGGCCCATTGGAAAAGGTTGCTGTAACAATGGATATTCGCCATATTGCGGAATTCCCATATGCCCGCATCTTTTTCATCGATGGTCTTTTCTATTTTGGTAAGCAAATAATCAACCCAACGTGCGGAATCTTTTCTCTCTGAAAAAATAAAACGGTGATCGGTATACAAGGGCAGCACTGATATAAGCACCTGACCATAAATATCATTCTGAATGTGCTCATAAGCCTGGTTACCCACACGGACCGGCTGATTACCCATATAGCCGTCCAGATCATCCAGTATCCTTTCCGTTAAGCGTTTTTGGCCTGTAATGCCATACAAAGGCTGATATCTAAAGTCCTCTGAAAAAGAGATATCCGTAACATAGTTAAAGTATTTCTCCATCTCCTCAAAATGGCCAATGTGGTTCAAAGAGGTGATGACATAATAGGTATCACGCAGCCAGCAATAACGGTAATCCCAGTTGCGGCCGCTGCCGGGCGATTCGGGCAAACTGGTGGTACTGGCGGCAATAATTGCGCCTGTATCCTCAAACTGGTGTATCTTAAGAGCCAGTGCCGAACGGATTACATAAGGCTGATAAAAAGTAGCGATGGAAGAGTGCTTAATCCACGTTTGCCAATAACGGGTAGTTTCATGCAAGAACCTGTCTGCAGTACTTATCAAAGGCGCTTCCAACGGCTCACCATAAGTCATCACCAGGTATTTGCATTCATTCAGTACAAAAGCATGCTCATCAAAAATATAGCTGATAGGGATGTTGGTGGTCAGCCGGATATTTTCATCACCGCCTAAATATTGAATGTGATTGCTGCCACGGTTTACCTGTAGTTTGATCTCACCATATTCTGAAACAGGCTGGCATTTTACTTTGATGCGTGGAGAGCCGTCAATTGCTTCAATTTTTCGTATCAGCATCAAAGGCTTATAATACCGCTGATTCTGATAAAAGCGGGGTGCAAAATCGGTTATACGGTACATGCCGCCTGTTTTTACGCTTATTTCAGTAATCAATATATTGGTATTCTCCTGGTAATATTGGTGAGAAGTAAAGTCTCCTTCTGGTAAAATATAGAACTCGCCGCCTTTCTTCTTATCTAAAAGTCCTCCGAAAATAAAGGTGCTGTCGAAACGGGGCCAGCAAAGCCAATCGATATTAGTGTTCTTATTTACATGCGCCAAAAACGCACAATTTCCAATTATTCCTGTTTGATAGGTATGTCGTGCCATCGGATAAGTATCAGCTTTAAGGTTTCTAAATAGCTTAAACAACAATTCTTCTATAATGTTGATGTAAATTTTATTCTATAATGTATATGTATTTGATAGATATTTTGCAATTTGCATTGACAAAGCCAACAATGGCTGTAACTTTATAACTTCAAATAAAACGTATAAACCATTAAATTTTAATTCTTATGAGTTTAAGATTAGGCGATGTGGCCCCAAACTTTAAGGCCCAAACATCAAAAGGAGAAATAGATTTTTATGAATACCTTGGCGATAGCTGGGGCGTATTATTTTCACACCCTGCAGACTATACACCGGTATGTACAACTGAGCTGGGCAAAACAGCATCATTGAAAGATGAATTTGAAAAACGTAACGTGAAAGTAGTAGCATTAAGTGTTGACTCAGTTGAATCGCACAAAGGCTGGATTAATGATATCAATGAAACTCAGGACGTGGAAGTGAATTTCCCGATAATAGGGGATGAGAGCCGCGAAATTGCCCTGGCTTATGACATGATCCACCCGAATGCATCATTAACTGCAACGGTTCGTTCATTATTTGTTATTGCGCCGGATAAGACCGTTAAACTGACCATTACTTACCCGGCATCAACCGGAAGAAACTTTCAGGAGATACTGCGTGTGATCGATTCTTTGCAGCTTACGGCAAAATATAGCGTTGCTACACCAGCCGATTGGAAAGACGGCGAAGACGTAATTGTGGTACCTGCAATTAAAACTGAAGATATACCGGCTAAATTCCCTAAGGGACACAAGGTTATCAAATCTTATCTGCGCACAACCCCTCAGCCAAATAAATAATTTTTATTTTTTAAATAATTTTATATATTTGAAAAACGGGTTAATATTATAATGCTTTCTGAGAGTTAAAACCAATTTTATTTCAGTTTGCCTTTAGTTTTTAATCTTATAACACAATTTTTTTTTAACAGTATTATTAATTATGAAAACTGGAAAAGTAAAATGGTTTAACACACAAAAAGGCTACGGTTTTATCATTACCGATGAAGGCAAAGATCTTTTTGTACATTTCAAAGATGTGCAGGGAGGAGTAAATGCCATTAAGGATAATGACAGCGTAGAGTACGATGTGGAAGAAGGCAGAAAAGGATTACAGGCGGTAAAAGTGAAAAAGATATAGATTAAACTTATTCTGATTTTGAGAACCTCTGCAATAGTTTGCAGGGGTTTTTTTATGCGGAGATGAATAATTAATTAAATTAGCCCACCCAATTGTTACAATTTATGACTGAAACCGCATCCCCTAAACTTACCCGCAACGTTACCTTACTGGTATTAGTAGCTTCATTAGGTTACTTTGTAGATATCTACGACTTGCTTGTATTTCTGATAGTTAGAAACGAAAGCTTAAAAGATGTCGGTGTGCAACAAAAGGATCTTTTCAATGTAGGTATATCTATTCTTAACTGGCAAATGGCCGGGTTGCTCCTTGGTGGCATCCTTTGGGGGGTGTTGGGAGATAAGCTGGGCCGCATAAAGGTTCTTTTCGGTTCCATAACACTCTATTCACTTGCCAACTTCGCTAATGGCATGGTGCATGATCCGACTACTTATACCATAGTGCGTGTTATTGCAGGCATAGGCCTGGCAGGTGAGCTTGGAGCCGGTATAACCTTGGTAAGTGAGACTCTGAGCAAGAAAAACAGGGGCTACGGGACAATGTTTGTTGCATCTCTTGGCCTGTTTGGGGCCGCAGCAGCTGCCATTGTAGCAAAACAGGGCTGGCGCGAAGCTTATTATGTAGGAGGGAGCTTAGGGTTTTTACTGTTATTACTTCGCCTCGGAACGTTTGAGTCGGGAATGTTTAAGAATGTGGCAGAATCCAAAGTTTCGAGGGGCAATTTCCTGCTTTTATTTACAAGCGGTGAGCGTCTGAAAAAATACCTCTGCTGTATCCTGATCGGCGCACCGTTATGGTATGTTGTGGGGATTCTTATATCTCAGCAACCTGAGTTTGGTAAAGCTTTGCAATCTAAAGACATTTTAAAACCGGGTGATAGCATTATGTATGCCTATATCGGTATTGCAGTTGGAGGTATGGTAAACGGATTGCTTGCGCAGATAACCAAATCGCGCAAACTGGTAATGTATATTTTCCTGACTCTTTCAGCCATTACCGCAGTAATATATTTCAACGCTATAGGGCTAAACAAGCAACAATACCAATGGATATGGTTCCTGATGGGCGTGGGTGTAGGTTACTGGACAACCTTTGTAACTATTGCCGCAGAGCAGTTTGGTACAAATTTGCGGGCAACTGTTGCCACTACGGTGCCTAATTTTGTTCGGGGCTCTCTTATTGTCATCACATTGGGTTTCAAAAGCCTGGTAAAGAGCCATGGGATGATCACCAGTGGTTACATTATGATGGGTATTCTTACGGTAATTGCTTTGATAGCACTCAGTCTGTTGAAAGAGACCTTCACCAAAGATTTGGATTATATTGAGCAGATATAACCTGCGGTAACTCAAAAATCTGCATTTTTGCACAGCATGATTACTAAAGAGGAGGTAGCCGGTGCGTACCAGCTAATACAAGATGAAATATGCTCAGCTCTTGAGCAATGCGATGGTAAAGCTCGCTTTGAAGAAGAATTATGGGATAGGGAAGGCGGTGGTGGCGGTCGCACACGGATCATTCAAAACGGAAATATTTTTGAAAAGGGCGGCGTAAACTTCTCAGCTGTTCATGGTCAGCTGCCGCAGACTATGAAAAAAGCCCTTAATGTTGACGAGGAAGACTTTTTTGCAACGGGCGTTTCCATTGTTATCCATCCAAATCATCCGATGGTGCCCATCATCCACATGAATATCCGGTATTTTGAGATGCCTGGTTCAGAAGTTAGATGGTTTGGTGGCGGTATCGATTTGACGCCACATTATGTTTTTGAGGACGATGCTAAATATTTCCATAATAAACTGAAATCCGTTTGCGATAACTATCATCACGATTTCTACCATCGCTTTAAACTTTGGGCGGATGATTATTTCTTTATCAAGCATAGAAATGAGACACGTGGCATAGGCGGCATATTTTATGACAGGCTGACTGCAACCGACGAACTAAGCTGGGAACAGGTGTTTGAATTCTCAAAAGCGGTAGGGCGATCTTTTGCTTCGGTTTATACTGAACTGGTTAACCGCAATCGAAATAAGAATTTCACAAAAGAAAATCAGCTGTGGCAATACCAGCGCCGCAGCCGGTATGTGGAGTTTAACCTGGTGTACGATGCAGGTACCAAGTTCGGGCTGGAAACTAACGGGCGTATCGAATCTATTTTGATGAGTTTGCCACCAACAGCCAACTGGGTATATAATTTTCACCCAGAACCCAATAGTGAAGAAGAAAAAACGTTAGGGTTATTAAAGAAGGGAATAAATTGGGTATGATGAAAAAGCAGGGCATCGTTGTGCTGCTGTTTATTTTGACTATTACTGCGTCTTCATTTATTGCAAAGCGATCATTGCAAGGAGCATGGGAATATGCTGGCGGCATTTATAACGGCAAAAAGGAGGGGGCGCCTACCGATTATAAGCTTCAACGCAAGTATGATAAAGAGCATTTTGAGTCCTATTCTATCGATAGCGCCGCTGCACCTGAAAAATACGAAGCCGGTGATTATGTACTTCACGGCGACACCTGCATAGAAACGCAAACCTTCAGCGGACCACCGACAAAAGTATTAAATATCCCTATCCCATATCTCTATACCATTCGTAATGATACACTTACACTGAAGGCCACTTTGCCGAGCGGAATGGTAATCGAGGAGTATTGGAAACGCATGAAATAATCAGGCTTCTTAACACATTATTTATATTCGCTTTGTTACCTGGTTTACTCACATTTCAAGGCGAATGTGTATAAAAAACCTGCCTCAAAACGAAGTATTTTTTTAACTTCGCAGGTCGGTAAAAAAGCAAGTTTAAACCCGCAACTAAAACCAGAAGATTCTACATAAAAGAAAATGGCTGACGAAACAGGAAACGGAAACAATCCGGGAGAAGACAGAATTATTCCAATAAATATTGATGAAGAAATGCGATCTGCCTACATTGATTATTCAATGTCGGTTATCGTATCCAGGGCATTACCCGATGTCCGCGACGGTTTAAAACCCGTTCACAGGCGCGTGCTTTTTGGCATGCTTGACTTAGGGCTCAGCAACAACAAACCTTATAAAAAATCTGCACGTATCGTCGGTGAGGTGATGGGTAAGTACCACCCGCACGGCGACTCGTCGGTATATGACACCATGGTGCGTATGGCCCAGGAGTGGAGCTTACGATACCCGTTGGTAGAAGGGCAAGGTAACTACGGATCGATAGACGGTGATAACCCTGCGGCAATGCGTTACACTGAAGCAAGGCTGCAAAAGATTGCTGAAGAGATGCTGGCCGATATCAACAAGGATACTATCGACTTCCAACTCAACTTTGACGACTCGCTTGAAGAGCCTACGGTATTACCATCAAAATTCCCTAACCTGCTGGTTAACGGCGCATCTGGTATCGCAGTAGGTATGGCCACAAACATGGCTCCGCATAATTTAACGGAAGTGATCGACGCTACTATGGCCTTTATGGATGACCGCCAGATTGAGGTCGCTGACCTGATGAAACACATCAAAGGCCCGGATTTTCCGACAGGTGGTATCATTTATGGTTATGAAGGTGTACGCGATGCATTTGAAACTGGTCGCGGACGTGTAGTTTTAAGGGCCCGCGCTGAGATTGAAACTTATAATAACGACCGTGAGCGTATTGTCGTAACCGAAATACCTTACCAGGTAAATAAATCGATCATGATCGAACGTACTGCAGATCTGATCAACGATAAAAAGATTGATGGTATCACCGCTATCCGCGATGAATCTAACCGCGAAGGTATCCGTATCGTTTACGAGATCAGGAGAGATACCAATGCAGCTATAGTACTGAATAACCTGTATAAATATACTTCGCTGCAAACATCATTCAGCGTAAACAATATCGCGTTGGTGCATGGCCGCCCGATGATGCTCAACCTGAAAGATCTGATCCATCACTTTGTGGATCACAGGTTGGATGTGATCGTTCGCCGTACCAAATTTGAGCTTGCTGAGGCTGAAAAACGCGCGCATATCCTCGAAGGTTTATTGATCGCGTTAGACCATCTGGATGAGGTTATTGCCTTGATCCGTGCTTCGGATACGCCGGAATCAGCCCGCGATGGGTTAATGACCAAATTCGGCCTGAGCGAGATACAGGCACGTGCCATTCTGGATATGACCCTGAGAAGGTTAACCGGACTGGAACGTGACAAGATCAAAGCTGAATACGCTGAACTGATGAAGCAAATAGAATATTTAAAATCTGTTTTGGCCGACGAAGGTTTGCGTATCCAGATCATTAAAGATGAGCTTAATGAGATAAGAGAGAAATACGGTGATGAGCGCAAAACTGAAATTGTGCATTCATCTGCCGAAATGATGACCGAAGACTTTATCGAGGATGAAGACGTGGTGATCACCATTTCTCACGAAGGATATATCAAGCGGACCCCGCTTACCGAATATCGCAGACAAGGTAGAGGTGGTAAAGGCGCTATCGGCAGCAACAGCCGCGATGAAGACTTTATCGAGCACCTGTTAGTGGCTTCGAACCACAACTATATGTTGTTCTTCACTGAAGCCGGTCGTTGTTTCTGGCTAAGGGTATTTGAAATCCCTGAAGGCACACGTACCTCGAAAGGCCGTGCTATTCAGAACATCATTAATATTCCTAAAGAAGAGAATATTAAGGCCTTTATCAAGCTTACAAGCCTGAAGGACCAGGAATATTTGGAGAATAACTTCATTATTATGTGTACCCGTAAAGGTACCATCAAGAAAACTTCGCTTGAGGCTTATTCACGTCCGCGTGCTAATGGTATCAACGCCATCAACATCAATGAAGGCGATATGTTATTAGAAGCTAACCTGACCAGCGGAAGCAGTGAAATTGTTATGGCGTTGAAATCAGGCCGTGCAATTCGCTTTAATGAGGCTACCGTCCGCCCGATGGGCCGCACTGCAACCGGTGTTCGTGGTATCAGCCTGGAGGATGAAAACGATGAAGTTGTAGGTATGATCAGCATCGATAACCCTGAAACTACGGTATTGGTAGTTTCTGAAAAAGGTTATGGCAAACGTACTGACATTGACGATTATCGTGTGACCAACCGTGGTGGTAAAGGTGTGAAAACGCTTAATATTACTGATAAAACAGGAAAACTTGTTGCCATAAAAGGTGTTACAGATAAGGAAGATCTGATGATTATTAATAAATCAGGTATCATTATCCGTATCGCTATAAGCGAATTAAGAACTATGGGGCGTGCTACGCAAGGAGTGAGGCTGATCACCCTGAAGGGGGATGATGAGATTGCTTCAGTAGCAAAGATCGAGCATGACGAAGACGAGGAAACTCAGGATAACGTTGAAGGAACTGAAAATCCGGATACTGATACTGAATCTTCAACTAGCGAAGAAACTGAATAAAGTATGGTTGGCCGCAAGGTAATATTATTGCTTTTTATATCATTATTTTCTGCTTCAATAGCTTTTGGACAAACAGAAGTATTTAAAAGCGTGGTCAATAATCTGGCTTTTTATAAGCAGAAAAAGGACCTTAAATACTTAACCAGCGCCAAAAAATCGGTTGACAGTTTGATCAAAACGCATTCTGACTCAATCGACCTACAGAAAAATATGTATAAGGCGGTGGTTTATTCGAGCATCGTTTATATCGATTCGACCAATAAAACCAAACAGCCTGCCAATTTCTTTGATCAGACACGTCGTCATCTTGACAAACTGCTGGCCAACAAAAAAAGTTATAAATATCAGCCTGAGCTTGATTATTGCAAGAATTGCATAGCCAATGTTTATCTGCGACAGGGCTTTGGGTACATGCGCATGTCTGATTTCAATAATGCCATCGCAACATTTCAAAAAGCAAAGAAATATGCACCCGACTACAAAAATTTGAATGCTTATATCGCTTATGCCAATAACAGGTTGGGGAATTTGTTGGATGCCGGTAAATATTATACCGATCTGCTGAAAACCGACAGCACAAAAGCGGAATATATTGAAGCCGCGTCAAACACCTTTAAAGCGATAGGGGACACTTCTAAGGCTTTACAGATACTGCAAAAGGGGAGAAAGCATGTCCCTGATGATAAATTCTTATTACTTGACGAGGCCAATATTTACAATAACAAGCGGGATTATCATGCTTTAGAGCCTTTATTGACCAAATTATTGGATGAAAATCCGAATAATGAAGAGGTGGTTTACGTCAGTGCCAATTGTTATGATCATTTAAATAAATTTGATAAAGCAGAATCACTATATTTACATGCCATTGAATTGAACAGTTCTTTATATGAACCGGTGTATAGTCTTGGTGTTCTGTACTTTAAGATGGGAGTTCTGAAACACAATAACGATAGTGTGAAAGATATTTCCAGGGCAGGGCAGTGGCTTGAGAAGGCATCCGAAATAAACCCCAATGATGTTAAAAGCCTGCAATTGCTGCAAATGGTATATGAAAAAACCGGCAACCAGGACCAATTAGATAAGGTAAGCGAAAAACTTAAATTAGTAACCAATCAATAACACATGAAAATCAAATTTTTATTGACAGGCCTTTTAGGGGTGATCACCATAAGTGCATTTGCTCAAAAAGGGGAGTTGAATAATGCCCAGTCTGCGTATGAAAAATACGACCCGCTATCAAGAGCAAACTTTGCCCTTGCAAAGCCATCGCTGATGGATGCAAAAACAGCAATTGATAAGGCAGCGGCAAATACTAAAACAGCTACATTGCCACAAACGTATGCTTTAAAAGCAGCAATTTATGCATCATTGGCGGCCCATGAAGCTGATGCGTCTGCTGCAGCAACTGAAACATCAACTTCAGAAGAAGCAATTGCTAAGGCTAAAGAAACTGATACTAAAGGCGAATTTAAAGGCCTGATTGACCACGCAAGCCGTGAACTGGCTCAAATACAGCTAGATAAAGGTGTAAAAGCTTATCAGGCTAAAAATTATGATGAAGCCTATAATGCGTTTGTAGCTGAACAAAAAGTATTACCAGGCGACACCACTGCAATGCTTTATGCTGGGGTATCGGCAGCGAATGCGAAAAATTATCCTAATGCAATAGACAGCTACAAAAAGTTATTGGCTACAGATTATAAGGACAAAGAAAAGATATACATGGATATGCCGATTCTTTACATGTTAAATAAGGATACCGCTAATGCAGTGAAGATTGCAAGCGAGGCATCATCCAAATATCCAAATAATGCCGATCTGCGTAAAGCGGAAATCGAAACGAGTCTTTTGGCCGGACAGCAAGGTGATTTAGTTGCAAAAATTGAAGCTGCAATTAAAGCTGATCCTAACAATAAGAAATTGTACTATTATGCAGGTTTGACGTATTCACAAATAGCTGAAGGCCAGCAAAAGGAAGTTACCAAGTTGCAAAAAGCTGATAAAGCTGCTCAGGCTAAATTAAAAGCGGGAGCGAAATTTACACCGAATCCACAGATAGCAAAGATACAGGCAGACCGTGCAGCAAACTTTACAAAAGCAGCAGAAGCTTATAAAAAGGCAGTGGATATGGATCCTAACTATTTTGAAGCTGTGTTGAATTTAGGTTATGTAACTATGGCGCCGGCTATTGATCAGTATAATGCAGCTCAATTTCTGAACGATCAAAAGTCATACGATGCAGCCATGAAGAAAGCAACCGATCAATTTAACCAGGCTAAACCATATTTGTTGAAGGCCGTTGAATTGAAACCAGATTCAAGAGACGCGCTGACAAACTTGAAATCTTATTACCTGGGCGTTAAGGATACTAACAACGCCAATGATATCCAAAAGAAAATTGATGCTTTGCCTGCCGGCAAGTAATCGATAGGGAAGATATTTTAAAAGAGCCTGCAAACGAAGGCTCTTTTAAATCTAGACATTACTTAACATAATATTAATTATGTGAAAAATGTTTCGTAAATAATTCTGAGCTTTATATACGTATGCTGTTTTGATTATATAATAGATTTCCATTATTTTAGTATACACTTACAAATCTTATCGTGTTTAATTTAAGAACAGTAAAAATTTTATTTTTAGTTTTCATTAGCTCCAGAGCATTGGGCCAAGTTGATGAAGAATCTTTTCGTAAATATTCCTATTTGATATTGAAAATTGATTGTCCATGGGAAGAAGCTCGAGCTAATCCGACGGTTAAGCATAGATGGATTTGGGGAACGTGTGCTTTTATAAAAAGTAATAATAGAATATTCTTAGTTACAGCAGCCCATGTTCTGCGGAGTTCCTACGATGCTATTCCTGACTTGCCAAATGTTGATCCGGCTGCTATTCACTATTATATACGTGTGTATCATAGAGAGACAAAGAAATTGGATTTTATTGAGTTTACCTTCAACGACCGGGGATTGGATAAATATGATGATCCCATGATGTCCTTCAAAAAACCTGATGTCGAAATTGTGGAGTGCAAGAACTTATCAAGTGCAATAGCTCTTAATACAATAGATGACTTTATAGAGAATAATTTTAAAAATAATTTGATACTGGATGCATTCACGTGGGGTTATCCAAATCCTAAGAACTTTGAAAATTCTAATGATTTGCTAGTTCCGGGAAAAGACCCAAGTAGTGTACTGCGAGAAGATTCAGAGCGTCTCTATAGAGGGAAGTTAACAGATGCATGGAAAGACATTCCCGGCCGTCCTGATAATCTAGATTCGTTAAATTTCGCTCTTTATCCAGAGGCTTCCTACGGCTTTTCTGGATCACCTGTTTTTTTTCGACTAAAAAAAAGCGGCAATTCAACAGTTTCCAAAGTTGTCTTCGCAGGCATTCTATCAGCTGGCTTGGATGTTCACCATATAGGCATTGTTGCTAAACATTCAGAAGTAATCAAGATTTTAAAAGAGAAATTAAAACATTAGGTTCTTCTAAAAGTGTATTAACATTTGGCTTTGATTGATTTTTCATATGAAAAATATAAGTACTTTGTCACATCCAGTCCATCTTTTATTTTAAACATCATATCAATAACATTAGCCCTTAAAGTCGCATTTACCAAAACGAAAAAACACTTATGGATCTGCAATTGAAAAACAAAAAAGCGCTGGTTACCGGTTCAACCGCCGGCATCGGTTATGCTATAGCTAAGCAATTAGCAAAAGAAAATGCACAGGTTTATGTAAACGGCCGCACCAGTAAGCGTGTTGAAGCTGCTATAAAGAAATTAAAAGAAGAAACCGGCAACCCCAATATTCACGGTTTAATTGCTGATTTCTCAAATAGTAAAGACGTCGACAATCTAATTAGTCAATTACCCGAAGTTGATATCCTGGTAAACAACGTCGGCATATTCGAGCCAAAACCATTCAGGGATATCCCGGATGCTGATTGGATCAAATTTTTTGAGGTAAATGTATTGAGCGGCGTACGCCTTGCCCGTGCTTATTTCGATAAAATGATCGCCAAAAATTGGGGCCGGATAATTTTTATTTCCAGCGAATCCGCTATACAAATACCTGATGAAATGATCCATTATGGTATGACGAAAACGGCCCAAATCGCCGTTTCCCGTGGACTGGCTGAATTAACTAAAGGCACAGGCGTTACGGTTAATACCGTTTTACCCGGTCCAACTTTTTCAGAAGGTGCCGGCGATTTCATTGAAAAACTGGCCAAAGATCAAAATAAAAGCATCCAGGATATCGAAAAAGAGTTTTTTCAATACATGCGGCCAACATCCTTATTGCAACGTTTTACCAGTCCGGATGAAGTGGCAAACATGGTAGCTTATGTTGCAAGTCCTTTATCTTCAGCTACGAATGGTGCTGCATTGAGAGCGGACGGTGGCGTGGTTAAAGGGATACTTTAAGCTAAAAACATAAACCATGTCATTTCGATGAGCAGCAAGGACAGTGTGTGATCGGGTGAAGAGAAATCTTATACTCCATGCAAAGCGGACAATGCAAGTTGTATAAGATTTCTCTTCGCGCCACACTTTTTCCACCCAGCTCGTCGAAATGACATGGTTTATAATCTTTCTCCTCCTTTCTTTATGTTAACGTATGTTAACAGATTCATCGTGTTTGAATAGCTCGTTATACATTAGAGTATTATTCAAACCGACCGATGCGCAGAAAGCTCCAAATTATATTTTTACTGATCACTTTATCACTGCTCGGCATTATTGCTTTCCAGGTGTATTGGGCTTTAAATGCTTATGCGGTAAATAAGGAAAAATTTGACAGCAACATTGATGTAGCTTTGCAGCGCGCCATAAACGATTGCAAAAAAGATTACCTGGATTCACTGCGCAACGTGATCGCACGGCGCCTCTCCCCTCCTGAAACTCGTTTAAAAATCGATACTTTAACCGAAAGAAGTGATCACAACCTAAAATACTTAGTTATTGATTCCATTTCAAACTTGTATTGGCGCGTGAAAGACAACAGCCTTATCCCATTTTCCCAATTAAATTCTTACAAAAAGAGGATAGGTCACAAAGCAGGTTTAAGAGAACTAATTGCCGAAGCTGCCTTTGAGAGTCCTATCTTAATGCACAATATCCTGCAGGGATTCAGTATTTATGATATCAGTTCGCACGGTATACTTGGCTCTACAATCAGTCGCGACAAAACCGAAATGGATATACCTGAAGATCGTATCATGAAGTTCGATCCGGCATTAAATAATACTGTTTACGCCCTTAGAAAAGATTTTCGTGAGTCTGATAGCATTAAAATCAATAACTATTTGAAGATTGAATTAAATAAACTGCATATCAGTGCGCCATTTTATCTAAAAATTTCAACTTCGGCAACTGCACCGGCAAAGCTAAACTCGCACTATAGCGAGACTACGGAGTATCATTATAAATATCACGGTTTCAGAATGTTTATGAGTATTGTTGGCCCTGAATTTTTTGTGAGGGCGGTAATTAAAAATCCGCAAAAAGCGATATTGAAGGAAATGCTGCTCACATTGTTAATGTCGGTACTTCTTGTGGTGTTGACTGTATTTTGTTTCTGGTATATCTTCAAAACCATTATGCAGCAAAAGAAACTGAGTGAACTAAAAGATGACTTCATCAACAACATGACTCACGAATTGAAAACCCCGATAGCTACTATGACGGTCGCCATTGAAGGTTTACAAAAATACAATGCATTGAATGATCCGGATAAAACCCAGCGTTACTTGCAAACCTCAAGGAATGAGTTGACACGATTAAATGATATTGTAAGCCGGGTTTTGAATGTGGCCGCATTCGGTAATGATGAAGTAAAATTGGTCAAGGAAAGTATAGATATAGATGAACTGGTAAATGATGTGGTAGAAGTTGAAAAGTTAAAGGCAAATAAGCCTGTAACCATTTATTATGAGAACAAGAGCGATATAAAAACAATCAATGCTGATAAACTGCATTTCAGGAATGTTTTGGTAAACCTGGTAGATAATGCCATAAAATATTCAAATGAGCAGGTTTTAATCATCATTACATGCTATAAAGTTGGCGGCAATGCTTTATTTTCGGTGAAAGATAATGGCATTGGTATACCCGCGGCTCACATAAGCCAGGTGTTCAATAAATTTCATCGCGTACCCACAGGGAATGTGCACGAAGTAAAAGGGACAGGACTTGGGCTGAGCTATGTGAAATACGTGATTGAGGCGCATGGAGGGAGCGTTATGGCCCAAAGTGAAGCTAGTGCCGGCAGCGAGTTTATTATATCTATCCCTTATAATCAATGAATAAAACACGGATACTTTTAGCTGAAGATGAAATGGCGCTTGCGCATATTGTACGCGAGAGCCTGGAGCATGAAAACTTCGAGGTAATACTATGCTCAAACGGCGAACAGGCCCTTCAGAAGTACTTAGAACACAAACCGGATATCCTGGCATTAGATGTAATGATGCCCAAAATGGATGGTTTCGAGGTAGCTAAAAATATCCGGCTTAACGATAAGGCCACACCTATCCTTTTCATAACGGCCCGGTCGCAACCCAAAGATGTTGTGGCCGGGTTTGAATCCGGTGCTAACGATTATCTGAAAAAGCCATTCAGTGTTGAAGAGCTTGTAGTACGAATAAGAGTATTGTTGAGCGATAACCGGCTGCTGCAAAAGAACAAGGTGAAAAAAGATGAGAGCTTTTCTATAGGCAATATTCTTTTCAATCCGCATAAAAATACCATACAACAGGGTATCGAACTCTGGCAGCTGTCATCGCGGGAAAGTGATATTTTAAAACTTTTGTGCCAGCAGGAACAGGACATTATTTCGAGGAAGTCTCTGCTTAAAACTATCTGGGGCGACGACAGCTTTTTTAATGCCCGCAGCCTGGATGTTTACATCACCAAATTGCGCAAACGCCTGGAGGTCGATCCGAATGTACAAATTATCAACATTCGCGGTATTGGGTATAAATTGGTGTGGTGATAACTTGGGTAATGTTGATTTCTTTTTACAGTCCAAATACATCGTTTAAACAGAATTTTCGGATATTTAGCCATCATGCTGGTATCTGAAAATGTTTTGAAGTGGGCGCTTCGTTTTTATCCCCCTCTCCTCTTTCAGCGCATTTGGGTGATCAGGTTTACAAAAGGATTTCGGGGAGTAAGGGTAAAAGTAAACAAGAGCCTGATCAACAATAATTATAATCATTCCATATTTGGGGGGACTATTTTCGCGGCAGCAGATCCTTTCTACCCCCTCCTCTTTCATCAAATATTAACGCATAAGGGTTACCAGGTACGTGTGTG
The DNA here is from genome assembly GCA_018266915.1 of Bacteroidota bacterium. Lineage (GTDB taxonomy): Bacteria > Bacteroidota > Bacteroidia > Sphingobacteriales > Sphingobacteriaceae > Mucilaginibacter. Next base: position 117,362 of record JAFDZM010000080.1, on the reverse strand, counting down.
GCTAAAATCAGCTGAGATCAACTATCTAAAGCCCGGACGGACCGACATGTTTTTCGATATAAAAATATCAGAAGAAGATATTGCCGAGATTGAAGAAATATTGAATACCAATGGTAAACATGTGAAGGCCTATCCTATTGAAATGTTTAATAAAGAGGGTGAGTTGTGTGTGACTATTTCCAGCGAAATCTATATCCGTAACCTGAGTTTGACCGAAACTCATAATACCGTTGCTATCTGATGAAAACTATAATGAACGATGAAATATTTGCTCAAAGAGGATTTATCATTTCGACGGATAAAAGCCTGATCGACTTTGAGACCGTTTATAACTATCTTAATGATGACTCATATTGGGCAAAAGGCATACCGCGTGAACGGATGAAAAGAGCCATCGATAACTCTATTTGCTTCGGAGTTTATCATAGTGGCAAACAAGCCGGATTTACCCGCGTAGTAACAGATATGGCCACATTTGCGTACCTTTGCGACGTATTTATTCTTCCGGAATATAGGCGTTTGGGGCTATCGAAATGGTTGATGCAAACTATTAAACAGTATCCGGAGTTTCAGGGCCTAAGACGTTGGTCGCTTGCGACACTGGATGCACATGGGCTGTATCAGCAGTTCGGCTTTACGGAGCTCAGTAATCCCAGCCGATGGATGGAGATTTATGCACCTTACCAAAAACCAAATCAAGGAGAAGAACAATGAATATCAAAAAACTGATTTTTGAAGGTGAAGGCGTAACACTTGATTTTAAAAAGACCATAACCAGTTGCGAGAAAATTGCGCGTACCATGGTATCGTTTGCCAACAACAAAGGTGGGCGATTACTGATCGGCGTTGCTGATGATGGTACCATAAAGGGCGTAAAATCTGAAGACGAAGAGCGTTATATGATCACCAGAGCGGCCCAACTTTTTGCAAGACCAATCCTGGAACCTATTTTTGAAGAGGTTTATGTGGATGACAAGCTGGTATTGGTGGTTGAGATAAAGGAAAGTGATAGTAAGCCGCACTATGCCCTTGCAGAAGACGGAAAATGGTGGGTGTATGTTCGTGTAAAGGATAAGAGCGTTCTGGCCAGTAAAATTGTGGTTGATGTTTTAAAACGTTCGGCAGATGATAATGGTGTTTTGATTGAATATTCGTCCAATGAAAAAGCCTTATTGGAATACTTGGATAAAGAGGAGCGCATCAACGTAAAAGAATACTGCAACTTGCTAAAATTGACCCGGCGCAATGCGCAGCGCATATTGGTGAATATGGTTCTTTCAGGAGTATTACGAATACATACTACTGAGAAAGAAGAATATTATACAGCCGCCTAAGCAACGTATAATTTGCTACATTAGCAATCCCGCAACCAATTGCAATGGAAAACCTTTACCAAAAATATAAACCCTATTACAAGGGTAGCCTCCGTTTAGCTGTTCCTGTGATGATATCACAGCTTGGTCACCCACTGGTTCAAATGGCAGATAGTATCATTGTAGGCCATTTTGCGGGAACTATCCCTCTTGCAGCCGTATCACTGGTGACTAGTATTTTTGGTATTGCCATGGTAATTGGCATAGGGATATCCTATGGAATAACGCCATTAATAGCACAACATAACGGGCGGAATGAGTTCAGCGAATGCGGGCAATTGTTATCCAATAGTTTACTCATTAATACTATCGCGGGTATTTTACTTTTTGCTTCGATCAGCTTTGGCACCATGCACCTGATCGGGCACCTTGACCAGACGCCGGCGGTAGTTGAACAAGCCAAACCCTATTTGTTTTTATTGGGCATATCACTTGTCCCCCTTTTGATATTCAATACATTTAAACAATTTGCCGAAGGCCTGGGATTCACGAAACAGGCTATGCTGATCTCCATCTGGGGTAATATACTCAACGTTTGCCTGGGGATCATTTTTGTGAAAGGCATGTTCGGAATAAGGCCAATGGGAATTCGAGGTGTTGGTTACAGTACCCTGATCGATCGTTGTACAATGGCTACTGTGATGGGGATTTACGTATTCAGATCCCGGCATTTTCGGAAATACCTGGTCGGTTTTGCTCTTAAAAATATTGACCGGTTACGCAGCAGTAAGATATTAAAGATTGGCGCACCGGTTGCCATGCAATACATTTTTGAGGTGAGTGCATTTAGTGGTGCTTCGATTATGATCGGAACAATAAGCCCAATTGCACAGGCGGCCCATTTGGTTGCAATGAGCATGGCTTCTTTAACATACATGGGAGCAAGTGGTATTTCTGCCGCTGCTGCGATTAAATCAGGTAATTTCTTCGGGGCCAAAAAACATCAGGAATTGAGGTTGTCTGCGATATCCAATTATCATATTGCCATTGTATACATGGCGATAGCAGCCTTAGTTTTCACTTTTGGCAACCATTTATTACCTTGGATTTATACTTCAGATAAAAGTGTTATAACTATTGCAGCACAGTTACTTATTATTGCAGCATTCTTTCAATTATTTGATGGAACGCAGGTTGTAGGACTTGGTGTATTGCGCGGTATGGGTGATGTGAACGTACCGACTTTTATCACTTTTATTGCGTATTGGTTACTAGGTTTACCTGTGGGTTATTTGTTGGGAATAAAATTCCATATGGGCGTATCCGGCGTCTGGTATGGCTTGGTGATAGGTTTGCTGACATCATCCATCTTGCTGTTTATCCGTTTCCAGGTGATCAGCAAGAAACATGAGTATGATGTCCCGATTGTTATCGCACAGGATTAAAAATACAGATCGTGTGCAAGGCGGTAGGTATTACAATGTGCGTCCACTATGTCTCTAATATCTGTTGAATAACCGCCTCCCATACTCACCTGCACTGGTATATGATGTTTGCGGCATGTTTCCAAAACAAAACGGTCACGTTCTCTACAGGCCTCTTTGCTCAGGGCAAGCTTTCCTAATTTGTCTGTCGCCAAAATATCGACTCCGGATAAGTAAAATATGAAGCCCGGTTTTTGCTGATCGATCAGTTTGGGCAAAGTATCTTTCAGTACGTCTAAGTACTCTTTATCGCTTGTTCCATCTGCTAAAGGAATATCCAGATCCGATCTTTCTTTTCGGTACGGAAAATTATTGGCCCCATGGATCGAAAAAGTAAACACTCCCGACTCATTTCCGAATATCTGGGCCGTTCCGTTACCCTGGTGCACATCTAAATCAATTATTAAGATAGAGGAGGCTAATTTATTATTTAGTAAATAGTTAGCTGCTATAGCCTGATCGTTCAGTAGGCAAAAGCCTTCACCCCAATTTGTTCCTGCATGATGGGTGCCACCTGCTACATTGAAAGCAATGCCGTAATCAAAAGCATAATGGCAACCATCAATTGTTCCCTTCGCTATCCGTGTTTCTCGCTCTACCAAACGGGCAGAAAGCGGAAAGCCTGTGCGGCGTTGTTCCTTTGGAGGCAAGGTCAAATCGCGAAGCTGACGCCAGTAATCGGCGTCATGTGTCCAAAGGATTATTTCTTCTTCTAAAGAGCCGGGGGAAAATAGATTTTCTTTCGTGATTGTCCCTTCGTGGATCAGTTGCTCCGGAATCAACTCATACTTCAGCATCGGAAACCGATGGCCCGGTGGTAAAGGATAGGCGTATATAGGATCGTAAGCTACCTTCAGCATAAGTTTTATTCCGAAACGACCAAAGACATGTCCAAATAACTTGCAGCCTTGTAGACGTCTTTAAATGAGTTATAAAGCGGCACCGGGCTCAGGCGGATCACATCCGGTTCACGCCAATCGCCGATTACGCCATTTTTTGCAAGATAATTGAAGGTGGCTTTGCCGTTTCTTTTGCAGATGACAGACAACTGGCAGCCGCGAATATTTGGATCAGATGGCGTGATGATAGTAAATAATTCCTCGCCGTATTTATGATTGATCTCATGAATCAGGTATTCAAGATAGCCAGTCAACAATACGCTTTTTTGACGAAGCTCCATCAGCCCTCCTGCTTTTTCAAAAATGTCTAATGCAGCTTTATGAGCCGCCATTAGCAATATCGGACTTGTACTTACTTGCCACCCCTCCGCTCCATGAGCCGCTTTAAAGCCCGGAGCCATCAGAAAGCGTTTATCAGGCCTATACCCCCACCAGCCCGCAAATCGTTTCAAATCGGGGTTATTAAAGTGTTTCTCATGAACAAATACCCCGCTTATCCCTCCCGGACCGGAATTCATATACTTGTAAGAGCACCAGCAAGCAAAATCAGCATCCCAATTGTGCAACTCCAAAGGAACATTCCCAACAGCATGAGCAAGGTCAAAGCCAACATAAGCGCCTGCTTTATGACCTGCATTAGCTATGGCTTCCATATCGAACACCTGACCAGTATAATAATTTACCCCCGCAAATAATACTAAAGTAAGCTCATCAGCATTTTGTTCAATGACTGAAATGATGTCTTCGGTTCGTAAAGTATGTTCTCCTTCGCGTGGAAAGACCTCGACAATGGCATCTTCCGCCTGATAACCATGATAATTTACCTGGCTTTCAATAGCATATTGATCAGACGGAAATGCACCGCCTTCCATCAATACTTTATATCTTTTATTAGTTGGTTGATAGAAACTTACAAGTAACAAGTGAAGATTTACCGTAAGTGAATTCATCACCGTAACTTCGTCTGGTTTGGCGCCGGTCAGGTTAGCTAAAGGTTGTTTAAGCTGATGGTGAAATTGCAGCCATGGATCATCTCCCTGAAACCATCCTTCTACCGCAAGGTCTTTCCAGGCATTTAGTTGAGTCCCCAAATACTTTTCTGTCGATTTAGGCTGAAGGCCCAACGAATTTCCGCATAAATAGATTGCATCTTCTCCGTTATGTTGCGGTATCAGGAATTCATGGCGAAAATGCCGCAGTTCATCCTGCGCATCAAGGCTTTCAGCAAACTCTAAAGTATTGTGATAAATCATCAATCAATATTACGAAATACCAAACAGACGCAATGCATCGCATCTTTACAATTATTTGTTGGGTTTACTTACATACTTATTACCCTTTACATAAAAGCGATAGGGCAATAAAGCATCCTCTTGTGCATAAGCAACTCCAATACGGGCAACGGCTGCTATCTGATCGTCCTTAAAAGCCAATCCCCTGTCCGCTATCCAAAGCTGATCGCTTTGCAGGCTAATGCCATTTAACTTACGGTCGATACCCATCGCTTTGGCAACAGAACCGGGGCCTGCGGTGATATTAGGCTTTAGGGTATTCATGCCCTTTCTGCTCAGCATAATGTCGATGCCGGCAGTAGGCTCAATCGCCCTGATCAAAATAGCCCGTGGTTCACCTTGAGCAGAAACAACGACATTCAGCATTTCATGAATTCCATAGCATAGATAAACATATGCTATACCACCCTCCTGGTACATGGTTTCGGTTCTCTTGGTGCGGCGGTTTCCAAAGGCGTGTGAAGCCTTATCAACAATTCCATTATAAGCTTCTGTTTCAACAATATATCCACCAGTAAATAAACCATCAATTGAAGTAAATAAATACTTGCCTAATAGCTGTTTGCTGAGTGATACAACATCAGAATCGAGATAAAAAGAATGAGGTAGTTTCAATTGATAATGCCGTTTAGCCAGTTATTGATTTCTTTAGCTTTTGTATAGATCATGATATGCGTACCACCTTTAATGATAGTCGCATTCTTGATCCTTTGATATGGGAATATCTTGTCCTTGTCACCTGTTATATGATAAACGTTAGGCGGTATGGTTTGATTATCCCAATGCAAAATAGCACCAAGGGCCCATTTGATAAATTTGGGTGATGTGCCTTTTAACATGCTCACAAACAACTCCTGGTGATGTTTTGACATCTTACCCATCACTGTTCTTACTATAATGCCGGTATGAGGAAGCAGTGAGGCTGGAATCAATCTATAAATCGGAAGATACCTGTACCATATGTGCGATTTAGGGGCTTCACTTTTTGTTTTGATAGATGAGATGAGAATAGCTTTATCCAGCTTCACCCTTTTCGCTATTTCCATCGTCAACATACCGCCTAAGGAATTGCCTATAACAATTGATCCTGAAGTTATTTGATAATGATCGATCAGTTTTTGTGCATAAGTAGATAAAGTATCCTGCTTTTCAGGTTCTACCCAACTGATTGGGATTGCCTCATGACCCTGTAAATCGATGTATTGGAATATCCGCGCATCTGCGCCCAAACCGGGGATCAGGAATATCTTGCCCATTAAAACCGCAGCAATTTTACGACCTGCTCCAGGTATTGGGCATCGGTCTGATCAAATTGATCCAATTCTTCGCTATCTACATCCAGAACGGCTACAACCTCATTGTTTTGATAGATTGGAACAACAATCTCCGATTTCGAAAGCGAGCTGCAAGCGATATGCCCCGGGAACGCATCTACATCTGGTACTACCAAAGTTTTACCCTGTTCCCACGCCGTGCCGCACACGCCTTTACCTTTGGCAATACGGGTGCATGCTACCGGTCCCTGGAAGGGGCCTAAGACCAATTCTCCATTTTTTACTGCGTAAAAGCCAACCCAAAACCACTTAAACTGTTCTTTTAACGCTGCAATTGCATTTGCTTGGTTAGCAACTAGATCGCTCTCTCCTTCCAGCAAAGCTTCTATCTGTGGAATGAGTGATTGATACTGCTCCTGCTTATCTGTTGATTGTATGATGGTTAAATCTTCGGCCATAAAACAAATGTAGTTAAGCTGCCTTGAAATTAAATAACCTAAATCTCATATTTAATCTTTTATTTCGCCAGATGATCGTCAGTCTTACCATGGTTCGATACCGCAAAAGGTTTATCCCCTTTGCCCTCGCGGCCATGGCTATGCACCGCGAACATATGAAACGACAAAAGGGCTGCACCTTTTGGCAGTTACTCGGCAGTGGGAAGAGTGGCACATTTAGTCTAAACCCCGACTGGCAGCAATGGGGATTGCTTGCTGTGTGGGATGACCGGGAAGCTTTTGACCGTTTTTATAATGACTCGTTCGTAACCAGATGGTGGAACAGGTACAGCTGTGAAAAATGGACTATATTGTGTGAGCCATTACAAAGCCATGGCAAATGGGACGGCAAAGAACCATTTGGAAATACCGATATCCAGGGCTATAGCGGGCCTGTAGCCGTATTGACCAGGGCAACTGTCCGATTTAACCGGCTGAAGAACTTCTGGAGTAACGTGGATGAGGTATCGGATTTGATGAGAAGATCACCCGGATACATTATGTCGTTAGGTATCGGTGAGCGACCGGTATATCGCCAGGCTACATTTTCGATCTGGAATAGCCTAGATGATGTAAAAGCTTTTGCATATGGCTCAAAAGAGCATAGCGAGGTGATCAGAAAAACAAGAGATGAAGGCTGGTATAGCGAGGAACTGTTTGCGCGGTTCAAACCCCTCGCCTGTACAGGAACTTTAAATAATGCAGACCCGCTAAAAGGGCAAATTAAATTGGAACAATTATGAGAATTATTGCAGAACTCCCCCATCCCGAATTCAAGGTGTCAATATTATACATGAATCAAAAGTTTATTGTGAAGGCAGAACAAGGCACCCTGGAACAAAGCTATAAGGTGCCCGAAATGGATTTGACCGACGGTGTGAACAGCGTGTTCGAAATACTGGATGAAGAGTTCATGACTAAAATCGCGGCCCGATTTACAGAAATGCGCAAGGATTATAAAGACGCCTACTATAGATATAACTATTGATATAGATAAATTTTATAAATATCTGTAGTATAATTATTTATAAAATGCAATTTCACTCAACAAAATATAATTTGGTAATCAAAACTTCGTTTTAAGGGCAAGAGGTGGGTTTTGACAAAATGACTATCCTGGCGATGTTAAACTATTTATTCATATAAAATAGTTTAAATTATTGTATATTAATTATTTAAAAATATATATTATATAAAACAAAATTATATTTTGGTAATTATATACAAATCTATCCTGCCATTTTGAGATCAAAATGGGCTTCTTTTAATACAAATCGCAGTACCAGAAACCGGCAGGCTTTTCGGGCGCAGATGAGAAACAGGTATCATTAGTATCTTTAGGAGCAACGTATTGCTTGAAGACTTTCTCCCCTGTTTGATATGTTATTTCTTTTTTGAAGATCGGCCCTTTAAAAGCGAAAGTGTGGAACTCGCCATTCTCGCCACAAACATCTACATCCTCCGGCAATGATAAGATCAGTTCCTGGGTTATCTCCTTCCCTACGATTCGTTCCAGCCTTTCCTGTGTGCAGGCCACTACAGTTCCAAAACCTAACTCCAGAAACTCATTGATGAGTTCGCTGGTATTACGCTTCCATAAAGGATAAATGCCGGTCATGCCTGCTTCGGCTAAACGCGCATCGCGGTAATCTTTCAGGTCTTGCAGGAATATGTCTCCGAATATGGCATGAGTTATTCCTTCTGCCCTGAAATGCTCCATTGTTTGCCTCATGATGTCATTATATTCTTTCATTCCGGGCATTTCAGGTAGACGTACCTGGTAAAGCGGTATACCGATACTTTCGGCCTGTTTGATCAGCAATTCAACCCGTACACCATGCATTGATATTCTATCAACTGCATCATTAATTGTGGTAACCAGATATTTAATATTGAGCTCGGGATTTTGCAGGCAGTGGTATAAGGCTAATGCGCTATCCTTGCCACCGCTCCAGTTGAAGATGCAATTCATTTTAGTGAGTGAATAAGTGAGTTAGTGAATAGGCGATTCTTATTTGCAATGGTTTATATGATTAAAAGGATTAAAAAAACAAGTGATATATAACTTGAAAACAATCACTAATTCACTCATTCAATAATTCACTAATTAATTTTGGCACTCCAATAGTCGCCTTCTCCTCTATCTTAATAAAATCAGAAGGCAGGTATGGGATATTCGGATCCACAATATATTTCGGTACTTTCCATGGTACGTAGTTTACCAAACCTGCTGCCGGGTAAACCGCCAGTGATGAGCCGACCAGGATAAACAGGTCTGCCTTGGCACATACCAAGGCTGCATCCTCAATCATCGGCACAGCTTCGCCAAACCAAACTACGTGTGCACGCAATTGAGAGCCTAATTCGCACTTTTCGCCCATCTTCAGTTCCCAGCCGTCAATCGGATAGGTCAGATTTGGGTTTAAGCTCGACTGTGAACGCGTAATAATCCCATGTAGATGAAGAACATTGGTTGAACCGGCACGTTCGTGCAGATCGTCTATATTCTGGGTAATGACAGTTACCTTATATTTCCCCTCCAACTCAGCAAGAGCAGAATGCGCGAGATTAGGTTTCGCTTCCAATACCGACTTCCGTCGCATATTGTAAAACTCCTGCACTAAAGCCGGATTACGACGCCATGCCTGCGGCGTAGCTACTTCTTCTATATCGTAACCCTCCCACAGACCGTCGCTATCTCTGAAGGTTTTTAAACCGCTCTCAGCGCTTATTCCTGCACCGGTTAGTACTACTATATGTTTCATTGTATAAAGTATTGAAACAAAAAAAGCGACCTGCCATTGGCCGATCGCTTTTCTTTTATCTTTTGATTTTATTTAAACAGCCCATTCAGTTTTGCTACGCAATACGGTGTATTTGTTCTTGGCCAGTTCAAAACCTCCGAAAAGGATCAGACAAAACACGATATCACCAAATAGCATGTTCTTTTCAAAAGGTATAGCAGCAGTTAGTGATTCCATATAACCTGCCCATGTATGCGGATAAAGACTGCCTATCGGCAAATCTGTTAATAACCAATGAAGTACTACACCCAATAACGACACCGCAAAGACATTCAAAAAATTAGCTTTTTTGATCAGGCTGCCTATAAAAACCATTATAATGAAGAAAACATAAACCATAATAGAGCTTTGGTCCATTAACTCCCACTTGCCACTATAAAAATGGTTTAGGAATATATCGCTCACAAAAAGTATTAATAACGGCACTAAATATGCCTTCCATTTATCAACGAAATAAGCTCCTCCAAATAAAGCAATGGCCCCAACAGGATTGAAATTGCTTAATACATAAGGATATTTGTAGCTCACAAGGCGAAATGCCGCTGCCGCAACTATCATCAAAACGAGTACTGTGTTACGTGTGTTTACTTTTTGTAGTGTCATGGTCGTATTTGAGCGGTAAAATTACTGATTTGTATGTTCAAAATAAAACAATTAATTAATCTGATACTTTAAGCCGCCAGTAAAGTTAATGCCCATAGTCCTGTAACCCAGCCAATCGGAGTACTTTTGATTAAGTATGTTATTCAGATCACCAAATAATTGTACTCTTTTGCAAACCTGGTATAGGATGTGCCCGTCAATCAGGTTATAATGTTTTAAAGTAACTTTCTCCGGAGCAAATGTGACAGGATCAAATGAATTATCAGTTCTGTCACCGGTATATTTATAATTCACCCCTACAGAAAGAGATTTGATTACTTGGTAATTAACATTGAACCCATAAGTGTTCTTAGGACGACGTATTAGCCCATTAGTTACTTTGCCTTGTGCGTCTGTTTGCGAACCGGTAACATAAGCGACATAAGCTGAGGCTGTGATATTATTTGCTTTAAAAGTCAGGGTGCTTTCAAAACCTTTATCATGCTCAAATGCCCCGTTTTCGTATTTTCCATACGGTGGATCCGGTAAGGAGTTAAAATAAATCACGCTTTTTGTATCCCGTTTATAAAATAGCGAGTTGAATGATAATGTATTGCTAATAATTTCCCAGTCAAAACCAGCTTCATATGAAGTGGTAGTTTCCGGCTTTAGACTTTCATTCCCGTATTGTGAAGATAACTGGTAAAGCGTAGGCGCTTTAAATGCCGAAGCGACTGTAGCAAATAATTTAAACTGATCGGCTAAGAGCAGCGAGGGGTTTATAGTATAGGTAAAATTATCGCCATACCTGCTATGATGATTATACCTGCCTCCCAGTTCCATATGGAATATGTCCGACTTAAAAAACAATGAAGTATAAGCGCTGACTATATTGTTATTCACATGCGGAATGGTATCGTAGCTGCCAATCTGATCGGTTCCGCTATATTTAAAATCTGCGCCGCTTGTTATATCTAAATATTTATTCAAGCCATAATTAAAAATAGCTTCAGCATTTGTTATACGGCCCTTAATTTTGGCATGATAAGGTGTATTAAAGTTGGCATCGTTCGGAAGATCATTATAATTGTTCCAAACGTCGTTTTGGCTTACATTAAATTTAAAATCGCCTTTTTTTAGCAGCATTTTTGCGCCAATACCGGCAAACAGGAAGGTGTTATTGTAAGTATAGTTTTTATCATTTGTAAAAGCACTATAAGGTAAATGTCCTTTATTGTATGAAGTTTGAAGGTTGCCGTTCAGACTGAATTTATCGGTGACTTTTTGTTCCAGATTTACGCTGGCCGAACGTTGATGAAAATCGTCATTTCTGAAACCGCCTTTACCTGTCGTATCGGTTGCCGCCGGGAAACCTCTTGAATCAGTATTTGATAAATTGACAGCAATGCCGGTATTTTTCAATTTTCCAATTACCGCTGCTGACTCTTTGAAAGTATTATAACTTCCACCACTGAGCTGCAAGGAACTGTTTAAGCCTTGTTTCTTCGCGTGTTTGGTGATAATATTGATTACCCCTGCTACTGCATCTGAACCATACAGAGTTGAGCCGCTTCCCTTTAGTATCTCGATGTGATCGATCTGATCAACCGGGAATGCATTCAAGTCATAGCTACCGTCAATAGACCCAGCGTTATTAACAGGGAAGCCATCAATCAAAACAAGGGTATTACCTGTTGACGCACCATTCAAATAAACCGCTGAGCTAATTCCGGGAGCATTATTAGCTCCTGAAAATGTAACGCCGGGAACGGTATTTAACAATTCAGGTAATGACTTTCCTTGCGAACGATTAATCTGTTCAGCTGAAATAATGGTGACTACCCGGCCTGTTTCAGATAATTTTTTTGGTGAACGCGTAGCAGTAACTACTACCGTGTCGAGCGCCCGGTTTTTCTCCTGGGCATGGGCCGCTGTGTTCAGCAAAGCCAGTTGTACAAGCCCCAGGCCTGCAACAACGTTAACATAATTTTTTTTCATGTTGTTGTGAGTTTAATCCCACAGCATACAGAAATGAAAAGTTGGAATGGAAACTAAGGTGACGAGTTTCACATTCAAGCCTCAATCCCCGAAAGCTATGAATAATTCTGTGCTCTGGCAGGTCTTCTGACTCGCTCCCCGTTTGTTCTGCCTTCCCGCCCCGATGAATCGGGACAGTGGCCTTGAATGAACTTTGGTTATGGAGCTTACAGCTGCGGGACAGTCCGGGATTTACACCCGATTCCCTTTTAATCTCCTGATACTCTCAGGAAAACCTAAAGCGCTGCAAATGTAGTGGATGGAATTGGGATTTTAAAATTTTGGTTGATTGTGTGAGTAGTTGAATAATTAAGTGGTTGGTTATATTGAAATAGCTAACCCAATACAACAATTCAACCACTTACCTATTCAACTATTCTCTATATTTAACACATGAAATTCCACCTTACCTGCCTCTTATTCATCCTAAGTTTATCTGCCATGGCCCTGCAGCCTGATACTGTTTTCCTGAAAAACCTGATCGAATCACATCCTGAATTATTTGACCATATCCTGCATCACCCAACTCATAACGAGGTACAGGTTTTGTACACTCAAATAGATCGTGATGAGCATAATGTGCCTCATTTTAAATCATTTAGCTACCGATTGAATCCGAATAGATACTTCTACCCTGCCAGTACAGTCAAATTACCTACCGCCATTTTCGCGCTGGAAAAAATGAATCAAATAGTCCTTAAAGGATTAATGTACAAGCAAGAATTGCTTACAGGTAAGAAACTGACTGCATGGCTCGATAACGGATTTACCATGAAATCCACAATGATAACCGATAGCGCCTTTACTGGGCAAACCAAAGTAACCAAAGATACATCCTCCAAAAATGGCCTGCCGAGCATCGAAAATTATATCAAGAAGATACTGCTGGTGAGTGATAACGACGCCTATAACCGCTTATATGAGTTTGTTGGACGTGAAGAGATCAATGATAAACTAAAAAAATATGGTCTGACAGGCACACGCATTATCGGCAGATTAGCTATTGGTGATAAGGGTGAAAGTACACGCCATACAAATCCGGTCAACTTTTATAACAGCAAGGGTGAGTTAGTTTACAGCAAACCGGCTCTATACGACTCCAAAGATTACCCGATGCATCTGGAAAATATGATCCAGGGCAAAGGCTATTTGGATAAAGATGACAAACTGGTTATGCAGCCTTTTGATTTCTCGCAAAACAATGTTTACCCGCTTGTGGATCAGCAATCTGTTCTAAGAAGATTATTGTTTCCTGAGACATACCCTGAAAATGATCGTTTTAATCTTACAGACGATCAATATAAGTTTATTTATAAGTATATGAGTATGTGGCCAACCGAAAGTAAGCACCCAACTTACAGTCCGCCGGAATATTTCCCTGCTTATTGCAAATGGCTATTTTATGGGGGTGATAGTTTAGCAGTTATCAATCCTAACATCAGGATCTTTAATAAAATAGGCGATTCCTACGGTTATGATATTGATAATGCCTACATCGTTGATTTTAAAAACAAGGTAGAATTTATCATATCAGCCGTGGTACAATCCAACGATGATGAGATTTATAACGACAATAAGTACGAATATAAAACCGTGTGCCTCCCTTTTATGAAGAACCTGGCACAGACAATATATCAATACGAATTGAAAAGAGAGCGGCAATATAAACCTGACCTTAAGAAGTTCAAATTCAAGTATTAACAGTTCAGTATTTCTACAGAATTGGTGAATAGTTTAGGTAAGAATCAGCCTCACATGCAATTAGCTGCCGATAAAGCGAATAGATTTCTGATTATTCCGAGATTGATCGTCGGGCTGATATTTCTTTCAGAAGGCATTCAGAAATTTGTTACGCCCACCGAAACCGGGGTTGGACGATTTGCAAAAATTGGTTTCTCTCACCCGCAATTCTGGGCATATTTTACAGGGTCATTTGAAATTGTATGTGCATTATTTATTATTATAGGCGTAACAATTCGTTTTGCGGTAATTCCTTTATTGGTGATCATGATCGTGGCTTCCATCACCACCAAATTTCCTATACTTACAGGCAAAGGATTTTGGTCGTTCGCTCATGAGTATCGTACTGATTTCGCAGTAAGCTTGCTGCTTGTAATGTTACTATTATATAGTTGGAGCGAAAACTCAAATCGTGATTAGCTGTTTTTTATGGAAAATAATTACCATGAAACAGCAAGTTAGTAATACCCGCCGCGATTTTATCGGAAATACCATAAAATTCACAGCCGCTTCCGCATTTGGGCTGCCTTTAATAAGCGCTTTTAAAGACGATGAAGAAGACAAAAAAGTTTCTCCGCCTGAAGACCTGATGCAGGAACACGGTCTGCTAAACCGTATCCTGTTAATTTATGATGATTGCCGTCACAAGATGGAAATGAACCAGAAATTTCCTGCCGAGGCATTAGCTAAGTCTGCGATGATCATCCGGAAATTTGTAGAAGACTATCATGAAAAGCAGGAAGAGAATTATTTATTCCCAAGATTTAAAAAGGCCAGTAAGCTTACCGATCTGGTTGATACCTTATTAAAACAGCACAATGCCGGACGCAAGCTAACTGATCAGGTAATTCAGTTAACTAAATCATCGAACAGGACAGATACAGAGACCCGTCAATTGATACAGGTACTCGCCAATTTTAATCATATGTACCGACCTCATGAAGCAAGGGAAGATACTGTGCTGTTCCCAGCTTTCCGGAAAATTGTATCTCAGCACGAGTACGATGCGCTTGGAGAAGAGTTTGAGAATAATGAGCATAAACATTTTGGAAAAGATGGCTTTGAAAGCAATGTAGCCAAGGTGGCAGAAATTGAAAAATCCTTAGGGATTTATGATCTATCTCAGTTCACACCGAAGGTATCATAATATTTATTTAACAAAACTTCTATACTTTAGTTACCTGATCACTTATCAATTGGAAAACCAACCTGACAGACTAAAAGAAGTAGCTAAAGTATTCCTAAAACTCGGATTCATCGGTTTTGGCGGTCCTGCCGTACATATTGCTATGATGGAGGAAGAAATAGTGCGCAAGCGGCAATGGATGACCCACGAGCATTTTTTGGACCTGATCGGTGCTACCAATCTTATCCCCGGCCCTAACTCTACAGAAATGGCAATACATTGCGGCCAGGAACGGGCGGGGTGGCGAGGGCTATTAATAGCCGGGGCCTGTTTTATTCTACCGGCTGTTTTCATCACTGGAATATTGGCATGGGCCTATCAGCAATACGGCACTTTGCCACAGGTTGCGCCGTTTATTTATGGTATCAAGCCTGCTATCATCGGTGTTGTCGTATCGTTGATGATCACACTGGGTAAAAAAGCGTTAAAGACTATTGAATTGGGATTTATCGGTATCGCGTGTGCTTTGTTAGCGCTATATGGGGTGAACGAGATTTATCTGTTGTTCGGTGCGGGGTTGATAGGCATTCTTATCCATCTCGCCAAAACCAAATCGGCATCGAGCAATTTTATTTTGCCACTTTCATTTCTGGTGGTCGGCGACCTTCCTGCTACTCATCCAAGCCAATGGAAAGTATTTTGGATATTTCTCAAAGTAGGATCAATCCTCTACGGTAGCGGTTATGTGCTTTTTGCTTTTCTGAATACCGAACTCGTAAAAACCGGAATGCTCTCTCACCAGGTATTAATTGATGCGATTGCCGTTGGACAATTTACGCCAGGACCTGTATTTTCATCAGCAACTTTTATAGGCTGGCAAATGAATGGAATTAGAGGAGCTATTGCAGCTACAATTGGCATTTTTCTACCATCTTTTCTGTTTGTCGCTTTTTTGAATCCGCTTGTGAGAAAATTGCGAAGCTCAAAGGTAATGTCAGTTTTTCTGGACACGGTGAATATGGCGTCAATTGCTTTAATACTGGCTGTTTGCGTGGAAATGGGCAAATCATCCATTACTGATTGGAAAACAATAGTGATCGCTGTTTTAGGTTTTATCTTCTCTTTCAGCTTTAAAAAACTGAATACAGCCTTTGTCGTGTTGGGAGGATCAGCTTTAGGCTATTTGCTCTGGCTGATCTGATGCTTTGTCATATTAATCCTTCAATCATCAAATCATAGTTCAGACAAACAAAAAAGGCCTGCATTAATGCAAGCCCTTTAAATTATTTTGCTGGATCTTTATTTTACAGCATCAACAATTGCTTTGAAAGCATCCGGATTGTTCATCGCTAAATCAGCTAATACCTTACGGTTTAAACCGATATTTTTAGCGGCTAACTTACCCATTAACTGAGAGTAAGAAATTCCATGCTGACGGGCACCTGCGTTGATACGTTGTATCCATAAAGCCCTGAACTCTCTTTTCTTGGTTTTACGGTCGCGGTAAGCATACTGTAAACCTTTTTCAACTGTGTTTTTTGCAACGGTATAAACCTTGCTCCTTGAACCCCAATAACCTTTGGCGAGGTTCATGATTCTTTTCCGGCGTCTTCTCGACGCTACTGCGTTAACTGAACGTGGCATCTTTTTGTTTTTTTGGTAGTGAGTGCCAGCTTACCAAGCTGATCTTGTTTACTCTAATACCTGGTTTTAAAATTTGTTAATTACTTTCCGATACAAAGCATACGTTTTACGTTACCCATATCCGCATCAGACACTAGGCTGGTGTGAGTAAGGTTACGCTTACGTTTTGTAGACATCTTGGTTAAGATGTGGCTTTTGTATGCGTTCTTTCTTGCAATTTTACCGGTTCCAGTAAGCGTGAAACGCTTTTTAGCACTGGAATTGGTTTTCATTTTTGGCATAACTCTATTTGTTTGTTTTTAGATATTTACGTTTCTCAACGTTTGCTCTTTATAAAAAACGTACAACGTATAACGTCGCACGTAAAACTTATTTCTTAACACCCTTAGAAGCAACGGTTAAAAACATCCGTTTACCTTCCAGTTTTGGCAATTGTTCAACCTTGCCTACTTCTTCCAAAGCCTGTGCGAAACGCAGTAACAGAATTTCTCCCTGCTCTTTGTATACTATAGCACGACCTTTGAAGTGTACATATGCCCTAACTTTTTCGCCTGCTTCCAGGAATTTGATGGCATGCTTTAATTTAAACTCGAAATCGTGGTCGTCCGTGTTTGGTCCGAAACGGATCTCCTTAATAACCGTTTGCTTCGCATTACTCTTGATCTCCTTCATCTTTTTCTTCTGTTCGTAAATAAACTTGTTATAGTCTATTACTTTGCAAACAGGTGGAACAGCGTTCGGAGAGATTTCAACAAGGTCCAATTCCTGCTCTTGTGCAATTGCAAGCGCATCTCTTAATGAGTACACACCTTGCTCAACATTGTCACCTACAAGGCGAACTTCCTGAGCTCTGATGAATTGGTTAATGTTATGTTCGGCTTCCTTTTTCTTAAAAGGTGGCCTTGGTCCTCTGTTAAAATTGGGTTTGTTTAATGCCAAGTTATACCGTTATTTCTTTTATTATTTGTTGTTTAAATTCTTCAATAGTCATGCTGCCCAAATCGCCCTGCCCATGTTTGCGAACGGAAACTTTGCCTTCAGCTGCTTCTTTTTCGCCTACAATAAGCATATAAGGAATTTTTTTGACTTCAGCATCGCGTATCTTCCGCCCTATCTTTTCGTCTCTAAAATCAATCAGCCCGCAAATATCGGAATCTTTTAATATATCAGAAAGTTTTTTTGCATATTCTTCATATTTTTCAGATATGGGCAAGATGGTAAATTGTTCGGGTGATAACCATAATGGGAAATTACCTGCGCAGTGCTCGATCAAAACTGCCACAAAACGCTCCAGTGAGCCAAATGGTGCACGATGGATCATCACCGGACGATGTTTTTGATTGTCGCTGCCGGTGTATTCCAGTTCAAAACGTTCAGGCAAATTATAATCAACCTGTATCGTACCCAATTGCCATTTACGGCCAATGGCATCCTTCACCATAAAGTCGAGCTTAGGGCCGTAGAACGCGGCTTCGCCTAACTCAACTACAGTTTTTAATCCTTTTTCAGCCGCGGCTTCTATAATCGCCTGCTCCGCTAAAGCCCAGTTTTCATCTGTACCGATGTATTTGGCCTTATTTTCTGGGTCACGAAGCGACACCTGTGCGGTATAGTCTTCAAAACCTAAAGCTGAGAAAACATAAAGCACCAGGTCAATTACCTTTTTAAACTCATCTTTCACCTGGTCGGGACGGCAGAATAGGTGAGCATCATCCTGTGTAAATCCACGCACACGGGTCAAGCCATGCAGCTCGCCACTCTGCTCATAACGATAAACGGTACCAAACTCAGCATAGCGAACCGGAAGATCTTTATATGAACGTGGCTTGGTTTTATACATTTCGCAGTGGTGCGGGCAGTTCATTGGTTTCAGGAAAAACTCCTCTCCTTCCTGCGGAGTCTGTATCGGCTGAAAGCTATCCTTGCCATATTTTTCATAATGACCGGAAGTCACATACAGGTTTTTATGACCGATATGTGGAGAGATTACCTGTTCATAACCAGCCTTCACTTGGGCATTACGCATAAAGTTTACCAGGCGCTCACGCAAAGCTGTTCCTTTTGGCAACCATAGTGGCAGACCCATGCCTACTTTTTCAGAAAAAGCAAACAACTCTAATTCCTTACCCAATTTACGGTGATCGCGTTTTTTTGCTTCTTCAATCAGATGCAAATAGTCAGTCAGTTCGCTTTGTTTCGGGAAAGTAACTGCATAAATACGGGTTAGCTGTTTGCGGGTCTCGTCACCGCGCCAGTAAGCACCGGCAACGTTCATCAGCTTTACAGCTTTTATAAAACCGGTGTTCGGGATATGTGGTCCCCGGCAAAGATCGGTAAAGTTACCTTGTGTATAAAAAGTGATGGAGCCATCAGGCAGGTCCTTTATCAAGTCAAGCTTGTACTCATCACCTTTTTTTGTAAAATAATCTACGGCATCAGCTTTAGATACCGGCATACGGACATATTCTTCTTT
Organism: Bacteroidota bacterium; assembly: GCA_018266915.1. Taxonomy (GTDB): domain Bacteria; phylum Bacteroidota; class Bacteroidia; order Sphingobacteriales; family Sphingobacteriaceae; genus Mucilaginibacter. The sequence goes on along the minus strand of JAFDZM010000080.1, from coordinate 98,197 downwards.
AGTCTTAGCTAACTCCAGCATTTTGTCTTCGATCTGCTTAAAATCATCCGAAGAAAATTCGCGGTCGCCAAAATCCACATCGTAATAAAAACCGGTCTCAATAGCCGGACCGATACCAAACTTGGTACCCGGATAAAGCGCCTCTAAAGCCTCGGCCATTAAGTGGGCCGATGAATGCCAGAAGGTTGATTTGCCATTGGTATCGTTCCAGGTGAGCAACTTCACATGTGCATCCTGCTCGATGGGCCTGCCGGCGTCCCAAACCTGGCCGTCAACTTCGGCCGCTAATACGTTTCTTGCTAAACCTTCAGAGATCGACAACGCGATCTGCATGGCAGTAGTTCCCTTTTCGTACTGACGAACGGAACCGTCGGGAAGTGTAATGTTAATCATCTACAACTATGATTTAATTTTCAATAAAAAATGAATAAGTCAGCTACTAAGTGACTTTATGTTTGTGTGCAAATATAGAAGATTTTATTAGGTGATTACACAGATTGTAATTTTTGATTGTACCGATTTAATCTGTTATTACAATATCATCAGCTGTGTCACGCCTATCATATTTTTCGCGGATATGTTTGTTGATGTAGGTCGCAAGTTCAGAGCCTTTTACAGCAAGTCTTTTCATTTCTTCCACATGATTTTTGCCAGGTTTAGTATAACTGTAGGTATATACAAAAGGCTGACCATCTTTATCGGGAGGAAAAAGGATTTTTATATCACGGCCTTCAATGCTATACGCCATCACCCCGCTATCGTGATCGCTGTGATATTTATGCATTTTGAATGATGCCATATCTACCAAACAAAAATATATTAGGTATGATTGACCAAAATCCGAAATCGAAATTCCGCATTCCGAAATCAATTACACATTTCCCCATCCATGAGCCAGTACATCGGCGAGGTGTATGGTTTTTATAGGAAGATTATTTTTATCGATATAGCCCTGCAGGTGTAACAGGCAGGAAGCATCGGTAGAGATAATATAATCAGCTTCTGCAGCCAGCGCATTATCTACTTTTTGCTGAGCCATTGCTGTTGATATAGCATCGAATTTCACGGCAAATGTTCCGCCAAAACCACAACAGGTTTCGTTATCTTTCAGGTCGACCAACTCCAGGCCATGCACTTTGGATAATAATTGACGCGGTTCTTCCTTAATCTTGCATTCACGTAAACCGCTGCAGCTATCATGGTATACAGCACGGCCATCCAATTCAGCACCGAAATAATCAAACTGCAAGATGTTTATTAAAAAATCAGAAAGCTCATAGATATTACCCTGTATAGTGCGGCATTTATTATGCTGCAGGGTATTGGAAAAAAGATCATTGTAATAGTTTTTTACCATACCCGTGCATGATGCAGATGGAGCTATGATGACACTATCTTCCGAAAAGCCATTAAGAAACTTGGTGGCAACAGTTTTAGCCTCATCCCAAAAACCTGCATTAAATGCAGGCTGACCGCAACAGGTTTGCTCCGGATTGTAACTAACGGTACAGCCCGCCTTTTCCAAAACTTTAACGGTATTCCAGGCAGTATCAGGGTAAAGCTGATCGATAAAACAAGGGATAAATAACTCAACTTTCATCGGTGGCTAATTTCTGAAAAAGTTTTTAGAATTAGTCATTCGTCACTGGTCATTAGATGATAAATCAAGGCATCCAGTGTTCGTTCACGAACACGTGAACGCTCGTGAACACTAAATTGAATTTGTATCTGTGTCGCTTTGAAAGGGATAAATTTCACAGTTTAATACCAAACGCCTTTGCCATTACCACTTGGTTAAAATACTCGGTGTATTCAATGATCTTACCATCCTTTAATCGAAAAGTACCGAGATAATCATTTTCATATTTACCGCCGGCTTTAATCTCGATTTCTCCCTTGAATTGCACAAAAAAGAAATCAGGATCTTCAGTTGCATAAATTTTTCGCGGAAATGTCATTTGGCCAAAGTTGGCCGTTAGTCCGCTATACTGTTTGTAAATACCTTCAGCACCATCAAAACTTTCTGGGAAGCCTTCAGGAGCATATGGGTTGAGTTGCTTTCCATCTGGTGTAAAAATTCCTTTTAACAGTTCAAATTGTTGTGTTTCAAGTGCCACAAAGAAGGCATCCACCACCTTTTTATTAGATAGATTTATGTCATTCATAGGATTAATGTTAATTCCTCTAAAATAAACATATTTGATAATACAGGTTGTATAGTTATATTAGTTAAACCAATTCTTAATTTATTTTCTTGTCACACTTAAATTAAAAAATCATGAGCTTATTAATGGAAATTATTTTAGGCGGCATTGCGGGTTGGCTTGCCGGCCAGGTAATGAAGGGCGATGGTTATGGAATTATTGTTGATATTGTATTGGGCCTCCTCGGTGGGTGGTTTGGCGGGCATGTTTTGAGCTGGTTAGGCATCACAGCCGGCGGTAAAATAGGATACCTTATAACCGCATTTATAGGCGCTGTTTTACTGGTATGGATTGTAAGGCTGATAAAAGGTAAATCCTGATCGCATACAAAAAAAGGCCGCTCCGGAAATCCGGAACGGCCTAATCAAACTAAACCAACAACTTACTTATGAAAACGATCTTTTAAAACCGGCCTGAAAGTGTCGTCATACTTTCGGGACTTTTTATATTTTTCCGGAGCCTCGAGCCCTTCTACCAAATCACAACATTTAATCTCACTGCTCTCGGCACCCGGGAAAAATTATTTTACAGAGATTTCTCTGGTTTGAGCCTTAGCTTCTTTTTTCTTGGCCACATTCAGCTTCAAGATACCATCGGTATATTCAGCTTCAATTTTAGCCTGATCAGCTACTTCAGGTAAGGTAAATGACCTTACAAATGAGGTGTAGCTATATTCGCGTTTGCTGTATTTCTTGCCTTCTTCAACATTTTCGGCTTTCTTTTCAGCAGATACGCTCAATACGTTTTTGTCAATGTTGATCTTAAAGTCTTCTTTCTTCAAGCCTGGTACTGCTAATTCGATGTGGAATTCATTTTCGGTTTCAGCGATATTAACAGCAGGTGTTTTGGTAACAAACCTGTCGTTCAAAACTGAATCGTTAAACAAAGTATCGAATACATCATTAAACCAGGGGTTTACTGCATTACGGTGACCGTTATTAAATTTTACAAGTGTCATAATTTATATCCTCCAGAATTTCTTATTGTAGTTTTATTAACTTCGTCGAAGATAAGTCAACTGTTGTACCAAGCGCTAAAAATCATCAATTTGAGACATAGTGTCCGATTGATCTGATTTCATGCAGACATAATGACATAAAATGAGCGAAAATTTAGCAGATTATAAATATAAAACCATCATCCCAATCCGTTTCTCCGACCTGGATGCCTATGGGCATGTGAATAACGCCATCTATTTAACTTACTTTGAAATAGCACGGTCGAACTACTGGAAAGATGTAGTTAAGTGGGATTGGAACCACAACGGTATCATCCTGGCACGTTCAGAGATCAACTACCTGAAGCCTGTTTTAAGGCATGATGAGATTGCCTGTTATGTGCGAACTACACGCATAGGTAATAGTAGTTTTGATGTGATGCATGTACTGGTTAAGATCAATGGCGAAACAGAAGAGATTTGCACCACAGGTAAAACAGTTTGCATTAGTTACGACTATAACGTACATAAATCGGTAAAAATCCCAACTGAGCAGCGCAATCGCATGATCGCCTATGATGAGCCGAGGATGATATTGAACACTAACTAATGTGCAGATATGTGGATATGCACATGTGCAAATAAAGTAAATGATCAGGACTACAAATTTGGGAACGACCCGTTAGGGACTACCGTTTTGTAGAAATATAATATCACAATGCTTTTGCCCAGTAAGGGTTACCCTTCGCCGCTCAAGCATATCTAAAATGATTTCAACTGCTTAATTGCCAACAAAGCTTCATCCAATTTTTTAATTTGCTTTTTGTGACCGGTGACAAAAATTGCAGCTTGCAAACAACCATTATTTTTATTTACAAGCCTTACCTGCGATCTGAGTTTATGTTTGTGGATGATATTTTCCACCATTTGCAGATTTTCAAAATCATCGCTGTCAAATACCAGGGATAAAAGCTTTTCATGATGGATCTTATCCAGGTAACCTTCAAAGTAGTTGAAAATAATTAATACAACCAGCGTTACAAAGGTGGAGATAATGGCCAGCATATAATTCCCTGAACCATTGGCCATCCCGATAGCGGCTGCCACCCAGATTACCGCTGCAGTAGTAAGCCCATTGACGGATATATTATCCTTAAATATTACACCTGCACCAATAAAACCAACGCCGGTTACCAGGTTGATATTTACCCCTTGACCCGCACGCTGCGATATCATGGTAAAAATGGTAGAGCCTAAGCAAATGAGAATAATTGTTCTAAAACCGGCAGTTTTATTCTTATACTGCCGCTCCAGCCCCATAACAGAGCCGCAGAATACTGCTACCGCTACCTTTATAAGGTCACTTTGTGATATACCAAACTCTAAACTTTGCAATACTTATCTATGAGTAAAACCAATCTTAAATTTATAAAATCAGTCTGTAAAATCCTTCGAATCCAAAAATCTGGTCAAAATATTTTTCCGGGGTTTAATATACCATTGGGATCAAACACATTCTTTATACCGCGCCATATAGCGAAGTGTGTATTGGTATATTTAACCGGCATAAATTCTTTTTGAACCAAACCGATGCCATGTTCACCGGAAAGTGTTCCTCTTAAAAACACTGTCAGCTCAAATATCTCACGGATACCATCCTTTAATTGATTTTGCCAGGCATCATCACTCATCTTACCTTTGATGATATTTACGTGCACATTCCCATCACCAGCATGCCCATAACATACTGATTCAAAGCCATATTTAGAACCTATTTCTTTTATTCCTTTAATTAGTCGAGGTAGTTCTGCGCGGGGCACTACGGTATCTTCTTCTTTATAAATTGTGTTTGATTTTACTGAAACGGCCATAGTCCTGCGCAATCGCCAAAGCTCTTCCTTTTGGGCCGATGAATCTGCAAACAATACATCGCGGCAATCAAACTGTTCCAGCACCTCATTGATCTTTTCACAGTCTGAAAAAATCACATCCTGGTTAGTGCCATCCACCTCTATAAGCAGAAAAGCCTGTATATCATCCCGAAGATCAAAGCTAATATCATCATGCTCTTTTACCCACTCTACTCCTCTTCGCTCCATAAACTCCAACGCTGATGGAACTATTCCAGCCCTGAATATTGCTGACACGGCTGCACAGGCCGATTCATTATTACCAAACGAAGCTAACAACAAAGCATCCTGTGTAGGTTTTGGAATTAGTTTGACGACTATCTTAGTGATAATACTAAGAGTACCTTCCGAACCGATCATCAATTGAGTCAGATTATACCCCGAGGCATATTTTAAAGTATTGGCGCCTGTCCAAATGATATCTCCATCAGGCAAAACAACCTGAAGATTCAGTATATATTCCCGGATTGTTCCATATTTAACCACTCTTGGCCCACCCGAGCCATGGGAAACATTGCCACCAATAAAGCAACTGCCTTTACTTGCCGGGTCGACAGGATAAAGTAAGCCTTTTTCCGCAACGACATTCATAAAAACTTCCGTAATCACACCCGGTTCAACTGTGGCCTGCAGGTTTTCCTCATCAATATTTAAAATTTGATTGAACCGCTCCATCGACAAAAGAACACCGCCTTTAATAGCAAGCGCACCGCCGCTTAATCCTGTTCCTGCGCCCCTTGGCGTTACCGGTATCAGGTGTTGATTGCAAAGCTTCATTAAAGCGGAAATTTCATCTGCTGATTTTGGCTTTACCACAACCTCGGGATAATAAATTAAATCTTCCGTCTCATCGTGGCTGTATTTTTCCATCCCCTCATGCTGTGAAACTACAGCATCTTCGCCCACAATTGCTTGGATGGCCGATAACAGTTCATCGGTTATTTTATTAAATTCCATTTTATGGTTTTGTATAGGTAATTGTAACACTTGTATGATCAACCGGCCCCGGCATTGGCGGGTGCTTCTTTTTAATCGTCACCTCTGCCTTTTCTATATAAGGGTATTCAGTTTTGATGTCGTTGATAATAGCCTCTCCCAAGGTTTCAATCAGTTTCCTGGGATGCTGCATCTGGTTACTGGCGATATTATACAACTGTTCATAATTCACCGTGTTGGCCAGGCTATCTTTTTTCAGCTCACCAGCGGGCGTAAAATCTACTATAATATCCACCAGAAACTTGCAGCCTAAAAGTTGTTCCTCGGGATAATACCCATGTTTGGCAAAAAACTCAGCGCCGTGTATTGCTACCGTGATCATGGTTCAAAAGTAAGTTATTTGTTGATTATGTTGAATGGTTAAGTAGTTTTCACTCATTAAACTATTCAACCACTTAACTACTTAACTCAATTAACTAAAACCCTATCTTTGCCCTCACCAATTATAGAATTATGGCAAAAACAGATCTATTTGAAGCCCCTGACTACTTCCTTGTTGATGAATTATTAACTGACGAGCACAAACTAATACGCGCTTCAGTACGTGACTGGGTAAAAAAAGAAGTAAGCCCGATTATTGAGGATTACGCTCAAAAAGCAGAATTTCCAAAACAATTATTAAAGGGGTTAGCTGAAATAGGTGCTTTCGGTCCGACTATACCTGTAGAATACGGTGGTGCTGGACTTGATTACATTTCCTATGGTATCATCATGCAAGAAATTGAACGCGGCGATTCCGGCATTCGTTCAACTGCATCAGTACAGGGGTCATTGGTGATGTACCCTATTTATGCCTATGGCTCCGAAGAACAAAAAAGAAAATATCTGCCAAAGCTGGCCACTGGTGAGCTGATGGGCTGTTTTGGCTTAACTGAACCTGACCACGGATCTAACCCAAGCGGCATGGTTACCAATATTAAAGACGCTGGCGACCACTATATTTTAAATGGCGCAAAAATGTGGATATCCAACTCACCCTTTGCAGATATCGCTGTTGTTTGGGCAAAGGATGAGACTGGAAAGATTCGCGGGTTAGTAGTTGAACGCGGAATGGAAGGTTTCAGTACACCTGAAACGCATAACAAATGGTCATTACGTGCTTCTGCTACAGGTGAATTGGTATTTGATAATGTAAAGGTCCCTAAAGAAAATATTTTCCCGAATGTTTCAGGACTGAAAGGTCCACTGGGTTGTTTAAACCAGGCGCGTTATGGAATCTCATGGGGAGCGATTGGCGCGGCGATGGATTGTTACGATACCGCTTTGCGTTATGCTAAAGAACGTGTGCAATTCGGCAGACCGATAGCAGGTTTTCAGTTACAGCAAAAGAAACTGGCTGAAATGATCACCGAAATAACAAAAGCTCAGCTTTTGGTGTGGCGTTTAGGAACTTTGAAGAACGAAAACCGCGCAACCCCTGCCCAGATATCGATGGGTAAACGAAATAGCGTAGAAACTGCCATCAATGTGGCCCGCGAAGCCAGGCAAATATTAGGAGGAATGGGTATTACAGGCGAATATTCCATTATGCGTCATATGATGAACCTCGAATCGGTAGTTACCTATGAAGGCACACACGATATACATTTATTAATAACCGGAATGGATATTACCGGCGAGGATGCTTTCAAGTAACATTTTTGATAATTACTCAAAAAGCGCTGTAAATCATAACATCACGACGACATTCTCCGTATAAAGGCGTGGTTAGGAATTTCTATTGATGCTTTTATTAAAAACTAAAAACAAGTCGGTTACACTTACCGTAAGTATGTGTATCGCAAGCTTGTTTTTATATTTTTTCTCGCTTCTTATCATTTCATGCAACAAAAAAAGCGTCGAACCAAATGAATATTCTGATGCTTTTAAACCTGTATTTGCTAATACTTCTCATTATTTTGACTTCGGTCAGCCGGCCCGCGGTATGTACTACCTCGACTCAGCATTTGTTCATATCAAAAAACCTAATCTGAATGACCGGTTCCGGTATTTTGGCTTCCATTATATTTATCAGAAAGTCACAAAAGGCAATTATAAGCTTGCACTAGCTTTTGCAGATAGTATGCTTTCTATAGCGCAACAGAGTGTAAGCAAACAGCAATATGTAGCCAACTTTGCCGAGGCCAACTACGCAAAAGGGGATGCGTATTTTAACCTGACCCAGTATAACGATTCTTACCAATGCTATTTCCAGGGGTATCTTATTGCTAAAAACTATCTAAATAAAAGGTCGCTTTCTGATTACACCTACCGCATGGGTATGATCATGTATAAGCAAGCACACTATAAACAGGCAGCGCAATACTTTAAAGATAGTTATGCACAGGATCTTTCAGCCTCTGACAATAGCAAAGACGACTTCCCTGCTTTTTATCGCAGACAAGAATTGCTTGACAATATTGCAATAAGCTATAAACATTGCGGCAATATTGACAGCGCTATATTTTATTTCGATAAAACTCTCGCATATATCAATAGCAACAATGATCGTTTTAAAAACAGAGCCAATATGCTTGAGATGGCCCGCGCCGTCGTTTATGGCAACAAGGCAGAGGCATTGATCATGAACCAGCAATACGACAAAGCCAAAGGATTGCTAAGAAAAAGCATTGCAATTAATCTAAAAAAAGGCGGAGATAACAGTGATGCGGAATTATCAGAAATTAAGTTAGCGCAAATATATTACAATCAGCATAAGAGTGATTCGCTATATAAGCAACTCACAAGCCTGCGCAAGCACCTGGACGTTTTAAATAATCCGGATGCTGAAACTGACTGGAACAGGCTGATGGGGGCATATTACCTGCAGAAAAAAGATGCTGTTAAGGCGTTAACCTACATACAGAATTATAACTTATTAAAAGACTCGGCAATTAAAAAGCTAAGTTCTTTGAAGGAAAGCGACGTAAATCAACAATTAGCTAACTTTGAAAAGCAGTACGAAATTGAAAACCTTAGTAACAATAATAAACTGCAGAAAATTTATTTATCTGTGGCTGTTATTTGTGCACTCATGGCCGTCGCCATCATCTTCCTGATCTGGCGCAATTGGAGCAGGTCTAAACTGGATGTAATCACCGTAAAAAAACTGAACCAGGAGATTAATTCGCAAAAGAAGGACCTTGAAAAAGCAATTGAGGAAATCAAGAACAGTAGCCGCGAGAAAGACCGTATTTTACGTACAGTAGCCCACGATTTGCGTAATCCACTTGGTGGCATAGCCTCATTAACCGGCATTATGGTGGAAGAAACCGGCTATGATACCGATCTGCAATATCAGTTAAAGATCATTAAAGATACCTCATCGGATACGCTTGAGCTGATAAATGAAATATTAGAAGCTACAAACAACACCTCGACTGACCTGAAAAAACAATTGATTGAAGTGAATTCGTTGCTCAATAACAGTATCGAATTATTAAGATTTAAAGCTTCAGAGAAACACCAGGAAATTATTCTGGACGCATTGGATACGGTTGAACAATTGTACATCAATCGCGAAATGATATGGCGCGTAATAAGTAACCTGATCAGTAATGCTATAAAATTCAGTCCGGTAGGCGAAACCATTCACCTGAAATGTATTAATGAATCAAGCCATATACAAATATCAGTAGCCGATCATGGTATTGGTATTCCTGACGAAATGAAGGACAAGGTATTCAATATGTTTACTGATGCCAAACGTGCCGGCACCATTGGTGAGAAATCATTTGGTTTGGGACTTTCTATTTGTAAACAGATCATTGAAAAACATAATGGTAAAATCTGGTTTGAAAGCAAACCTGGTAAAGGCACTACCTTCTATATAAAGCTACCTAAACCTAAAAAGATGGAACTAATCATCATGGAACGGGACACTGAGGCCAATAGCAAACAAAAAGTAAGTTAACCTTAGCCTTTTAAAAAATCAGCATACCATTTCCCGGAAGATTTTACGACGCGTTTTTGCGAATCAAAATCAACATGTATTAACCCAAACCGGGGATGATAACCTTCAGCCCATTCAAAGTTATCGGTTAAAGTCCATACGAAGTAGCCTTGTACCTTACACCCTTCTTGTTTAGCTTTTAAAACCTGTTTTAAATGATCCTGCAAATAAGAAACACGCTTCGGATCGTTTACCCCATCATCGGTCATATTATCCGGAAATGCAGCCCCATTTTCGGTAATGAGTATTTTTCTTATCTGCGGATAAGCGTTAAACTTTTTGATAATGTGATATATCGCAGGTGGGTATACTTCCCAACCCATCGCGGTTATATCTGCATTACGGTCTTTCGCCTTCACGAGGCTGGCATTGATATAGGGTGTAAAAAATGAGTATCTTACAATCTCCCGCGTATAGTTTTGCAAGCCGATGAAGTCAAAATCGAACGACATATTTTTCTCATCACCTGGTTGATAGAACTTTTCAAGACCTTTCAGTACCGGAATATCATTTACAGGATAACCAAGTCCTAATATGGGTTCAATAAATAAACGGTTTACTAATGCATCAGCCACCTTTGCTGCCTTTATATCCCTTTTACTATCGGAGCGCGGTTCGATCCATGAGCATGAAAAAGTAGTCCCGATTACAGCATTTGGCAATAACTCCCGCAATTTCTTACCACCAGCAACCATGCTCAGGACGACATGATGAATAACGGGCAAAAAATTCTTTAACCCTGTACGGCCCGGCGCATGGATACCAAAAAAATACCCGGCACCCGAAAATACGGAAGGTTCATTCATCACCATCCAATGCTTTACCTTGTCACCAAAATTTTTAGCACATAAAATAACGAATTCTGTAAACCATGTTACAACCTCCCGGTTTGTCCAGCCGCCTTTATCTTCTAAAATCTGTGGCAGGTCCCAGTGATAGATGGTAACCCAGGGCTCAATTCCCTGAGAAATGCAATAATCAATTACGCGATTATAATAATCAATGCCGGCCTGGTTTACTTCGCCTATTCCATTAGGTAACACACGTGTCCAGGATATAGAGAACCGGAAATTGGGGATATTTAATTGTCTGATCAGGTCAATGTCGGCCTGATAACTATTGTAAAAATCACAGGCTATATCCGCTTTATGGCCATTTAACACCTTACCTTTCTTAGCAGTGAAAGCATCCCAGATGGATATGCCTTTACCATCAACATCACAGGCTCCCTCAATCTGGAACGCAGCTGTTGATACCCCCCATTTAAAATCCTCACCGAAAAGCGCTTTATTTAATTGATCCATAAGTTATTGACCCATACACAGGATAAACTGCCATCAAAAAAGCACGGATTGCTTTTAATGGCATACAATAATATGAATCCCAAATTGTACAATATAATTGGATAATAGAAAAGTAAAACCGATAAAATTGCTTAGTGAAGGAAAGTTGATCTCATACTTTTTAAGATCATCCACTCACGGAAACTTCTGAATATAGCTGAAAAGAGTTTCATAACAAATCAATTTAATCAGTGTAAAAGTAATTTACATATATAACCTTATCGTGACGCCAACATTATTTTTATGTTATGCACAACCGTTGAAAAGTTGACTTTACGCAGACTCAATTTCAATTGAATCATTTGCACTGTTAATTACATTTGATGCATGAAAGATTACTTCATCCGCCTGCTTCATTACGACCGTTTTGCGAATCTTAGTATACTGTCCGTTTTACTACAAACCAAAGATTATGCTAAAGCTGAACAATTGATGGCACATTTATTAACGGCTCAACAAGTATGGTTTGGCAGATGTATCGGCAAGCCTGCTAACATTACCACCTTATGGCCTGATTGGAAAGCTGATACCTTTGAACAAAGAATAAATGACAACCATCTGCAATGGCTCACCTATTTAGAAAGTTTGAATGATAATGATTTCGGGCAATCTATACACTATAAAAACCTGCAGGGAGATGACTTTGAAACTAAACTTACCGACATCTTAGCCCATTTAATTAATCATGGTACCCACCATCGTGCACAGGCCGGCCAGCATTTAAAACTCGCCGGAACCGATCTGCCTTATACAGATTATATACTGTTTGCGCGACAACATTGAAATAATGCGAGCCGCATTCACCTTTAAAACCTTACTTTTGAGCCGAAACACATCAATATGAAAAAACTATCTGTAATATTTCTTGCAAGCATGGCTTTCACAGCTTGCTCTGACAATAAAAAGCAGGAAAAAGAGCTGCTGGATAAAATCTTAAAAGTTCATGATAAAGTAATGGGCAAAGATGAGGCGCTCATGAAAAACAAAATGGCATTGGATAGCCTGTTAAAATTGTCGGCAAAAGATACAGCCGAAAAAACAAACATGAAAGCAATGGAGTTAAAACTAACAGCTGCTGAAGAGGGTATGGAATTATGGATGCAAAAGTTTGATCCTGATATTATCAATAAAAAATCACACGATGAGGTTGTAAACTATTATAATGAACAGGAAAAAAGTATCAAGTCGGTTGATTCACTAATGAATGCCGCTGTTGATGAATCTACTAAATACCTCTCAAACAGATCAAAATGAGAAACACATTAATAATAGGGTTATCAGCGATATTGCTGTGGAGTGCTTGTAAAGCTAATTCCGATAAAAAAACGCTGCCTATCTATGGCAATCGTGAGCCCGTAACCAAAACAGTTGATGGCAAGCAGATAACAGATACCATTTATCAAACTATTCCGCCGTTTAAGTTTATTAACCAGTATGGCGACAGTGTAAGCAGTAAAACGCTGAACGGAGATATTTATGTGGTTGATTTCTTTTTCACCACCTGCCCTTCTATCTGCCCAATTATGCATCGCAACATGCTGAAGGTGTATGAAACATTTAAGAACACTGGCAATTTCAAAATCATATCCCATACTATCGACCCAAAACACGATAGTGTGCCTGTTTTGAAAAAATATGCTGATAAACTGGGCATAACAGGCAATACCTGGTGGTTTTTACAAGGCAAAAAGGAAGATATTTATAACATTGCCGAAAAGAATTACCTGGTTGCGGTAAAACAGGACAGCAGCGCCTCTGGTGGCTATATCCATGCCGGATACTTTGTATTGATAGATAAACAAAAACGTATCAGGGGTTCATACGATGGTACAGATCCAAAACAAGTAGATCAGTTAATTGCAGATATTAAAACCCTCCAGGCCGAACCCGATCAAATGATTGTACAATGAGCTGGAAATTAGCAGGCAGCCTGGTTGTTTTTGTCGTTACTTTATTAATAGCAGCCTGTCAAAGCGACGAGAGTTTAGAGTTCAAACGTTATTATTCATCCGGTGCGCTGGTTTATCAGCAACATTGTCAAAACTGTCATGGCGTTAATGGCGAAGGTCTATCAGCTCTAATCCCTCCTCTTTCGGATTCGACTTATTTGAGGAAGAATATAACAGCCCTACCTTGCTATATCAAAAATGGGTTAAAAGGTCAGATCACTATCAAAGGCAAAACCTTTGAAGATGCGATGCCTGCTAATGATCTGTCACCAGTAGAAATTGCACAGGTGTTAACTTATGTAAGTAACTCTTTTGGCAACAAACTGAATACGATTGATGAGCAATCTGTACAAAAAAGTTTAGCTAATTGCAAGTGACCACTTAACCAATCAACTTAATCCAACTAAATCAACTATCTTTGTAATTGCAAATCGTTCTATCGCTCGTAGCAATATGAGAGGAAAGTCCGGGCAACACAGAGCATCCTGCTTCCTAACGGGAAGGCGCCGTTCAGCCGGTGACAGAAAGTGCCACAGAAAACAAACCGCCCCGATTTTATCGGGGTAAGGGTGAAAACGTGAGGTAAGAGCTCACGGCTTTCCCTGGCGACAGGGATCGCGGTAAACCTCAGGAGTTGAAAGACCAAATAGGTCCTGGAAATGAAGCTGCTCGCTTCTGTATCGTTTCGGCGGTCGCCAGGATGGGTAGGTTGCTTGAACCTGTCAGTAATGGCAGGGCCAGATCAATGATAGAACATGACAGAACCCGGCTTACAGCTTTGCTGCTGAATTTAACCCCTTTTCCTGAGTGCGAAGGGGTTATTTTTTACAAAAAGTGTTTGCTTTTCTATACAATTTTATAAATTAGTACGTTTATCTATCTACCGAACTTATAAAAACATGGCTAAAATTTTAATTATTGATGATGAGCGGGCGATCCGCAGTACACTTCGCGAAATACTGGAATACGAAGATTATGAGGTTGAAGACGTTGATAACGGCATCGATGGCATCGAATTAATCCAGAATAACAATTACGACCTGGTTTTATGTGATATCAAAATGAACCGCATGGACGGTATGGAGGTACTTACAGAAGGACTTGCCATTAAACCGGACCTGCCTTTTATTATGATATCCGGTCACGGAACGGTTGAAACAGCCGTTGAAGCCAGTAAAAAAGGAGCGTTCGACTTTATTTCGAAGCCACCTGATCTGAACCGTCTGCTGATTACCGTACGTAATGCTTTAGATCGCGGTAACCTGGTTTCAGAAGCGAAGGTCTTAAAACGTAAGGTTTCCAAGGTTCGCGATATTTTGGGTAGTTCTCAACCTATTCAGAGAATCAAGGAGACCATTGAGCGCGTTGCGCCTACTGACGCCCGTGTATTGATTACCGGGGCAAATGGCAGTGGTAAGGAATTAGTCGCTCGTTGGCTGCATGAGAAATCAAACCGTTCCAATGCACCTTTAATCGAGGTGAACTGTGCCGCTATTCCGTCTGAGCTGATCGAAAGTGAATTATTCGGGCACGAAAAGGGCTCATTTACATCGGCGGTAAAACAACGTATAGGGAAGTTCGAATCGGCGCATGGGGGCACTTTGTTCCTGGATGAAATTGGTGATATGAGTCATTCGGCACAAGCTAAAGTGCTGCGGGCTTTGCAGGAAAATAAAATAACCCGTGTAGGTGGTGAAAGAGAAATAGACGTGGATGTACGCGTAGTTGCTGCAACTAATAAAGATTTGCTAAAAGAAATCGAGCTGGGTAATTTCCGTATGGACTTATACCATCGTTTGAGTGTAATCCTGATCCACGTGCCACCACTTTCAGAACGCAGGGATGATATCGGTATGCTTACACAAAACTTTATCGAGGAGATCTGCAATGATTACGGTATGCCTCCTAAAAGGATTTCTGATGCTGCTATTGAGGAGCTAAAGAAATTACCATGGACAGGCAATATCCGTGAGTTGCGAAATATGGTTGAGCGTTTGATCATTCTCAGTGATAAGATCATTACTGATAGTGATGTAAAAGCTTTTGCTAATCCTTCAGCTATTATTCCTACGAGTGGAGGTGCTTCTGCGGCACCCCAAACGGATTTTGATCAGTTTGCCAACTTCCAGGAGTATAAGGATTATGCAGAACGTGAGTATATCAAATTCAAACTTGAAAAGAATAACTGGAACGTATCAAAAACTGCGGATGATATTGATATTCAACGCAGCCACCTTTACAGTAAGATAGAAAAATTTGGTTTGAAACGGGGGGAATAATCATATAGAAAGAAAAGAACTCCATATTATCAGGGCGTTCCACAAGTAAACCTTGGAATGCCCTGATAATGATAACCAAAAAAGATTTCAGTTTAGTTAGTTTTTTTCACTGGTACATTATCAACGTGACGATTGCCATAACTAAAACTGCCTTTGCCGTTCCATTGACCATCGACAGCTAAATGTGCTTCAAATTTTTCCTGAATAGTACCAATTGCCGGTGGCGTAAGGGTGTGATAGTAAACGCCTTCTAGTGCTATAACATATGTAACGTTGGGGCCAAAAACTAATTCATGAATGCTTCCGGTTACATTCCGGATAACAATTTGCGAGTTAGGTGGCGGAATAGCCTGTGTTATTTCCACTGTGCCTGATACACTATTTGCTGAAGGTACAACAACTAAAGAAAAATGCATTATAGGAGCGCCGGGCATACCTACGTTGCCTGCTGTTCCATTTACTAAATACGCACCAATTAAAGTACTAGTATTGGTGCTATCCGTTAAAAGGTCCGATGTTTCCATTTTGTTTTTTTGAGAAAATAGTTTTTCCTACTTGTATGGCGTTTCGGGATATGCCCCGTTTTTTTTAGTGGGTTCTGGTCTCCACTTTTATCAATTGAACTTTGGTTATCCTTCTCAATGTCGCCACATACAAATAGGCATTATGTGGCTGATAGATATAATTGCCTTAGCTGGCAGCAATTTCTATCATATTTATCTCAATATTATTAAATATTAAGAAATCAATATGTTTCCTATTGAGAAAATAAAGGTAGCGAGTTACATAGATAAGTTCTGCGGTGTTTTAACGGTATTTTACCCGTTTTTTCACCTTTTATTAAACAATTGTCAATATCAAAAACATAATAAATGTACTTTAGAATACATACTAAAAAATTTAGTAATTTAAAATTCTTTAGCATATATTTGTTTTATGAATCAGAACTCGGTGCAGGTAAAGCACGAACCACGGGTGCTGTTTATAGATATGAACAGCTTTTTCGCCCGTTGTGAGCAGCAAGTGAATTACTGGCTGCGCAACCGTCCTGTTGGGGTTTGTGTATATACAGGTAAATATGGCTGTGTTATTTCATTGTCTACCGAGGCTAAAGAACGTGGATTAAAAGCAGGCATGCGGCTTAATGATGCTATAAGGGTCTGCCCTGACCTAGTTCCTGTTGAAAGTAATCCGGACCGTTATCGCCAATTCCATACTAAAATCATTAATGTACTACGGCAGTATTGCCAGGATGTTGTACCTAAAAGTATCGACGAGGCTATTGTTAACCTCGGCAATTATGAATATCTCTACAAAGATCCGGTTGCTATTGCCTGGAAAATAAAACGAGATATACTAACCAATGTAGGCGACTGGCTCACCTGCTCCATTGGTGTTGCTCCGAATGCTTTTTTAGCCAAATTAGGTTCAGTAATTGGGAAAAAAGGCGATGGCTTAATGTTAATCTCAAAAGATAATATTGATGATGTTCTGAAAAAACTTAAGCTTGGTGACCTGCCGGGTATCGGGTCTAATATGTGTTATCGTTTGGAACGCGCCGGGGTAAATACTCCGCTTGAAATGCGTTATGCCGGTCCGCATAAATTGAAAGCAATTTTCAAAGGTATTGAAGGCATTTTCTGGCATTACCGGCTCAATTTTATCGAAACCAATATAGTTGCGCACGATTATCGCGGTATGCAGGCTATGCGGCAAATATCCAAGGAAAAACGAAAACATATTGAGTACATCGACCAATTATTCATGACGCTTTGTCTGACATTAGAAAAACGTATGGTAAATCATAAATTTTACTGCAAAGCTATCGCTTTTACAGCAGTATATGAAGATGGCAGCCGCTGGGATGATGGTTTTAGCATCACTATCCCTGTTCAGGATGCAGTAAGCCTGATGCGGATGATACGCCTGCGGGCAGAAAAATTTGAACAAGCCAGCGGATCAGATCCCGTGTTTAATACCAGTATCACTCAAATGCGTGTGGCCGTAACCAATTTTGTAAACAACGGTAACATGCTGTATAGTTTGTTCGATGACATGGACCGCAAGGAAACAGCTCTCAAAACCATGCACGAGATAAAAGATAAATTCGGATCAGACAAACTAATACGTGCCGTAGAAATGACCGACGGTAAAGTGATCAAAGATGTAATTGGTTTTGGGTCTGTAAAGGACTTGACTGATCTGGATTATAAGGCTATGAGCTAACTTCTAGTCCAGTTTTACACCATGCCACGGACAATAAACCCATGAACCCGACATCGTTTCACCATCTATCGGGCACTTTTTAGGTTTTAATATAGATTCTATAGGTAATTTAAACTTAAAGGTATCATTGGTAAGCCCAATAGTAAGCGATCCGGGCTTTCTTGGATCAGCTATCAGTACCTTGTTTTTATCGAATGCCGGGAATACAAAAAATCGAAAGTTCTCTCCCATTTTGCCCATCATATTTGAAACCATCGGCTTCATTATTTCGATCAGGTTCTTGGTACTTGCGTTTATTTCATTGTCATTTAATGGTTTATACACTATACCATTTTTATCTTGCAGATAAACACTCTTTTTGAGTACTTCCAAATCCTGGTATTGCACATCCCCAAGCGCTCCCATTTTACCGTCGAGGGCAGCAACTATATTATAGTCCTTTAGCAGGGTAACTATTTGAGTTAGTTGTTCTTTTGATATATTAGGATTTTTACCTGCTACAACCTGCCAGAAATCAACCGGTATCCACCAAACAAGCTTGAGAATGTGATTTTCATTGCTGATTTTTTGAGTTTCGCTTATGAATTTCCCCTCATCAACCTGGAAATCCTGTGATAAGGCAGATATTTTGAAGAAAACGCTGAGAAGAACAAATAGTAAAAATTTTTTCATTGTAATAAGGTTATCTGGCGCAAATATATCACAAATATTGTTTCATACAATCCCACACTTGTCTCGGATTCAAAGCCAATACCTAATTCAAAACGCCATTCCAAAATGTCACGTTAAAAAGCTATTTTTGCGCTTCAAATGGAGCACATTCGTAATTTCTGTATTATAGCACATATCGACCACGGTAAGAGTACGCTTGCCGACCGGTTATTAGAATATACCAACACCATTACCCAGCGCGAATCGCAGGCGCAATTGCTTGACGACATGGACCTGGAACGCGAGCGCGGCATTACTATTAAGAGTCACGCTATTCAAATGGACTATGTTCTTGACGGCCAGAAATATGTTCTGAACCTGATCGATACACCCGGACATGTGGATTTTTCCTACGAGGTTTCCCGCTCTATTGCTGCCTGCGAAGGCGCACTGTTGATTGTAGATGCAGCACAAGGTATCCAGGCACAAACCATATCCAACCTGTATCTGGCTTTAGAAAATGACCTGGAGATCATCCCCATATTAAATAAAATGGACCTTCCGGGCGCTATGCCAGAGGAAGTAAAGGATCAGATAGTTGATTTATTAGGCTGTAAACGTGAAGAAATTCTCGCCGCTTCTGGCAAAACAGGCATGGGCGTTCATGATATCCTACGGGCTATTGTAGAGCGCGTCCCCGCTCCGGTAGGTGACCCTCAGGCTCCGTTACAGGCTTTGATTTTTGACTCGGTATTTAACTCATTCCGCGGCATAATTGCTTATTATAAAGTCGTAAATGGCGAGATCAGGAAAGGTGATAAAGTAAAATTTGTTGCTACTGAAAAGCAATATCTTGCAGATGAAGTAGGTACATTGAAGTTAAATCAGCTACCCAAAGATGTAATAAAGACCGGAGACGTAGGTTACATCATTTCCGGAATAAAAGAGGCACGTGAAGTAAAAGTTGGTGATACGATAACACAAGTTGAACGCCCGTGCGAAAGCGGTATACAAGGTTTTGAGGAAGTAAAGCCAATGGTATTTGCCGGTATTTACCCCGTTGATACTGAGGATTATGAGGAGCTTCGTGAGTCGATGGCCAAGTTGCAGTTAAATGATGCTTCGCTGGTTTTTGAGCCGGAATCATCAGCGGCTTTGGGTTTTGGTTTCCGTTGCGGTTTCCTCGGGATGCTGCACATGGAAATCATCCAGGAACGTTTGGAACGCGAGTTCAATATGACGGTAATCACTACCGTTCCCAACGTATCGTATAAAGCTTATACCACCAAAGGCGAAGAACTACAGGTAAATAATCCATCCGACCTACCAGATCCAAGTAAACTGGATTATGTAGAGGAGCCATATATCAAAGCAACTATCATTACCAAAGCCGAATTCGTTGGTCCGGTTATGTCGCTTTGTATTCAGAAACGAGGCTTTATCAAGAACCAGTCATACCTTACTTCAGACCGCGTTGAGTTGATCTTCGAGATGCCAATGGGCGAGATCGTATTTGATTTTTATGATAAACTGAAAACTATCTCTAAAGGCTATGCATCATTTGATTATCATCAGATAGGCTATCGTCAATCGGATTTAGTGCGTTTGGATATCCGCTTAAATAGCGAGCCAGTGGATGCTTTATCATCCCTGATCCACCGCAGCAACTCTTACGATTTTGGTAAAAAGATATGCGAAAAGCTGAAGGAGCTTTTACCTCGCCAGCAATTCGAGATCATTATACAGGCATCTATTGGTGCCAAGATCATAGCACGCGAAACAGTAAAAGCTTTGCGTAAGGACGTTACTGCAAAATGTTATGGTGGTGACATCTCCCGTAAGCGTAAGCTGTTGGAGAAACAGAAAAAAGGCAAAAAACGCATGCGCCAGGTAGGTAACGTAGAAATACCACAATCAGCATTTATGGCGGTGCTGAAACTTGATTAATTATAGATTTGAGATGTTAGATATGAGATTTGAGACTGATCTCATTGTTTTTAAATATTATCTCAAATCTCACGTCTCATATCTCACATCTAAGAAAAATGGAATTACTTGACGGAAAATACGTATCAGAAAAATTAAAGGGCGAAATTGCTGAAGAAGCAGCCAAAATTTTAGCAAACACCGGTCGCAAACCACATTTGGTTGCAGTTTTGGTTGGTCACGACGGTGGCAGCGAAACCTATGTAGCCAGCAAAATGAAAAACTGCGAAAAAGTAGGCTTTAAATCTACCCTGGTACGCTATGAAAGCGATGTAACGGAAGAAGAACTGCTTAAAAAAGTAGCTGAGCTAAACGCCGATCCGGATATTGACGGCATCATCGTTCAGTTGCCTTTGCCAAAACACATCGACCCGGAAAAAGTAACCGAACAGATTGATTACCGCAAGGATGTTGACGGCTTCCACCCTATCAACCTGGGTCGTATGCAACGCAACTTACCGTCATTTATTCCGGCTACTCCTTATGGTATCACATTGATGCTGAAAGAATATAATATCGATACCACCGGCAAACACTGCGTAGTAGTTGGTCGCAGCAATATTGTTGGCTCACCTATGAGCATCCTGATGGCGCGTAATACCCAACCGGGTAACTGTACCGTAACCGTTTGCCATAGCCGCACACCAAATATTAAAGATTATACCCTGCAAGCCGATATCCTGATCGTAGCCATCGGCAAAAAGAATTTTATTACCGCTAATATGGTGAAAGATGGTGTGATCGTGATCGATGTTGGTATGAACCGTGAAGTATCCACAGTTACAAAATCAGGCTATAAGCTTTATGGGGATGTTGATTTTGAAAACGTCGCGCCAAAATCATCATGGATCACTCCTGTTCCCGGTGGCGTTGGTTTGATGACCATCATTGGTTTGCTCAAAAACACCCTGGCTTCTGCAAAAAAAGAAGTTTATCCGTGATTTGGTTATCAGAGGTTGTAGAAGTTATAAAGGTTGTAAAGGTATTTTGTTGACTGACACGGTTAGTTATAGATAGCTGAAAAGCGTTTAACCACTTCAACTGCTACAACTTTTACAACCTCTACAACTCAGTGATCTAATTTCTCCAGTCTATCAACCAAATACTCTTCAGGTATTAAATGACTTTCATTCTCATCGCTCCAAGCCATTGAGAGGATGCGCCAGTGGCCTTCTATCTGTACAAATTGAATAAAATTAATGCCACGGGGCAACTTTGGCATTTTATGATCAGCAAAATTATATTCGTAAACACTAATGCGGTGGGCAATTTTTCCAAATATTTCAGTGTTTGCGTGTAGTTCACGTTGCACAAATTGCTCTATAGCTCCGTCTGCAACCTGTGATTCCATTGCTTTTATAAAACTTTCGGCAGTAAAAGTTATCGGCCTACTAAAGGTGTTATTAATCAGTATACCGGTGCCATAAAACAATATTTTGACCGGTGTAAAGTCCGGTGGTGCCGAATGGTCAAAACTGATTGCCTGGTAAAAATCCTTAACCAGGTAATCGATCTCTGTAATACTCATCACTTAAATGCTTGTTTCCACTTATCCCAGAATGAGCTGATACCTACATAGATCATCCCATCTTTTATCTCGACAGGGTAACTTTCGATATAGTCATTCTGTCCCTCGCTCCCTTTACCGGTTTCGAGGCTAAATGAATAACGATGCAAGGGGCAAATAAGTTTTCCTTCTTTGCACCATCCTTGTGTTAAGTCGCCGCCGGCGTGGGGGCATTTTGCTCCAAGTATATATACTTTATCATCAACACTTACCAGGCAGAGCGTTTTGCCCCCTGCTTTTACTTTTTTTATAAACGGTTTTCCGGTAAGTTTTATATCCGATATTGGGTACCAGGTCATAATAGATCAAAAGTCGATCTTTAAATTCATTACGTTGGGATTTTTTATAATCTCATCCATATTAGTTTGGAGGATAACCCTTTTCCTGTCGGCAGATAATATCGCCTTTGGATTATTTACTTTCTTTACGGGTTTGGCAAAGTTGAGGATCACTTTGTAAGGCATATCAATCAGCATTGCTTTTGCCATGGCAAAAGTAGACTGTGTTTTTTTCAGGAAAGCATTGAACTTGGCTTTATCTATAATACGGTAAAATTTATGCGGACTTACTTCATAAGTATAATAATCTTGACCGCTTATTAACTGACTGGCGTCAAAGTCACGGGTATTCTTATCCTTAGTTACTCCTTTCAGATCACTGTGTGATTCTATCCTTGAAATGTTCCTCAAATAATATTGCAGATCGGCAGCGTCTTTGGCATCATGGGTGATGCTGATCTTCATCAGGCTTTTCTGAAGATTCATTTTTACATTAAGATTGCTGCTTTTTGCCAGGTTAGTCTCATCAAGCGTCATGCGCTGTTGAGTGCTATCAGGTAAAGCGCTATAGAAATTGAGTGTGGTATCTTTTACAACAGCAAACTGGGGTGTTGCCTTTACGGAATCCGACATCAGGTTCATCAAAACCGAAACTGCCTTGCTCATATCGAAACTATAAGCAACCTTGCATGAACCATCAGCCTTAAAATCGTAATGCTCCTCTACATCTACACACGATGTCAGGCAAAAAATTGCCAAAACAATGGTCAAAATGTAGAGTTTTCGCATAACTAACAATTTAAGTAATAATAAAAAATTAAACCGACTTTTAAAAGTGAAAAACACAAATAATCTGCTGAAAAAGAACCTATTGATTATCTTCTTTTTAGGTTTATCCTTTTAAAGTAAAAACCAGGCGCATTCTGTTATTCCGTTTCCCTATTTCAGCTTAAAAAGGTAATTTTGCAGCCTTAAATATGGCACACCAGGTTCCGGAAGATGGCACATTACTTCCTTTGATGGAAGAATTTTATACAATACAAGGCGAAGGATTTAATACCGGGAAAGCCGCTTACTTTATCCGTCTCGGCGGATGTGATGTAGGTTGTCACTGGTGCGATGTAAAAGAAAGCTGGGATGCTGAATTACATCCGCTCACCGCAGCTGACGTAATCGTCGAAAACGCTTCAAAATACCCTTCAAAAGCTGTTGTAGTAACCGGTGGCGAACCTTTGTTATATAATCTTGATTATCTGACAGCTCAATTACAGCAAAGGGGAATTAAAACATTTATAGAAACCTCCGGAGCTTATCCCCTTTCAGGCAATTGGGATTGGATATGTCTGTCGCCAAAGAAATTTAAATCACCATCACCGGGTATTGCCGTGCATGCAGATGAGCTTAAAGTGATTGTCTTCAATAAATCAGACTTTGCCTGGGCCGAGGAACACGCCAAACTGGTATCGCCTGATTGTAAGTTGTATTTACAGCCCGAATGGTCAAAAGCAAAGGAAATGACTCCTCTTATCGTTGACTACGTAATGAATAACCCTAAGTGGGAAATATCCTTACAAACCCACAAATATTTGAATATTCCTTAAAACGCGTAACTTAGGATATTAAATACCGTATTAATTACCTACAATGAAAGTTTTTTTCTTATCGGTATTTTTTTTATCCCTTTTTATCTCGTTATCTGCCCAGGAAAGACAATATAGCACCACTAATGAGCAGGCGATAAAGCACTACGCTTTGGCCAGTCAGAACCTGGATGATCATATGTATGATGAAGCTGTGGTTGAATTACTGAAAGCTATTGATGAGGATTCCAGGTTTATTGAGGCACATGCCCAATTGGCTGATATTTACCGGAAGGAATGGAAATATAAAGAGGCGGTAGATCAATACCGGCAATGTCTTAAACTTAATCCTGATTTTAATGAGGGTATTTATTTTAAGATGGGCGACTGTGAAATACACCTGGCCTCCTATGCTGACTCAAAACAACATCTCGAAAAATACCTGACATATATAGATCATCTGACACCTCAGAGTACTTTTCTGGCTCAAAAGCTTTTAAAGGATTGCAACTTCAGTTTAGATGCGATTCAGCACCCAGTAGATTTTAAACCGGTTAATATAGGGCCGGAGATCAACACTGCTGATGACGAGTATTTCCCGGCACTTACCGCTGATGAGAACACGATCATCTTTACGCGAAAGATCAATAACAACGAAGATTTT
Organism: Bacteroidota bacterium; assembly: GCA_018266915.1. Classification (GTDB taxonomy): domain Bacteria; phylum Bacteroidota; class Bacteroidia; order Sphingobacteriales; family Sphingobacteriaceae; genus Mucilaginibacter. Next base: position 73,696 of record JAFDZM010000080.1, on the reverse strand, counting down.
TATAAAAGTGTCAAGGTAGCTGGCAAATGGCAAACTGCTGTTCCATTGAGTGATAATATCAATACACCGAATTATAATGAAGGTGCATTATCGTTATCACAGGATGGCAAAGTGCTGTTCTTTACAGGCTGCAACCGTCCGGACGGGTTAGGTCGATGCGATATCTACATCTCACAAAAGAAAGGCGAAGGCTGGAGCAAACCTTATGATATCAGTCCGCCGGTAAATACGCCGGGATGGGAAGCTCAGCCTTCTATCAGCTCTGATGGACGCACACTATACTTTGTGAGCAACCGTAAAGGCGGTTACGGTGGTTACGACATCTGGAAATCGAATTTGACAGACAAAGGCTGGTCTGAGCCGGAAAACCTTGGCCCGAATATCAATACCTCATTTGATGAGCAATCTCCGTTTATTCATCCAGATGATAGCACGCTTTATTTTTGTTCCAACGGCTGGCCGGGATTAGGTGGTAAGGACTTGTTTGTAAGCCGTTTAGGAAAAGATGGTAAATGGCAAAAGCCGGAAAACCTGGGCTACCCTATCAATTCAAGCGGTGATGAGAATGGGTTGACACTTACTGCAAATGGTAATTATGCTTTCTTTTCGTCCAATAACCTGAATGGAGCAGGCGGTTTTGATATTTACACCTTTGAATTGCCTGCGAAATTAAGGCCACATTTAGTAACCTATGTAAAAGGTATTGTGGAAGATGCGGTGACCAAGCAACCATTGGAATCGGCAGTCGAAATAATTGACCTGGCAAGTGATAAACCTGTATTCCAGGATTACAGTTCAGAGGATAAGGGTGATTTCCTGGCTACGTTGACCACAGGCCATAATTACGGGCTTAATGTTTCCAGGCCTGGGTATCTGTTCTACTCGGCAAATTTTTCATTGGTTGGGCATAATGATAAAAATCCATTTGATATTGAAGCCTTGCTGCAACCTATTGAGGTAGGAAACAAGGTGGTATTGAAAAACATATTTTTTGATACCAACAAATGGGATATCAAAGATGAGTCGAAACCTGAGTTGAGAAAACTGATTGACTTCTTAGAGTTAAACCCAACGATTAAGATCGAGGTCTCCGGCCATACCGATAATGTTGGAACAACACAATCCAACCAAATACTTTCCGAAAACAGAGCTAAAGCAGTTTATCAATACCTATTAGGAAATGGTGTACAGGCAGACCGCCTGATTTATAAAGGTTATGGTGAAACTCAGCCTATCGCGCCAAATGATAATGATGAGAATCGTGGCAAGAACCGGAGGACAGAGTTTAAGATTGTAGCGAAGTAGTTAATCAGTGATTAGTTAACCGGTTATCAGTTAATCAGGTTTATCATAAAACAAAAAAGCCGGACTAATAATCCGGCTTCTGTTTTATAACTTTCCGCTTAATTACCCATTTCAGACATAAACTTGATGCGCATCAGCTGCACTTCCTCACGGGTGTAATCATCGGCACCTAGTTCAACCAGCGCATCATCAATTGAATCTATTTCTGCTGATTTAAAGTAATCGAATACTTCTTCCTGTTTGTCCTCATCAATTACCTCATCGATAAAGTAATTCAGATTGAGCTTGGTACCAGAGTTAACGATAGACTCTACCTCGCGCAATATCTCTTCGTAAGTAAGGCCTTTTGAGGCAGCAATATCTTCCAGGTTTAAATGGCGGTCGATATTCTGGATGATATAAACCTTAAGCGCAGATTTGTTAGCTGCACTTTTGATCACCATATCTATCGGACGGTCTATCTCATTATCCTCAACATATTTCTTGATCAGGTCGATGAATGGCGCGCCAAACTTCATGGCTTTACCTGCCCCTACTCCTGATATTTGTTTCAGTTCTTCAGTTGTTATAGGATAATGCGTACACATTTCCTCCAATGAAGGATCCTGGAATATTACAAACGGCGGCAAACCTTTTTGCTTGGCGATCTTCTTGCGAAGGTCTTTCAGCATTTGCAGCAATTCGGCATCCAACGCGCCCCCACCTTGTTTCGGTCCTTCCGCATCATCGTCGTCATCTGTAGCACCCATAGGCCTGTTCATAATGAAACGAATACTATGCGGATTTTCAAGAAATGAGTTACCTAACTTGGTTAAGCGCAGCACACCATACTGATCGATATCCTTAGAAACATAATTATTCAGCAGGGCTTGCCTTAAAAGCGAATTCCATAAGTTTTCACCTTGTTCTTTACCCGAGCCGAACACATCCAGCAAATGATGCTCATAATTGTGTACCTGCGGGTTATCCTTACCCATTAAAACACTGATAATGTGGGCATCGTCAAACTTCTCACCAAACTGTTTGATCAGGCTCAATACTTTATGCAGATGTTCTTCGCCGTCAAAATGCTCTTTATGGGCACAGCAATTGTCGCACATATTATTGCAACCTGCTTCGTTAAAGTTCTCGCCAAAATAATGCAGCAATTGTTTACGGCGGCATACCGATGACTCCGCATAATCAATTACCTCTTTCAATATCTGCGTACCGATCTCACGCTCTGACACCGGTTTATCCTTCATGAATTTTTGCAGCTTATCGATATCCTTTTCAGAATAGAAAGCCACACAAACGCCTTCACCGCCATCACGTCCGGCACGACCCGTTTCCTGGTAGTAGCCTTCCATGCTCTTTGGCATGTCGTGGTGAATCACGTAGCGAACATCCGGTTTATCAATACCCATACCAAAGGCGATTGTCGCCACGATCACATCTACATCTTCCATCAGGAATTTATCCTGTGTATCGGCACGAACTTTTGAATCAAGCCCTGCATGGTAAGGTAACGCCCTTACACCGTTCAGGTTAAGCGCTTCTGCAACTTCTTCCACCTTTTTGCGGCTCAGGCAATATATGATTCCTGACTTACCAGGGTTTTGTTTAACAAATTTTACAATCTCCTTTAGCACATTGCGTTTCGCTTTAACTTCGTAAAACAGGTTAGAGCGGTTAAAGGATGATTTGAATACCGTTGCATTGTTCATTTGCAGGTTCTTTTGGATATCCTGCTGAACTTTAGGTGTCGCAGTAGCAGTAAGGGCAATGATTGGAATACCTTCACCTATATTGCTGATCACTTGTCTTATTTTACGGTATTCGGGCCTGAAATCGTGACCCCATTCCGAGATACAATGTGCTTCATCCACAGCTACGAAAGACACGTGGTTGAGCCTTAGAAAATCGACATTCTCCTGCTTGGTTAACGATTCAGGTGCAACGTATAAAAGTTTAGTTTTGCCGCCAAGCACATCTTCCTTTACCCGGGCAATCTCAGCCTTGGTTAATGAGGAGTTCAGGAAATGGGCAATGCTGTCTGAGCCGCCAAAGGCCCTTAACTGGTCTACCTGGTTTTTCATTAGTGCGATCAATGGCGAAATTACAATCGCTGTTCCATCGCTCATCAATGCAGGCAGCTGGTAACACATGGACTTACCCCCGCCGGTAGGCATGATCACAAACGTATCGTTTCCGGCAAGGATATTGGTAATAATCGCTTCCTGCTCCCCTTTGAAGTTATCAAACCCGAAAAAGTTCTGCAAGTTGTCAAAAAGCGACCGTTTTGTTTCAATCATTATACAACTTATCCTTAATTATAATTTAAAACTCAAAATAACAAATTTTTCTAAATAAACGGTGGGTTTTGTTTAAAATTTTATACAAAAATGATTTTTAAATGAAAACAATTTATTTTATTGTTCCGTTTTAAAACAGGTTAAAAACAGCTGTACTTTATGTAATTTTATTTAGTATATTATTTACAGAATATTCTACATTTTTGCCGTTAGTTTACAGCAATAAAATTCTTCAAACTCGAATATGAATAAAGACTACTATGCTATCATCATGGCCGGCGGTATCGGAAGCCGTTTCTGGCCGATTAGCAGAACATCGCATCCTAAACAATTTATCGACATCCTTGGAACAGGCAAAACACTGATACAGAATACTTACGAAAGATTTTTAAAGGTTTGTCCAAAAGAAAATATCTACATTGTCACCAATGAAAATTACCTCGACCTTGTAAAAGCACAATTACCTAATATTGGTGATCAGCAGATACTGACCGAGCCTGTGATGCGAAACACCGCGCCCTGCATTGCTTACGGTTGTTTTAAGATAGAAAGTATTAATCCGAATGCATCAATAGTTGTTGCGCCCTCGGATCACCTGATACTAGATGAAGCGGCGTTTATTACCGCTATTGAAAAGTCTCTAAAAATAGCTTCAGAAAACCAATGCCTGATCACCCTGGGCATTATGCCTTCGCGCCCTGATACGGGTTATGGTTATATTCAGTATACGGATCAGATATTGGGCGAAGATTTTCATAAAGTAAAAACCTTTACCGAAAAGCCGACCCTGGATATTGCCAAGACCTTTATTCAAAGTGGCGATTTCCTATGGAACGCAGGTATATTCATTTGGTCGGCTGATGCGATCCTGAAAGCCTTCAACCGTTATCTGCCAGAAATGAATGAAATATTTGCTGATGCAAAGCCAGTATATAACTCTGACAATGAGCGAAGTCACATCAATAAGGCTTATTTGCAATGCACCAATATCTCTATCGACTATGGGATAATGGAAAAAGCAGATAATGTATACGTGCTGCCTTCAGAGTTCGGCTGGTCTGACCTGGGCACCTGGGCATCTATTTACCAATTAGCCGAAAAGGACTATGTCGGTAATGTGGTTATCCCTTCTGAAAAAGTGATCATGTATGATTCATCCAATTGCATGGTAAATGTGCCGGGCGAGAAATTGGTAATACTACAGGGGCTGCACGATTACATAGTAGTAGAATCAAATAATACCCTACTCATTTGCCCACGCGACCAGGAACAAAATGTGAAACAGGTAGTAGCTGACGTAAAGTCGAGGTTTGGGACAAAGTATATATAGTTGGTGAGCGATTGATTGAGTTAAGTGGTTGATTAAGTTTGACTTTTTAACTCAATCAACTTAATCCAACCCAATCAACTATTTAACTCTCTGCCTCACCGCTTCATACAAAATAATCCCTGTCGATACAGAAACGTTCAATGATTCAATCTCGCCGAACATTGGAATTTTGGCCAGGTGGTCTGAAATACGAATGATCTCATTGCGGATACCATCTTCTTCCGAACCCATAATGATAGCAGTGGGTGAAGTGTAATCGGGTTTATAAATATCCTCCTTAGTCTTTTCGGTACAGCACACCAATTGCAAGCCCGATTCCTGTAAAAAGCGGATAGTCTGCATAAAATTATCATGGCGGCAAACCGGGATTTTGTATAACGCACCTGCTGATGTTTTTATACCATCAGCATTGATCTGTGCCGAGCCTTTGGCAGGTATTACAATGGCATGCACACCTGCGCATTCTGCAGTACGGGCAATGGCACCCATATTGCGGACGTCTGTGATGCCATCCAGAACTAATATCAATGGTGTCTCCCCTTTTTCAAATATTTCGGGAATAATGTTTTCAATTTTCTGATAAACAATCGGTGAAATAACAGCGATCACGCCCTGGTGATTCTTTTGGGTGATGCGGTTTAGTTTTTCTACAGGCACCTGCTGACCGACGATTCCATACTCGTGCATCAATGTCTTCAGCTCGTTAAGCAAACCACCCCCAATGCCTCGTTGTATGTACAGCGACTCGATCTCTTTGCCCGAACGAATTGCCTCTATTACAGCACGAATGCCAAAAACCATTTGATTATTTTCCCTGCTTTCGCGGTTATGATAAGCCATTATTTATAAGTTAATTGAAGGGGTAAAATTAGCCATATTAATCATATTGCAATACGCTTAAAATCTATAGTATTTTTATCAATTTTTTAAAGTGTATGTGAGCAGTATTATTTACCAACAAGTATACATACTGGCTGATTTACAGCGATAAATTAAATTTTTCAACAAATCACTGTTAATTAATTATTTACAAATTATTTATTTACTTGTCAGTTTAGCCTTTCATAAAATCTCTGAAAAAAGTTTTAAAGGCAGAGTTAAATCGTGATTTTTTCGTATATTTTTGGGTTATGATTCTGGAGAACGACAACCCTTACAACAAGCCCACTACCAATGAAAGACGAAGCAGAATTACTAACCCAACACCCTACGGCGGTCTCGGTAAGTTACCGCCTCAGGCAGTCGATTTGGAAGAGGCGGTGCTCGGTGCACTCATGCTCGAGAAGGATGCTTTATCTTCTGTAATCGATATATTGAAGCCCGAGGTTTTCTATAAAGACAGTCACCAGAAAATATTCAAGACGATACGGTACCTGTTTGAAAAGACCTCGCCGGTAGACATTCTTACGGTAACGGCCCAGTTGCGCCAATTCGGTGAACTGGAGATGATAGGCGGCGCTTATTATATTACTGAACTCACCAATCGTGTAGCTTCTGCAGCGAATATTGAGTACCACTCGCGTATTATCATTCAAAAATTTATTCAGCGTGAGCTGATCCGTATCTCAACCGAGGTGATCAATAGTGCTTATGAAGATACATCAGATGTACTCGACCTATTGGACAAAGCCGAAAAGAACCTATTCGATATCGCCCAAAACAACCTTCGCCGCGATTCCCGCAAAATGGATGACATTATGCACGAGACCTTGAAGGAAATCGAGGCATTAAAGGATAAAAAAGATGGCCTTACTGGTGTAGCCTCAGGCTTTACTGAACTGGACAGAATGACCTCCGGCTGGCAGAAATCAGATTTGGTAATCATAGCAGCCCGCCCTGCAATGGGTAAAACGGCCTTCGTGTTAAGTTGCGCACGTAATGCTGCGGTCGATTTTAACAGACCAGTTGTAGTGTTCTCTTTGGAGATGTCATCAATACAGTTGGTTAATCGTTTGATATCCGGTGAAACAGAAATTGAGCAGGAAAAGATACGAAAAGGAACCCTGGAAGAATGGGAATGGCAACAGATACACTCTAAAATAGGCAGGCTTGAACAAGCCCCCCTCATTATAGACGATACTCCGGCGCTTAATATTTTTGAGTTCAGAGCAAAATGCCGTCGTTTAAAATCACAACACGATATTCAATTGATTATCATCGACTACCTACAGTTGATGCAGGGCAAGGCTGATGGCAAAGGCGGCGGTAACCGTGAGCAGGAGATCGGTAGTATATCACGTGCTTTGAAATCAGTAGCGAAAGAATTGAATGTGCCGGTTATCGCGCTATCACAGCTGAGCCGTGCAGTAGAGAACAGGCCAGGCGCTTCCAAACGTCCAATGTTATCCGACTTGCGTGAATCCGGTTCAATCGAGCAAGATGCGGATATGGTATTGTTCCTCTACCGTCCGGAATACTATGGCATGACCGAGGATGAAAACGGAAACCCAACCAACGGCGTAGGTGAAGTAATCATAGCCAAGCACCGTAACGGTGAAACGGGTATAGTCCGGCTGAAATTCGTAGGTAAATTCGTTAAATTCCAGGATCTGGATCAGGGTATGGGAGATTTCTCACCTCAGGGGGGCAGCGCCTTCGCCGGTTTAACCCCATCCCAGGATTTTGATAAACCGAGCAATTTCATTATCCGTCCTTCAAGAGCAAATGAAATTGATGATGATGATGCGCCTTTTTAAGTTGTAATGGTTGGAGTAGTTAGAAAGCTTGTAAAAGTTAAACATCTTCAACCTCTACAACTAACCTCAAAATATCAATCCCAAAATAACCCCGATTACAATAACTACCGGGGTTTTTATTTTTGTAAAATATAATAAAGCGAACGTTCCGATCATCAATCCGTAAGCCAGCCAATTTGCCCCAAACGGCCTTGTCAATAAGATTAATGCTGTCGCCATAAAACCTACGGCTACTGCACTGATCCCGCTCAGCGAATTACGGATTCGGGTTATTTTCTTCAGATCTTCCCAGAATGGTACGATAAATAGTATCAATATCAGTCCCGGCAGATTTATACCAATGACTGCTATCACACTACCGAGGACTTGTCCCCACAAGCCGAAGCCTTTATTGCCTAAAGTCATACTGCCGATGAAAGAGGTAAATGAAAATGTTGGCCCCGGTAATGCTTGCTGCAATGCAAATCCTGACAAGAATTCCGAAGCACCCAGATAATGTTTTACTTCCACAAACTCAGTGTACATCAATGGAACGAGTACTTGTCCTCCTCCAAAAATCAGGATACCGTTACGGTAAAAGTTCTCGAACAAACGGATAGGCAAACTAAAAGGCGACGTTTGATTAATGATAGCACCTAAAGCCGCAAACGCCAACAGGATACCAATAAAGTAGAACACCTTATTAGGATTCACATTGGCGAATAAACTAACACGTAACTCGTTTTCTTGTGGCTGCGTTTCCAATGCCGATGAGATGATTCCCCCTAACAAAACCAAAATTGGAAACGCATAGGCATTCTGTAATATCAATGTGGCAATAAGCGCCCCTATAGCCAGCATGGTGGTCACCTTGGTTTTCAGAAACTTGACAGCAAAAGTATACGTGGCATAAGCTACTATTCCAACAGCAATAGGCTGCACAAAGCGCAATATTTCGTTAAATTTCGCATGCGTTAGGAACATCTTATAGCTGATGGCCGCAATACCCATAATAACAGCCGAGGGGCATATCCATATCAAAAAGGTAATAATGGCAAGCCTTAGCCCTCCTACCTTCCATGCAATACCAACAAGTGTTTGTGTTGATGAAGGTCCCGGTAATATCTGTGCCAATGCATTCAGTTCCATCAACTCCTGCTCGGTAATGTAGCGGCGCTTTTCTACAAATTCGCGCAGTAAAATGGCTATATGCCCCTGCGGTCCGCCAAAAGCGGTGAAGGTGTAGATCAGCACATCACGAATAAACAGTAGTTGACGTTTCCTCATTTAGTGGTTCATTGGTTCAATTGTTCATTAGTTTATTTGTCTTACATGGTTCATCAGCTACTCAATACTAATAAACAATTGAGCCAATGAACTATTGAACGTTTTAATAATCGTCGTCTTCGTCCCACCCAGTCGCTTCTCTGTATACGGCCTGTAATTCTGAAAACGCGTGATTATCCCGCTTTCGTTTGGCCGTCTCCATTCCTTTTTCATAAATGATTATTGCATCATCTTTGCGGTCCAGGGCCTCATATAATTTCCCAAGATGATAATAGGTTCCTACATAATCCGGGTGATTTTTTACCAGGTTCTCGTAATACTGCAAGGCTTTTTCTGTATCATTCAGCCTCAGGTATTCGGTTGCCAGGGCATATTGCAGGAATTCATCATTAGGGTCGTTCTGTAAAAATTCCAACAGCTTTTCTAATCGGCTCGACTGCATTTTAAACTCTCTCTTTTTTATCTAAATTTGCGAAACCTATTTCATGAAAACCATTTGGTGTGTTCATGAGTAAAAGTATAAAACCATAACACACATTGTAAAGATCATTTGCCAATTTAAAACGACAGCCTGATGAAGATACTGGTATGTATAAGTAATGTTCCTGATACGACGACAAAAATAACTTTTACAGATAATAACACGCAATTTAATACAAACGGCGTTCAGTTTATCCTGAATCCTTACGACGAGATTGCATTATCAAGGGCTATTGAGCTGACTGAAGGCGGTAAAGGATCAGTTACAGTTATCAATGTAGGCGAAGCAAGTACCGAAGCTACCATACGTAAAGCACTGGCCATCGGCGCTGATGATGCTGTTCGTATCAATGCTAAACCTCACGATGCCTGGTTTGTAGCCTATCAAATTGCACAATATGTGAAACAAAATTCTTTTGACCTGATTTTAACAGGAAGGGAATCGATTGATTACAATGGCTCAAAAGTAGCGGGTATGCTGGGTGAGCTTTTGGATATTCCGTCGGTGTCCATCATTAAAAAACTAGATGTCGATGGTGATAAAGGCACAGTAGAACGTGAGATTGAAGGTGGCAAGGAAGTACTGGCTGTACCTTTCCCATTTGTTGCGGGCACTGCCGAAGGTGTTGCAGAACCTAAAATACCTAACATGCGCGGTATCATGTCGGCACGTACCAAGCCACTGAATGTGGTTGAAGCTGCTGGGGTAAAAAATAATTCAGAAATTTTGAGCTATGAAACACCAGCACCTCGCGGACAAGTGAAACTGGTAGCGGCTAACGAAGCAGAGAAATTGATCGGTTTATTGCACACCGAAGCCAAAGTGATATAATTTAAATAGATTTTACGAACCGGATCATATATGTCAGTTTTAATATATACAGAAAATGCCGAAGGCAAATTCAAAAAATCAACTTTTGAAGCTGTTTCCTACGCCCGAGCAATTGCCGATCAAACTAATACCAACCTTGTAGCCATTTCTATTGGTGATGTAGCCAACGACCAGCTCAGTCTCCTTGCCAAATACGGTGCAGATAAAGTGCTTACCGTATCCAACGCGCAGTTGAAGAATTTTGTTAACCAGGCCTATGCCTCGGTTATCGCTTCGGCAGCGAAAAAAGAAGGCGCTGACATTGTTGTTTTATCCAACTCCTTTTCGGGTCGCGGATTAGCACCGCGCATAGGTGTTAAATTAGATGCCGGTGTTGCCGATGGCGCTGTAGCCCTACCGGAAATATCAGGTGACAAGTTCACTGTTAAAAAGACTGCATTTTCGGGTAAAGCATTTGCGACTGTTCAATTGACATCAGCAAATAAAGTAATTGCTCTGGTACCGAATTCATATCAAGTAGTTGAAAAGCAAGCTGCCGGAACTATTGAAGCATTTTCTGCTGAAACCAAGGAATCTGACTTCAAAGCAATGGTAAAAGAGATCGTCCGCTCAACCGACAAAGTGTCTCTGCCTGATGCCGAAATAGTAGTTTCAGGTGGGCGTGGATTGAAAGGTCCTGAAAACTGGGGAATGATAGAGGAATTGGCTGATCTTTTAGGTGCAGCTACCGCCTGCTCCAAGCCTGTTTCAGATGCCGGATGGCGCCCGCATAGCGAGCACGTTGGACAAACTGGTATAGCTGTCAGTCCAAATTTGTATATTGCAATAGGAATTTCGGGGGCTATACAACACCTGGCAGGCATCAGTTCGTCAAAGGTGATTGTAGCAGTAAACAAAGATCCCGAAGCACCTATTTTCAAGGTAGCCGACTATGGTATAGTTGGCGATGCTTTTGAAGTAGTGCCACAATTAATAGCAGCAGTAAAAGAATATAAAGCGTCAGCATAAAAAGAATCAGTGATGGGTAACAATATGAAAAAAATCAAGCTGGATATCGTAGGGCTATCGTATAGTCAAACTCAATCCGGCGCTTATGCACTGGTTCTGGGCGAAGTAAATGGCCGTCGCAGGTTGCCGATCATCATCGGAAGTTTTGAAGCGCAGGCAATTGCTATCGAGATCGAAAAGATGACCCCAAGCAGGCCGCTTACGCATGATCTCTTTAAAAATTTCGCACAAGCTTATAATATCACTATCCAGGAGATCATCATTTACAACCTGGTTGATGGTATATTCTATGCCAAACTAGTTTGTTCAGACGGCAAAAAAACAATTGAGATCGACGCCCGTACCTCTGATGCTATCGCTATGGCTGTGCGTTTCGATTGCTCTATTTATACTTACGAATTCATACTTTCTACTGCAGGTATTGTGATTGAAGGTAACGACTTTGTTTACCTCGAAAATATGAGCGACACCACTGAAGAAAAAGCAGTTACCTCCCCTTCTACCAGTGGATACGCCTCATTAAGCACCGACGAGTTGAAAAGCAAACTTCAGGAAGCATTAACAGAAGAGGCTTACGAAAAAGCCGCTAAAATAAGGGACGAACTGAACCGCAGAAAAGCATCTTAAATTAGTCCCGATAGCTATCGGGATGAGATGTGAGATAATTCCTACTATTTCATCTTTCTCATTCCGCTTTATTTCATTATTTTTCGGCTTTTGATCTCAATAGTTATGGCTTCTAAAAAAACCGGGGCGCTTTATGAATATTAAGTTCCGCTTAATACTGATGAACTTCATGCAATATTTTATATGGGGTTCCTGGCTTCTTACTATTGGCGCTTATTGGTTTCAGAACAAACATTGGTCGGGTGCACAGTTCGGTGCGATATTCTCTACCATGGGCATTTCGGCTATTTTTATGCCTGCTCTTACCGGGATTATCGTCGACAGGTGGATCAATGCAGAAAAATTATATGGGATAATGCATATCCTTGGTGCTCTATCCCTTCTTTCCTTACCACTTGTTACTAATCCAACTGCGTTCTTCTGGGTAATGCTATTAAATATGGTGTTTTATATGCCCACTATATCATTATCCATAACGGTTGCTTATTCTGCTTTAAAACAGGAGAATATAGATATTGTTAGCAATTACCCACCAATACGTACGTGGGGAACTGTTGGCTTCATCGCGGCATTGTGGGTTGTCAGTCTCACTCATAGCGAAACTACCGCCAATCAGTTTTATATAGCATCTTCAGTAGCGTTTGGATTGGGGATATTTGCGTTTACGCTACCAAAATGCCCTCCGCTTTATACCAAAACAGGTAATAAATCATTTGTAGAGTTATTCGGCTTAAAAGCTTTTACTTTATTCAAAACGCCAAGATTTGCCGTTTTTTTCATTTTTTCTATGCTTTTAGGAGCTGCATTACAGTTGACGAATGCTTATGGTGATACCTTTTTACAGGATTTTAAAAATGTAGCTGAATATAAAGATCTGGCAACAGTTAAATACCCTGCTATCATAATGTCCATTTCACAGGTATCAGAAACTCTTTTTATACTAGCTATACCCTTTTTCCTTCGTAAGTTTGGTATTAAGTATGTTATGCTGTTTAGTATGCTTGCCTGGGTATTAAGATTTGGCCTATTTGCTTTTGGTAATCCTGACGGTGGTTTGTGGATGATCGTTTTATCCTGTATCGTATATGGCATGGCATTTGATTTTTTTAATATTTCCGGTTCACTGTTTGTCGAGACTCAGACTACACCCGAAATCAGAGGCAGCGCGCAGGGTCTTTTTATGATGATGGTCAACGGCTTTGGAGCAATGTTTGGAAGCCTGACCAGTGGTTTTATTATTGATGAGTTTTTTACCCTGGCAGATCACAGTAAAAACTGGCATGGCATATGGCTCACCTTTGCAGCTTACGCTTTGGTTATTGCTGTGATCTTTCCTTTTGCATTTCGATATAAACATACAGTTGCATTAAAACAAGCTACACAACATATCTGACAGGTTAATCACCTGATCTCATTTTGCAAAGCTTCAATTGCATTAACCAGGTAAGCCATAGGCGAGTTCCAATTGATTGCCACTTCGTTTGATGCATACGCCTGGTCATTATCAACATAAGCCTCATCCGGAATAAATGACGGAAGCGGTACTCGATCCTCGTCGCCGGGATTTGCACCACCAGCGAGTAGGCCAGGTATCGGGTCAACAATACCGTCAGCAACTGAAGGCCGGTGATGCGGATGCATAGGTGTCTTGCTTCCATATCCGGTTACAAACGAATAGCCAGTGCCATTCCGTCCTAAAATATAATCCAGGTTATCCAAAGCATACTTCAGATATTTTTTATCCCCAGTTATTTTATAAGCTTGTATTAATGCTATTCCCTGATTAGCAGCTACTGAGTTACTACCCCAAATAAAATTGGCCTTCTTTTTATACATCACAGCCATATACGCCGTCTTGTTAGCGTCTTTTATCAGGCCATTAGCATAATTCACTATACGTTTTTTTATCTCTGAAATATTCTTGTAACCTGTTCCTGCTACGCGCTCATTATTTCTCGCAATGGTGTAATATCCAAGCACACGCACCTGGCTCCATGATGGCAGTGGCATTTTAATGTCAGGAATGACATTGATCTTGTGGACGTATTTAATATCCTTTAAAGTGACAAACAATTCAGACGCTGCCCAAATAAATTCATCTCTCACTTCACCGTCACCATAGTCGCCGGTGGTAATCTTAGGACTGAAATTATCATTCAGCACATATTTATTGTAAATGATATGAGGATGAGTTTGGGCCCACTCCCATGCCTTCAAAGCAGCTTCACGACATGAGTCTGCAAAACCTGGTAATTGTACTTCATACTGCCGGAATATGCGTGCTGATTGTGCCATCACCGCTGTAAAATCCAACGTTGCAGCGGTACTTTTCTGGATGATATATCGCGGATCGGTTGCTTTGTCCGGCATTTCCATTTTATCGAAAGCCGCATTGGTGAGCTTGTGATAAACGCCGCCGTCGATAGAGTCCTGCATGGTTAGCATCCAGCGTAAATTCCAAAGCGTTTCATTTAAGAGGTCAGGAATACCATTACCGCTTTCCGGGATATTCAGTTTAACGGTCTTCATATACTCCGGGAAGTCCTCATAAAGCGACAATAGCGTGTAGGTTGATATACCGCTGTTGACTATGTACTTATTATAATCGCCGGCATCATACCAACCACGTGGCGATGAAACGATAGAGCCTTCCGGTCGGCCTTCACTCACTGCAGAAGCATGCACCAATACTTTATTATCCGGATGCCCCATTGCCCGATGCCATTTGCCTGCATATTTCTCCAAAAGTGCCGTAGACGCCCGCATATAGTAAAATGCCTTTATAGTCGCATGAGCAACCTGCTGATGAACGTTCCTGGAAATACTAAAAAGGTAAGAGGTACCGAGGCCCGGAATATTCAGGACATATTTACCGGGTTTGGTAAAAGTGGAGAAATCAGCGATCCAGGTATATTGACCGGCAAAATTGGGCTGTAAGGATTTTTTGAGCTGACCTTTGTAAACTACTTTCTTTTCCGCTGTCAGAAGTGAAAAGTTTCCCTTTTTATTGGTCAATACGACAGCAATTTTAGGAGCATCAGGGTAAAAACCGATCTGGTTAAGCCTTATTTTGTCTTTCCCGGCATCTGATTTAAGTTGCGCAGAGACTGTTAAACCGGAAAAAAATAAAAGACAGAGTAATATGTAAAGGGCTTTCTCAAACATAAGCATTAATTAGCCCTTAAATTTACTGTCTTTATACGATACCTGTGATACTAGATGATTGATTTATAGCGCACAATTATCAACAAATCATTATTGCCAGGTTAGTTTACCCTGGTAATAATCCAATATTTTACTTGTAATAAAGTAATCGTATTTAGCGCTGATCATATTTACAGTTGCTGCATCCAGGTTGTTTTTGGCGAAGATGTAATCAACGGATGTCAATACTCCTGCGTCAAAACGTAGCTTATAAATGCGGAAGCTTTCTGTGTAGGCCTTCACCTGATCCATTAAAACCTGGTATTTTTTGTAAGCAGCCATCATGTTCAAATAAGCCTGCTCTACATTCTGTTTCAATACAATTTTGGCATTCTCTTCTACATCACGAGCATACAGAGCATTGATCTTAGCTCTTGATAACGCATTTCTCCTGGTACCATTCAAAAATATGGGTATATTGATACCTATTGAAACATATGAGCTATAGTTGTTTTTCAACTGATCGCGATAGCTGATATCTTGCGATGCGGTGTTAGCATTTGTAGCAAAAATCGTTTCCTTGCCAGCCGGACCCTGGGCATATAAACCCTTAACGGCAGATGTTGTAGAATCAATAAACACAGACTGTTGCGCTGTATTTGAATATGCAGTATTCAAACCGCCGCCTAAAGTAATACTTGGCGCCAACTGGCCTCTAAGAGAGCTGACGTTCTTTTGAGCAGCCTCACGACTTAAAGTGGCTGCTTTAACAGCTGCAAAGCGCTGCAATGCTGTTTGATAAACCTGGTCGGGATCAGAACCATAATCGCCTCTTAAATTTTCGGCATTTACATCCTCAAATTTCACCCCTGCCTGGTAAGGAATATTCATTATCTGAAACAATGTCAGCTTTGCTGCATCCAAAGCATTTTGAGAGTTAACAACGCTAACTTCATTAGCTGCTAGCTGACCTTGTTGATCAGTTAAATCTGATGCCGCTTTGTTTGCTCCCTGTTTTTCCAGGATTGTCAAACGGTCTACTGTTTCCTTTTGATACGCCAATTGGCTTTTGCTTGCTGTCAGGATTTCCTGATCATCCAATATGGCCAGGTAACTTGTAATTACATTTACAGTCACCGCATCTTTCGCAGCCTGAAAATTCATTTTACCAGCCTGAAATGCCAACGATGTTGCTTTAATGGCATTAATCAACGAAAACCCGTTAAACAAAGTCATGCTGCCCGTTAAACCATAGTTATCGTTTGTAGCCGACTGATTTACATAAGAGTTGGTCAATGGGCTAATTGCACGGCCACTGTTAAACGACCGGCTGGCGCTGCCGCTGATATTTGGCAACAGATTCTCTATTGCCTGGCGGTAGTCAACCCTGGCCAGTTCAGCATTAGCGTTGCTTTGCTTTACCTGCAGGTTATTCTTGATGGCAATATCAAGGCATTTTTGCAGCGTAAACGAAGTATCTGCTACTTGTGCATTAGCCCAGATAGTGCCTGTTATAAAAAGAAGTGTTAATATGTATTTACTAAAACGCATTGTATATGTTATTTGTAGATCAGAATTTTCTTGAGGAACTGATTTTACCGTCCAGAAGATCAATGATGCGGGTACCATATTCCGCATTTTTTTCAGAGTGTGTCACCTGGATAATAGTTACCCCGTCCTCTTTATTTAATTTTCTGAACAGGTCCATTATTTCCTCGCCTTGTTTTGAATTGAGATTACCTGTCGGCTCATCAGCAAGTAACAATTTAGGTTTTGCAATCAACGCACGGGCTATGCCCACTAACTGCTGCTGACCACCGGACAACTGCGCTGGAAAAAGATCCTTTTTACCTACTATCTGGAACCTGTCGAGCATGTCGGCAACCATTGCTTTACGCTCCGAGCCTTTTACATCCTGGTAAATTAAAGGGGTTTCGATGTTTTCATAAACTGTTAACTCATCAATCAGGTGATAAGCCTGAAAAACAAAGCCGATATATTGTTTATATAATGCTGAACGTTGCTTTTCCTTTAGCTGATGGACTGCTTGTCCCATAAAGTAATGATATCCTTGTGTGGGCTCGTCAAGCATCCCGATAACATTCAATAAGGTTGATTTTCCTGAACCTGATGGGCCCATAATAGAAATGAATTCGCCTTCATCCACCTCAAGGCTAACATCGTTCAAGACAATATTTTTATTTGCACCTGCCTGGTAATATTTGGAAACGTGTTGTAATGATAACATTTTTAAAAAGTTGAATTGTGAAACGAATTAATAGATTACTGTTTTAATAATACTAATTCATTTTGGCATTAAGCAATCAATAATATACCAAAGTTTCAATGATCTATATATCAATTAGTTATACAATATTTGTTTTTATTCACTGTTCGCTTATGTAACAAGAAGCGTTCGGTTATGATACAGTTGGGGTTAGTTGATTAGGGGTTTAAAGATTAGAGATTAGTTGACTTTGTTATCCTCCTATACAAGAAACCCTCCTCAATTGAGAAGGATTTCATCGTTTAATCTATTTATTCAACTAATCTTAACTAATCTCTAATCACTGGTCATTCTGATCTCAGACTCTTCACTGGGTTCGCCAGCGCGGCTTTAACTGCTTTATACCCCACTGTAGCCCAGGCAATAGCAATAGAAGCTATAATAGCGAGTATAAATATATCCGGACTTATTGGTATACGATAGGTAAAATCCTGCAGCCATTTGTGCATAACGTAATAACCAACAAAGGATGAAATAACGAAAGCCACAAGGATGAGCACAGTAAATTCTTTTGAGAACAGGTAAACGATATTAGCTACAGACGCCCCTAAAGTTTTACGTATCCCTACTTCTTTGGTGCGTTGCAGTGTCATAAATGAAATCAGACCATATAAACCAAGACATGAGATAAATATTGCAAGCCCTGCAAATATTTTTGCAAGCTGCGATTGCTGATCTTCACTCTTATAAAAATTGGCAATTTTTTCATCCAGAAACTGATACTCATATATCCCATCAGGGTAAGTACTGTTCCATAATCTTTCAATTGAAGCAAGGGTTTGATTTACATTTTTTGGTTCAATTTTGATATTCAATTTTTGATAAACCCCCTTCCAACTACTCATTAAAACGGGTGGAATTGCATTTTTGAGTGAGCCAATATTAAAATCTTTAACTACACCCACTATAGGCGCATATTTCTTGTTATCATCCCATAGTTTAATGTACTTACCTATCGCATCCTTTGGATTACGTATTCCCAGTTTGTGTATTAGGGTCTCATTTACAACGTACGCGTGTATGGTGTCACTTTTTTCATATGGCTGTCCGGCAACAAACTGAATGTTATATAACTTAAAATATTCAGCGTCGGCCCATTTTAAATTGGCCCCAAAATCGGTTTGTTTTGCAGAATTATTGAATTTGAAATCACTGCTCCAGCCATTATTATCTGATGGGCTTGCAAAGCTGAAGCTCACATCCCTGATGCCCGGTTGTTGTAAAAGCTGATCACGCAGTGCGTCTATCTTGGACCGGTTAACACTATCGCCCGGGAATGGCACCGTCAAAATTGCATCTTTATCGAACCCCAATGATTTATTCCTGAAATAGTCCATCTGGTAAACAATCACCAGCGTACCTATTACCAAAAACTGAGCGATCATAAATTGCACCACAACCAATGTTCTTCTGAGGGAAATGCCGCTTGTTTTTCCCGCCTTTATTCTGTTCTTTAAAGCTTCAATCGGGTTGAATCCCGATAGTACCAAAGCAGGATAAAAACCTGATAATAGTGTCACGCAAACAATAGTCGCAATCAAAAATGTCAGGAACAGAGGATTAATTAAAAACCCCCTGCTTAATTCGATCTCCAGCAAATGGTTCAGCATTGGAAGAGCCAATTCAGCAATTCCAATCGCAATAATAACTGCGAATAAGGTAATGATTAATGTTTCGCTGATAAACTGCATCACCAATTGATTGCGGTTACTTCCTAAGACTTTGCGGATACCTACCTCTTTCGAGCGGTTTACTGCTTGCGCTGTAGCCAGATTGATAAAATTAACGCAGGCTATCAGCAAAAGAAATAAGCCAATAAGACTGATTACTTTAAGCAACGGTTTACCAAAAGGGTGACCACCATACACATTAATATCCGTATTATAATGCATTTCCTTTAATGGCTGTAATTGCAATCCATCCTTAGTATAATAAGCAGGCTTATGCTTCTTTACAAATGCTTTTAAATTTTGATCAAATTGAACCTGGCTCATATTATTTGGTAAGATCACAAAGCAGCTGTTATCACCAAACGTACTTACCCAGTCGTGCAGATTGCCATAGTAATCACTTCCTTTTGAACGAAGGGTTGCAAAAGAAATGACGAGTTTCATCGGAATATCTGTATTTGGCGGAGTGTTTTCGATAATGCCCGTTACTTTCAGATCCGTCTTATTTTCATACTTAATAATCTTCCCTATAGCATCATGCCAATTTCCGAAAAATTTATCGGCTTCATCCCTGCTCAAAACAACAGTATAAGGCTCAGACAAGGCAGTTTTCTTATCCCCCGCCAGCCATGCGTAGTCAAAAATCTGGAAGAACTGCGGTTCAATATAGTAGGCCCAGTCTTCTTTAAATTTCTTTACCTGCTCACCTTTGCTTGCATTTCCAATCGAGTAATGGCTGCCATCATTCTGCATTACTTGTGCTACCTGCTTTAATTGAGGGAAATCAAGCCTTAATCCTTCGGAAATAGGCAGCGGTACACCGCTTGAAAGATTAATCCCATCGGGGTTGTGAAACGCGGTGATGACACGGTATATCTTATCCTTTTTGGTGTGAAAAGTGTCGAAACTCGTCTCAAACTGAATGACCAGGAAGATAAGCGTACACGCCGCGATACCTACCGATAGCCCGATAATGTTAATGGCTGCATAGCTTTTGTTTCGCATCAGGTTGCGCCATGCTGTTTTGAAATAATTCCGTATCATAATGTTAGTTTATTAGTTCAATAGTTTATTGGTAAATTGCATGCTACCAACTTAAAACTGCACACTGATCATTCAGAACGCAGGCTTTTCACCGGGTTCACCAACGCTGCTTTTATTGCCTGGAAGCTTACCGTTGCCAATGCGATCACCATGGCTAAAACTCCGGCTAAGGCAAACACCCACAAGTTGATATCTACACGGTATTGATAACTTTCCAGCCATTTATGTAATGCCCAGAATGCAACCGGAAATGCAATTAAACAGGCAATGCTGACCAACTTTAAAAAGTCTTTTGATAACAAACCTGCAAGTCCTGAAACAGACGCACCAAGCACTTTTCTTATACCTATTTCTTTTATGCGACGCTCTGCTGTGTAAGCTGCCAGACCAAATAATCCCAAGCAGGAAATAAAAATGGCTAACCCTGCAAAAACACCTGATAGTGTACCTGTTAGAGTTTCCGTCTTAAATAATTGGTTAAAGTCGTCATCAATAAACTTATACTCAAAAGAATATCCCGGATAATCCGCTCTTACAATACTTCCCGCTTTAGTTAAAGCATCCTGAATATTAATACCTGCCTTAAAGCGGATAGTTAGTATACCAGTGCCCGAAGGGTGATTGTATAGCAACAACGGCGACGTTGAACCGTACGGGTCGTTATATAAGTAGTCTTTTAAAATACCGATAATTTGAAGGGGTCTTTTACCTCCGTCGTATATAATTCCACCTATCCGTCCCTCCTTGCCCATTTGTTTGGCAAATGTTTCGTTAATAATCACATTGAGGCTATCCGTAGCAGAGTTGACGTTAAAATCGTGTCCGGCAGCCAACTTCATGCCCATGGTTGAAATAAACTGAGGGCTCACATTTTGCCACGAGATCAAAGGGTTTTTGGAGGCATCCTTACCCTCCCAGGTATAATTATCTGTATTGCTTCCAACTTCTAATGATATATTGTCGCTCAGCGCTGCATCTTCTACAATGCCCGATTGTTTCAGGTCATTATAAACTGCTGAAAAATGATCCGACTGATTGCCCTGTAAATAGATGTAAACCAGGTTATCCTTATTATAACCCAGGTTACGGTTTTTCACATGCTGTATTTGCTGGTAAATGATGATTGTCCCGATGATCAATACAATTGATATCGTAAACTGCATCACCACCAAACTTTGCCTGATGAAACCTGAGCCAGAGCTTGACTTGATACGGATATTCTTTAAAACTGTAATCGGGTTAAATGACGATAAGTAAAACGCAGGATAGCTGCCAGCTAATAAACCTGTTACCACACCAATAAGAATAATATAGATCAGGTGCAATGGCTCAAGTATATTTACAGCAAGTTCCTTTTGCACCAACGTATTGAACGATGGCATGGCTGCATAAATAACCCCTATAGCCAATATTACAGAGATGAACGACATAATAACGGCCTCACCAATAAATTGACTGATTAATTTGCCTTTGCCCGCGCCCATAACTTTACGAACACCTACCTCTTTAGCACGCTGCTCGGAGCGGGCAGTAGACAGGTTCATGAAATTGATACATGCAATCAATAAAATAATCCATGCAATAAATGAGAACAGTTTAACATATTGGATACGGCCACCATCTACCTTACCGTCGGTAAAACGGTTGTGCAGGTTCCAGTCGTTCATTCCGAACAGGAAGCATACCGTGGTATTATCCGGCTTTGTTTTGGACGGGATATAGTGGCTCAGTTTTTTATTAATCGCGGCAACATTTGCATTAGGTTCCAACTCAACTAACGTACGAACCCAGTTAGCGCCCCAGATATTCATCCATGGTTGCTTATGATCTATATTTTCTAATGGGGCAAGCCATTGAAACTGGTAGGAAGAGTTTTTAGGCAGATCTTTAAAAACTCCGGTTACAATATAATCCTGCTGGTTGTCCACTTTCAAAGCTTTACCTATCGGATCAGCATCGCCAAAAAACTTTTGGGCCATGGTTTCGTTGATCACCACCGAATGCAATTGTTTAAACGCATTGTCAGCTGATCCCTTTACAAAAGGCAACTGTAGCATAGAGAATATTTCCGGATCGGCATAGTTGCCTGTTTCGGTAATGATCTTATCGCCCAGTGCAAACATGGCATTGCCACCATCACCGGTCATCCGGGCAGTATTTTTGATACCCGGGATTTCAGTTTTCATGGCTTTGGCCATAGGGCCGGGCGTACCAAAAAATGTGCTCGTTTTACCCTCATAGGTTTGGTTTTCATAGACTTTATACAACACATCGCGCTTAGCGAAATTGTGATTAAAAGTCAGTTCATCCTCTACCCATAAGAATATCAACGAAGCACAAGCTATCCCAATAGCCAGCCCGGTAATATTCAAAAAACTGTACGACCTGTTTCTTAACAGGCTGCGCAAAGTGGTTTTAATATAGTTCTTTATCATGGTTATAGTTGATTAATCATTTGTTAATGGTCATTAGTCATTGGAATTGAATACCTTAAGTAACTGGTTAACCGGTCACTGATTAACTGATTACCCGGACCGCAAACTTTCTTCAAGAGCCATAGCTCATTCTGAGCGAAGGCTCTTCACCGGGTTCACCAATGCAGCTCTGATGGCTTTATAACCTACTGTAAACCAGGCCAGCAACAGCGATGCGATGATAGCCAGGATAAACACATCAGCACTGATTGATATCCTGTAAACAAAGTTTTGCAGCCAGTCTTTCATTATATACCATCCAACCGGTACAGCGATCACAAACGATATAATAATAAGCGCCAGGAACTCTTTTGAGAAAAGGAATACGATACTTCTTACCGATGCACCAAGTACTTTGCGCACACCGACTTCCTTGGTGCGCTGCACCACCATAAAGGATACCAGGCCATACAAGCCAAGGCAGGATATGAAAATGGCAATAAGCGCGAAAGATTTGTAAACCAATTCCAGTTGATTTTCCTGCTTATAAAATTTGGCAATGCTCTCATCAAGGAAAAAGCCGGCATAAGCATACTCAGGGTACTTGCTTTCCCATAGTTTTTGTAATGAAGCTACTGTCGGCGACAATTTTCCAGTGCCGATCTTTACACCAATCTCTCCTTCGTATTGTTTTAGCGGATAAATTACAATAGGCTTAACCTCTTCGCGCATGGAATTGGTTTTAAAATCTTCCACCACACCCACAATAGGCACCCATTTCTTATCCCCGAAACTAAAGCTTTTTCCCACAGCGTCTTCCGGGCGCTTAATGCCGAGCTTGTGCATCAATGTGGCATTAATGACCACTGCTGGCAGGGTGTCGCTTTTTTCATACCCCTTACCGGCAATAAAGCGCAAACCGAATGTTTTAAAATAATCGGCGTCACCCACCTTTGTAAAGACGTCAAATCCAGGGTCTTTGCCTGAACGGTTAAAGTTGAAGTTAGTTGAGCTGTTATTATCAGATGAAGGCGGATCTGATGTAAAGCTGGCTGCTTTTACTCCAGGCAGTGCCAGCACCTGTTGCTTGAAGCTGTTAAGGCGCGAAAGTCCAATACTGTCGGTCGGGCAGGGAATTACCAACACGGCATCCTTATCGAAGCCGAGATCAGCATCATTAACGAAGTTCATTTGCTTTATGGCGATCACAGTACCGATAATAAGCAATTGTGAAATAGAAAATTGTGTAATTACCAGCACTCTGCGCAGTGATATACCGCCTACCGATGCGGCGTTTATCTTATTCTTTAATGCCAACACTGGTTTAAAACCAGAGACGATCAGAGCAGGGTAAATTCCGGAGAGAATAATCACAATGCATACTACTACTGCCAGGCATAATATGGTTGTCATATCTAAAAGACCTATAGAATCTGGTACGCTGGCAATATGTTTAAGAAATGGCAGGGCAAACTCTGCTACGAATAATGCCAGTCCGGCAGAGATCAGCACGATGATAGTGGTTTCGCCCATAACCTGAGCAATGAGTTGTGAGCGGTTGCTGCCCAACACCTTGCGTATCCCGACCTCTTTGGAACGGCCAACTGATTGCGCTGTGGAAAGATTGATGAAATTGATGGAAGCCATAACCACGATCAACATGGCTATAAATGATAGCGTTCGTAGTGTAGCCATGCTGGTTACGTGGTCACCCAAACCATCGCCGAAGTGTGTATTGAAATGTATATCCGAAAGCGGCTCGGCCACTGCATATTTTTTGTTATGGTGCTTGTTATTGTCCCATTGCTTATCAGAAAAATCGCTCAACTGGCGGTCGATACTGCTTTGCGAAACATTTTCAGGGAACCGCATATAAACCTGGCAATTGCTGCCTGTGGTGTTCCAGTTATTAAAATAACCGTAATCTTTGGCGTGTTGCGTCCACGTTATGTATGAAGCTAACACCTTTAGGCGGAAATCTGAATTTACACGGGAGTCCTCCAGTATACCAGCGACCTTTAATGTGACCAGATTATCCATTCTAACCGTTTTGCCCATGGCGACGTGCCAGTCACCGAAGTATTTGGTTGCGGTACTTTTATCAAGCACAACCATATTGGGATCCTTTAAAGCCGAAGGGCTTCCTGCCAGCCATTTCGAGGACAAAACATCAAAAAGCTCCGGCTCGGCAAACATAATACCTGCATTTTCTATGAATTTTTTATCATCAGCTGCGTTACCGGTTGTACCGGGTACTGTTACTTCGCTGCCATAAATCAAATCTATTTCTGTTACTTTAGCCTGGGGGAAGCGCAAACGAAATGCGGTAACAGCCGGTGCAGAGATACCGGCATTATAGGTGATATTTCCATCACGACGTACTAGGGTGGTAATGCGATAGGTGCTTTTATAACCGGGTTGAAAAGTGTCGAAGCTCAGCTCGAATCTTACAACTAAAAAAATCAGCAGACAGGCTGCAATACCTACGGTCAACCCGGCAATGTTTATAGCCGAGTAAGCTTTGTGACGAACAATATTACGCCATGCAATCTTGAAGTAGTTTTTCAGCATAATAGAATGGTTTATATGGTTAGAAACTATGTAAACAACGTACCAAAATCAAAACACATTGATTATCAATATATTGAAAAATACTCGTATTTACGAACATGTTCGTATATGTAACACAATATGTTCGGAAATGATACAGTCTGTTGTTAGTAATTAGTTAACCAGTGATTAGTGATCAGGTATTCCTGATTAACTGATTACTGGTCACTCACTCCTCAAACTATTTACCGGATTCGCTATTGCTGCTTTAATGGCATGGTAGCTAACTGTAATTATGGCGACAACAACAGCCAGTAATCCAGCTCCGGCAAACATCCACCATTGTATATGAATGCGATAGGCAAAACCCTGTAACCAGTTATGCATAAACCACCATGCCACAGGTGATGCAATAAGTATCGACAGCAATACCAGCTTCAGGAAATCTTTAGAAAGCAAGCTATTGATAGACGATATGCTTGCCCCTAATACTTTGCGGATGCCTATTTCTTTTGTTCGTTGCTCAATAGTGAACGCTGCCAGACCGAAAAGCCCCATGGCGGCCAGGACAACAGTGATGACAGTAAAAATGCTGAATATGGATGCCAACCTGTCTTCGGCTTTATACTGAGCATTGAAGGAATCATCCATAAATGTGTAATTGAAAGGCGTATCCTTATCATATTTTTTATAGATATTTTCTATCGAACTTAACAATGTAGGCAGATTGGTATGCGGTTTTATTTTGGCAAACAGGTTACAGCCGGGGCCCATCGTCCAGAATGGCAGCGTATTAGGAGCAATAAAAAGCCCAAGCGGCTTAATAGCGTATGCCATCGAGCCAAAATTGAAATTTTTCACTACACCAGCTATTTCCATATTTTGAGAGCCTGATTTAACAAAAGTGCCTACCGGGTTACCACTCAGATGGAGTTTTTCTATTGCCAGTTCGTTAATCACTATTTTGTCGCTACCTGTAAGCGGGGATGATGATACAGGAGGATATTTCCACTTCAAACCTAATACCGACATAAAATTGTTATCCACGGCGAGAGCGTTAAGCATTTCAGTCTGATCTTTTGTTTTACCGTCAATTTCATACATATCATAAGACGTAAACATTGCATAACGCGATGTCGCCACGTTTGCCACTCCAGCCAATGACTTGATATCGTTATAAAATACCGAGTAATTTTTACCGAAACTGCTTCCCACAGGTATCATAACAATATTTTCCTTATTGATGCCTGTATCTGCATGCCTGAAATAGTATAACTGACGATCAATAACGATCCCGCAAATGATCAATCCAACCGAAATGGTAAATTGAAGTGTTGTAAACACCTTTCGTACAGTAACTCCCCCCGATTGCTTGCTCATTTTTCCTTTTAGCGTAACAACAGGATTAAACGCCGATAAAACAAGTGACGGATAACTGCCTGCAACCAGAATTGTGATCAATAGCAAAGCGCCTAATAAAGTCAACACGAGTGGACTGTACAAAAATGAATCGTCTATTTTAAGTTGCAATACATTCAGAAATACAGGTTTTAAAAGGCAACAGATTAAGTAACCCAAGATAAAGGACAGCACCGCATATAAGCAGGATTCTACGTAAAACTGGACGGCAACACTTTTTCTGCTGGCGCCGGACACCTTACGTACCCCTATCTCTTTTGCTCGCAAGGTAGCACGTGCTGTCGACAAGCTCATATAATTAACAAGAGCCAGTAACAGTATTAAAACGGCAACCAAAGGAAATATACTCAGATATTTTAGATTTGATTGGTCGCCATCACTGAAATTCAGGTGCATGTCTGTCAGTGGTTTCAAGGAAAACGTCATATCTTGAAAGTCCTTGTTTTGCTTGCCCAAAAAATCGAGTCCCCTTTTTAACGTCACTGTATCCGTGGCATGTTTTAACAACAGATAGAGCTTAAATGTACCAAACCCAATTTTCTGCGGCCCCAGGTAATTTTTTGCCTCTTTCATAGTGAGAAAGCTTGAATTGGGTACCACAAAGTTATATTGGATTGAGGAGTTAGACGGGCTATTCTCGGCAACGCCTGTAACCTGGTAGGTATAAGAGCTATCTGTTTTTAAGGTAATAGTTTTGCCAATTGGATTTTCATCACCGAAGTATTTCTTAGCCATCTCCTGGGATATAACTACAGAATATGGATTGGCTAATACAGAATTAGCGTCACCAGACAAGATTTTAAATGAAAAGAATTTAAAGAAACCCGGATCAGCAAACACCAGATTCTTTTCTGAGAATTTCTTGTCGGGTAATGATGGATTACTTGCAATTACAGGTTCAAAATAAGCCAAAGTGCGCATATAGCTTTCAACCGTAGGCTGTCCCTGGCTGATTATGGGGCCCGAAGCATAGCTCATGTTCCCCATCATATTTACAATATTGCCACGCATTTTTATCTGCGCATTGGGGACAAATATGCGATCTGCATTTTTGCCAAAACGGTCATAGCTGTGTTCATGCGTTACATACAGCATAATAAGCATACACACTGCCAACCCAATGGCCAGTCCGGAGATGTTGATCAGACTGAATAACTTATGTCTAAGTAAGTTACGCCAGGCTATTTTGATATAATTCTTTATCATAATATTGGTTCATTAGTCATTGGTCATTAGTTCATTGGTTTTTCTAACTGCTTATTACTGATTAACTGGTCACAGATCACTCACTTCTTAGGCTCTTTACTGGATTTGCCAATGCCGATTTTATCGACTGGAAACTGATCGTAATCAGTGCAATAGCTACTGCACAAATACCTGCAAACACAAATATCCACCAGTTCATTTCGGTTTTGTAAGCAAAGCTTAACAGCCATTTATTCATCATCCACCAGGCTACAGGTATAGAAATGATGATTGCAACGAAAACAAGCTTTACAAAATCTACGGATAACAATGCGGCAATATTGCTTACGCTTGCGCCGAGTACTTTACGTATGCCGATCTCTTTAACCCGCTGTTTAGCTGCATAGGCCGATAAACCAAGCAACCCTAAACAGGCCAAAGCGATAGCAATGGATGCAAAAACAGTAAGCACCTTGCCGAGCCTCATTTCAGAGCTATATAACATGTTAAAGTATTCATCCAGGAAATGGTATTCGAAAGGACGGTAAGGCACCAATTGCTTCCATTTCGACTCAATGAAAGTGATGGTTTGCTGCACATTGTCGCCTTTAAGTTTTAATAACAATATATTGCCCCGGGCCTCCGGAAATAACACCAGCGGCTTAATGGGGTTGTGTATCGATTCAAAATTGAAATCTTTTACAACCGCTTTAACGTAACCAGGTCGGCTGTCATCCATAAACATTTTCTTCCCGATAGCTTGTTCAGGTGTCCATCCCAATTGACGGGCAGCGGATTCATTTAAGATGAAATGAAAACTGTTTTTCTTATAGTCATCATTGGATGCATCTTTAATGTCTTGCTGGGTTAGATTAGAACCAGTCAGTATCTGCAGCCCGATTGTATTCACAAAGTCCTCATCTACAACACTGGCTGTAACCGCAATTTGCTGGGTTTCCGGCATTATGGCCGAACGCATATTGTAACCACTCACAATATTTGTGGGGAGATTGGTGCAACGGGCAACACTGATAATATTGGGGTTTGACTTAAGCTCCTGTTTGATCATATCTACTTTAGCCAGCATTTTATGATCCATAGGCAATACAACTATCTGCTCACGGTTATAACCCAAATTCCGGTTTTGAATATAGTTGAGCTGCTTCTGCATAATAAATGTGGATATGATGAGGATTACGGAAATGGAGAACTGAAACACGATCAGTGATTTACGCACCCATTGCCCGGAGCTGGTATTTTTAAATGAACCCTTAAGCACTTTTACAGGCTGGAAATTTGACAGGATCAAGGCTGGATAAGTCCCTGCCAGCAAACTAACCAGGACTATCAACAGCAAAGCGCCTGCTAAAAATGGGACAGAAAAAATTGCATCGATAGTTAATTGTTTATCTGAAAGCTGATTAAATACCGGCAATAATAAAGCTGCCGCAATAACACTTAAAATGGTTGAAATGGTACAAAGCAAAACAGACTCGCCTATGAACTGCCAAAACAGTTGTCCATTTCCAGCTCCTATCACTTTGCGTACGCCTACCTCCCTGGCGCGTTCCATTGATCGTGCTGTGTTCAGATTCACATAAGTAAAACAAGCAATCGCCAGCATGAGTAAAGCAACAGCTTCGAGAATGTAGATATAGATGATACTATTGTTAGGTTCAAAGCCTTCATAAGGTGAATAAAGGTGAATTTTATTAAAAGGCTCCAATTCGTAATCCACGGTTGCTCCCTGGCCGGCCATTTCCTTCTTCATAAATGGAGTAATTTTTGCCTGAAGAGTAGCAATCGATTCTTTATTCTTCAACAAAAGGTAAGTGGTGTAATTTGCATCCCAGTAGCTTTTTTCTTCATCTGCTAAACCTAATGTCGACCATGAGGACAGAAAATCGAATTTAATCTGAGAATTTGACGGGCAATCTTGTATCACGCCGGTAACCTGGTAAAGTGTGGTATCGGTACCTACTTTTAATACTTTTCCTACAGGATCTTCATTTGCAAAATATCTTTTAGCTGTCGACTCTGTCAAAACCACCTGCTTTGGTGCCTTTAGTACCTCAGAAGGCTCGCCGCGAAGAAGTTTAAATGAAAACAAGTTAAAAAAAGCAGGGTCAGCATACATGAAACTATTTTCGTTGATCAGTTTATCTTTATACTGTACTACCCTGCTTTCCCGAACCATGCGCACAGCCGACTCGATTTCAGGGAATACCTGTTTGAATCTTGGGGCGACCCGAGCGCTGGTAAAATTGCCTTTCTTCATTTCGATGCCGCCATCAAACTTGTAAGCCATGATAGTGCGAACTATACGGTCGCCCTTAACCTGAAAATCATCATAGCTCAACTCATGCTGAATATACAAGCCGATAAGTAAGCAGCTGCACAACCCAATGGTAAGGCCTAAAATATTGATGAAGGAAGAAGCCTTGTTATTCCATAAATTCCTGAATGCGGTTTTGAAGTAGTTTTTTAGCATAGTTTTACCGGTTATCCCATAATCAGCACAAAAACCTATACCAATAAGACAAGCAACTGATTACTAAACGATTAAAATAAAATACCGTACACCTATTGTACGCAAGCGGACAACAGGTGTACGGTTATGATACAGTGGGGTGTTAGTTTATCAGTTAACCGGTGATTAGTGATCAGGTTTGTTAATCCCACAACTGATAACTGGTTAACTGGTTAACTGATTAACTGGTCACTCAGACCTCAGGCTCTTCACCGGGTTTACATTAGCTGCCTTAACAGTTTGCAAACCTATGGTAGCAAATGCAATGATAAACGCCATAATACCTGCCCCGAGGAATACCCACCAGCTTGAGATTAAACTTATTTTAAAAACGAAATTACTTTTCAACCACCAGGACATTAGGCCCCCTGAAACAGGTAATGCAATAGCGGATGCTATGATTACCAATATTAAGAAACTTCTTGAAAGTTCAACAACCAATTGCGGCACACTTGCACCCAATACTTTACGGACACCAATTTCTTTAACCCGCTGCGATATGGCGAAAGCTGATAAACCAAACAAACCTAAACAGGCTATAAATATGGCTAAGCCAGCGAATATAGTAAACAACTTGCTTTCCTCTTGCTCGGCGTCATATAGTTTTTGGAAGCGGTCATCCAGGAACGTGTAATCGAAAGGAATATTAGGCACGTATTGATGCCAAGTATCCCTGATGGTATTTATAGCGGATTGCACATTATTGTCATTCACTTTTATCGATATACTGTTATAATAACCACTCGAAGGCGAAGGCAATAAAAAAATCATTGGGATAATAGGCTGATGGAGCGATTCAAAATGAAAGTCATGAACTACACCTATCACTTTTCCTTTAACATTACCATAGCTCAGGTCTTTGCCTATGGCATTTTGATCCGTTTTCCAATGCAATTGCTGTACGGCAGTTTCATTGATCACATAATTGGCGGTGTCAGTCGGATAATCTTTCTGGAAATTTCTGCCGGCTGCCATCTTCATACCATAAGTGTCTATGAAACCATAGTCGGTGGTGATATATTTTAATTCGATGTTGGTAGGTACACTTTTACCATTTTCTATCACTTGCGCTCCCTGATCGTCCAGCAAACGGCCGGAAGGTATGCGTGATGAACGACCAACATCTTTTATTGACGTGTTTTTAAGCAATTCCTGTTTGAATGATTCAAACTGTTTGGTTAATGTACCCGGATAGGCGGTAACCAGAATATGATCTTTATTAAAGCCAAGCGATTTATTCTCGATATAACTCAGTTGCTGGAAAACGACAGTGGTTGCGACAATCAAAACAATGGAAACCGAGAACTGCACTACAACCAGTATCTTACGGAAAGAAATGTTGCCTGATCCTACTTTCAATACACCTTTTAACACCTGTACCGGTCTGAATGAAGACATGAAAATAGCAGGATACAAACCACTCAATAGACCAATGAAGAACGGCAGACATAGGATACCAATGAAAATATCCCATCTGAATAAACTGCTGAAAACAAGATTTAAGTGAGCTAATTGGTTAATATAAGGCAATAGCAACCATGTGCATACCATCGCGAGAATCAACGCCACCCAGGTAACCAGTACCGATTCGCCCAGGAATTGACGGATAATCTCTTTTCTTTGAGCGCCGATCACTTTACGTACACCTATTTCTTTAGCGCGCAAGGCTGAACGAGCGGTCGACAGGTTCATATAGTTAATACAAGCGATCAGCAGGATAAATACGGCAATGATGGAGAAAATATAAACTCTTGTCATGCTGCCTTCCGGTTCTATTTCATCATCCAAGTGCGATTTCAGGTGAATGTCTGTCAGCTTCTGCATGGTCAATTTGGTTGCCTGTGAAGTTTTTATATTCGGCGGCATACCCGGCAAGTGAACATACTTATCAAGGAAGGAATTTAACTGCCTGCTAATATTTTCAGAGTTATAATTTTTAGGCAAGAGCAGGTAGGTATAAAATGAATTGTTACCGAAATTAGTTTCTAACTGTTTTTCGCCATAAATAAGCGAGTCTTTCAGCGTATTGAAAGAAAACAACATATTCGGATGCATATGTGCATTTGAAGGAAACGGTTCAAAAATGCCGGTCACCTTAAATTCGTGTTTGGTATTATCAAGAATAACAGTCTTATTGATCGGATCTTCATTACCAAAATATTTTTTAGCAATTTCAGGCGTGATCATAATAGCGTAAGGGTCATTCAATGCGGTTTTCTTATCCCCTTCGGTTACATTGACGCTGAAAACATTAAAGAAATTTTCGTCGGCAAAAAAGCCATCTTTCTCATTAAACATTTTCTCCTTATACCTGAACACCGTAGTACCGCCAGGCAGTACCCTGGTCATTTTTTCAATATCAGGGAAAGCCACTTTCAGTAGTGGGCCAAATGGCGGTGCAACAGAGCTCAGGTGCAGGTTTTCAGAGCCGTCACGCGAATAAAATATACGGGTAACGCGATAAGTACGGTCGGCATTTTCATTATACCGGTCGTAACTTAATTCGTTTATGATATAGGCCAGTATCAGTAAACAACAGGTTATACCGATGGTTAAGCCTGAAATATTAATGAATGAAATAAACTTGTGTCTCGCGATATTACGCCAAGCACTTCTCAGATAGTTCTTTATCATAGCAGTAAGATTTAATAACCGGTTTTAATTAGCTATAAGACACCATGAAAAAGAAAAACGTTACGTGTGTTTTTAAAATTCTAAAATCTCAATCCTAAACTCTAATAACTGATGACAAAAAAGAATCACTCACTTCGCAAACTTTTGATTGGATTAGCTAAAGCAGCTTTAACGGACTGAAAACTAATGGTGACTAAAGCGACCATTAAGGCGATAAAACCTGCCAGTACGAACACCCACCATTGAATATCAATGCGATAGGCAAAGTCCTGCAACCATTTATGCATTGCAAACCAGGTTATGGGGAATGAAATAATGATGGCGATGAGCACCAGTTTCAGAAATTCAACTGAAAGCATGGCTGTAATATTGCCCGATGAGGCGCCTAATACCTTACGAATACCGATTTCCTTTACGCGTAATTTGATCATGAAGGCAGCCAGGCCAAATAATCCAAGACTCGCTATAATTACAGCGATTACCGCAAATGAAGTAAAGATGTGACCGGTTCGCTGCTCGGCAGAATATAATGATGCAAACTGTTCATCCACAAAGTAATAGCTGAATGGCCCGCTTGCTTTGTATTCATCCCACTGTTTCTTGATATCGGCAACCAGGTTGCTTACTTCGGTTGCCTTTATTTTCAGAATGATGGAACCATGCCGGTGCATAGGCAGCATCATTAATGGCGCCACTTTTTGTTTAGCTGAGGTGTAGTTAAAATCCTTCACTATTCCAACAACAGTATAGGCCTTCCTGCCTGAGCGCACAATTGTTTTACCTATCGGATCGGTTTTGCTCCATCCCAGTTCACTAACAGCTGCTTCATTGATCATAACAGCCGATGAATCAGCAGGGAATTCAGGCGACACGCTTCGTCCGCTTGCTAGTTTAATACCGAAGGTTGATAGGTAGTTGCCATCAATGCGGTAAATATTACAATGAATCTCATTTTTAGTTTCATCTGATGCTTTTTCTTGCGGATATATTTCAGTACCGCCCATATTTCCATTTCCGGGAACATCTGTCGAAACTGTAGCATTCACTACCCTGCTGTCGCGAGTTAATTGGTCTTTGAAAGCATACTCGTTATTACCCAAAAGGTAAGTATCATTTAAAACCAATAGTTGCTCTTTATCATAACCTAGTTTTTTATTCTGCATATAATGCAATTGCTGGTATACAATAAATGTGGCAATGATCAAAGCAGTTGAAATGGTAAACTGGAATACTACCAGGCTACTTTGAAGAAAATTCTTTTTTGTTGGCTCAGTACCCGTCGTGCCTTTCAAAACATTCAAGATATTGAATGATGACAGGAAAAATGCCGGGTAGAAACCTGCTAATATGCCAACCAACAAGGTCAATAATATTCCGATGGCGATAGCTTTAAATCCTAAGAAGAACCATATAGAGATATGCTTTCCGGACAGATCATTAAAGTAAGGCAGCAAAGCCCAAACAATGGCCAAAGCCAATATCATTGCCAAAAGCGTAAGCATAACTGACTCAACCAGGAACTGGGTTACCAGCCACTCTTTAAGCGAACCCATTACCTTACGGATGCCTACCTCTTTCGAACGTTTGGATGAGCTTGCTGTAGATAAATTGGTAAAGTTGATACAGGCCAGCAACAATATAAATACAGCCAATGCCCCAAAAATATATACGTAACTCATGTCGCCATTGGGTTCCATATCATATTTGGTTGACGAATGCAAGTGGATGTCAGTAATTGGCTGCAGGTAAAACTTGAAAGTATTCACTGCCTTTTGTGCTTCAGACAAACTAACACCCATATCATGTTGTATTTCAGGAACTACATATTTGGCCACCAATTGAGGGAACTGTGCCTCTAACTTTTTGGGATCAGCATTTTTATCCAACAACACATAGGTGTAATAGCCTACATTACTCCAGGTTTGTTGAAGATTAGGAAATGTGCCGCTGCTAATAAAAGCATCATAATGAAAATGAGAATTATCAGGAACTTTATCAATCACGCCGGTAACCTTCATCAGATCATTACCAACTTTTAGCATTTTGCCTACAGGCGCCTCATTACCGAAATATTTTGTCGCTAAAGCACTGGTGATGACAATACTCTTTGGCTCGATCAATGCTGTTTTATCATCTCCCTGTGTTAACGGAATAGAGAATAATCGCAGAAAATTGGAGTCGACTAATACTGTCTTTTCTTCCTTAAATTGACGGTCTTTGTAAACTACAAATAAAGGTCCACGATTTGTAAGCCTGGTAACGTCCAGTATTTGCGGATAGGTCCGTTTCATGCCGGGACCTACTGCAATATCCACCATCGGGAAATCGGTGACGCTACCATTGCCCAGGGCGTTCAACCCTACCCTATAAAGCTGTTTGGAGTTGACTGAATACGTATCATATGTCAACTCTGAATACAGGTAGGCCGCAATAAACATACAGCACGCTAGTCCTACTGCTAATCCAAATATATTGATAAAGGAGAATACCTTGTTCTTTGCCAGGTTTCTCCAGGCGGTTTTGATGTAGTTCCTAATCATGATACCGTTATTTTTTTATATCAGCATTCAATAGCATGCCAAATTGCTAATTAACTTATTATTAGACCGATACAGAAAACACTATATACGAAACTGTTCGTATATAGAACACTTTACGTTCGGTATTGGAACAATCATTCAAACAAAAAAGTCCCAAGTCAAAATATATGATATGCCGGACTCAGGACTTTCTACTTAAGACTTTCGGCTTAAATTATTCGCTCCTCAAATTCTTCACAGGATTAGTCAATGCTGCTTTGATAGCCTGCCAGCTTACGGTGGCCATGCATATTAAAAGACTGATGACCATTGTCGCCAAAAACACCCACCAGCTTAATGGTGTCCTGTAGGTAAAATCCTTCATCCATTTATCAACCATAAACCAGCTAATTACTGAACCAAGCGGAAATGCAATCAGCACCAGCAACACAAACTCACGCGACAGGTTGTACCATAGATTACTAATAGAAGCTCCCAACACCTTGCGGATACCGATCTCTTTGCGGCGTTGCTCCGCCGAGAAAGAAGCCAGGCCAAACAAGCCGAGACAGGAAATGATAATTGCTAAACAAGTAAAGCCTATTGCCATATTACCCAGCATTTTCTCAGTCCTGAATTTATTAGCGAATTTCTCATCAACAAATTTGTATTCAAAGGGATATTCGGGGTTATATTTTTTATAGATATCCTGTATGAGAGCCATGCTGTTGCTAACCGATTTTGCAGGGTTTAAGCGCAGACCTATGCTACCTGTCCACCCTTTTATAAAACCAATGATAGCAGGTTTTACAGGTTCATGTGGCGATCCCCATACAAAGTTTTCCACCACACCTACTACTTTACATTTGTTTCCCTGGTATTTTACGATCTGCCCTAATGGCTCTTTAAATCTCATCAACTTTACAGCTGCCTGGTTAATGATAATACCCAATGAGTCGGCGGGGTAAGCTTCTGAAAAGTCGCGGCCCTCTACCAGTTTCAACCCATAGGTATTGATAAAGTGGTAAGTAACTGCAATCTGGTCAATAGGCAATTTATCTTCTCCCGGCAGTTGTCCCGTCCAGGTAATACCCCATGAACTACTGTTGTTACTTGAGATCGAATTGCCGGTTAATGCTCCGTCAGTAATTGCTCCAGCATTAATGGCATCTCTTCTGAAATTTTCAAATTGCTTGTCCATATTACCCTCATCTGGCAGTTCAACCAATCCACGTTGATCATAGCCAACAGGTCGATTTTTTAGATAGATGATCTGCTTATAAATGAATATGCTCGACAAGATCAGGAAAGTAGCAAATGCAAATTGTATAACCACTAATATTTTGCGCGGTGTTACTGTTGATCTCACTGAAACCACCTGTCCTTTAAGCACTTTTACCGGTCTGAACGATGATAGGAAAAGCGCAGGATAGCTGCCGGCTACGATACCTGTAATCAATATAACTCCAAGTGCAGCCAGCCATGCAAATGCATTGGTATACGGTACAACAAGCGGAACATTGATGATTGTACTGAACTTGCCGATCAGCAGATAGATCAACCCAACTGAAAACACAAAGGAGATAAAAGCCATCAATAATGACTCACCCATAAACTGCATCACCAGACCACTACGACGTGCGCCAATAGCTTTGCGTATGCCAACCTCCCTTGCACGGCGTTCAGACCGTGCGGTCGATAAGTTCATGAAGTTTATACAAGCTATAAGTAATATGCCTATTGCGAGGAACAAGAATAAGCGCACGTGTTCGATCTCACCCCCAACAGCTTTCCCGTTTTTGAAATCACTATACAAATGGAATTGCGCAAACGGGTATAGGAAAATGGTATTTTCCTTATTATTAGGGTCGTACTTGGCAACTATCCCT
Source organism: Bacteroidota bacterium (assembly GCA_018266915.1). Lineage (GTDB taxonomy): Bacteria > Bacteroidota > Bacteroidia > Sphingobacteriales > Sphingobacteriaceae > Mucilaginibacter. The sequence continues at coordinate 36,573 of JAFDZM010000080.1, read as the reverse complement.
TTCAATTTAGCGTTCACTTTTTCAAATGAAGCTCCGGGCTTTAGCATAGCATAAGTCATGAAGGAATAATTGCCCCAGCCGGATGTTTTTAACCAGCTTTGTTGCGCGGCTAATTGATCCCATGAAATAAGCGCGTTAAAATTAAAAGTTGAATTATTTGGATTGTCTTTTATAACCGCAGTGACCTTTAAAGGCGTTTGATTGTTAAACTTAACCACCTGTCCTATCGGATTGGCATCACCAAACAAAGCTTTTGCTCCTGTCTCGGTAAGAACGATAGACGATATATCGCTGAATGCATTTTTCTTATCACCACGAACAAAATTAAAACTAAACATATCCAGCAGCGACGGATCTGCAGCCATAGTATTCAGCTTGAGCATCTTATTCTGATAGTTCATCAGGATATCATAAGGCCAGTTGGTGCGGGCTACTTTATCTATCTCAGGATAATCCTTTATCATTGCCGGAGCCAACGGAATGGGTGTCGCCCCATTGGTCATGAGCTCACCATTGCTGGGCTGATTTCTCAGCACGCGAAATAACCGGTCGGTATTGGCATTGAATTTATCAAAGCTGAACTCATTGTACACATAAATGAGTAGCAAAAAACTCACCGTCATACCGATAGCCAAACCACCAATATTGATCAGGCTGTAGAGGCTGTTCTTTCTCGGATTTCTCCAGGCAACTTTAAGATAGTTTTTTATCATGGGTTTAGTTTATTAGTCATTTGACACTGGTCACTGGTCATTGGTAAAAATTAACTTAATCCCTCTCCTCCAAATGCTTCGTTCTGACAGTTGTTAGAGAGGGACTATTTATTGGAATCAACTGATAACTGGTTAACCGATCACCGATTAACTAACCAATCAATTCATAGTCAAGGTAACGTGGCCACCGCCATCAACATCTACCGGCACACCACCGCCGTTTAGCTTGCCTTCTATCCTATCCTTATCCTTTGTACCATCAAAATTGCCGTCAATATCTGCTGTTACACGGTTACCGCGGATATTCAGGTTCATGCCTCCCTTAGGCAAATGCAAGTTAACATGACCACTGCTGGCATCGATCTTTACAAATTTGCCAAACTGTGTTATTTCTGCATTAATGCTGCCGCCTGAAGTGTAGGTATCTAAAGTACAAGCCAATCTACTCAAATTAACACTGCCCCCCGATGTACCGGTATGCAGATCACCTTTTATATTACTGGCCTCAATACTACCACCGCTTGTAGTCGCATCTATTTTGCCATCCAGATCATTCAAATGAAGTGAACCGCCGGAAGTTTCTAACTTAATATTTCCCTTGCAGTTATCTGCATGTACACTACCTCCGCTGGTTTCCAGATCGATCATATCACTAGAATTAGAAACTGTTATACTTCCGCCTGAAGTACGGCCATGGATATTACCGGTCAAACGGTAAATATGCAAGCTACCTCCACTAGTGGCAAATTTTTCTTCACCATTCAAATTATCCAAATGGATACTTCCGCCACTGGTTTCCAGGTTGGTGGATACGTTTTTTGAAACATATACTTTAAATGCAATGTTCAATGATCTTCTCCAATCCCAGTCGTGTTCGTGTTTTTTTTTAGCTGAAGCTCGCAGTTCGTCGCCATTCACAGAGATATTCAGATCATAATCTTCATCCAGGCGTTTTTTGATCTCTTCATTCGATGGCGTAAAACCGTTATTTGCTGTTATATAAACCTCAATCCGCGGTTTTTCATCCTGAGAACCACTCACAGTAATGCTACCGCCTGAAGTAGTAACAAAAACATGTTTTATGGCATCACCTGAAAGCGTTTTGGTAAGATATGGCGTCTTTTTATCCTGTGCCAGAGCAACGATGCTCTGGCAGGCAAGGAAAAATAATATGATACGGGTTTTCATTGTTGTTTTGCTAGTTCGATTGAGTTGATTGATTAGTTGAATTTCACATTCACGCTTCCACTGTTGGCATCGGCGCTTACACCTGCTCCACCGCCATTAACAGAACCTTTTACATGATCGTCGCTCCATTCGCCATGGAAGCCTTCAAAATGATGCTGGTTAACATGATCGCCGCGCAGATCGAGGTCAAGACCTTGTTTTGCAGGAAGCTCAATATCTACATTACCTGCACTTGACCTTAAACGGGCATATTTACCAACCTTTAGCAATTGAGCATACAAGCTGCCTGCACTGGTTGAAGCATCAACACTACCACTCAATCTTTTTAAAGTGATCCCACCGCCTGACGTGTTAGTAATCAGTTCGCCTTCAATATTATCACCATCAACACCACCGCCACTGGTATGTGCTTCAATTGAACCTTTCAGATCATCCAAGCGGATGCCGCCACCTGAGGTATTTAGTTTGATGTGGCCATTGCAATTTTTGGCATCAATCCCACCGCCGCTGGTTTGCAGATCGATGTCTTCGTTTGAGTTAGACACCTCGATACCACCCCCCGATGTACGGCCATTGATATTGCCTGACAAATGATCGATGCGCAGACCGCCACCACTGGTAGTAAATCTTTCATTACCTTTTAAGTGATCCAGGCTGATACCACCACCGCTGGTTCTCAGGTCGGTAGCACAGTTTTCGGGAACAAAGATTTTAAATGAAATGCTCAGCTGGTGCCTCCAGTTAGAGAAGTTGTGTTTGTTTTTTGCGATAGCAGTTAATTCATGCCCGCTTACAGATACGCTCAGATCGTAATCTTCATCCAAACGTTGTTTAATTTCCTCTTTGGTAAGGTGCTGGTTATTGTTGCCCCTCACATAAACTTCTACACGGGGCTGCTGACCGCTTTCGCCACTTACTTCGATGCCGCCTGCAGATGTATTTACCATTACACTATTGATAGCATCGCTGGCAAGGGATTTGGTCATGTAAGGAGTTTTGTCGTCCTGCGCCAATACGATTGTGCTTTGCAATGCGACAATAAATAAGGTTAAATAAGTTTTCATGATCTTCGATTTATTTTATAACCATTAGACTAACTTTTAAATAGATACGTTGCATGAGATCAGAAAAATTATCAGAAAAGTTCTGACTAATTCACCAATCACTCGCTCCGCAAACTTTTAATAGGATTCATCAATGCTGCTTTTATTGCCTGGTAGCTGATGGTAGCGAAGGCAATCAGGATAGTTGCTGTTCCTGCAAGGGCAAATTCCCACCAGCTAATATTTGTCCGATAAGTATAATTCTGCAGCCATTTACTCATTAAATACCAGGCAACAGGGCAGGCTATTAATAATGAGATAAGCACCAATGTAATAAAGTCTTTTGAAAGCATGGTCGTGATATTAGCCACGCTTGCGCCAAGCACCTTGCGAATGCCGATCTCTTTGATTTTAACCTGGGCGGTGTATGTAGCCAACCCGAACAAACCAAGACAAGATATCAAAATAGCGATTCCGGCAAAAATACTGAAGAGTGATCCTGAGCGCTGATCAGATTTATACAGTTGATCGTACTCATCATCCAGGAAAGTATAATCAAACGGGAATTGTGCGTTGTATTTCTTCCATTGATTTCTTACTGCATTGATAGCCTGGGTTGAATTGGCTCCGGAAGTTTTCACAAACATCCGCCAGTTATTTCCGGGGCGGAAGAAGAACACAAAAGGCTCAATTTTTTTCTTAAGTGATGCAAAATTAAAATCCTTTACCACACCTATTATAGTACCATTCCAATCGTGGAGCTTAAACCGTTTGCCTATCGGATCTTTAATTCCGGCTTCCCTCACAGCAGTTTCATTCAAAATAAAATGTGCTGAGTCTGCTTTATCTCCTGAGAAGCTATCGCCTGTAGCCAGTTTAAGTTTAAACAGGTCAAAAAAATTCTTATCAATACTCATCGGGTGGATCATAAAACTTTGATTAGCCATTTTTCCATCCCAATCCGTATCCCCAGTAGTATTCCCGATACTTACAATATCATCACCTCCACTGGAAATACCCTGTATGCCAGGCTGACTCATTAACTCGGCACGCACAGCCTCATAATTCTTCTGCATATCACGCATGCCAAACCAAAGCACCTGCGATTTATCGTAACCCAAATCTTTCTCTCGGATATATTTTAACTGCGAATTGATAACCAGTGTACCGATGATTAACCCAACTGAAAATATAAACTGAGTAACTACCAGTACTTTCCTGAATAATACATTGCCTATACCTAAGGACATTTTACCCTTCAATGCGTTAATTGGTTTGAATGATGACAATAATAAAGCCGGATAAATACTTGATGCTGCAAGCGTGCCGACGATTATCAGCCCGATTACTTTCCACACATTCATATCGGTTAAATCAAAGGTCATCTCTTTACCGGCAACGTTATTGTACACCGGCATGAGCAGTTTTACCGCAACAAATGATAGCAGTAATGCAATTGTGAAAAACAAAACCGTCTCAATAACGAATTGTGCAAACAACTGGCGCCTTTCCGCGCCAATAATTTTCCTGACACTCACTTCCTTCGAGCGCATCATTGCGCGGGCGGTTGACAAATTCACATAGTTGATACATGCGATCAATAATATCAGTAAACCAACTATGAGGAATATTTTTACCGTCTGTATACCTCCCTCCGAACCATCCGGATTATACAAATGCAATTTAGATAAAGGCTCTAACAGGTATTTTACGTTGGCAGCATCAGGCCCGGGCTGGTTGCGTATATGGATTTGCGTTAGCTTATCTTGTATAGTTTTGATAGATATACCCGGTTGTAATTGCAAATAAGTAGCGGCATAATAATTACCCCAATCCGAATCCATTGATTTCCAGTAATCTTTCCCTGAATATTGCTTAGCCTGCAAATTGATTGAGAACAGCATATCGGCTTTAATGCTGGAGTTTTCAGGAAAATCAGCTATCACACCGGCGACAGAATAATTATCCTTGTTGTCAGCTTTTATAATCTTACCTATAGGATCAGCATCGCCAAAAAAGCGTTTCGCAGTGGTTTGGGTGATAACAATTGATTGATCCGTCGGAAAAGGGTGATCAGCACTGCCTTTTAATAATTTAAAATCAAAAACCTTAAAGAAAGAAGGATCGACATAGAACATCCCGTTATCACCGGGTTTTAGCGATTTATCACCATATTTAAAAACAGAATAATTGTAAACCCCAACCAGTCTTACAGCATTTTGCACACCGGGAACTTCCCTTAATGCAAAAGTTGCAATTGGCGCCTGCACGCCATCCCAAACCTGTTTGGTGCCACCTGTTCCTAATTGTGCATTTACGCGGAATATCTGGTCGGTTTTTTTATGGAACGTATCAAAACTATATTCATCGTTTACCCAAAGTAAAATCAGTAAGCCAACCGTAAGCCCTACAGTTAAACCGATTACATTGATACTTGCGTAAAACTTATTCTTTAAGATATTACGCCATGCTGTTTTGAAATAGTTCCTTATCATAGGTTGTACGTTTTATATTATACGTATTACGTTGTTTCTATTTGTGACCTGATTAACTGATTATTCTGACCGAAGACTCTTCACCGGATTAGCCAACGCTGCTTTTATAGACTGGAAACTGATCGTTACAAATGCTATCAAAACTGCTGATATGCCTGCAAGGATAACTACCCACCATTGGAATGGCTGATGATAAGCAAATCCCTGCAAAAACCACTTGGTCATGGCCCACCAGGCTAATGGCGCTGCAATAAGTATAGCGATCAAAACAAGCATGAGGAAATCTTTTGATAACATGCGAACGATGCCTGTTATGCTTGCGCCTAATACTTTACGGATACCGATCTCTTTTGTACGTTGCTCAGCGGCATAAGCAGCCAGACCGAATAGACCAAGACAGGCAATGATTATAGCCAGCGTTGTAAATGATATAGCTATTTGTCCAATGCGTTGTTCTGTCCTATAATTATTATCAAAATCTTCATCCATAAATGAATAGCTGATCTGCAGGTTGGGCGATACTGCTTTCCATTTAGCTTTAACCTGCTCTAATAAGGCAGGAATATTAGTAGAGTTAATTCTTACACTCAAGGCTCCCGTATCCTCGCTATCAAAAAGAACCAGTGGGGTTACATTCTCACGTAGTGATTTGAAGTTGAAATCTTTTATTATACCGATAATATGGAAAGGCTTCATCACCTTGGCTTTACTATCCATAGGCAAATAAAGAAGCTGGTTTGCAGGGCTTGTAAATCCCAACAACTGCGCGGCCGCTTCGTTTATAATTATCGCAGAGGAATCAGTTTTCATATCAGATGAAAAGTTCCTCCCCGCTTTCATTTTTATTCCAAGCGTAGGTATATAATCTTCATCTACATTCCATATAGAGCTTTGTATAGCTCTTTTAGAATCCAATACCGGATCTTTAAATAAGGAGGAATTGTTATTGTAGCCTGACGTAGGTAGGAAGCCGGTCATAGTTGCGCTCTTAACACCTGCCAACTGTTTGATTTCCTGCTTAAATGTTTTGGCCTTATTTCCTAAGGTCCACACCTGGTTTACGATAAATACATGATCGCGGTCATAACCCACATTCTTATTTTGAATATATTTTAACTGGTTATAAATGACAATGGTGCCAATGATCAGGAAAATAGAAATGGCAAACTGGAAAACCACCAATGAACTACGGAATACACCGCCTTTGAAACCTGCTGCCAGCTTTCCTTTAAGCACTTCAATAGGTTGAAAACCTGAAAGGAACAACGCCGGGTATGAGCCAGCAAGACAGCCTACCACAATTACAAATACAATCATCACTGGCAATAACCAACCGATGATTTGTGGGGTAACAGCCAATTCTTTTGCCGAAACCTGGTTAAATAACCCCAGAAAACCCCTTGCTATCGCTACAGCTATAATAGCGCTCACCAGGGTAACCATAACAGATTCAGTCAAAAATTGAGCGATCAAATATTTACGTGACGAGCCTAATACTTTACGAACACCCACCTCTTTTGCGCGATTTGCAGAGCGGGCGGTAGAAAGATTCATAAAGTTAACGCAGGCAATAAGGAGTATAAATATGGCTATTGCCGAGAATATGTAAACGATCTTAATGTCGCCTTTATTTCCCATATCGTATTTGGTAGGTGACTCTAAATGTATTTTCAAGAGTGGTGTAAGGCTGAGGCGGAAATAGTCGCCTGTTTGCTCCAGTTTAGCAAATGTCATATGCAAAATACTTTGCAATTGAGGTTCAGCATGTTTCCTTAAAAACTCCGGAAGCTTGGCTTCAAATTTTTTAGCGTCCACACCGGGTCTGAACAGAATATAGGTATCAAAGTTGCTGCTAAACCAGGCATCTTCCTTACTTTCGGAAAGCGATGGCATAGAGAGTATGAAATCAAAGTTGAAATGCGATTGCTTCGGTATATTTTTAATTACACCTGTCACTTTGTAAAGCGAGGTATCATTAAAAGTTAAGACTTTACCCGCTGCTTTTGTAGTGTTAAAATATTTCAATGCCATTTTCTCGGTTATGACAACCGAATGGGTAGTACTTAAAGCAGTCTTCGGACTTCCATCTATCATTGGCAATGTAAATACATCAAAAAGAGTAGGGTCAGCATAAACCATGTTATCTTCCTGGATATTTAAATTGCCTTTTTTAACCTGGTTGCCACCACGCTGACGGAACCTTGTTACCTGTTCAATTTCTGGAAAATCGCTTTTCAACGCTGCGGCTGTGGGTGCAGGGCATTCTGCATATATACCCTCATTTCCTCCAAATTTCACATTCTCGTTTACCCTGTATATGCGGTCAGCTTTAGTATTGAACCTATCGAAGCTTAACTCATCGAATACATAAAATACAATGAGTAAACAAGTAGCCAGTCCCAATGCCAGCCCCAATATATTGATAGCCGTAAATCCTTTGTTTTTCAAAAGGTTACGGAAAGCCGTTTTTATATAATTCTTAATCATGACGTTTGTTTTTGGTTATTAGTCATTAGTTTGTTATACTGATTACCGGTTAACCAATCACTGATTAACTGATTACTAAAGCTTATGCACGCTTCCGCTTCCGCTTGTGGAGGTTCTTACAGATTTTGCATCGCCTGTATAGCGAACATCACCCGATCCGCTTACACCAGCAACCAATTTATCACTGGCGTTTATTTTGGCATTGCCCGAACCCGAAACGCGAACTGTGGAACTTGAAGTAACCAGATCACCCGCGATAAAATTACCTGACCCTGAAACATTTAAGGTTGAGCTGCCTGCGCCCCCCGTTAACCTGATATTTCCTGAGCCCGAAATCCTGCTTTCCAATTCTTTCACATCAATTTTTCCATGCATGCTTCCGGACCCTCTAACTGTTAATTTTAGCGAATTAGTAACAAGACCGTCATCGAAAAATGCACCGCCTGAACCTGAAACTTTGATGCTGTTCAGGTCTTTCACAGTAATATTTACCACTATTTTGGCATGATGACGCCACCAGCTTTTATCGCTCCACCAGCTATTGTAGCCTGTGCCCCAGTTATCATGCTTATTGCCTATGTGCAAAGTATGGCCCTCAACATCTGTGCGAATACGGTCCAATACTTCTTTAGGGGCTTTGTAAGTAACCGACTCAGTATTCCCTTGTTGGATATATACATCAAACGGACCTGAAACTTGCAAAGCATTAAACCCACTAACCTGGCGGGTAACAGCTATAAGGGAGTCTTCTGTTACCGACACATGTGGTTTTGCAAAGGCATACCCGCTACCGGTTACAAGAATGAGTGATAATAATAGTCGAAATAATTTTCTCATGGTTTATCAGTTTTTTCAGGTAAGACGCCACTTAAAATCATTAGGTTGCATCCTATTTTAACTCTTTTAATTATTTTTATTCGAGCATCTATGGGTCTTCCGCCTCCGATTAACGGATCATTCCGTCCTAAGACTATTCACCGGGTTAGCTATGGCAGCTTTTATGGCCTGATAACTTACAGTAGCAAGGGCAATAACTAATACCGTTGCACCCGCAAGCACGAAAATCCAGGCATTTATATCGATCCGGTACGGATAATTTTCCAGCCATTTGTGCATGGCCCACCAGGCTGCAGGGACAGCGATAACAGCCGCAATAATTACAAGCTTTGCAAAATCGGTGGATAGTTTCCTGACAATACCTTCCACACTGGCCCCAAGCACTTTGCGGATACCGATCTCTTTTTTGCGGCGTTCGGCTGATAAAGTTGCCAGGCCGAATAAACCTATACATGATATGAAAATGGTAAGCACCGCGCCGAAGGTTACGATCTGCTTCCATTTAGCTTCTTTATCATATTGTTCGGCAACCTCGGCATCTTTAAACTTATATTGATATGGGATGAATGGGAATAGCGCTTTAAATTCTTTTTGAATACGGTTTAGTGATTCCGATTTATTCTTATCACTGATCTTTACGAACACATTACCCCAGGGATAGTCTGGTTTCATGGTGTATAACATCGGAGACATCTTTTCTGTGAGTGACAGGAAATGATAGTTTTTTACTACTCCGACAACAGTATATTTCTTTTTGTTGTAGAAGAAATCGACAATCTCACCAATTGGTTTTTTCCAGCCAGCTTGCTTAACGAACTCTTCATTGACCAGTACGGCATTGGCACTATCTGATACCATCGCTTTAGAAAAATTACGGCCTTTTACCATCGGAACCTGGAACAAAGGCAAATAATCTTCATCGATATGCTTCATGTCGAATCTCTGTTGTTGATTGCCATTAATATGTGCCATGGTTCCCCAGCGTCCGCCCTGATCGGCTGTGACGCTGAGTATTGATGGGTCTTTTAGTAATTCGCTTTTGAGTATGGGAATTTTTGTTTTGTCCAAATTCCATGCAGTTATCGATACAACATTCTTATCGTTATAGCCCAAATCAAACTTCATTAGATAACTGAACTGCGAATAAATGGTAATGGTAGATATGATCAGAAAGGTGGCTAAGGTGAATTGCAATATCACCAGTCCTTTTGATAAATAATTTTTACCAACAGATTGCGTGCGATTGTATAAGGTCTGTACAGGGTTAAATCCTGACAGAACTAAAGCCGGGTAAAAACCGGCTAATAAACCCGTTAAAAGGAATATACCGATATAACCCGCTACCAGCTTAAAGCTGAGCAGGTATGAAAAAGCCAGCGCTTTATTAGCGAGCGTATTGAAGACAGGCAATATCAATTGCACTAAAGCTATAGACAGCACAAAAGCAATAAAGCTCAGGATGAACGATTCGCCCAGGAACTGCATGATCAGCTGTTTACGCTGACCGCCTACCACCTTACGGATACCAATCTCTTTGGCCCTTTTAAGTGAACGGGCAACAGTAAGGTTCACAAAGTTGATACAGGCTATCGCCAGGATAAATAAAGCAATACCCGAAAGAATATAAGAATACATCGGGTTACTTTGGTCAGACAAGCCGTTGTCTGCCGGGTAGTCTGTACTGGTATGCATTTCAAGCAAAGGTTGCAGGCTGAATGAACGTTTATCCTTATCTCCATACTTATCTGCGTTCTCTTTGATCTGGCTTGCGGCGTCAGTAAGGTATATTTTGTTGATCTTGGCATCCAGTTGTTTAATATTGGTGCCCGGTTTTATCACCAGGAAAGTATTCTCAAAGAAGTTGTTCCACTGGTTGTCATCATGGTTTACTTTCTTCGGTAACAGCATTTTGATCTTGATCGATGAATTTTGCGGCGATTTCCTGGTTACAGCACTTACTTTAAATGGCTGAAAAGCAAGAACACCGTCACCCACCTTCAGATCGAGTGTTTTTCCAATAGGGTTTACTTTGCCAAAATATTTTTCTGCTATTTCTTCTGAGAGTACTACAGAATGAGGGTCATCTAATGCGTGCTCAGGCTTGCCATACAACATCGGAAAGGTAAAAACCGAAAAGAAATTACTATCCACATACAGTGCATCCTGATCAAAAACCTCGTTCCCCCGTTTAATGGTATAATTGCCGCCCTGTATACGCACAAAATCCTGCACATCGGGAAGCTCTCGTTTGAAGTTAGGGCCGGGCATATCACCTGTACTCGAAAATTTGTGTACCTGTCCATCTGTGCCTTTATCATCCACTACCAGGTGGTAAATATTTGCAGCATTGACATTGAACCTGTCATAACTCACCTCATCCATTGTATATAAGAAGATGAGCATACAACAAGCCAGGCCCACACTAAGGCCCACAATGTTAATCAGAGAAAAGCCCTTGTTTCTCCAAAGGTTTCTGAATGCGGTTTTGAAGTAGTTTCTTATCATGGTGTTAGTTGATTAGTTCATTTGTTCAATAGTTCATTGGTGACTAACTGCTACTGCAACTGCCACTGCTACTCAGATCTCAGGCTCTTCACCGGATTCGCCAATGCCGCCTTAATAGTCTGAAAGCTGATCGTTATCAAAGCAATTATAATAGCTAAGCCCCCCGCTACCAGGTATACCCACCACTGCATATCAATATGGTATTGATACCCTTTCAGCCATAAACCCATTTTCCAGTAGGCAAGCGGGAATGCGATAATGCACGATAATACTACTAGTTGTAAAAAGTCCCTTGAAAGCAGCGAGGTAATGCTTGTTACGCTTGCACCCAGCACCTTACGTATACCAATCTCTTTGGTACGTCTTTCTGCTGTGTAGGTAGCTAATCCAAATAAGCCAAGACAGGAGATCACAATAGCCAGTGCAGCAAACAATCTTGATAATTTACTTGCCAGCATTTCTGTCTGGAACATACCGTTGAACTGATCGTCAACAAAACGATATTGGAACGGATATAACGGATTATATTTTTTTAATATTCCCTGTATTTCGGCAAGTGATTTCTGGATATCGGCCTGTGGTTTAATACGTGCATACATTACCGTATTATATTCAGGACTGGCAACAAAGAACATTACCGGGTCTGGTTTACCGTACATATTGCCATACACATAATCATTCACCACTCCTACAACCGTCGCCATGGTAGTATCACCCTCGAAATGCATAGTTTTACCTAACGCGCTGCCTTTACCCATCAATTTTTCCAACGATTTGGTGATGATCATATGCACCGGCCTTCCGGTATCCCTTACCACCAGATTCCGGCCTTCCAATATGTTTAACCCTGATGTTGCCATAAATTCAGGCGTTACATAACGTTGAGAGATCAATATCTCAGAGCCTGGAGCTTTGCCTTCCCAGGTCATCCCATTGGTATTATTACCACCATAAATAATGGAATGGTCAGCAAGAGCAACATTTTCGATATGCCCGGTATTGAGCAATTCCTCCCTTATAGGTGTGTAATTTTTAGCCATTTGTCCTTCCAAATCGATCTCCAGCAGGTTATTCTTATTAAAACCCAATTCGCGGCTCTTGACATGCTGTATTTGCAGGTAGATGATTACCGTACTGATGATCAGGATGATCGATGCTGAAAACTGTAAAATAACCAATCCTTTACGGATATATGCTGCACTGCTGTCTTTTAACTTAATACCCTTTAAAACTGCAACCGGTCTGAATGAGGATAAATACAGTGCAGGATAACTGCCTGCTACTAAACCGCATATAATTGCAATCAGTAACAGAGCAAACACGTGGTTTAACTTATCCAATCCAAGCGTAAGTTGTTTTTCAACCAAAAGGTTAAATGCAGGTAATAAAAGGGTTAACAATATTAAAGCTGCTCCGGCAGCGATAAGTGCCATAAAAATGGCTTCGCCTATGAATTGGAAGATCAGGGAATTTTTGCCTGCACCTAAAACCTTACGGACACCAACCTCGCGTGCGCGTTTTTCACTACGCGCGGTGGCCAGATTCATAAAATTAATACAAGCTATCAGCAGAATGATCCAGGCGATAATGGTAAACAGATGAACATATTCTATTTGCCCTCCGCCGGTCATTTTACCATCTTTAAAATCGTCGCGAAGCCGCCAGTCGTTCATGCTAAACAAAAACATATGCCCAAGAGATTTTGGGTCATGCCTTTGAATATAATTGAGCATCTGCTTGTTAACCGTGGCAAGGTTGGCGTTGGGTTTTAATTCCACATATGTGGTTGTATTATTATTCCCCCAGGGTTTCAGCCAGGGACTACCATCGAGGTGTATCTGGAATGGCATCAGCCATTCGAATTGCAAGGTTGAATTTGCGGGTAAATCTTTTACTACGCCTGAAACAGCATAGTCTTGTTTGTTATCAACCTTAATGGTTTTTCCTATAACACTTTTTTCGTTTCCAAAGAATTTCTTGGATGCCGCCTCAGTAATAACAACAGAATGATACTGAGAAAAAGCATTGCGTGCGTTTCCCTGTATAAAAGGAAGGGTAATGCTGAATATCGACGGATCAGCGTATTTACCTGTAGCATAAACGGACTTATCGCCTTGCGAGAACAAAAAGGTAATTCCCCCTTCTGAAGTGCGGCATGTGTTGGCAATACCCGGCAGGGTTTCCTTTACTTCAGGCCCCATAAGACCCGGTGTAGAAGAATGCGTAAATACATAGGTATCGTATTTCTGGTTTTCTTTTACCAGGTACAGCCTGTCCTTTTTTACATTAACAGAATCGTAATTCACCTCATCCTCAACCCATAAAAAGATCAAAGCGGCACATACAATGCCGATGGCTAAACCAAAAATATTAAGGAAGCTATAAGCCTTGTTTTTAGTAAGGCTTCGAAAGGCGGTTTTGATGTAGTTTCTTATCATATCCGGAAAATTTTAGACAAAAAACTCTCAATCTGACTCCTTCCGGCTATCGGAAGGAGTCAGGGAGACACACACATTAATCAACTGATTATTAAAAACTAATCGAGTTTCGGGATGATCCTTAGATCATTATATTTTCCATCACAGTCGTACCGTCGAGCAGGCGAATAATACGGTGACTGTAACGGGCATCATGTTCGGAGTGAGTTACCATTATAATGGTGGTACCTTGTTCGTTCAGGTCGGTCAACAGTTCCATTACATCGTTACCGTTGCTGCTGTCCAGGTTACCGGTGGGCTCATCCGCAAGTATCAATTTTGGTTTGTTTACAACCGCGCGGGCAATAGCCACACGTTGCTGCTGACCACCTGATAATTGCTGCGGGTAGTGGTTACGGCGATGCATAATCTGCATCTTGTCCAATACCTCTTCCACCCTTTTTACACGTTCAGAGCTTGGAACACCCGTATAGATCAATGGCAGTTCAACGTTTTCAAACACGGTCAGCTCGTCGATCAGGTTAAAGCTCTGGAATACGAAACCAATGTTGTGTTTGCGCAGGTCAGCGCGTTTACGCTCATTAAAATGCGCTACTTCTATGCCGTTAAACACATAGCTTCCGCCATCAGGGTCATCAAGCATACCCAAAATGTTCAGCAATGTTGATTTGCCGCAACCAGACGGGCCCATTATTGCCACAAACTCGCCGGTGTTAACATGGATGGATAATTTGTTCAGTGCTATCGTCTCTACTTCTTCAGTACGATAAAACTTTTCTAAGTCTGTAATCTTAATCATTTGTGCCTCCTAAACCTTTTTCTGTAATAAGGTTTGTTTTTATTTAGTTAATAATCAGGTATTCTATTTCGTTAGTACTAATTCTTGTATATCTCCGTAGGTTTCATAGCTGGATGTGATTACTTTATCGCCAGGTTTCAAACCTCTTATCACTTCATAATAATCAGGGTTCGCCCTGTTCAGCTGAATGTCAACCTTGTAAGCAGTTTTACCGTCGTCACTTACTTTAAATATCCAGTTACCACCCGTTTGCTGATAGAAGCCGCCTTTAGGCAACAGTATTGCAGGTGCTTCGTCACTGAATACCAGGCGGATCTGTAAGGTCTGACCTTTTCTTAATCCCGGAGGGGTATCGCCCACAAACATCATATCTACCTGGAATGTACCGCCGGTTCCAACCGAAGTAAATACTTTTTTCACGATCATTTTATAGTTCTTATCATCCGTTGGGTAATAAGCAGTCATACCCGGAACAACCCTGCTGATATAATGCTCGTCCACATTTGCACGTACTTTTATACCGGTAAAACCGTCGATTTGTGCCAGGTGCTCCCCTTTATTTTTGTTCTGACCTATTTCAGCATCAAGCTGGGTTAATTGTCCGTCGATCGGAGCTACTACGGTCAGGTCGGATACTTCCTTACGCATCAGTTCCAGGCTATTTTTCATCTGGCGATACTGTTCTTTAGACTGTGCATCCTGTTCCCTGGTCATTATTGTATCCTGGCGTAATATCTCACGTGCAAGGTTTCTTTTGCGTAACTGGTAGTTATAAGTATTTTCAGCTTGCTGATATTCTTGTAACCCTATTGCTTTTTGTGCATACAATTTTTTATCCAGGTTATACACGCGTTCTGCTTCACGGTAAAGGCTTTCTACGTCAGCCATGGTTTGCAATTTATTCACCGTATTTTGCTGTGCGTTGTTTTGCGATATCTGCATTTGGGTTTGTGCCGCGTATACAGCATTTTCAGAATTAGCAAGGCTTAATTCAACATCTGTATTAGATAGTTTCAGAATTGGGTCTCCTTTTTTAAGTTTGGCACCATCTTCTACATATTTTGCCTGCACTGTACCACCCTGTACGGCGTCTATATAAAAGGTAATTTGAGGAAGCACGGTTCCATTCACAGGGATGAACTCAGAGAATGGCCCCTTCTTTATTTCGCTTATAGTAATACGATCAATAGATGCATTGTATTTGCTCTTGCCGGTGATACCTACATAGGTGACCGATACAATCAAAGCAACCAATGCGGTTATACCCACAATAGTTAGTATTCGTTTTTTGTTCCAGGTACTTTTTTCAATTTTTCTGTCCACGGTATTAAATTATATTTTGGTTAATGGTTACAAAAAGATATGCCACAAATTAAACAGCTGTTTTTCAGCAATTTAATATTAAAATAAAGAATTGTACCGTACGCTTCTGTTACAACAAGTGTCCGGTTATGATACAATGAGTTTTGTTTGTTTTTAGCGATAAATCATATTTAATGGTTCACAATTAACTATTTAGTATGACTGATAGCATTTAGCATAAAAATTGCACCCTGCTTTTCAGCGTATTAATGCGCAAATACAACCTTTGGCTATATTTTATTTACTAATTTAGGGCTTTATCAAACATATAAACTAACAAATATTATGATATTAAAGAAGGCAACTGTTTTGGTTGTTGATGATGACATTGATGTGCTGACCGCAGTGAAGCTCCTGCTGAAAACCGAAACACAGGAAGTTATCACCGAAAAGAACCCGGAAAACCTGAACTGGTTGTTGCAGCGTAACCAGGTTGACCTGGTGTTACTTGATATGAACTTTAACAGCGCCATCAATACAGGCAACGAAGGGATATACTGGCTGAGGAAAATTAAAGAGTGGAAACCGAATGTTTGTGTGATTATGATCACTGCTTATGGTGATATAGACCTGGCAGTACGCTCATTAAAAGAAGGTGCTAATGATTTTATAGTAAAACCATGGCATAACGAAAAACTGATCACTACAATAAAAGAATTATTGGATAAACAGGAAGGTAATAAGCCAGCAAAAGCAAGTGTTAAAGCTGCGGGTAATACTTCTATCCTCGGCGATTCGGAAGTGATGCAGGATATTTTTTATAAAGTAAATAAAATTGCCCCTACCGACGCCAATATATTAATATTAGGCGAGAACGGTACTGGTAAAGATTTGATGGCTAAAGCTATTCACGAACGTTCACTCCGTGCAGATAAACCATTTGTTAAGGTCGATGTGGGTGCATTAACTGATACTTTGTTTGAAAGTGAATTGTTTGGCCATAAGAAAGGCGCATTTACAGACGCACGTGAGGACCGGGCCGGTCGTTTTGAAGAGGCGCATGGCGGAACATTGTTTTTAGATGAAATTGGTAATATCAGCCTACAGCAACAGGCTAAGTTATTGACGGTATTGCAAAACCGCCAGGTAACCCGCCTGGGTACCAATAAGGCCGTAGATGTGGATATTCGCCTGATTTGTGCTACCAACGTGCCGCTATATGAATTGGCCAATGAGAACCGTTTCCGCAAGGATTTGATTTACCGTATTAATACAGTTGAAATTAACGTACCTGCTTTACGCAAGCGTAATGATGACATTATCCTGCTGGCAAGGCATTTTGCAAAAATGTATGCCAATAAGTATCTGAAACCTTCAATGGATTTTGATGCGGGTGCACTGCAAAAGTTGAAGCAATATAACTTCCCGGGTAATGTTCGCGAGTTGCAATACACTATTGAACGGGCCGTAATTATGGCTGATGACCATCTTTTAAAATCGGATGATCTTATCTTCTCGATATTAGAGGCACCAACAGAAAGCGAAGTTGATGCGGACAATGTTCCACTAAGCACACTGGAGAAAAATGCTATTTTAAGAGTGATTGAAAAGAATAACGGCAATATCACCCGCGCCGCTAAAGAACTGGGATTAACCCGCACCGCATTATACCGCAGACTAAGCAAATATGATATTTAAACGTTATGAATGGCGGCTGCTGCTGCGTGTACTGATATTGTTTGTAACCTTAACCGGAACCGCGGTTATTGCTGTTCAGGGACCGATCATTTATATGGTTCTTGCTTGTCCGCTGCTGGTGTATGAATTGATCGATATGATCCGCTTTCAGAAAAAAGCGCAGGATGAAGTGAGCCAGTTTGTCGAATCTATTCATTACCGTGATTTTTCACGCCACTTTGATGTGCGGAAAGCCCCTACCGAATTAAAACCGCTCAGAAAGGGATTTAACGAAATTAACTCTACTTTTAAACTCATCAGCCGTGAACGCGAGACACAGTATCACTATCTTCAAAAGATATTAGAGATCGTAGATACCGGCATTTTATCATACGAAATTGAAACCGGCGAAACAGGTTGGATAAATGAGGCTTTTAAACGAATAATAGGGATTCCTTACGTTAAAACAATTACTGCACTTGAAAAGCGTGAAGAAGTTCTTTATAAGGAGCTTATAAATTTAAAACCAGGCGAAAGCAAAGTAATCACCATTACACGTAATCAGCAACTCATCAAGGTGTTAATTACTGCCAGTCTGATGCGAAGCGATGACAAAGTATATAAACTGATCGCCTTTCAAAACGTGAGCGAAGCCCTGGACGAGACGGAATCAAAGGCATGGCAAAAGCTATTGAGTGTAATGACGCATGAAATTATGAACTCGGTTGCTCCTATTTCATCATTGGCAGATACGTTGAAAAACCGTCTGCAATCACCCGAAATCGTTAATAGCTCAATGGGCGGGCAATTAGAGGATTTGGAGTTAGGTATCGATACCATTAAGCGTCGCAGTGAGGGTTTGCTTAAATTTACCGAAAGCTACCGTAACCTGAATAAGATCACCAAGCTTGACTTGAAAAAAATAATGGTGCGCGACCTGTTCGAAAACCTGAGTAGTTTGATGCACCCGTCAATGGAGAAAAAGCATATCGAATTAGAGATCGTGCTGCGCGATCCTGCCCTGGCAATAGAGGCCGATATCAATCTGCTTGAACAAGTAATGATCAACCTGCTGGTTAACGCTATCGAAGCGGTAAAAGACCGGGAGCATCCGCGCATTACACTTTCTGCCGAGACCCAGCAAAATAACCGTACCGTGGTCAAGGTATCCGATAATGGTTCAGGCATACCAACCGAGTTGCTGGATAAAATATTTATACCTTTCTTCAGCACACGGAAAACAGGCAGTGGTATCGGTTTAAGTCTATGCAAACAGATCATGCTGTTGCATAAAGGCAATATCCAGGTGCAATCTGCCGAAGGCGTGGGTTCGGCGTTTTTATTGGTGTTCGCAGGTTAAATAGAAATCTATTTTTTCGAAACGTTAGCGACAGCCTTCTGCGGCAATCCCGTATCGCCACTTTGCTTTTGCAGGTTGAATTTGAATTTGGTCACTTTGGCATAATCATCACCGGATACCGTCAATTCCAGATCATAGGTTCCTTCCACTGTCCAGCTTTCACCATCGATAAAATGATCGGCCTTGCCAAAGAAGTGGGCTTTTGCAATTCCATTTGATTGCTCTACTATAAATCTGGTGACATGATGATGCGTGATATCAAAGCCGGGAAGAAAATCCTTCCAGGCGGTAATGATATCATTGGATGTTAAAACAGATGTTGGGTTCCCGCTCATGGAATAATAATCCAACAACACATCATCAGCAAATGAAGCCTTTACCTTCTTCCAATCACGTTCATCAGCGCCTTCAAAAATGTTTGTGATTACTTTGATGATCTTTTCTGTTTCCATAGCTTTTGTTTGCAATTACATTACCACTTTAACTTTTATCTGCCCATCCGATAATGTCCGGACAATTAGCTTTTCTTCAGTCGGGTAAATGGCCATTATATCTAGTCCCCGTATACTTACATCGGTATGGACGCCATTACCCATATCGCGGCTCATTTCTGTCTGTATCCGCTTTTTGCTGTCAGCAATAAAACTGGTAAAATTATAACTAGCACGTTGACGAATCATTTCAGTGATCTTCGCATTAAACATCCATTTGGCAGCCTTTAGCATCCACGCTTTTGTTTGCAGATCGAAGGTCAAGTCCGGAAAAGAAAGCTCATGAGTGGTTGGATTATAAGTCGGCGTTCCTACCAGGTAAATCGTGCCTGTACTTGAACCTTTAAAATCAATCTGCATCACGATCTGGCTACCACTCCCCCATATCTTGGTATTATCTACGATAAATTGCTTGCCGGCTATATCAGCGCTTTGTCCTACCACCTGTTGGTTAACCATTTTAGTCAGGTGATCGTAATTCTCTAATAAATCGAGATATACATTGAACCCTTTTGCAGGTGTATAAGCAGTCAGGTTCGGTACAGGTTTAGCAGGTGGAGGATTACTTACAGTAGTTACCACCGGCTTAGCGGACAAGCCAACCGAAAAGTTAAGATGCGAACCATTCAAACTAAAATTGCTTAATCGCACTGATTCGGGGTTAATAGAAACATAACCCACATCGCCTATTTTAGTTTCAGTGGCAATATTTTTCCATAATTGGTCGATAATCGGTTTAATGTTGTAGGCCGCAACTTTATCATCCACCTGCTTGCCCAGATCATTCAACGGACTGGTGATGAATTGAATCAACCTGTCAGTCACGTCAATATTCCCCATTAAAATATTGCAGCGATCAATGGGTCGTGGCGCTGGGTACAATATGGTTTTTGATTTCAGGTGATAATCAGGCAATACAGTGATGGTAGTTTGATAAGATATTTCCATTCTGCGTGGTGCTTCTCCGATGCCGCATTGCGCTGATACAACCGGAACTATACATTGCGGTCCCGATCCAAACATCGATGAGCATTTGGCACAATAGGATGCGCTAATGCCATAGCTTCCTACAAATTTCAGGTTCACTACGTTATTGTTTCCGGTGATGGTAAACGGTGTGCGTGTGAATGTATACAAGTAGCGCAAGCCTTCGCAAGGCTGTTGGTTATCTGAATATTTAGTTGGAACCGAGTTTTCGGCCTGTACAAAATAGCTTTTCAGATCAACAGTAACAGGTACATCGATATTGGAAAGTGGTTGAACGAGTTTCGGGATATCAGCTGCCGTTTTTGCGGGAGCCAAAGGTTTTGTAGCAGCACATGAATAAAGCAAAACAGGCAGAAGGAATACTGCCAATAATTGTGTTGGTTTAAGTATCATATAAGGGGCATGGTAAACTGGTTGTAAAAATAGTAAAGCTTTTAATTCCGGGCTTAAATATTATTTAGTTTAGCTTTCCACATGAAAAGCATATTGGCAATATCGGGCAGTCTCAGGGAAGGCTCGTCCAACCACAACATCTTACGGTTATTGGGTAAAATAATGCCTGAGGGAATCAATTACAGTATTTATGATGGAATACGTGATATCCCAGCCTTTGATCCAGGAATTGATAACGATAATCCACCTGTTCAGGTTACTGATTTTAGGGAAAAAATATCTAAAGCCGATGGTATCATCATCTGCACTCCCGAGTATGCATTCGGAGTACCTGGCGCTTTGAAAAATGCATTGGATTGGACGGTATCCAGCGGTTCATTCTCATGCAAACCTACTGCCCTGATCACCGCATCAACCGGTGGTGAAAATGCACATGAGGCCTTGATCAAAATTCTTGGAGCTATTGATGCCAAACTTACGCCGGAGACAACATTACTGATACAATTTGTCCGCTCTAAAATGGATGCTGAAGGTAATGTAACGGATGTCAATGCCGTTCAACAAATAAAAGCTTTGATAGAGACTTTTATAAATTCTATCTAAAAAAGCCAATACAACCAATTCTGCCTGCCAATTTGACAATATATTGACTTTGGAACAAGCCTTGATGAATGAGCACAGATAACATAAACATTTCTAAAACTATTATAGATTATGCAAGAAAAAGGAACAATCTCGATCCACACTGAGAACATTTTCCCGATCATTAAAAAATTCTTATACTCTGACCACGAGATATTTTTGCGTGAGCTGGTATCTAACGCTGTAGACGCCACCCAAAAAATGAAACGTCTGGCCTCACTAGGTCAATACAATGGCGAAACAGGCGACCTGCGTGTCGAAGTGGCATTTGACGAAAAGGCAAAAACCATCACCATATCTGATAACGGTATCGGGATGACTGCCGAAGAGATCAAAAAATACATCAACCAGATCGCGTTTTCCGGCGCTACTGAGTTCATGGAGAAATTCAAGGAATCAAAAGATGCCAATGAAATCATAGGCCGTTTTGGCTTAGGTTTTTACTCTGCCTTTATGGTGTCTGACAAGGTTGAAATTGAAAGTTTATCCTACCAGGAAGGTGCCGAACCTGCACACTGGGTATGTGATGGCAGCACCGAGTTTGAACTAAGCGAAGGTAGCCTGACCGAACGCGGCACTGAAATTACCCTGCACATTAACCAGGATTCGGAAGAATTCCTCAGCAAATATAAACTACAGGAAATACTGGATAAATATTGCCGCTTTTTACCTGTGCCTATCATTTTCGGAACCAGGACCGAAGATGAACCTGATGGTGAGGATGAAGAAGGCAAACCAAAATACAAGCAGGTTGAAGTACCAAATATCATCAACGATACTAACCCTATCTGGACAAAATCACCAAACGATTTGAAGGATGAGGATTACCTGGAATTTTATAAACAGCTGTATCCATTCTCTGAAGAACCTTTATTCTGGATCCATTTGAACGTGGATTACCCATTCAACCTGACAGGTGTTTTGTACTTCCCTAAAGTGAAGAATGAGTTTGAATTTCAACGCAACAAAATCAAATTATTCTCGCGCCAGGTATTCATTACTGATGAGGTAAAAGATATTGTACCTGAGTTTATGATGCTGTTGCAAGGTGTTATCGACTCACCGGATATCCCGTTGAACGTATCACGCAGCTTCCTGCAGGCCGATAGTAATGTAAAGAAGATCAACACTTACATCACCAAAAAAGTAGCTGATAAACTATCAGAACTGTTTAAGAGCGATCGTGCAGGTTATGAAGAAAAGTGGCCCGATATCGGTCTGTTTGTAAAATATGGCATGGTGAGCGAAGATAAATTCTACGATAAAGCCAAAGAATTTGCTTTGTTAACTAATACAGAAAAGCAAAACTTCACTCTTGAAGAATACAAAGATAAAGTAGCGGCTGAGCAAACAGATAAGAATGGACAATTGGTTTATATTTATACCAACGACCCTGAAAAACAGGATGCCTTTATTCAGTCGGCTAATAAGAAGGGTTATGATATATTGGTGATGAATTCACCTATCGATAATCACTTCGTAAGCGCACTGGAGCAAAAACTGGAGAAGACTTCTTTAAAACGCGTAGACTCAGATGTAGCAGACAAATTGATAAACAAAGAAGATGCTCCTGCTCATATTCTGACTGAAGACGAATCAGCTAAAGTGAAAACCATTTTTGAAAAAGCGATCAACCGTCCTGCTTATAGAGTTGAACTGGAAAGCCTTAACCCTGAGGAGTTACCGGTAACTGTTACGATGGACGAGTTTATGCGCCGTATGAAAGAAATGGCTGCAATGGGTGGCGGTATGGGCTTTTATGGCAACATGCCTGATAACTATAAAGTAGTTATCAATGCCAATCACAAACTGATTACCCGCATTTTGCAGGATGAGAACGAACAGGAGCAGTCTCAATTAGCACGTCAGGCTTTTGATCTGGCATTATTGTCGCAAGGGTTGCTGACTGGTGCTGATCTGACTGAGTTTGTTAATCGCAGTGTGAATCTGATATAATCAGAATAAAGTCAATATAATGAGCCTTGGTTTCGCCGGGGCTTTTTTTATTAAATAAAGTTTGGGTAACTTTATGGAATCTCCCCTGGTTAAGCATCATACCAATATCATGAAGACTCTAAGATACCTATGCATCCTGCTGCTAATAGTTGGCGCCGGATTAAATACCGCATTTGCACAAAGCACTAAAAAGGACAAAAAGGCCGAAAAGGAAGCGACAATAAAGAAAAATGTCGACGGTCAGAATTATACTTTCATGGCAAATTATGTGTTACCCCAACGTGGAGGCGGCAAACAGTTGACAGAAACTTATTATGAACTGAAAATAACTAAGGATAGTGTAATTGCTTTCCTTCCATATTATGGCCGGGCTTATTTTGATGTGCCTTATAATGGTGATATGGGAATGAAATTTACTTCGACCAAATTCAATTATGATGCAAAGGCTAAGAAAAAAGGCTGGGAAATCACTATAAAACCAACGGATGTAAAAAATATCGATAAATTAATACTAAATATATCGCCTGATGGTTACGCCACCTTATCGATAAATAGCGTAAATAGGGATTTTATTTCTTACGACGGGTATCTGAAGTAATCAGCTATTTATTGGGGTTGAAGTCTAACTTTCTAAAAGCCCTGCGTTATCCTTCAACCCTACTCCGGATAACTTACGCCTGAACGCTTCCTGAATTAAATAAAATATCTTTTTTGATGCCAGTTTGAATGTCAGTCCATGTGGTCTTATATTAGAAATACAATTACGTGACTCATCGGTTAAACCCGGTTTGGGATTGTAGGTAATATAACATCCCATACTATCAGCTGAACTCAAACCAGGGCGTTCTCCAATCAATATCAGCGATAATTTTGCTTTTAGATGTACACCTATATCATCCGCTATGGCAACACGACCTTGTTTAATCAAACTTATAGGTCCGATTTTCAAGCCGACAGATTGCAATTGAGGGATCAATGTTTTTAATAAACTTACTGCGTGATGATTGACGGCTGTTGCTGAAAGACCATCAGCTATGATGATTACAATATCTGGTTTCTGATGCGAATAATCGTTTACCAACTCAATTGATTTCTTATTAAGCTGACGACCCAGATCAGGTCGTTGCAAGTACATTTCACGATAGGCGGCCTCGCTATGCAGTAATAAAACAGGTAAATCGAACTGCTTCAGGTCAGATAATAGTTTATCAATATCCAGTTCGGAATAAACAGCATCACGCGCGTGAGCATGGGCAAGTTTTAACTCCAGCGATTGCTTTAAGGGTATGCTTGCTCCTGTACGCCCTATTCCAATCCTCGCAGCAGTAAATTGCTTGAGGTGGTCTAAAGAATCATCCTCAAACTCTGCCCCTGTCTTTACCTTGTCCATAAGCCCTTCATTTCTTTTAATAAATGCGGATTGCTATGCATAGTCAACAAGCCTTTATTATCCATTATTCCCTGCCTGATGAGCCACTGCTCAAATTCAGGTGCAGGACGCAATCCCAAAACATTTCTTATGTATAAAGCATCATGAAAGGACGTTGATTGGTAATTCAACATTATATCGTCTGATCCGGGCACGCCCATAATAAAATTGCATCCGGCTACGCCAAGCAGTGTTAATAAATTATCCATATCGTCCTGGTCGGCTTCGGCATGATTGGTATAACAAATATCCACACCCATAGGCAAACCAAGCAGCTTTCCGCAGAAATGGTCTTCCAATGCCGCACGGGTGATCTGCTTACCATCGTATAAATACTCAGGGCCGATGAAGCCTACCACCGTGTTTACCAGCAAAGGATTATATCTTCGTGCTACGGCATATCCCCTTACTTCACAGGTTTGCTGATCTACACCATGATGTGCATTGGCAGATAACTCACTACCCTGTCCTGTTTCAAAATACATTACATTATTGCCTGCACTTCCGCGATTGAGGGATAGTGTAGCCTCATAAGCCTCATCCAATAAAGCAAGGTTGATCCCAAAACTGGAATTGCTTTTCTCTGTACCGCCTATCGATTGAAAGCAAAGATCAATCGGTGCCCCTTGCCTGATCAATTCAAGTGTTGTTGTAACATGACATAGCACACAGCTTTGTGTAGGAATGTCAAATTGACGACGAAGTGTGTCCATCAGCAATAACAGGTTATTTACTTCAGCAGGACTGTCTGTAGCCGGATTGATACCGATCACGGCATCGCCACTGCCATATAACAGGCCATCGATCATACTTGCTGCAATGCCCTTCGGATCGTCAGTCGGATGATTCGGTTGCAGGCGGGTGGAGAAATGCCCCTTTAATCCAATTGTATTTCGAAATCGCGTAACAACCTCACATCTCTTTGCTACCGAAACTAAATCCTGGTTACGCATTAATTTGGATACAGCAGCAACCATTTCGGGTGTAATTCCCTGCACAAGTTTTTGTAAGGTTAACGTGTCCGTTTCATCTCTCAACAGCCAGTCCCTGAACTCCCCTACAGTTAAAGTACTTATTAAGCTAAACGAATTATTATCTTGATTATCAATAATTAATCTCGTAACTTCATCCTCTTCGTACGGAATCACTACTTCATTCAGGAAGGTTTTTAGGGGAACATCCGCCAGAGCTATCTGTGCGGCTATCCTCTCTTCATAGCTTTCGGCAGCAATCCCCGCCAGCACATCCCCCGACCTATGTGGAGAGGCTTTTGCCAGCAAGGTTTTCAGATCGTTAAACCTGTAAGTCTTTCTGCCTATGGTATGATGATACGACATGTTTATTCCGTTTCGGCTAATACAGCAGTTTTTTCCAACAATACATCATCGGTTATTCTTACCTTATGTTTGCCCATCAACACAAATATTAATACAGCAGCAATAAGCCCACTAACGAAGATAAGGCTTAACAGCACGTTGTAATAAATAATAGCACCAAGGCATATAGATGACAATGTTAAAGCGATAGCGGGAAAATAAGGATAAAATGGCGAAGCAAAAGGCCGTTCCAAATCGGGTTCCTTTTTGCGGAGTATAAACAGGCTGATCATGCTCATCATATACATCAACACTGCTCCCATTACTGATAGAATGATAATTTGTGCTGTAGTACCGGTATATAATGCAATAAAACTGATTAATCCGCCTGCAATAGTTGCCCAGTGAGGTGTTTTAAAGCGATGATTTACGCTCGACAGGAAGCCAGGCAGATAACTACTCCGGGCCATGGCATACACCTGTCGGGATGATGCCAGAATTGTACCATGAAAAGAAGCGATCAAACCAAATAAACCGATGCTGGCAAATACCTTAGTCAAGCCGTTGGCTTTGCCTAAAACAATAGCAATAGCTTCGGGGAGAGGATAATCAAGGTTGCTCAGTTTGCGCCAGTCGGTTATTCCTCCGGTGAGGATCATCACTCCTAAAGCCAAAAACATCAACGTTCCAATACCATACAAATATCCTTTTGGGATATTTCGCTTGGGCTCCTGCACTTCCTCTGCCACCATGGCAACACCTTCAATAGCAAGATAGAACCATACAGCAAATGGCAAGGCTGCAAATACGCCACTCCAGCCAAATGGCATGGGGTGACTTAAATAATTACTCATTTTAAACTGTGGAGAGATGATCCCCATAAATAAAAGCAGTTCAGCCACCGCAAGAATGGTGATAAATACGGAGAACCAGGCCGATTCTTTTATCCCCCAGATATTGATGGCCATAAAAACCAAATTAAATGTAATAGCCGACTGCAATACCGGTATACCCGAATGCAGAAAATGAAGATAACTCCCCAACGCAAAAGCAATAGCCGGGGTAGCAAATAAAAAGTCAGCCAAAGTAGCATAACCGGCAATTAAACCGGCAACAGGCCCCATGGCACGATAGGCATAGGCAAAGGCGCCACCCGCATGTGGTATCGATGTGGTTAACTCGGTATAGCTAAATATGAAAGTGATATACATCAATGTAACCACCAATGTAGCAATAAGAAAACCGATAGTTCCGGCAACGCCCCAGCCCAGGTTCCAACCAAAATACTCGCCGGAGATAACCAGACCAACGGCTATAGCCCATAAATGAACCGGCTTTAAAACTTTTTTAAGGTGTTCTTTCGGGTGATCACTCATTACCGCTTAAAATACTCAATGTGGCTGTTAAATCAAAATTAAGCGCAGTTATCAAATTATTAAGGCCATAGAAGCGGTTTAAACCTTTTGGCTGCAAGATTGTTCTAATGAGAGTTATCCATCAGAATAGTAAAGATATGTTAGTGATAGAAATTGGTTCGGGCGGGCAATCGTTACTTACGCTTGCCGAACTGAATAAATATAATATCCCGCCTCCGCCCAATGGGTTCGACTCAGAAGAAAACAACGATGTCATCATGAAATTTGAAGATGAGCAGGAAGCCATTGATTATTCATACGAATTGGATAGTTATGCAAACTCCATCGACAATAAATCTGAAGAATACCGCATCGTCACTGCTATAGTAAAATCAATCAGTGATGATGAATTTGTACAAAACTATATCCAGGATTGACTGTAGTTAGTTAACTGGGGATCAGTTAATCAGTGATTAGGAAAAAACTGAAGAATAATTATACTTCGATAACCACTCCTGCGTAAGTAAGACCACCGCCAAAGCCAAGCAATAGCATTTTATTTCCGGGTTTAATCTTGCCTGATTTTGCAGCGAGGTCCCACGCCAAAGGTATAGAAGCTGATGATGTGTTACCATATAATTCTATACTGGTCAGCATTTTATCCATTGGCACATTAAGTTCTTGTGCAACTGCTTCAATTATCCGCAGGTTGGCACTATGCAGAATTATCCAATCCAAAACATCTAATGTGATAGAGTTTTTAGAAAGTAATTCACCTACCTTATTGGTAATCGTTTGAATAGCCCATTTGAATACTACTTTACCGTTCTGATGTATTTTCCCGTTAGGCACAATTTCTTCTCCGTTAACTACAGAATTATGCTGCGACAAATAAAGATCTTTACCGTGACTGCCGTCAGTACCGTTGATGGTACTGAATATTTTGCTCTTTTCAGCTGCTTCAACTAATGCAACACCTGCTCCGTCGCCAAATAATATGCATGAAGTGCGGTCGGTAAAGTCGGTAAATTTGGATAACGTCTCAGCGCCGAATACCAATACTTTTTTATGAGTCCCTGCTGCGATTAATCCTTTAGCCAGGATAATACCATAAACAAAACCCGCACATGCAGCCATAATATCAATGCAACCCGCATCCTGGATGCCTAAAGCATTCTGTATCTGGCTGGCCATATTGGGCATCACCTGGTCGGCGCTGGTAGTGCCTACTATTATAAAATCCACTCCATCTAATGAGACACCTAGGTTTTCAGCCAGTAAGTTTTGGGTAGCTTTAACACATATATCACTGGTATATTCATCCGGTTCAGTAAATCTGCGTTCTCTAATTCCCGTTCGCGATATGATCCATTCGTTATTCGTTTCAATCTTATCGGCAAACCAATCATTCGTTATAACTTGAGATGGTGCATACACACCTATGGCTGAAATTTGAGAATTCATTATCAGGATTTATAATTTATACTAAAGTACAATTTAGTAAATATTATAATTTCAATGCAAGGATTATCTTAAACTATATTTTAATTAGAAATATTCTTTACAGAATTAAAGGAGACAGTTGGCGATCAACCCCGTCCACCCGGTTTGGTGCGAGGCACCCACTCCGCGACCATTATCTCCGTCAAAATATTCATGAAATAAGATATAGTCTTTAAAGTTTGGATCAAATTGCATCTTTTTATAATGACCGAATACTGCCCGTTTTCCATTTTCATCGCGCAGGAATATATTAAGCAGGCGATAGTATAAATCATCAGCCACCTCTTTCAAGTTCATAAAAACACCAGAATTTGTAGGGCATTCCACTTTGTAATCATCGCCATAATACTGATAAAAACGATGCAGGCTATCAATGATCAGGTAATTAATAGGTACCCAAACCGGTCCCCGCCAGTTGCTATTACCACCAAACAACCCGCTGTCACTTTCTGCAGGTAAATATTTGACACTTAATTCATGCCCGTCAACTTTTAAACGATATGGGTTATCCAGATGATATTTTGATACCGACCGGATACCGTAAGGGCTCAGGAACTCATTTTCGTCCAGCATATACCTCAGCAGCGACTTCATACGATATCCGCGAAGCAAACTCAACAGATGTTTTCCCTGTGCATTTTTCTCATTCCAGCGTGATACCAGGGCTGCCAAGTCGGGTCGGTTGTCTGTGAACCACTTCATACGGTCCTTAAATATAGGGCTATCAGTTATCTCCTTATCCTCCAGCACTTCAGTTGCAAATAATGGGATCAGTCCTACAATACTCTTGATCTTCATTTTTTGCACCGTATTATCAGGCGATTTAAGCTGATCGTAGAAGAAGCCATCTTCCTCATCCCATAGCCCTTCGTTGTCCTTACCCAAATTAGCCATAGCCCCTACGATGTACAAAAAGTGCTCAAAAAACTTGGAGGCGATGTCGGCATAAGCCCCATTGTTGGCAGTTAATTCGGATGCTATTCGGAGTAAATTAAGCGAGTACATAGCCATCCAACTGGTTCCGTCAGCTTGTTCAAGATACAAGCCATTAGGCAAAACCGAATTTCTGTCGAACACGCCAATATTATCAAGGCCTAAAAATCCACCTTCAAAAATATTATTACCCTGAGTGTCCTTACGGTTTACCCACCAGGTAAAGTTGAGCATCAGTTTATGAAAAATCCGCTCCAGGAAACGCAGATCGCCTTTACCACCGTTGGCTTCCTTATCCTGTTTGTATATAGTCCATGTTACCATGGCATGCACAGGCGGATTGGCATCACCAAAATCCCATTCGTAAGCCGGTAATTGACCGTTAGGGTGCATATACCAATCGCGGGTCAGCAACAATAATTGGCGTTTAGCAAAAGCCATATCCACATTGGCCAATGGCAAACAATGAAAAGCCAGGTCCCATGAAGCAAACCATGGATATTCCCATTTATCGGGCATGGATATAATGGCACGGGTATTCAGATGCTGCCACTTGTTATTCCTTCCGGTTAGTCGTTCAGCAGGGGGTATTGGTTCTTTTGGATCACCGTTCAACCAATTATGAATATCGTAATGATAATACTGTTTGCTCCACAGCATACCGGCAAATGCCTGGCGCTGTATCATAGCATGATCGCCATCACTTGTGTTTTTTTGCACGGTATTATAAAACTCATCAGCCTCAGTCTGTCTGTTCTCAAAAACATTATCAAAATCTTCAAACGCATTTTTTGCATCTTGGGTCAACCGCAGACGAATTGTTGCACTCTGATTTGCAGGAATCGTAATATCGTAGTTTATTGCCGCCTTTGTACCGGTATTTTGCGAGTTGATACTGTTTGCGCCGTGCACCAGGTAATCGTTTATACCATCCTTATAAAAAGGCTTTCCGTCATCGTAATTGTACAATCGTTTAGTATTGGTTTCATTGTCACAGAATAGCAATTGAGCTTCTCCATCTGCTTTTAGCCAGTATTGACCAAGATCTTTATGATAAATATCCATTACACCCGGGGAGTCCTGCCTGAGGTGTGGTTTGTAATCATCATAACC
The DNA here is from genome assembly GCA_018266915.1 of Bacteroidota bacterium. Taxonomy (GTDB): domain Bacteria; phylum Bacteroidota; class Bacteroidia; order Sphingobacteriales; family Sphingobacteriaceae; genus Mucilaginibacter. The sequence goes on along the minus strand of JAFDZM010000080.1, from coordinate 5,611 downwards.
CCAATCCCATGTATTCCGGAACCAGACGGTAGGCAATACATGCAGCGAAGCATCATCGTTTCCCCTGTTATGGATTGTGATCTTTACCAGTATTTCACCCTGAGTACATTTGGCATACTCAACAAATACATCAAAATATTTATCCTCATCAAATATGCCGGTATCGATCAATTCAAATTCAGGATCATTCCTTGTCCTGCGTTTGTTCTCATCAAGCAACCATGCATAAGGATATTCCTGCTGCGGATATTTGTACAGCATTTTCATGTAAGAGTGTGTGGGCGTACTATCCAGGTAATAGTATAGCTCCTTCACATCCTCTCCATGATTTCCTTCTGGATTACTTAATCCAAAATAACGCTCTTTTATGATCGGATCTTTTTTGTTCCACAGAGCGATGGAAAAACAAAGCAATTGCAGCTCATCGCATATGCCGGCAATTCCTTCCTCATTCCAGCGATAGGCTTTGCTTCGCGCCATATCATGGGTAACATAATTCCAGGCGTCGCCATTTGCACTGTAATCCTCCCTCACGGTTCCCCACTGGCGATCACTTACATAAGGGCCCCATTTCTTCCACTCATTGTCCTGCAATCGTGCCTGTTCTGCATTCATAGATATCAATATTAGTTAAGGTTTATGACCTGCAAATAATGTAAAGTTTAAGATTAATCAACATCGTAATATAAATCAAATCAGGCCCATGCATCGCGTAGGAAACGCAACCAATTGCCGTGCATCATGTTTTCGATATCTTGTTCTTTGTAGCCTCGTTTACTCAAAAGAGCAGGCACTTTTTGCAGATCAGTAATAGTTTCCAGATCATATGGACATTGCTCTTTTCCGAATGCGCCGTCCAAATCGGTGCCCATGCCTACGTGTAGCGAGTTACCGGCAATCTGGCAAATATGATCGATGTGATCGATCATAACTTCCAAATTACAGTTCATCTCTTTTGGAGTCGATACCTCTCTCACCCATCCCGGCACCATCATCCAGGCATCCAAAGCGGCACCGATCACTGCTCCGCGTTCAATCAGCTCACGGATCATCTCATCACTAAACTGGCGGTTATGATCCACCAATGCCCTGCAATTATTATGACTGGCCCAGATATGCCCATTAAAATTATCCAAGGCCTGCCAGAAAGCATCATCACATAAATGCGTGGCATCCAATATTATTCCCAGGTGTTCAATTTCTTTTAATAATTCAAGGCCGGCTTTGCCCATTTTTCCGGTAGCGTCGGTTCCGTTTGCATATCTGCCAGGACCATAGTGTGCCGGACCTATTGCTCTTAAACCGTATCTGTAAGCACGTTCCAGATGCTTTAGTGTTATGATGGAATCCGCACCCTCCAAACTTAAAATATAGCCAACTGGTTTGTTGGGAGTCGATTTAGCATATTTCCATAGTTCTATATGCTTATCAAGACTTTCCAGATCGGTTATCTGCACCATTTCACCATCTTCTTCCATGGCTTTATACCATGCTAGCTGCCCCTGTGTTTGCGCCCAGGCTTGTTCTGGGGAGTGCCAGCCCGGCAATGGGTTATCAGGTGCTACGTATCGTCCTATTTGGGTAGCTACTACCAGCCCTATTTCGCCTTTTCTCAACTCAGGTAACGATACCACACCCTTACTACGATCGGGTTTATCGGTTAATCCCTTTTCGCGTTCATTTATCTCAGCAATGGGTTGGCGCAAATCGCGGTTCCATTCCAGTGCATTCATACTTAAATCAAGATGGGCATCAATTGTTAGCATAGTTGATTATGTTGAATGGTTGATTAAGTGAGTGGTTGGTGATTGTTATAACATAATCAACTTAATCCAACTCAATCAACCAATTTAATTTAAATAGTAATCTTCCGGTCTCGGGCAATATTACGCCACTCACCGCTTATATGATTATTTTCAATGGTTATGGCACGTTCATACAAGGCAACTGTCGGGCAAATATGATATGGCAATCCATATAGCACATCACCTACTTTATAATGATGGTCCTTTCCTGCATCCACAACCAAATGTTCTTCACTCTGACCAATAAAAGTCAGTTCGGGTGCATTTAGAAAGTATATCCTTTTTGTTAGTTCATTTTCTGCTGAAATAGATTTATGTCCTACATCCAAACAAAGTTTGCCTTCGTCCGGTAACGAAATCACTCTGGATACAACAAGCGCCGCGGTTAAAAACGGTTGTTCTTCACAATTCAGGCTATATCCTCTGTCCCAGTAAATAAAAGTACCTGGGCTGCATTCAACGGTCCCTATGGCTGCATGAATAGGAAATGTAGGAGAACCTCCGGCAATTATAATGGGTTCGTGGTAACTTCTCTCCTTAATCTGTTGCAGCAACTGTTCTACTTTGGCAAAGGCTTCATTGACCCTCTGCTCACGTACTGCAAATTCTTTATCATGAATATGACCATCATAGGCATGCAGGCCTATTAATTGAATTCCGGGTAAGCCGCTGCAATATCCATAAAGTTCCAAGGCTCCTTCATCAGGTTTTATACCGGTACGATTCATGCCGACATTTAAATCGACATAAACAGGAATGAAAATGTTACTTTCAAATGCGACCTTTGATATCTCTTCGGCGGCGGTTTTGTTATCAACAACGCAAGAGTATTGTGTTTCCGGATAGGTTTTAATCAACTTAATAAAACGTTCCAGTTTTGGGCCGATAGGTTGATAAGCCAGTAAAACATCGGGAGCCTTGCTCATGCCCAGCATTTCGGCTTCGGCAATGGTAGCGCATTTGAATTTGGTAATGCCACCTTCCAGCATCAGCAGCGCAACATCCTTGCATTTATGCGTTTTTACATGTGGGCGCAAACGGTATACATCGTCAATCATTCCCTTTAAGATATTGACGTTTTCTTTTACCCTATCTGGATAGACTACCAATGCCGGTGTATCCAGTTTATCAATATCACTGATTGTATACCAATTCTGATCGGCCATTTTTCTTTCGGTCTTACAAACTTTCTGACTTTCGGACTATAATTAAACCAATTCAAACAATGCTTCAATCTCCACTGGAATATTGTCTGGCAATGATCCCATACCTACCGCGCTCCGAACACCAATTCCATTATCTTCGCCCCAAACTTTAGCAAATAGCTCACTGCATCCGTTTATAATAAAAGGATGCTTTTCAAAGTCAGGGGTACAGTTTACCATGCCCAATACTTTTATCACGCGTTTTACTTTATCCAGGCTTCCCAAATTCGTTTTTATAGTTGATAAAATAGCCAAACCTACCTGGCGTGCTGCCAGTTTGCCGTCTTCAGCAGTCATGGTTTCACCAATACGGCCTATGATCAGGGTCTTGTCATCCTTTACGGTTCCGTGTCCTGATACATAAAGATATTTTCCGTCAATTAAATAGGGTTTATAAACGCCTAATGGTTGTGGCGCAGGGGGCAGATTGAGGCCCAAAGCTGCGAAATTTTGCTCGGGAGTATTCATTTTATAAAACTATAAAGATTTAACGACACGCTGAATTTATATTTAAAATCTGATAATTGAGCAACAAAAAAGCCGGGTATCTCACACCCGGCTTTCAACTAATCAACCAGTAAATATTTGTTCAACTAAAATTTTACTGTAACTCCTATGTTAACCACATAATCAGCAAACGCCGCATCACCTTGTGTCCAGGTGTGGGTTATTGCCTGCGTACGCAGATCAGGTACGCTTTGTGTACGGTCGCGGATAATAGCAATCGGGAAGAATCCGTAGATCGCAATATTTTTGAAACGATAAGTTACACCGGGCTCAGCAGAAAAGATACGGCCCGGCCTTCTGAAGCCATCGCTGTTACCAAATAAGTCGCGAACAGGTAATACATCATACCGAACGCCACCTGAAAAGTCAAAATGACCGACAGCTAAACTAGCGCCACTCCTGAACAATTCCTGGTCAGGAACACTTTCTACATCCCCTGTTGTCGCAATGGTTTGAGCACTTGCAGCACTTGCAGAACGAGGCGTTCCATTCACATCTCTAGGGTTAGCCAGGTAGAAGTAGTTCGCGTATAATCCAAACTTATGTGTAAAGTTGTAATAACCGTTCAGTTCCAAACTAACACCTGTACCACCGTCGCCTAATTGGATAGACTGATCTACAGGGCCTAAAGTTTTTGTACCATCTGCATTTAAGAAGTAATCCTGTAAATTATATGCACCTGTTGCAAATTTAGCACCTAAACCTACCTGGATATTCCCCTGGTGAACTTTGGCAGGGTTAAATAGCCAATAGTAACCAGTTACGCGAATATCACCTAAACCAAAAGTGTGTGTGCTAAACCTGGTCCCGTTCCCTTTTTGTACTTGTGAACGGCTGTTATCAGCGTAAGGAATGTCTAAAGCTATTGACCAGCGATCATTAAATATCCTGGTGAATCCAAAATCCTGGGTAACAACTTTATTGATAACGTTATTGTGTAATTGATCAATGCGGTAATATTGTTCCTGTTTACCAACAAAGTGCCTGAATGATTTATAATAACGGGTATTGCTGTTAAATAACCACGAACCATTTTTAAGTGCTGAGTCAGGGTGTTCATCCATGGTGCATAAGCCGCCGGTGCTGCGTATGGCTACGCAACCTTGCGCAAAAACATTGGAGTGATTAAGAATTAATAAAAAAAGAGTTGTAAATAATAATTTGTAAATAGTTTTCATTTCGAGGTTAAGATTGATTTTTAAGGTTGAAGATTTTTAAGTTGTGATTATGTTTTTTTGTGTTTTGATTGATACTTGAGGTAATATGAACCAAAGGGCCAAAATGGCACCATAGCTTCCGCCGCGTTCTATCCATTCAAAGGCTTCCCAGTGAGGATAGAATAATTCTGTTCCCATTTTCCATATGAACAAAGCAAGAAGTACCGGGCGAATGGGTTTAATTAAGACACTTAATGCAGCAAGGATTTCAAATGCGCCAACTATATGGGCTATTTGTACAGGATCAGAAAACCCTAATGAGGTGTACTGACCAAGCAAGCCTTTCTTTTCGGAAAGGTTGAGCCAACCATGGCCGGTTAGAAGCAGAAATACAACTATCCGCAAACAGGTAGTGGCAGCAGCAATTGTCTTTTCATTGATGAGCGTATCCGGATTAATTCTACTAAACCAGTTTTTTATGTTTTTACCGCTAAAGCCAGACAGAATTAAAAGAGTTAATGGTGCGCCATAATTTCCTGCACGCTCAATCATCTCAGCGAAATGTTCACCAGACAGAGGACGTAATGAAGCCGTTATGATCCCCCACACTGCCAACCATAGTAAAATAACCCTCGTAGGATAGACTAATAAAGAAATCCCCATCAGTACATCCAATACACCAAGTATAGGCATCAAGGTATTACCCAAATTATGCGCAATACCAAAAACTGCAAAATAGTTTAGCCATATAGCTTTCCCTATAATTCCAAAAATGCCATGACCTATAAAGCACATTGCTGCGGCAAAACGAAGCGTGTAATGAATTTTTGAATCCAAATGCAGTGTATTTTCCATTATTTATTTATTCAAGTAAGTAAATGCTATTTAGTCAGTTTTAATTTTTGGCAGATGTATTCGCCCACCTGCTTGCCCTGCT